>NZ_JCANUR010000001.1:0-624211 GCF_059569055.1 Sporacetigenium mesophilum DSM 16796 | reverse complement strand
GCTTCAGCTAAAGCTATAGCTATTTTAGCTGCTGATCCTGAGTTGTTACATTGACCTAAATCTATATATCTTGGTATATCTGTTCCTGGAACATTTCCAAAATCTATATCATTAAATCTGAATTTACCACATGAAGTAGTAAGTATTACTGCTTCTTTTGGTAATGAACTTGCTAAATCTCTATAGTATTCTCTTCCTTTAGTTGGAGCATCACATCCAGCTATAACGAAGAATCTCTTTATTTTACCAGCTTTTACAGCTTCTATTATTTCTGGAGCTGCATCTAGTACTGTAGAGTGATGGAATCCAGTTGTAAGAGTCTTATCTGATTCTATGTTTGCTACTGGTAATGATAATGTTTTTTCTATTAAAGCACTGAAGTCGTTGTTTTCTATTTTCTTAACTCCTTCAAGACCTGCTGTTCCATAAGTCCACATTCTATCTGAATAGCTTCCTCTTGTTATTGGCATTAAGCAGTTTGTTGTTCCAAGGATTGCACCTGGGAATTCTTCAAATAATTTTCTTTGATCAAACCAAGCTTTACCAACGTTACCTTTTAAGTGCTTGTGCTTGTTTAATTCTGGATAACCATGTGCTGGTATCATTTCTGAGTGAGTATATACGTTTATTCCTTTTCCTTCTGTTTGCTCTAATAATGCTTTTAATGCATATAAGTTGTGTCCTGTAACTAATATACAGTGACCTTCTACTTTATCTTGAGATATAGTAACAGGTGATGGTGTTCCTAAGTATGAAGTATGAGCTCTATCTAATGTATCCATCATTTTAACTGCTGCAGTACCAACTTTTAAAGTCGCATTTATATGTTCTTCTAAATTGAAGTTTGAGTTTGTAAGTGTTGTATATAAAGTTTCTTGAGTTATTGCGTTAACTTCTTCATCAACGTATCCTAACTCTTTAGCATGAGTAGCATAAGCTGCAACCCCTTTAAGTCCAAATATCATTATATCTTGTAAACTAGCTATATCTGGTTGTTTACCACATACACCTACTTTAGTACATCCTTGAGCTGGTGTTTGTTCACATTGATAACAAAACATCGGGTTTACTACTTTTAATTCTGACATTAATAAATCTCCTCCCATATTTTTCCATTTTTCTAATTATACTGTATATTTTTAATATATATCAATATGGTATATTTTTCCGTAACGTACGTTACCAATAATAACCATTTAGATACCTAACAATTATATGCACAAAAAATAAGCATTAGATATACCAATGCTTATTTTCTAAATTTTTTATATTAATTAAATATATTTAGCTGTTAAGGAAGATTCACAGTTATATAATTGTTTTGGAGTTCCTTCAAATATTATTTCTCCACCTTTAGTTCCGCCCTCAGGTCCCATATCAATTATCCAGTCTGCTCTTTTGATTACATCTACATTATGTTCAATTATAATAACTGTATTTCCACTATCTACAATGTTTTCAACTATATTAATAAATCTTTCAATATCAGCCATATGAAGTCCTGTTGTAGGTTCATCCAGTATATATACAGAACTCTTATTATGTAACTCACTAGCAAGCTTTAGTCTTTGACATTCTCCACCTGATAACGTATCAAGAGTTTGTCCCAAAGTCAAATACCCAATTCCCATATCTTCAATAGACTGAAGCTTTGACTTAATTGGCTTTAATTTAAAGAATTCAATTGCTTCAGAAACTGACATTTGTAGAACTTCTATTATGTTTTTTTCATGGAATTTATAATCCAAAACTTCTTTTTTATACTTTTTGCCTTCACAAACATCACAAGTACTTTTTATGTTTTCCATAAATGCAAGGTTAGTTTCTATTACTCCACTTCCATTACAGTTTTCACAAGCTCCCTCTGAGTTTGAACTAAATAACGATACATTAACATTGTTTTCCTTTCCAAAGGCCTTTCTTATATTGTCCATAATTCCACTATAAGTCGCCAAACTAGATCTTGAATTAGTATGTACAGGGCTTTGATCTATTAAAACTGCATCTTTATTTTGCTTTAAGAATTCATGTTTAATTAATGTACTTTTACCTGAACCTGCAACACCACTTACTACTGTGAGAACTCCTTTAGGTATTGTTAAAGATACATTTTTTAAATTGTGCTTATTACAATTTATAGCCTTTAAATATCCTTTGTGCTCCCTTACTTCTTTTTTAATAGAAAGAGATTTATTTAATGCATTTCCAGTTAAAGTACCCGATGTAAGTAGATTTTCATAACTTCCTTCATATACAATTTCCCCACCATATCTTCCTGCCCTTGGGCCTACATCTACAATATGGTCTGCAATTTTTATTACATCGGGATCATGTTCAACAACCAATACAGTATTTCCTTTGTCACGTAACTTCTTCAAAAGGTCATTTAACTTATGAACATCCCTTGGATGAAGTCCTATACTTGGCTCATCAAATATATACATCAAATCTATAAGGTTACTATTTAAATGCTTTACCATCTTTATACGTTGAGACTCTCCACCTGACAATGAGGAAGTTTCTCTATCTAATGTTAAATACCCAAGGCCAATATCTATAATATTATTTAGCTTTTCTATTATACCTTTAACTAACGGTTGTGCCTCTGGCTCATCTATCTCTTTAATTACCTCAACTAACTTATCAATTTGCATACTAGTTAAATCTGCTATGTTGTAGCCCTTGATCAAACAACCATATACTTTTTCATTAAGCCTTTTTCCTTTACACACAGGACATATGTCTTCTATAAGTAGTTTGCTTAACTTTTTCTTTGCAGCCTCAGACGTTTCTCCTTCTCTTTTTAAGTACAACCTACTAAACCTCACCATTAATCCTTCATAGGTTAGATTAACTCCACCTGCATCTTCTAGCTTTATCTTCTCAGGTCCACCATACAAAAACTTATCTAACTCTTCCTTAGAATAGTCACATATTTTCTTATCATTATCAAAGTACCCAGATTCTGCAAATACCTTCCAATACCATGTGCCTACTCCAAAACCTGAAAGTAAAATGGCTCCTTCATTTAATGATTTATTTGTGTCTAACAGTTCATCCATATTAGGAACTAGCTTTTTTCCAAGGCCTTCACACTCTGGACACATACCATTAACATCATTAAAAGAAAATACATTAGCTTTACCTAAATATGTACTTCCAAATCTTGAGTACAAAGCTCTAAGGAATGAATTTACCTCTGTAATAGTACCTAGGGTTGATCTTGAATTACCACCGATTCTACTTTGGTCAATAATAATTGGTGTTGATAGATTTTCTATATAGTCAGCTTTTACATCACCATACTTAGGCAAAAAATTTCTTATAAAGGCACTGAATGTTTCATTTAATTGACGTTGTGCTTCCTTTGCAATTGTTTCAAAAACAATAGATGACTTCCCCGAACCAGATACCCCTGTAAATATAGTTATTTTTCTCTTAGGGATTTCTAATGATATGTCTTTTAAATTATTTTCCTTACACCCTTTTAAAACTAAAAATTCATTTTCCATATATTTTACTCCTAACTCTTTAGTGTCTTTAATTATACATTGATAATAAATACTCCCCAGCCACTATTTTCTCATATTATTAAACCAGTCCATTGTTGCTTTTTCCATCTCTTTTGGAAGCTTATTATTATACACTTCATCGTATAGCCATCTTAATGTCTTATTATTTAGATATTTTTTCATTTCATTTTCTGCTTCTAACATTACTACTTTAATTAAACAAGGACATTTTGTATGTGTATCTGGTAAATTATCTTTATCTAATAGTATGTTGTTTTGTCTAATTTCTGCACATTGGAAGAATGGTTCTTCACCTTCTACAGCTTCAACAACATCCCAAAATGTTATTTCTTCTGCTTTACGAGCTAGAGCATATCCACCCTTTACACCAGGTACAGATTTTATTATTCCTGACTTACTTAATTTTGCATATACCTTGGATAAATAAGTCTCTGATATACCTTGAAACGTTGCTAAATCTCTTATCCCAACTGATCTGCCTTCTTCTATATTTACCATATATAATAAACAATGTAGCGCATACTCTACACCAACTGAAAATTTCATTTAATTCATTCTCCTTTAATATATTTTTGATATTCTATTATAATAGCCTATTACTTATTTTCAATCAAGGTATACATATTATCATCCGTATTTACTACATTTATTATAATATTTCTATTGACTCAAAGGCAAATGTATTATATATTAATTGTAGACAGCATTTGTCGACGATAGTTTTTGTCCACAATCAAAGGAGGATTATAATATGTTAAATGATAAGTTTTTTGAAGTAATAAACCACGAAGGTGTAGTATCTATTGTAACTTGTGCAAATAATGAAGCACACGTTTCTAATACATGGAATAGCTATTTAGTTGTTGTAGAAGGAAATAAAATATTAATTCCTGCAGCTGGTATGATTAAGACAGAAAAAAATATTAATATTAACCCTAAAGTTAAATTAACTATGGGTACTAGAGAAGTAATGGGATCTATGTATATGGGAACAGGATTATTACTTGAAGGAACTGCTAAGTTTTTAAAAAATGGAGAACATTTTGATATGATGAAAGAAAAATACCCATTCTTATCAAGAGTGTTAGAAATTACAGTAGAATCTTGTAAGCAAACACTATAAAAAATATAAGCCTTGTACTAACTTCATAGTACAAGGCTTATATTTTTTATAATCTTTTTCTATTTTGTAAGTATTCTTTTAGTTCCTTATATGGCAATAATAAACATTCAATTAATAGTTATAAATCTATTCTTAGCCTAATCATATCAATACATTCAATTCCATTTTCTATAATCCTGTCCTTATAATGTATTCTAAAAAAGTCTCTATCTATACCAATTATACGAAATCCACATTTTTGATAAAGCGCCAATTGGTAGATACTAGAGTTTCCTGTTCCAACTTCCAAAACCTTTACATCCTTCTTCTTTGCCATATCTATTGCACTTAATATTAATTTCTTACCAATTCCTTTGCCTTGGTATTCTTCGTTAACTGCAATATTTACAAGTTCTAAAGTCGACGGTCTTGTCCTAATCATAACATAGACTCCAAGCATAGTATCATTACTATAGGCGACGTAACAATCTCCTCTATGTATGTAATCATTAATTACTTCAATAGATGGATCGGCTAAAAGAAGTAAATTATATGGGATTTTATCACTACTATTTAACTTTTTTATTTCAATTTGCTCCATAATTATTCCTCCAAATTACGTGGTATATAAATATAGCGACGTAGTTATTGTTTTAATTAATAAATTTAACACAATTACTATTCGTACATAGCGTACATAATAGAGCCAATTATAAAAAGAGCAACATCTAGCAATAATACCACCCAAGAAGTTTTTAATAACCTTCTTCTATTCTTAATAATTCCAACTCGAATTCCTATTGCTGAAGATATCCCAATAATCATAAACAATAACATGTTTTGTTCCCCTTTTTATTTTATGTCTTATATATTCTTTATCTATTCTTTATATGTAGTATCAAACACAAAATCGCATTGTCCCTGGATATTTAGTTCAGAGAAATAATGCTCCTCCATTGGAATCCATTTATTTATAAAGTTTTGTAACCTTTCTTCTCCGTTACGTTTTAGGATACGCTTTTGCTGGACTTTTGGTTCTACTGTTAAAAATATTTTGTAATCATAAGCTTCTTTTAGTATTGGATGCAAACTATATGATCCCTCAACAATAGTTACATTCTTAAACTCCACATTAATTGCCTCATCCAAAGTTCCTTTGCTACAGTTATAAGGCCTATAAGTAACATCATCACCACTTTGTAAAGGTGTTAGTATTTCTATCTTGAATCTCTCATAATCTACATTCCCACCTGGCTCTGACAAACGCTTTGTTGTTTTTCTATTAAAAGGAAGAAAATAATCGTCCATATGAAAAACATTACAGTCAAATGTCTCCTTTATTATTGCCGCCAAAGTACTTTTCCCACTTCCACAACGCCCATCTATTGCAATAATTAAGGTCTTATTTTCCTCAATTAAACTTTTCAATTCTTCAATAATAGGAAGAAACTTTGCATTTTTCTTTTCCATTTTGCTCAAATTTAACTCCATTCTTAAATTTTCTTCAATAATATCATTATACAATATATAATTTATAAGAAAAGTATCCTTGCAATTAAAAAAGACGGCAATTGCCGTCTTTTCTTACTTTATTAATCCTTTTACTGCAGATTTTATTTTATTTAATTCACTTTTAAAGTTTTCCTTTAATATATTATCTTTCTTGTAATTATCCGTAATTACCTCTTGTCTTATATCTACTAGTTGTTCAAATACACCTATATATTCTTTTTTCAAATTATCTGATGGTATGTAAAAATCTTTTATTAACATAGTTGAATACTTATGAGCAACATTTGGTATATGTTCTAAATCCTCCACACCTAAAGTTTTAATTAAATGCTGTGCCGCTTCTTTATTTATTTCATCTAAAAATGGTTTTATTTTATCTTCTTTAAATTGGCTTCCTTTCTTTCCTCTAGGTGATACTAGATCTTTAGTGTACACTTTTACATATGGGTTATGATTAACTAATTTTAAAATATCATTTACCTCATTAGGTTCTAGAAACTTTTCACCAGATTCAACTAAGTCACTTCTCATTCTAAAATACTTATATATAAAATTATTCATTGCCTCCCATTTTACATCATTGCTATTACTCATGGCTGCAATAAGTTTCATATATCCTTGTTCTGATAGTATATATACATATTTAGTGTTTTTGTTTACATTAGAAGGTTTTAGACCTAACTTATTCCTCAAATCAGGATCATTATATACATCATCTACTATATTCTTTATATCAGTATCCATAGTGAATCTATCTATGTTTTTGTTTATAAGTCTATTGATATATGATACTTCAACGTTGTGCATATCTGCTATTGACTTTGCTAGGATAATCCTTTCTTTTTTACCAAAGCCAGCTTCAATTACAGGTATTTCACAACCTGAAAATTTTTGTTCTCCTATAACACTTAATTTCAACATATCTCCCCCTGTACCTATAATTTGACATGCCTATATCTGTTATATTGCAAATATCTACAACTAAAATATATGACTCTAAGCTTATACAATATACTTATATAGATTTATCAAATATAGTGAGGTACTTCTAGCACCTATCTGACACTATCCATTCTCTTCGAATTTCCCATAAAGCAGCTTGATTTGTCTTTGATAAATCTATATCCTCTTCAAATAAAGAATCCCAGCTTTTTCTCACCTTTTGCTTTAAATAAGGATAAAAATTAGTCATGTATATACTAGACTCATCTTTGATTCCTTGTTTTTCTAGAGATTCATTATATGTAATCCAATCCTTTTCATCTTTAGGTATATAAGCTAAGTTTAATATTCTATTCCATTTTAATGGATCAAATAGAATTACATTTTCAATGTCTACCTCTATCTCTAGAACGTGGCTATCCTCATGATTTTCAACATATTTTAAGTCGGTAAATAGCCAAATAGGATATTCTGCTCCTTCTGGCTTAGGCACCATATTTACAGCATTTCTAATGAACCAGTTATAAGGTTCTAAAAAGACATTAGCTACCTCTTCATATTTTTTAATAATGAATTCTTTTTTGACCTGGTATATTCCCTTTTCCCTAATAGTATCTAAGACTATTTCCTTTTGAGATGTATATAATCTTATCTTTTTATTTGATTTAGACATAGATTTCCCCCCTAGCTTTTACATTTATCCATGTATAATATCTACTACCCATTCTTTTTTTATCTCCCATAAAGTTGCCTGTGATAATGTGCTTTTATCATCAAATGGCTCAAATAACCTTTCCCAACTTTTGATTATCTTATTTTTAAGTAATGGATAAAAATTACCCTTATGTCCCATAATTAAAGAAGTTTCATCACCTATACCAAATTTCTTTAGCTCCTCATTATGTCTTCTTTCATCCTCTGGATCAATAGGTAAGTAAAAATAATTCACTACATATCCCCATTTGTTTACATCAGTATAAATAACGTCTTTTCTATCTACTTCTATCTCCAAAATAATAGTATCATCTATAGGCTGTAGCATCATCTCCGGAGATATGGAAAGCCAAATAGGATACATTACACCTTCTGGTAAAGGCACTATTTTAGCTGCATTCTTTACATACCATTCATATAGACCTAAGTAATAATCTGATATGGTATCCATCTTTTCTAAAATATACTCCTTCTTAACTCTATAAACACCATATTTCTCTAATTCATTAAGAACATTATTGTGCTGTCTTGTCCACAGTTTTACTTTATCATTAGTATTATATAAATTAATTATCATATCTCTACCCCTCCCCTTTTACTTCTCGATTCCCTGATTATACATAATTATGTCTTATAATTATATATATATAATTTGTTGATTTATTATTAAACTAATTTTCAAAACTACTTTTCTGTTTACTATATTTAATCCCCTATATAATTTGATTAACTTAAAGGAAAGGAGGTAGGTATAATGGCTATAGAAATAAACAATCTTTCTTCACTAAAGATAAAATTATCTTTAGGCCTTGATGAACATGGTAAGGCCATAACTAGATCTAAAACATTTGGTGCCCTAAAGCACGATGCATTAGCTGATGATGTTTTAGCTGTTGCAGATGCTTTTGTTGGTCTTCAACCACACGATTTAATGGATGTTTTAAAAGTAGATAATACATCTATATCTGCTTAGTAACTTAAAAGTTTAGGAAAGGAGGTGATTTTATGGTTAAAACTAGATTGGTTATGACTTTTGTAGATAGCATAGGTCAAAATATATCTATGTCAATAGATGATCCTAGAGCTGATATAACAGAAGTTGAAGTAACTGCTGCTATGAATTTAATAGTTGAGAAAAATGTTTTTAAGCCAAAAGGCTCTGATTTAGTGGGCATTGTTGAAGCTAAAATAATAGCTACTGATACTACTGAGTTTGAATTAGCATAGTAAAAAACCTAAATATTAGTCACCTTTTTTGGTATCTAATATTTAGGTTTTATTCTTAACTATTAGCTAATTTTTTTCCTAAATCTTTACATAAACTTATACCCTCTTCATCAGGTGTTAAATTTATTATTAATCCATCATCTACTAATTTTGCACCATAGTTAATCATTCTATCTTGCCAATCTCTCATCCATTCACCATCGCCCCAATCATATGATCCAAATAAGGCAAATGCTTTATCATTGTAATCTATATCACTTAGTGATTCTATAAATGGTTCCATAGTATCATCTTCTAAAACTTCAGATCCCATAGAAGGGCAACCAAGTGCGATCAAATCCGAATTTATAACATCTTCTTTAGTAGCTTCTTCAACAGTAAGGACTTTAACTGAATCACCATTAACTTTCGCACCTTCTGCTATGGCATTGGCCATCATTTCTGTGTTACCTGTACCACTCCAGAAAATAACTGTAATATTTTTCATATTATCCCTCCTAAATTTAATATTAAGTAGCTTTATAAAATTAAATTAAAGCTAACACTCTTTCAGGTGTGTATTGATTTAATAGGTTTCTTATCTTATCTTTTGCATCTAAAAATTCTTTCAATTTTTTATCTGACAATCTTGAATCTCCATACACCCTCCAACCGTTAACTTTAGTAAGTTTGAGAGAAGGATGCCCTATAAACCCTAAAATATCTTTCAATGGATAACCTAAAAACACTCCTATTTCACTTGGGATAAACCCATCTTCGATTTTCTCTATTATAAACTTTAAATATTCCTGAAGATTATACTCATTTGGATAACCAACAGATTTAAGAAATTTTATATTTCTACTTTCAGATAAGTGATTATCAAGTGACGTAGGGTTATAAAATAATACTTTTATACTTGTGTTTTTATATTTAATTATTTTATATGAAATCCTATGACAATTACCTATGTATTTTTCTATTTTTTCAACTTTGTTTTGTAATTTACTATCGTATTTCGGTAAACTAATTAATTCTGCAGGTTTTGATCCAATGAGAACGGGTCCTAATACTTCAACTAACCAAGCCAAGAAATCATCTTCATTTTTATCTCTGAAAATACATGAATTGGATTTATAAGACATCTTCTTCCCTCCTTATTTTAAATCATAAAGCGTTGATAATTTTTATTTATTGATAATAATTATCATTATCTTTAATTAGATACTATCACATTATTTTCCACTTGTAAATATGTTTTCTTATATATTTTTTCAATTTTAAAAAAATAAAAGACCAGCAAATTTGCTAGTCTTATTTCATGATATATAAAAACTATATCTTGTTTTACATAAGTTCATTTATATTATATCTTGCCATAGTATATTCATTAACGTATTTACCATTTCTAATAGCTGAATATTTTTTCATAATATCTTCTGAATCCTCTGCTCTTACAGGCCTTATTATTATATTAATTAAAAATCCCCCCTATTTATTTTAATTTATATTTCGTCATAAATTATTTCTGCGTAGTTTATAAAAATTGTTCATTTAATTTAATTCGGAAGTTAGAATTTATCATACTATCAATTGTGTTCAAATACTAACATATAAACTAAATTTGTGAGTTATTACCCCATTGGTCTAAGAAGTCGTTTATTTTATCGCTTGGCATAGCCATTCCATATCCGAAATTCCCAAATACATTTCTGCCCCCTCCAAGATTAATTCCAACAATTTCAAAATCCTTATTCATTAAAACACTACCACTACTTCCTTTATCTATATAAGCAGAATGCTTTAAATTTTTATATTGTGTTTTTCCAGTCTCGTCGTTAAATCCTATAAGTTTTTTAGATGTTATTTTTCCGTATGTTATAATATTTCTTTCTTCGTTATATGGATTACCAATAGCAACCACTTTATCCCCGTATTTGGCTGTTACATCTGATATATCAAGAACTTTTAGATTGGCATCTGATTCAAAACTCAAAACAGCTAAATCGTATTTTTCATCATAATACTCAACACTTGCAATTGGAAACTGATTATAATATTCAGTTAATCCTGTATATTTACCACCAGTTGAGATATACTTGTTAAAAGTGGGTTCATTATAGGCAAGTGTAATTAATTTAGTATTTTTTAAAGAATCAATTGCATGGTAAGCAGTAAGGGCATAATATTTATTCCCTACACGTTTAAATATTACACCACTAAATCCAACCGAATAACTAGTATGATTCCCTTCGGAAGTCTTATTGATTATTTCAATATTTGCTGACAAGATTTCATCTGAAATTCTTTCGCTTATTTCCGTGTAAACTCTATTTTTACAAATATATGAGTACACAAATGAATGCATAACTAAGAAAATGCCAGTACAAACTATCGCCATAGTTATGATTCTTTTTCTTTTTGTATTCATAGTTTCCCCCCTATAAACTTTTATTTTATATAGTATCCAACTAAATTTTACATAAGTTTATTTATATTTTCTCTTGCAAACTCTTCAAAAGTCCTCGGATTCTTTCCTGTTAGCTTATAAAATTCATCTGTTACTTCTTTTGCAGTACCCATTCTCGTCATAAAATAAAGGGCTACAGTGACATTTACGTATTCTTTATCAAGTCCACGGTTTTTTATATAATGATTTCTATATTTTAAATACCCTGGTTTATCATATGTAATTTTTCTTCCTGTAATGTTACTTAAAATTTCTGCTACCTGATAATAATCTAGGGCTTGAGATCCTGTAATAGTGTGAGCACTATTTTTATATTTTTCAGCCTCATGCAGTAAAGTCGCAACAGAAAGTCCTATATCTTTAGCATCAATAAAACTAGTCTTACTTTTTCCTGCTGGCACAAATATCTTGTCTTGTTCTCTAATTTCTACTGAATGTATCCCGGAGACATTTTGCATAAAAAATCCTGGACGTATATGAGCATAAGGTACTCCTACTTTTTCAATATATTTTTCTATTTTATGATGTGGGGGTATTGTGTTGTTCTCAACTCCCATTAATGATAAGAAAGAAACTAATTTAACATCCTTTGACTTCATAGCATCGATAAAAGGATATAAATCTTGTGGTTTTCCAAGGTGAGGTGGTCTCATTAGAAATACTCTATCTACATCATTTAAAGCATTGTCAAATGTATTTTCCTTAGTGAAATCAAATTCAACTATTTCTACTTTGTCACCAAACATCTTATTAAGTTTTTTAGTGTTTGTACCTGCAGCTACTACTTCTTCTCCCATTTTTAATAATTCTTTTACTACATAATTTCCCACATTCCCAGAAGCCCCTGTTACTAATACTTTCATACCTATATCTCCTCACTTAATATGATATTTGCTTTGTTCATTAATTCGATAAATAAATCAAATTCTTTATTGCCCATCTTTTCTTTAAGTAACTCCATTGTTTTAACATACTCATTGTATGTAGATTCAATAAGATCTTTTCCTTTATTAGTAACTGAGACGTTATAACTTCTATTGTCTTTAGATGATGGTGTTTTAATTAAGTAACCACTTTTAATTAAGGAATTTATCATAGAAGTTACAGAAGGCTTAGTAATTCTAAAAAATCTACTAATCATTATAGGAGTAACAGAATTATTTTGTTTTTGTGTGAATATTAATACACCCATTTCACTGGATCTAATTGGCAAATCTCTTTTAGAGTTCATTTGTAAACGGCAAAACATTGCTACTATATCTGCGCTCATACTAATCTCATTAACCACTTTACACCTCCAATAGTTAGTCTGACTAACTATATTTTAATATTAAAGTGTATTTATATCAATTAAAATAATAATTTAATAAAGTTAATTTTATTTCTTACCCCTTGGGTATTGAGATATATAGATTTTATCTACTGGAAGAATTTGTGGGTTTGAAAATATATAACCACATGATATACTATGTTCATCGCAAAAGTTACAAAACAGTTACAAAACCACATTAACCAAAAAATTCTTAAATTAACTTATAGATATGAATATATTCCATTAACTCTAAATCATAAGGAGGATACAACCATGATAAAAAGAGCGAAGAAAATATTATCATATACAATGTTAGGTATGTTATTAACACTTCCGATGGCAAACAGCGCAGACGCTTTATCTAATACAACAACTACTTCTTATAACACTTATTTACAACAATACTTCAGTAAATATTCTAAAACTCCTACTACAACTACAGTAAAACAACCAACTACAACTACTAACACAACAACTTCTTCTCCAGCACCAGCCCCTACTACAAACACAACAACAACTGCACCTACTACTACAAATACTACTACTTCAACAAATACGTTTAGTGCACAGCAGCAAGAAGTATTAAATATAGTAAATAAAGAAAGAGCTGCAAAAGGATTAAGTGCTCTTAAGTTTAATGCTGAATTATCAAAAGTTGCTACAACAAAGTCACAAGATATGATAGATAAAGGTTACTTTGATCACAATTCACCAACTTACGGTTCGCCATTTGATATGATGAAAAAGTTTGGTATAACTTATAAAACTGCCGGTGAAAACATAGCTATGGGTCAAAAAACTCCACAGGAAGTTATGACTGCTTGGATGAACTCTGAAGGTCATAGAAAAAATATATTAAACTCTAGCTTTACGGAAATAGGTATAGGTATAGCTAAAGATAAAAACGGTAGATTATATTGGACTCAAATGTTTATAGGTAGATAATAATTACAATTAAATATAAATAACACAAAAAAGATAGGGTTCTTAATTAAGAACCCTATCTTTTTATTTGTGAAAGTACATATTCAATCATTGGGTCAATATTTTCTTTCTTTGTGTAATCTACTGGTTTATCATATATAGCAAGCATTCCTTTTTCATCGTTTGTTAATTCTTCTGGTTTTTTGCTTTTTATTTTAATTTTTAATAAATTCATAAGTAGTTTGTCAAAGAGATTTAGTTTCTTATAGTTAAAGCCTCCTCTAACATAAAAGAATTTAATATACTCTTGCTGCTCTTTAGTAAAATTTTGGTCTCTAACTTCACTTACTACTTCTTCTCTTGATGGTGATGCTCCTGTTGCAAAAACAACTATCTTTTTATCTTTAAGCTTATCTATATTATTCGTTATCAATTTTACTCCATTTATACCTACAGCATGTAAGCCGCCCCCAAAAAATATGGTATCATAATGATTAAGCATATTTATATTTACCTTTGATGCTTCATAGATATCAGCCTTTAAGTCTTCTGCAATCCATTCTGCATATTTCTTCGTAAAACCTGTTTTAGACTTATATATTACAACTGTTTTCATTATCTGCCTCCCTATTGTATATCTTGACCAGAGTTTTTAAATTTTTCAATCTTAATAATCGTACTTCCTAAATTTAATATATATTTTATTATCACTCCCCTATTATAATTATATATGTTTTCTAACTTATATTTACAAAAATAAAAATAAAAGGTATCATCTTTGCAAGAGATGATACCTTCCTTGTTTTATATTATATTTATTTTATTTCTAGATTAAATTCACTAAGACTTCCTTTTGGACTTGGATATTCTCCATACAATTCAGTCAATAACCCATTTAATTTTTTTATAAATTCTTTTTCGTTTTCACATTCTGTTACATTCATATAATTCCCATTACCTTCATATATTCCGTATATTAAAATATCATCTTTCGAATTTATGGATATATTGTAAAAGATCTCAAACACTTTGATAAATTCACTTTCTACTATGTTTTCATCTTCTTTAATTGAATTATTAACTATATCTTCAAATCTTTCTATTACGAAATCTTCAAAGTAAAAAAGTCCTAATCTTCTTAAATTGTCAGTATCAAAAAAAAGTTCTTCTATACTACCGTCTGAAATTTTTTCATATTCTCCTGTTGTGTCAATTAAACGCAAAACATTTACATTGATGTCTTTAACCTTAAAATTCATATCTATGCCTCCATTTTTTCTTTCGTTGTAAAAACTGAAACCATTTCTATTATAAATTATAACACTCCTATATACATTTTGTATATTTATAAGTACTTATACATGAACGTTGTAGCTGATTGCTATTTGTAGAAAATGTTTATAGGTAGATAATAATTACAATAAAATACAAATTACGCCAAAAAAATAGAGTTTTTGACTAAAAATCCTATATTTTTATTTATTCCTTAAAATTAGAAGGATATTTAAATACCAATATAGAATGTATATCAATAGTTGTCAGGACCTCATTCTGACTATTAATATTAACTAACGAATTGTTTAGGAGGATTAAAATGAACAGTTTAAAAACTTATCTAGCTATTAAAGAATTTAATCAAGAAGATTCAAGAGAAATTATATTAAGTAAAATAAATGACTTATTTGACACAGGTTATAATTTTTCAAATCTTATCAAGAAAGAAGAAGATAAATTAGGTTCAAAAGATGCTCTAACTTATAATTCAACAATTGAAGAAATATTTTATAAAAATACAGAAGAGGATTTAGCTATATCCCAAATTCCAGATCTAATAAATATTATAGGAAATAATATAACTGAGTTAACTATAGAAGAATATATAAATTTTGAGATTGTATCTATAGACAGAAGTGATGTAGTTACAGTAGCTATATCAATAAATAAAAAGTAGCAGGATTACTCACGTGAAAAAGGGTGTGTTTTTAACAAAAAACACACCCTTTTTATTTTAAAAGCTATACATAAGATTTAAAAAAACTATGTCTTATGAACTAGCCTTTTACTCATTTAAAATTTTCTGTTTCTTTAATATTTTAATTTTTTTCCTTAAGCCTATTCCCAGTGATAATAACAAAAAGCCTAGTAAAATCACAATTATACCTAAGATAAGATTAGTATATTGAATTCCAAATCCTCCATAGTTTTGAATATTTGTCAAACCAATATGAATATTTGAAATACCTATAAAAAATTCAGCAAATGCAAGTATAAACCAAAATTGCTATATATTTTATTAAATATAAAAAAGGTAGTGATTAATCACTACCACCTCATTACATACTCCATAAAACCAGAGTCTTCATTTGGCTGTTTTCTTACTATAGTAAAACCACAGATTTTATAGAAATTTACTGCATTTATGTTATCTACATAAACACATAGCTCTAAACTTGAGTATAACTTCTTACAATAATTAAGTAGTTTTTTCCAATACCTTTACCTTGATATTCCTCTGAAACAAATAATGCTCCTATAAATGAATTGTTAATAATACTTATAAACCCCTTCACTTCATTATCTTCCTCATATACAAAAGTTTGAGAAATAGGTATATATTCATTTTTGACTAAATCATAATTTCTAGTCCAATAGGTTTCTGGTATAAAATTATGTGCACTAATATTAGTCTTTAACCAAATATCCATAATCTTACTTATTTGTGAATTATCTAATTGCTTAATCATATTATACTCCTTTTATGTTATTCTCTTGATTTAATCATTAGATATTCTGTTATTCCATCTCTATATAAATTAGGTATATCTCCTATCTCAGAATACCCTATTTTCTCATATAATTTTTTTGCCCTTAAATTAAAATCCCCTACTACTAAAAACAGTTTTGCGTAATCTTTAAAACAAATATCTTCAGCAAACTCTAATAGTTTTTTTCCTATTCCTTGGTTGCGATTTTCTTCCTTTACAGCAATAATATGTATATATGGGAATGAATGAAAAATTCCATTTAAAATAAGCCATATAAACCCCTTGCAGTTGTTATTATCATCTATTGCAATATATATTTCACCATTTTCAATGCCTTCTTCTAATGACCTTTTAGCTCTTCCCTTTTCTGTAAAATACCTTTTTCCTAGTTCAGAGTTTAATAATGCATCTTCACAATCATTAATATAATCCATGTTTCCTTTTACAATCTTTATTTCCATAACTAAAAATACACCTCTAATCTTAAGTAAAAAAAATTAACTTCTTAATATTATACTAGATTTTTATCTAAATTGGTCAAACATTCCCCTTATATCTAGTAATCCATAACCGTAAGACACATTTGGATATGTTATATCTGGGAATTTTCTAGCTCCTTGCATCATATATGCTTTTATCATTTGAACAAATGCTGACTTAGGATTAGCTCCATTAACTAATATATATTGCAAAAATAATGCAACTGCACCAGAAGCATGTGCTCCCGCTGCACTACTTCCTGTTAAGTTACCGTATCCTCCACCTGGATAAGTAGATATTATATTAACCCCTGGACCTACAATGTCTGGCTTTAACTTTTCGAGTCTTGTTGGACCTCTAGATGAAGATTGCCATATACTGTTATTTACAGTATTATATGTTCCAACTGTAATCATTTCATTTGACGATGAAGGATAGTTTAATGTTCCAAAAGGGTCTGCTTCTGAAAATTTAGTTCCTGGCTGTATTAAAGATCTATTTGGCAAATATATGTCATAATGTCCATCAATTATATAGTCGCCACTTAATCTAATGGTCCATATTCCCGGCTTTATATCTCTAAGAGTTATTATTGTAAGTTGATCGCCAGTATGAAAATCAGGATATGAATAAAATATTTCATATATTGTAAGTTCATAGTCAAATATTCCAGTAATTGTAATTAAGTCTCTAACTGTTGATGTTTCACTTATTTCTCCTGATGGTGATATTATTGATACCGATATTTTATCAGGTCTTTTACCCCAAAATTGAAGCTGTAAATCTCTTTCATTTGCTCCAACTTCTACTAATATATCTCTATTTTCCCCTT
This sequence comes from Sporacetigenium mesophilum DSM 16796, assembly GCF_059569055.1. NCBI lineage: Bacteria > Bacillati > Bacillota > Clostridia > Peptostreptococcales > Tepidibacteraceae > Sporacetigenium > Sporacetigenium mesophilum. The sequence goes on along the minus strand of NZ_JCANUR010000001.1, from coordinate 606,419 downwards.
GTATTATAGTCCCTGAATAATGTGTTTGCGTATTCCCTTCATTTCCAGCTGCAGCTATAGTAACTACACCTTTATCTTCATAAAATAATAAATTTTCAAATATAGTTCTTCCAGATACTCCACCAAAATTACTTCCTAAAGATATATTAATAACTAATGGCCTTCTCAGTTCTAATGATTTAAAGTATGCATAGTATATTCCTGCCATTAAATCAACCTTACTGTAATACCCATTAGTTTCTGTTAATTTTACGACTATAAATTCTGCACCTGGTGCTACGCCTACATATTGAGGATTTACTCTACCTCTTCCAGCCGCTATTCCGGCCACTAAAGTTCCATGTCCATTTGTATCTTGTGATAAAGACGAATCATTATTTGCTATAGCTTGATTTATATCATTATTATTATATTCCGCTCCAAATAAAAATGGCTGTGGAGAATTTCCAGCTATTGTTTGGTCCCAAAGATAAGTTATTTTAGATGTACCGTCTTCATATATAAAATCTGGGTGTAGATAATCTATTCCAGTATCTATAACCGCTATTAATACCCCCTCACCTGTTAACGTGTTATATGGATTATTATGAAAAAATAATCCTCCTATTTCACCTACAGCACTTACCCCACTTATCTGATTTTCTTGTCTTTGACCAAGTAAAACCATCGGGGAGTCAACATCAACAAAATCTATCTGTGGTATCTGAAGCAAATCAAAAATACCAACTGGGGTTTCAGTATAAAGTATTCCAACCAATACACTTAATTTAACAAATCTGTGATTAACTCCAAGATTAGAAAGTCCTGCTTCTATATCTCCGTTATAAGATATGAAGTACTTCGTAGGAGTAGATACTATGTATCTAGATTCCACCTTATCCCTCCTTTATATAAATATACTATTATATATATATGATTTTTATTTGTAATAATATTAAGAAACACAACAAAATATATAAATTATGTTTGATTATATTAATTAATAACTAAATAGCTAGAATAATTAACCTATTTTATGTTACTATTATATTAGCGGATAAAAGTGCGTGTTATATATTATTTTATTAGTATGTTCGGAATGCGTTTACATAAATAAATCAAAATGAAAAGGAGATATATAATTGTTTAAAAAATACGAAGACAAAATCAAAGTCATGGCTTTGGGCGGTTTAAATGAAATCGGAAAAAACATGACTGTAATCGAGTACAAAGATGAAATAATGGTCATTGACTGTGGCCTTAGTTTCCCAGAAGACGAAATGCTAGGTATAGATATAGTTATACCGGATATAAGTTATCTACTAAAAAATGTACACAAGGTAAAGGGGATATTTATAACTCATGGACATGAAGACCATATAGGAGCTCTTCCATATGTACTAAAAAAATTAAATGTACCTGTATATGGATCTGACCTTACTATAGGACTAATACAAGTAAAACTAAAAGAACATAGAATAAATAACGCGAACTTAAATGTAGTTAACTCTAGAGATACAATAAGCTTATCTAATATGAAGGTAGAGTTTATAAGAGCTACTCACAGTATACCTGGTGCCTTCTCTATAGCTGTTCATACAGACCAAGGTATAATATTCCATACTGGTGACTTCAAAATAGAATTAACACCAGCAGTTGGTGAAGTTATGGATTTCCATAGAATATGTGAGTTAAGCAAAGAAGGTATATTACTTTTATTAGCTGATAGTACTAATGCTGAAAGACCAGGAACAAATAGGTCAGAAAGAACAGTAGGTTCATCATTTGATGAAATGTTCAAAAAAGCTGGTTCAAGTAGAATAATAGTAGCTACATTTGCATCGAACATATATAGAGTGCAGCAAGTAGTAAACTCTGCTGAAAAATATAATAGAAAAGTAGCAGTATCAGGAAGATCTATGGTAAACCTTGTAAATGTTGGTAGAGAGTTAGGATATTTAGCTATGCCTGATGACATGTTAATAGACTTAAACGATATCCATAAATATGAAGATAATGAGTTAGTTATAATAACTACTGGATCTCAAGGGGAACCTATGGCAGCACTTTCTAGAATGGCTGCAGGTGAGCACAAAAAATTACAAATAAAACATGGGGACTTAATAGCTTTATCTGCGCACCCAATACCAGGAAATGAAAAGCCTGTATCAAAAATTATAAATTCATTATTTGAAAAAGGCGCAGAAGTTATATACGAAGATACTGCTGATATACACGTTTCTGGGCATGCTTGCCAAGAAGAACTAAAATTAATTCATAGATTAACTAATCCTAAGTTCTTTGTTCCAGCCCATGGTGAATACAGACATCTAAAGAAACACGCTGAACTTGCTGAAGACTTAGGAATGCCAAGCCAAAACATATTTATATTAAAAACCGGAGATGTATTTGAACTTAATAAAAAATCTGCAAAAATCTCTGGACAGATACCTACAGGTAGAATTTTAATAGATGGAATTGGCGTTGGAGATGTTGGAAATATTGTTTTAAGAGATAGAAAGCATTTATCTGAAGATGGACTTATAACAGTAGTTGTTACTTTATCTAAAGAAGATGGTAGAATACTTTCAGGTCCAGATATTGTTTCAAGAGGATTTGTATATGTTAGAGAATCTGAAGCTTTAATATCAGAGGCAAAAAACATTGTAACAAATGTTTTAATTGACTGTCAATCTAGAAACATAAAAGAATGGGCATATCTTAAAAATAGTATAAAAGATAACTTAAGAGATTATCTATATCAAAAAACTAAGAGAAATCCAATGATATTACCAATAATAATGGAAGTATAGCATATAAGGGTGATTACAAAAATATTGTAATCACCCTTTTTTAATACTATAACTTCATAAATTTCTTTATAAAAAACCTTGCTGGTTTATAATAAAAACCTTCCATGGTTTTTGAAACCTTAGCTAATTCATCTCTTATTGCAATATTTTGTGGACAGTGTTTTTCACATTTGCCGCATTGTGAACAAAGAGAAGCATTATGCGCTTGAGTTTTCAAGCTTGTTTGCATTACATACTTTCCAATAGCCGATAATTTACCTTCCACCTCTATATCATTGTAACAAGAAAAACATGTAGGAATATCTACCCCTTTTGGGCAAGGGATACAGTAATTGCATCCTGTGCACGGTACTTTGATTTTATCATTTAATATATTACGTACCTTATCAAACAATTCATAATCATCATTAGTAAATGAGTTTGCCTCAGCTTGAGATGCTACTCTTATATTTTCTTCTACCATCTCTTGTGAATTCATACCTGATAATACAACTGTAACCTCTGGATGATTCCATATCCAACGGAATGCCCATTCTGCTGGAGAACGCTTTGTATATGCTTTTTCCCATACATTATAAACTTCTTTTGGTAGTTTTGTTACTAATTTCCCACCTCTTAGTGGCTCCATAATCATAACTGGTAGCCCTTTAGATGCTGCATACTGTAACCCACTTTTTCCTGCTTGTTTATTTTCATCTAGGTAATTATACTGAATCATGCAAAATTCCCAGTCATATGCATCAATAATTTTTATAAATTCATCTCTGCCTCCGTGGTATGAGAATCCAATATTAATAATCTGCCCCTTTTGTTTCTTTTCTTCTATCCATTTTAGAATACCGATATCTACCAGTCTTTGCCAGATATTTATATCTGTTATCATATGTAAGAAATAATAATCAATATAAGTTGTTTGTAGACGCTTTAATTCCTCATTGAAAATCTTATCTAAATCATCATATTTTTTTATTAGGTATGGAGGAAGTTTTGTGGCAACTTTAACACGTTCTCTATACCCTTTTGAAAGTACACGTCCTAATATAGCCTCGCTATTTGGATAAATATATGCTGTATCAAAATAATTTACTCCATTTTCAATAGCATATATAATTTGTTTTTCTACTTCACGTTCATCTTTTGCAAATCTCATACACCCAAAGCCAAGTATAGAAAGCTTATCACCATTTTTTGGATTTACTCTATATTTCATATTAAATCTCATCCCCTTCACTATTTCTAAAATAATCGCTAATACTTTATATAATCAGAAATATCTAAATTATATTCCTTTGCTAATTTAAGGAGTTCATTTTTATTTGCACTGTCTACGTAAACAATAAGTGGCATAATTCCAGAAGGACCAACTTTCTTTAATAAGTCCTTTTTTAGCTTTTTATAATCTATATTATCCACAGCCATCTCTCCTAATTAATATATTTCTATTAACTTTCATAAAAATCAGTATCTATATTATTGAGTATCGGCATAGTTCCTTCTTTGTGATAAATATAAACCTTATGCATCGCCCTTGTTATAGCTACGTATAACAATTTAATATCTAATTCTTCCATTAAATACTCTTCTTCTAAATTAGTTATAAATACAACATCAAATTCTAATCCTTTTGCTAAATAAGACGGTATAATAACAACACCTGCTTCATAACTTTCATCTTTTTCATTTATAATCTTCGTATCTAATATATTGTTTTTATCAAATGCTCTTTTTAGATTTGTACACTCTTCCATAGTCTTACATACAACTGCAATAGATTTATATCCTTCATCTTTTTGTTTCTTTATTTCTTCTTCTAAACATTTTATTAATTCAAGCTCTTTTTTAAAACTTTTACTTTGAGGCTTTTGACCATGTCTAATTACTGGCTTTGCAAGCACTATACCTTCGTTATCTAGCTTATTAATTACTTCATTTGCCAAGTTCATGACTTCTATTGTGGTTCTATAACTTTGAACTAAAGTACTGTAATTACTACTTCCTTTGTCAAATACATTGTTTAATACATCATCCCAGTTATTTATTCCTCTATATGAATGAATACCTTGAGATATATCCCCCAAAATAGTGAACATATTAGTATTTAGTACTTCTTTTAGTGTATAAAATTGAAACAAACTAAAATCTTGTGCTTCATCTATTACTACACTATTTATTTTTATTTTATCTTTAAATCCAAATATTCTATGCTTTAGATAAACAAGTGGTGCATAATCTTCTAATTCTATTTTATTTTCATTTAATAAATCATTTGATAATTTGCATAGATAACTTATTTTATCTTGTGGTAACTCATCATTTGAATATTTATTTATATTTTCCACAGTTAATAATTCTTGATAATAATTAAATAAATCTCCTTTTGAAAAGTTCTCTATATACTTCTTAACTAGGGTTTTCATTTTATTTTGCATAGACTTTAGTGTTTTTTCTTTTTCATCTACTAAAGATACAACTTTTATTTTTCTTTCTTCACTTGGAGGCATATGTTTAAAAGTTTCATCTATTTTTTCTTCATATTTAGCTTCTATACTTGCCAATACGTCTTTTTTTATAAACTTTAGTCTATTAGATAAGGTCTTTTTAATTTCATCTATTCTTTTTTCTAAAGGAAGATATTTTAAATCATTCAAAAACATATTTTTTATATCTTTCTTTGACATTAATATTTTACTTCCTAATGCAAAGTCTATATCTGGAGCAAAGTTACTTTCTATTTCATTTACATAATTGTCCATTATGTCCCTAAAATCCAGTGAGCCTTTGAAACTTGATGTCCATTTTATTAATTCGTTTTCTTCTTTATCTTTTATACTTATTAGCTTAACTAACTTTTCATTAGGAGGTATAAGCTTATGCTTCTTTTCCAAAAGCTCTCCCATAAAGTCAATAAAAGTAGTTTGCTTTACTTTTTCAACACCTAATTCAGGTAACACTTCAGATATATAGTTAATAAATAAATTATTTGGTGCAATTATCATAAAGTTCTCTGGGTCAAATGTTCTTTCATAAGTATATATAAAGTAAGCTATTCTATGAAGAGCTATAGTAGTCTTTCCACTACCTGCAACCCCTTGAACTATAAGTGGCTTGTGCATTGCTGCCCTTATTACTCTATTTTGCTCTGCTTGTATAGTTGATGCAATATCTTTTAGTCTATTGTCTGCATTAGCTTCTAGGGATGCTTGAAGGAAAGTGTCATTAGTAGTTATATCAATATCTAATATGTTTTCTAATTTTCCATCTTCTATTGAATATTGTCTTTTTAGGAATAATTCGCCTTCTTCTTCTCCAACCTCTGTTTTATAAGATACTTCACCTAGTCTTGACTCATAATATAAATTGGCAACACGAGATCTCCAATCTATTATAAGTGGTATATCGTCTTCTGCCCTAAATAAAGATGTTTTTCCAATATACAATTTCTCTGTTTTTTCACTACCCTTGGATCTAAAATCCATTCTAGCAAAGTATGGTTTGTTCTGAGCTCTAGTTAATGCATCGAAATTTCTTTCTGCTGTGTCTAAAAACTGTGTATTTAACATTATACTTATGTAGTTTTCACTGGCATCTTGATCTTCTAAATTTCTCATGGCATCTTTTATATTTTGTCTATATAAATTTTGATAATCCTTTGTGGCTTTTAAAGTTGTTTTTATATAGTCTATTGTATAATCCAATCTTTCTACTTCTTCCTTATAGTTAGGATGTTTTTTTACAGACATCTTATCTCCTTCCAAAATCTATTATTTCTACTACACTATTATATATCTTCTTTTACAATGTGTGTATTAAGTTTTTCCAGTAAATTAAAAAAACTCCTTGGTATTCCTAAGGAGTTTTTTCATTCATCAGACGACTATTAACTTTATTACTAAACAATCTATATATAGTTGCAGTTATTGGAACACTGAAAAGCATCCCAACAATTCCACCTAATCCACCACCTATTATTATTGAAGTAAATACCCAAATCCCTGGAAGCCCTATACTCGACCCTACTACTTTAGGATAAATAAGGTTGTTTTCTAATTGTTGAAGTATAATTATAAAAATCAAGAACAATAAAGCCTTTATTGGACTTACTGTTAACATCATAAAAACTCCTAATGCTGCACCTATATATGCACCGACAACTGGAATTAATGCAGTGGCACTTATAAAAGCTCCAACTGTAACAGCATAAGGGAATCTAAATATAAACATTCCAATAGTACATAAAAGCCCAATTATAACCGCTTCCATACATTGACCTACAATAAAATTTGAAAATGCATCATTAGTAACATGAAAAACATAGTTTATCTTCTTTATAGTTTTATTATTTAAGAATGCCTTCATTACCTTTTTTATCTGCATTAATAATTTCTCTTTACTTATTAGTAGATAAATAGCAAATACCATTGCAATAAGGAAATTCATCAAACTACTAGTTAAAGAGCCTACAAATGACAAGGTAGAATTTAAAATCCCTGTAAGTATACCAGATGTAACAGACATAACATTTCCTAAAATTGCATCAATATCTATTTGCAATGTAGATAATGCATTTTGGACTACCTCATATCTATAGCTATTAGTGATAACAAAATCCTTAACACTTTCTAAAGCTTGTGGGATTGCAGATACTATAACTGAAACTGCATTGACAAATTCAGGTATTACTATTAAAGCTACTATTCCTATTATCCCTATAATTATCAGTATTGATAAAAGAATACAAACAATTCTTCTAGATTCTTTTATAATTTCATTATTTGATTTGGGAAAATATATTTTTTCTAATTTCTTCATTAATATGTTCAAAACATAACCTATAGCTAACCCAAGAACTAGTGGTGAAGCTACGTTTCCAACGTTTCTCAATCCTAATAAGATATTCTCAGAGTACTTCACTAAAAGGACTAAACATGCTGCTAATAAAAAATATTTAGCTATATTTATAAATGTTTTACTATCATTCATTAAATTTCCCCCTCTTCACTATTATAAAAGTAGCATATTAACATATATATTTCAATTCATTTTCATAACTTTTAGAAATATTATAGTAACTAAAAAAAGAGCCACTTGATACCTATTATCTCATGGCTCTTTTAAAAACTATTTATAATTTATCTTTCATATACAAATTGTCCGTCTACCATTGTCTTTTCAACTTTAACATCTTTTATATCTACTTCATCTATAGTAAATATATCTTTATCTAAAACTATTAAATCAGCTACATATCCTGGCTTTAATCTTCCTTTAAAGTCTTCTTTGAATTCATTAAAAGCACTACCATATGTGTATGCATCAATAACATCTTCTAGTTCCATCTTTTCATTAGGATAAAGGCCTCCCTCAGGACTTTGGTCCAATCTCATTCTAGTTACTGCACAGTATATATTAGGGAATGGGTTGCAGTTTTCTACTGGAGAATCTGAACTCATACTAATTGGAGCACCTAATTTGTATAAGGTATTAAAAGCATATGATGTAGATGCTAACTCTTTTCCTACACGATCTTCTACTATTTGAATATCATAGTCTAAGAAAATAGGTTGATACATAACAGGTATATTTAGCTTAGCAATTCTATTTAGCTGTTCCATACTACTTATTTGGCAATGAACAATTCCATGACGAAGGTTGTTATTTCCGTCTTTCATGGTTTTTTCATAGGCATTTATAACACTTTCTACAGCTCCATCACCAATTGCATGAGTTGCTACCCTAATTCCATTTTCTGTTGCTAAGTCAACTAAATCTTGTAATTGTTCATCACTTAATGCTGCTACGCCCCTAACTCCAGGAGCATCTTTATAATCATCTAACATTAAAGCTGTTCTAGCACCTAGTGAACCATCTTTGAATAACTTTAGTGCACCCTTTGATAAGAACTTTTCATCATATGCTCCATATTTATGCTCAGTTTGCAGATATGTTTTGAAATCATTTATATCTTGGAAATTATATTGATAACCATATCTTAACTTAGTTTTTTCGTCAGCATATATATTATTTATAATATCAAACATTTTCTTAAATTCTTTGCTCATAATGTCACATGATTGAATAGACGTTATACCAACACTTAAAGCGTAATTTGCGCCTAGTAAAAATTCTTTTTCTATATCTTCATCACTTTTATTAGGTATAGCTGAACGAATTAAAGCAGTGGCATTTTCGTTAAATACTCCATTTGGCTTATTATCATCTCCAAGTTCAATTACTCCACCATCTACAACAGTGTTTTCATCTACCCCTAACATCTCTACAGCCTTACTATTTCCTACTGCAACGTGTATACATACTCTATCAAATACTATTGGAATTTCTGTAGATATTTTATCTAAATCAAATCTATTTATTAATCTCTTTTCACCAGATACAAAATAATCTTGATTCCATCCACGGCCATATAATGCAGTTAGTCCTTTATTTTCTTTTATATACTTTCTACCTATTTCAATAATATCATCTATTGATCTTGCACTTGTTAAATCACATGAGCTTATTGAATCTCCAACTGATGCAATATGCAAATGACTATCGTTAAACCCTGGTAAAACAGTTTTTTCTTGTAAATCTATAATGTTATCAGAATTGTTTTTTAGTATTTCTTCATTAGTCCCAATTTCCTTAATAACTCCATTTTCAATTAAAACTGCTTCACAAAAATTATTTTTTTCGACATATATTTTTCCGTTTTTTAAAATTGTAATCATAAGACAATCCCCCTATTGAATGTTTCTTCTAGCTTTATTTTTTCTATCAAAGTATATATAAAATATTATACCAATTGCTGGAACAAGTAACCCTATTATTGAAGTTTGAGGATCTTCGATAAATGTATTTACCATTAACCCTAAGAATACTAAAGTTGTTAATATTACTGTAACAGGATATCCAATTACTTTGTAAGGTCTTTCAGCAGTTGGGAACTTTCTTCTATAAATCATAACTGCATATACCCCTAGTGTATTAAACAACATTCCTGAGAATACAACTAATGAAGTTAACTGATTTAAGTCTCTTAATAATACTAATACAATAGATATTATACATTGTACTATTAAAGCATTATGAGGAACTTTGTGTACAGGGTGTAATTTTTTAAAACTTTCAAAGAAGTGACCTTCTTGGCTCATTGCATAATACATTCTAGGGAATGCTAATATACATCCATTTAAAGCTCCAAACATTGCTATTACCATGCCTACTATAACTAATATACTACCTGTATTTCCCATTAACTTTTGTGCTGCATGTGTTCCTAAGTAATATTCATTGCTTGCTATTAAACTTTGAATTTCTTCAAAAGGTATAACTCTGTATATAGAATAATTGAATAATGTATATAATATCGTTATTGAAACTATTGATATAATTATTGCAAGAGGTAGGTTTTTCTTAGGGTTCTTTACCTCTTCAGCTACAGTATTTAAATTTGTCCATCCTTCATATGCCCACAAACTTGCAACAACTGCAAAAGCTACCATACTAATAATTGCTCCGAAGTTAAAATCGCCAGTTACTGGAGCTAAACTTAAATCAGGTGTTACCTTTCCAAATATAAGTCCTAAAACCATTATAATTCCAATAGGTATTAATTTTGCAACCATTGATATATTTTGAAGTCTAGATCCGAATTTAACGCCAAAATAATTTACAACTGTTAATATTATTATAAGTGCAATAGCAACAAATTTAACTGTCCATTCTCCCATAGGAAGTATTGCAGTTAAAGCACTTGGAAGTGCAATTGCCAGTGCTGCAATAGAACCAGGCCCTGCTATTAACCAGTTATTAAAACCACTTAAAAAACCAACTATAGGTGAATATGCTTTACTTAAATATACAGTAAGTCCTCCAGCTCTTGGGTCTGATGCACCGAGTTCTGCGTAACAAATACCACCTAATAACGATATTACTCCTCCCAAAACCCAAGTCAATAAGGCTAGCCCTAAACTCATTCCAGTTCTCATTAATACATATGAACCTAGATAAAATATTCCAGAACCAACCATTATACCGCCTAAAATACTTACTCCACCAAATAAACTAATTTCTTTTTTAAAACCCGAATCCCCACTTTGAATTTGTTGTGATTGTGCTGAGTTATTGTTCATTGTTTTCCTCCCATTTTCTTCCATATTAAAAAATTGTAATAAAAAAACACCTAACAGGCTTGTCAGGTGCTTATGTAAACATAGCAAAGCTAAAGACAATCCTCTCTCCTTTCTGGCTCAATGTGAGATAGCACAACATCAAAGTATCGAGCATATACAATGATGACAGTCCTGTACCTATTTGATACAGACCCAGCAACAGACTTTGGTATCTGATGCTTCGGCGGTGGCTCCTTTTACTATATGTCATAGGTTCCCGACCTCGATATAGTTACTCTTAACAACCGCGCCTCTACCTCACCCTTAAGGATGAGGATTTTTATGAAGTTTTGATTTTTTATAGCTTAACACTATATTAATATGTTGTCAACATTTTCTATATTACTATTTGTTCTAAATGTTCAAATAGTGAATTTTATTTCCATTTTGTTCCACTAGCTTTTTAAGGCCGTCAAAAGCAATCCAAACTGTCGCTGTATTTTCATTAGGATGAACACCAAGTTTTTCTTTATTTATCAAATCTCTATCAAATACAACCTCAACTAAATGATCTTCATCATTTACAACACCTAGAGGAGTTACGGCACCTTTACTAAGGTTTAAATATTTTGATAGTCTTTCTTCAGATGCAAAACTCAAACCAGTAGTCCCAAGTTGCTCTCTTATATTTTTTAGGTCTGCTTGCTTGTCCTTGTTTAGTACAACAAGAAAATGTCTTTTTCCCTTTGCATCTCTAATAAATAAATTCTTGCATACATCTCCATGATCAGAAATACCTAAATCATCCATTTCCTCTATTGTATAAACTGGTGGATGGTTTGTCACCTCGTATGAAATGTTTAATTCATCAAGTTTTTGAAATACCTTTTGTTGCTGTTCCATGTTATCCCTCCTATTTAATAAAATTCCCTAATACTATTATAACCTTTATTCCCAATTAATGGTACTTATATACTAATATTATATTCAATATAATCTAAATCTCTTTTACAGAAAATCTTAAAACAGTTTTTAACTTAGAACTCTCTGTTTTTCTTGGATCTGATAGATATATTTCTCTGTGAAGTTTACTAGCTCTTGTATACCCATTTTCATCACAAAACTTCTCCATTTTATCAAAGCTTTCAGGCTCATCATCAAAACTTCCTATGTGCATAATTTGACAACTTAATCCATCAGTTATTTCACCAAATACTAATTTATCAAGAAATGGATTTGACTTTTTCTTTTTTGTTTGTTCTAAAAATTTCTCAAATAATTCATTTGTCAAAAAATCTGGTTGTCTTATCATTATTGTGTATTTAAAATTATCCTTATCAGTTGCTGGCTTTGTCTTATCAATTAAGTCCCAAATTCCCTCAAGTGGAAAAACTGTATATTCATAGTATCCATTTGGAACGTAATTGCTTTTATATGACATTTTAACAGCATAACTTACACTATATAATGCTTCTGTTGCCTTTGCAAATTCCTCATTATTTGGGTTTCCACTACCACTAACCATTATATATGGCATCTTAGGAACATCAATAATTGTTGGCGTTGTTTTTGGTACATAAATGTGCTTATATGTTTTTCTATACTCTATCTTTTGGCTCATATTTGCGCTCCTTTGTATATTTTTAAGCGTTTTAATCTCTAGTTTATTATAACATAATTTGGAAATCCCTAACCTATATCTGTTAATAACTTTATACACTAAAAAGCGCCAGCACGATTAATAATAACCTTACTGGCACTTTATCAAATATTACTGTTCACTTTTTAGTGCTTTCCAGAGAGATACACATGCAAAAATCATTACAAAAATAAATGGGAACGCCGCAGCAACTGAAGCTGTTTGAAGTGCCTTTAATCCTCCTGCAAGAAGTAATGATGTTGCAAGAAGTGATTGAATTATACCCCATATAATTTTCTTTGAATTTGATGGATTAAGGTCTCCATTAGAGCTAAGCATTCCTAAAACAAACGTAGCAGAGTTTGCTGATGTTATAAAGAATGTGCATAACAAGAATATTGCAATAACTGAAAGTATTGTTCCTAATTTATAGTGACTCATAACAACAAAGAACCCTGTTTCAGGAAAAGCTGCAATATTTTTTAATGCTTCTATATCTAAAACACCATTAATTCCTAAATTTAATCCCATTGTTCCAAATGTAGCAAACCATATAAATGATGCTATTGATGGTGCAACTATAACACCTAAAATAAACTCTCTTATTGTTCTTCCCCTTGATATTCTAGCTATAAAAGTTCCTACAAATGGAGCCCATGCAATCCACCATGCCCAGTAAAAAATTCTCCAACTATTTAGCCATGAATTATCTCCAAAGGCTTCGATTTGTAAGCTATCTTGTATTATAGTCCCTAAATATGAACCGAGTCCATTAGTTAATGAATTTATTATTTTTACTGTGGGTCCTATAATTATTGCCAATAACAATAAACCAAATGCTAAATATAAATTTATATCTGATATTATTTTAATTCCTCTATCAATTCCATCAACAGCCGACCATATAACAATTACAGTTATAACTAAAATTATTATCATCTGAACTATTTGATTTTCAGGAATTCCAAAAACATATTTTAATCCGCTATTTATCTGCAAAGTCCCTATTCCAAGTGATGTTGCAACTCCTGCAACTGTTGCAAATACTGCTAAAACATCTATTGTTTTTCCAATAGGTCCCTTTACCCCTTTTTCCCCAATTAATGGCTCAAATATACTACTTATAAGACCTGGCTTGTTTTTTCTAAACTGAAAATATGCAAGTGCAAGACCTATAATAGCGTAGTTTGCCCATGGGTGAAATCCCCAGTGCATAAATGATGCTTTCATGGCAAAATTTGCTGCTTCTACAGTTCCAGGTTCTATTCCCGGTGGAGCTATAAAGTGTGAAATTGGCTCTGCTACACCCCAAAATACAAGGCCTATTCCCATTCCTGCTCCAAATAACATTGCAAACCATGAAGCTGTATTGTAGTCTGGTTTTGAATTATCAGGTCCAAGTTTTATGTTTCCATATTTACTAAATGCTAACACTAAAGCAAATATTACAAATATTAGCATTGATAATAAATATGCCCATCCAAAATTGTTACTTAAAAAACTAAGAAGTGCATTAGCTGTGTTACTAAAACTATCCTTTGCCAATATAGCCCATAATACTATACTAAATGTAATAGCTAAAGAAATATAATAAACTTGCTTATTAGGCTTTTCTATCTGTGTAGGCGTTCCCATATAATCTCCCCTTATCTTACAATAGGCATCGCCTTATAGGCGACGCCTTTTGATTGTAATAAATTATATTTTTACCTTAAATACAGTTTGATCGTTTATTTCAGTAGCTAGTGCATCTAATGCTACACCTACTCTATGGTAACGTAATTTCCATTGCTCATCCTTAGTTGTACTTGGGTCTCCTAATGGATAAGGTATTGAAATTGTAGGTACTATTCTATTTGATCCAACAGTTTTAGAAACAGGTATTAAGTTAGCCATTTGAACTATAGGGAATCCAGCTCTTTCTATTTCTTTTACCATCGTTGCACCGCAACGAGTACAAGTACCTCATGTAGAAACTAGGATTACTGCGTCAACATTATCCTCTCTTAGGAAAGGTACTATTTCCTTTGCCATTCTTGAAGCTTCTGCCTGTGTTGTTCCTGTTCCAACAGTTGAGTAGAAGTAATTATGAAGCTTTCCTATTTTTCCTTCACTTTCATATGCTTTTAATGCATCTATTGGAGTTATAACATTTGGATCTGCATCAGCTGCTGCTGGGTCAAATCCTGCATGTATAGTTTTATAAACTCCGCCAGCTAAACTATCAACACCATCAATACAATATCTACCCCATCTTGTTGCTGAAGCTGATTGAATTCTATCAGGATTATCAACTGGTACTATACCTCCAGTTGTAACAAGTGCTATATTAGCTTTACTTAAGTCTTTTACAGCAGGAGCTATTGGAACTCTATCTGCCATAACTATTTTAAGCTCTGTTTCGTATTTCTCTCCATTTAATTTTTTAAGTAACATATCAACAGCTCTGTCATACGCTGGCTTTTCATCTTTTCTCCAAACTTGATGTCTAATTCCCCTTGGATAATAGCTCTCTTCTTTTGCACCTTCTATTTCTTCACCTTTTAATATTTTGTTTCCAAGTGCTGCCATAGTTTTTATGTCTGATCTCATTTTTGCAGCGCTATTTCCACCTACTAATATATACATATCTTTTTTGAACATTTCAACACCAGGGTTTTCTACATGCATAGAAGTGATAACCGGTACATTGAATTTTTCTGCTACAGCCTTACAAATATGTCCACAAGCAACTCCATATCTTCCTGCTTGGAAAGCTGGCCCTGCTAAAAATATGTCAAACTCTTTATCTTCTAGAAATCCTAATATAGTATTAATTGCTTCTTCAGTATTTGAACCCATAAAGTTATCACCACATATTATTGTATGTGTAACCTCTGCATCTATTTGTTTATTAAGTTCCATAGCTGGACCTACTAATCCTTCTCTTATTTCTGGAACAAAATCTGCCTTATCTTCTCCCCCTACTTGCCCAAAGAATTGATTTATATAAAGTATTGCTTTTTTCATAATTGCACCCCCTAAAAATCCTTCATAATTTTAGTTGACCATCCTATTACTTGATCTCCACAGAACATTGCATTGTTTTCCATTATAATTGAACCATCAGGTCTTACAGAAGGCCCAAGTATTTCATCATCAGCCCATCCACCAGATACTCCGTCTCTTGCAAGGGCTTCAAGTTCACCAATAACTGTTTCCATTGGAGGTAATTCTATAAGTTGTGATACGTTTCCTGATGAAACTATTGCAGTCAGTTTTTCATCTAGTGTTACAAGTGGTTGAGATTGACCATCTCTACCAGTACACTCATTTGTCATTCCAACAGTTTTTACCCCAGCATCTTCAAGTGCTACTATACAAGCTACAAAGTCAGCATCTGGATTTCCATATCCTTCTTCAGCAACTATTGCACCATCTGCACCTAAAGATTTTGCTAATTGTGCTACAAATAACGCAGATCTTTCTTTTTGGTCTAATGCAACATTTAAGTTTGACATTATAACTCCAAGAAAGTTTAATGTTTTGCCATGTTCTTGATATAATCTTTTTATTGTTGGTGCGTTTTGGAAATCATATGTAGACCATTTTGATGAGCATGGCATGAAACTTCCTGATATTACTGCACCATCAAGTATTTCATTTGGATGCATATATGTTGGAACCATATGGTTTGCATCCCAACCATAAACTAAATCGTTGTATCCATCCTCTTCCATTTGAGATTGAGGTTGCATTACATATACAACACTAGGAAGGTCATTAACTTCTTGTTTTCTTTTTGATATAGGCTCAAGTTCATAAACTTCAACTTCCTCTGGCTCCATATCTTTAACACATGTAGCTATAAACTCTGCTAATTTGTGTCCTGCTTCTCTTAATGCTTTGTTTTTCTTTTGTTGCTCTCTTTTTTCAAAATCTTCATTTGTATCAGCAACAAGAACTATATTTTTAAGGCCTGAGTAGTAAGTATATTTAGCTCCTTCTCCACTCATATCTATTAATCCATCTTGGAATCCACCCCAATGTTTTCCTACAACAAGTAAACTACATCCCTTTAAAGCATGAGTTTTTCCATTACCAGCTTGCACTAAATCTCCAGTATATCCTGGGAATAATGGGTCACCATTAACTTTCACTCTTGGTTCAATAGCTTCTTTTACAGGGAATATCCTAACTTTATCACCAGGTTTTACAATATGAATGTCTGCTCCTATTAGACGTTCGTCCTCATTTACAAAGTCCAAAGCTTCCTCTTTGTTAATTGTCAAAACTCCATCTGAGTACGATGTCTTATCCCCAAATACTATGTCCCTAACATAAAAGTTGCCTAGTTCAAGTTTCATTCTCTCCACCCCTTTAGAATAAAATATTAATTACTATATTACTATGTAATCATGTTTAATTTTATAACCATGATTACTTTGATTAAATTTTAACATTATGTTTTTGTCCTGTCAACGTTTTCCTCACAAAAAATTCCAAATATTATATTTTTTATATGCAAATATGTTTTAAGATATTTATTAGGTTGTTAGGTAATTTTTAAATTTTTATCATTATTCAACTTGTGATATAATATATTTTGTTACAAATTTAATGAAGATGGTGATTTAAATGGATAATAAAGAAATACAAAGAAAACGCATGCTTAGTTATTTTATTGAAGCTACAAATGAAATTATCGAAAAAGAAGGTATTGAAGCCGTAACTATAAGGAAAGTTGCTACTATGGCAGGATATAACAGTGCTACACTTTATAACTACTTTGAAAATCTAAATCATCTTTTGTTTTTTGCTTCACTTAAATATCTAAAGGATTATGCAGAAAACTTACCTAAATTCACTAAAGGCTCAAAGGATCCTATTGAAACATATCTCAATGTTTGGCGATGTTTTTCATATCATTCATATTCGAAACCTGAGATATATTCATTGATTTTCTTTAATGAATTTTCACACTCAAAAGTTAATGATTCAATTAAAACCTATTATTCTATATTTCCTGAAGAAATCAATGAGGATTCAAAAGATTTTTTGCCTATGCTTCTTGAAGATAATATACATATGAGAGATTATAATATTCTTAAATCTGCTGCTGACAAAGGCCTTATTAAAGAAGAACATCTACATGATATAAATGAGATGAATGTTCTCATTTACCAAGGTATGCTTTCAGGATTGTTAAATAAAAGTAGAGACTTAACAGTTGATGAGGCAGTTGAAAAAACATTAAAGTATATTAAAAAAACTTTAAAAGCCTACATGATAGATTAAAAAAATTCGCTACGCTCATGTCGCCAACCACCAGTTGGGACCTTGCTCAAGTGTAACGGATAAATTATAATATCCTTATAATTTAAAAGGGCACATATTGTATAAATATGTGCCCTTTTTTGATTTAATTATTTTTAAGCATTTTAACAAAAACTTCTACAATATCTGGATCAAATTTTGAACCTGAATTTTTCTTAATTTCTAATATAGCGTTATCCTTACTCATTGAACTACTTATTAGTTCCTCATAACTTTCTGCTAATGCTATTATCCTTGAAACTACTGGGATATCTTCGCCCTTTAATCCTTTTGGATAACCATAACCGTCCCATCTCTCGTGATGACTTAATACGTATTTGGCTAACTCTATAGTTTCATCAAAATAATTCAAAATCCTATACCCCGCTACAGGATGCTGTCTTATTTCCTGTAACTCTTCATTAGTAAATACACTATTTTTATTTAATAGACTTTCGTCTATTACAATTTTTCCTATGTCATGAAGATAACCTGCATCTTTTAAACTTTTCGTTTCATCTTCAGATAAATTCATAGCTCTTCCTATATCCTCACATATTTTACTTACACGTTTTGAATGTTTTTCTTCTCTATGACTTTTGTCGTGAAGTGTTTTAATTATTGTATCTATTGTATTAATGTGAATACTTTTTCTATCTAGAATTTTTTGGGAATACATTTTGTTTTCAGCGTTTTCTATAATTTGCGAAATATTTTCATCTATTGAATTTTTTGTGTCACAGCCCAATGAAATGCTAACTTTTATAGCCTTTATATGTTCTTTTGACAATCTATTTTTTATTCTTTTTGCAATTTCTTCTGCTTCTTCATTTTTTGTATTTGGAAGAATAATAATAAATTCATCTCCAGCCCAGCGTGCAATTATGTCTTCTTTCCTACATCCATTTTTCATAACTTCTGCTGTTTTTGTTAAAAGCATATCGCCAGAAGAATGTCCAAAAATATCATTTGCTAACTTTAAATCATCAACATCTCCCATAATTATTGAAATTGGAAGATTATCTTCAGTATCCAATCTATTAAGCTCTTCTTCGAAGAATCTCCTATTATAAAGGCCCGTTAAGGGATCATAGTAACTTAAGTAATTAATTTCATCGTTTTTAGTTTTTAACTTTCTAAAATTTCTAAACAATAAAAATGTAGTTACTGATAAAACTATAACAGCAATGGACAACATAATAAAAAATGCGCTAGTCATCATCTTATTACTTTGTTCAAGCTCATTTCTCATTGTTACATCATTAATTATTGAAACTAACAATGCCTTATCTCCCTGTATATATGGATATGATTGAACTTCTACAGTTTTTATATCTCCATTTGCTGTTTTATGTTCAAATATAAAGTAATTTCTTTTTTGATTTAACGCATCTTGCATTTCTTTTTCAGTTTCTTCAGGTGTTAATGTGTTTAATTGTTTTATGTTCATAGATTCTAATTGTTCTTTTTTGTATCCATAAAAATCAGATGCTGCTTTATTTGCATATATAATATTATCGTTTTCCATATCTATTATTAGCATAATTGAACCATGGTTATCGAATATTTTATAGAAATCTATATCTGATTTGTGAGCAGATGCATCTAGTGAAGGGACAAATAAAAAAACAAACATAAGAATTAATGTAACCATTATTTTTTTCATTTCCCTAAGCCCCCAATACCAACTCAATGTTTATCTATATTTTCTATTACCAATTCAAACCTAGAACCTTTTCAACAAATGTTCTGGCTATATCTGGATCGAACTGTGTTTTGGCATTTTTCTTTATTTCTTCAACAGCTTCTTCTAGACTCAAGGAATTTCTGTAAGGTCTATCATATGTCATGGCATCGTACGAATCAGCAATTGCTAATACTCTAGCTTTCCATGGAATCTGATATGCTTTTAACCCTTTCGGATATCCTTTTCCATCCCATCTTTCATGGTGCAAAAGTACACATTCTGCAATATTGTAATATTCACTAGAAGTGCATAGTAATCTATAGCCTATTTCTGGATGACGCTTTATCTGTGTCCATTCAGCCTTGGACAATGTATTTGGCTTATTTAATATAGCTTCACCAATTGCTATTTTCCCAATATCATGTAACTCACCTGCAATCCTTAGCTCCTTCAGTTTGTCATCTCTTAAATTATAAGCTTTTCCAATAGATTCACATATAATCCCTACCCTTTTTGAATGAGCATCTTCCCTAGGATTCTTAATTTGTAGAGTGTTAATTATAGATTTAATTACCGCATTTCTATTACTTGTACTATCAAAAGTCTTTTCCTTATACATAAAATCTTCCGCATTTTTTAATATATTTTCTATAGATTGACTCTCATCATTTTTTGTAGCCAGTCCAAAAGAAACTGACATCTTAATATTCATTACTACTTTTTCTTCAATTTTTTCTTTTGCATTATTTATTAACTTAGCTGCAAAATATCCTTCAGTTTTAGGAAGTAATATAACGAATTCATCTCCACCAGTCCTTGATATTATATCTTCAGGGCGGAATTCTGTTTTTAATACATCTGAAACCTGTTTAATAAGTAAATCTCCGTATTTATGCCCAAAGGCATCATTAATTATTTTTAACCCATTTACATCGGCATAAACTATTGTTAGTGGTAGATTTTTGTTATTATCTAATCTTATTAATTCTTCTTCAAAATATCTTCTATTGTATGCCCCTGTTAACTGATCATGATAACTTAAAAATTCTATTTGCTTTCGTTTTTCTTTCTTTTCACTAATATCTCTAAATACTAAAACAACACCTATTACCTTACCAAGTCTATCTATAATTGGAGCTGCAATATCTTCAATTACTATTTCAAATCCATCCTTGGTAATTAAAATCATATCATTATCTGACTCAACAGTTTTCTTTATTTCGAATACTTTTTGCATAGAACTTTCTACCTTTTCCCTTGTATTTTCATCTATAACTTCGTATACATCTTCAAATGATTTTTCATATGCTTCTTTTTTATCATAACCTGTTAGTCTTTGTGCTTTATCATTGATAAATTCTATTTTTCCATTTTTATCAACAGCTATAACTCCACCACCTACAGATTTTAATGTTGCATGTAGTCTTTCTTTGTTTTTCCTTACATTATACTGCTCTATCTCTATTTTGCTTAACATATTATTTATTGAATTTCTTAAAAATGCAAATTCATCTTTTCCATAAACTTTTAGTCTTTGAATTTCAATTTCTGTTAAATCTATACTTTTAACTTCATCAGTTAACTTAGTAAAGGGTTTTGATATGTATCTTCCCATTAAATTAAAAACTAAAAATAAAATTAAGCCCATCGTACACGCATAAAATACCATGAACTTATCAACTTGATTCATTCCTGATACAAACAAATCTCTTGATTTTGTCAATGTAACTAAAATATATTCGTCTTCATCTACAATGTTTTTGAAAATAAGTCTTACTCCCATAGTATCTCTATATCTGTTAAACTTTAATTTATCCAATGAAGTATTTTTATAGTCTAAATTATTTACTATAGAAAATGAAACTTGACTACCTGTTATTTTTTCTAAATCTTTTTTTATACTTTCATCAATAAGCCTTCCAAATATTATTTTACCATTTGATTCTCTACGCATTTTACTATCAGTTATTTGAGATGTTGCAACAAAATAAAACTCATTTCCCAACTTCAATATACTTGATGTATCTTCATTAGATACAGAATATTTTATTACTTTATCTATATCTTTATTAAACCCCTCAGGAGATTCTATAAAATTCTTATTATCTAAATCATAAAACTGTTTACTTTTGATTTTCTTGTCATTATCAACTATAATAGCAAAGTTTAATTCAAGATTTTTAAAAGTATTTTCTGTTAAATGTTTCTCTATGTAATAAGGATATTTGTTATTAATAAAATCATAAGTGTCATCCCAATGACTCCATTCATTGACACTACCTTTATATTGACTTTTCTTATCATTAAAAAAAGAGTTTACACTATGACTAATATAATTAACTTGATCTTCTTCTTGATCTTCTAAATAACTTGAAAAGAAACTTTGAAATGCACTATTACTTATAAAAACAAATAAAATTGTTATTAGTATTGTTATAAAAGTTATTCTAGTTCTTATTTTCATAAACAAAGACCCCTTTTGGTCAAAAAAATAATTGCATTGTTTTTAACAATGCAATTATATTATAATATTTGTTAGTTTATATTACTATATTTTTGGCAAAAATACATTGCCTTTAGAATATTTTTCTCTGAGTTTCAAGCATATTCTCAAGTTCATGTAAATTCTTTCCAATAACCTCGAAAACAAGATATTCTGGTTTAATTTCATCTATTACATCTTTTATATAATGAGAGTCAAATGGAACGTGTAGATCAATATTTTTAATATGTCTTCCAGAGTATTCAAGTTTATCCCAAAAATCAGTTTTACTTTGAAGAACCTTTATTTTTTCACTGTGATCTGATCTTAGGTAATCTCCAGATAATGCCTTGTTTAAATGTATACCTTTAATGTATTTTTTAAGATCACCTAAGTTATTGATAACTGAAAGAATATATTTGCAAGCTTCTTCTTCATTTTTAATAGTAGGATTTGTTATCATAAGGTGCCCTATATCCAACATTATTCCTTTATTAGGATAATTGATTTTATCTAAAAATTTGTTAACTAAATTTGCATCAGTAAGTTTTAGTCCAGGACACCAAAGATTTTCAAATAATAATGTAAAACCTTCATCTTTACTTCCAAATGATTCATTAACTAACTCTGCTGCAGCTTCAAGTATGTCCCAGTCACTATAGGTAAATTCAAAATTATAAGTGTGAAGTAACTCAGCATGTGTAACGTGAAAAACTGCATATTCTACCCCTGTATTCTTAGCAGTTTCTATTTCATATTTATAATGGTCAATTAGTATATTTTTATCTAATCCACCATAGAATGATATAATGTTTTCTTCACTTCCAAATTGCTCAATTAATAGCTCTTTATTTCCCCTCCAAAAGTCTAGCCACATAGACCAGTACCCAAGATGCATTCCTACTACAGTTTCTTTAGGAATATTTTTTTGGTCATATCCCTTTAGTACCATTAGTTCCAGTCCATCTAACTTATTTCTATTTATAAATTCTTTTACTTTTTCCCAATCCCTGTCAAACCAATCCATATGATAATCAAGTGTAGTTAAATTTGTTAAAGTTTTCATGTTATCCCCCTTAAAATTTTCTAAACTAAAATTAAAGCAATTATAGTTATAAGGTTAAATGTTATATGAAGTATATTTGTGATTTTTATTGCACTAGTTTGTGGCATAGAAGCCCTTTTATATGACCTAATAGCTATTGGCAATGTTAAATATACAAATAAAGTTAATATAGGTAAATCCTCTGTAATAACTAGTATTGTAGTCATTCCATATGCAATAGCTATTAATGCAATATATATTGCTCTACCAGCTTTAATACCTAATATAACTGTTAATGTTCTTATTCCGAGATTTTTGTCTCTATCATAGTCTCTTATTTCATTTGCCATCATCATAAGAGGAATCATAAGTCCTGCTGGTAATGCAAGTATTATAGGAGTAATAGAATATTCACCTGTAAATACAACATAAGAACCTAATACCATCAAAGGTCCCATAAGTATAAGTGAAAAAATAGCCCCTAGTCCCCTCTTTTTGTATACAAATGGTTCACCTGTATAAGCATAAGAACCTATAATTCCAGCTATTCCTATATAAATAAGCTTTGGAGTACTTAAATACATTAATATTAATCCAATAAGGCCAGTTCCTGCTATACACAACATACCACAGGCAAATACCAAAAGGTCAAATGCAGTTCTTTCATATTTTAAAAATTTATAAGTTTTTTCTCCTGGTCTATGATACTTAAATGATCCTTCATAAAAGTCATTTATTAAGTTTGCACATCCCTGTACGAGCATACCACCTATAGTAATTAAAACTATTTTGAAAATATCTAATGCTAAATTCCCACTAAATAACTTTCCTTCTATGTTAGCTATTAACATACCTAGCGTTGTTGAAGCTAGTGCAAGTGTAAGTGATAGGGGTCTTAGTGCAATCCATAAATCCTTAATCAATTTCACAATATACTCCTTTTTTGAGTACTCTGTCATTTCATCTCTTAATTGCATAATTTCATCTCCCATTAAACGATATAATTTTAACCATATGTTTAATTATACATGAGGTTTTTGTAAACTAAAATAATAAAAGGTAGAATTATTGATTTATTTGTCTTAAAGTAATACAATTAGTATGTTAATAAATAATCTAAAAGGAGATGTATCAATGAAAATCACAAAAAAATTATCAGCAATACTACTAGCTGCTATGATGACATTTGCAGTTGGTTGTAGTCCAAAAACTTCTACAAAAGAAATAAAAAATGATGAAACTCCAAAAGAAAAATTAACCTTAAAAATTGGGGTTATGCCAGCTGTTGACTCTGCGCCAATATTACTTGCAGATAAAAATGGGTATTTTGATGAACTTGGTTTAGATGTTGACGTACAAGTTTATACAAATGCAATGAACAGACAAAGTGCTCTTCAAAGTGGTGAGTTAGATGGAGCTATGACAGACGTTATTGCTTTGGTAAACAATGTTGAAAATGGCTTTGATATAAAGGTTACAACAAGTACAGATGGAGTTTTTCCTTTCTTAATTAAAAAAGGATTTGAAGAAAAGAATGATATTAAAGTTGGAATGATGGAAGTAAGTGTATCTAACTATTTATCTGATAGAAGCTTAGGAGATAAATACAATGTAGAAAAAGTTTACATAAATGAAATACCTGCTAGACTTGAAATGATTGCCAAAGGAAATTTAGATATGGCTGTTATACCTGAGCCAATGGCATCTCAAGGTGAGTTAAAAGGACTTACTAAAAAACTAATTGAGAACAATGATGAATTCTCTCCAGATGTAATGGTATTCACTGGAAATGCTATAAAAAATAATGCAAAAGCAGTAGAATTATTCCACCAAGGTTATAATCACGCTGTTGAAGAAATAAATAATGATGATACTATAGCTAGAGATATATTAATAAACACTTTAAAATTAAACCCAGAAACTAAAGATAAAATAATATTACCAAAGTACAATAAAGCAAGAGTACCTAGCAAAGAATACCTTCAAGGTATTATGGATTGGAACAAAGATGTTCTAGGAAAAGAAATAACTTTAAAATACGAAGATTTAGTTGATGGAAAGTTTGTGAAGTAATGATTGAAGTCAACAACATAGATGTATGTTATGGCAATGAAAAAGCTTTAGATAATGTCTCTTTAAATATTTCTAGAAATACTACTTGTGCTATTATTGGTGCTTCTGGTTGTGGGAAGACTACCCTTTTATATTCATTAGCGGGAATTATTAAGCCTTCTTCAGGAAGTATATTTATTGATAATGAAAAACTAAATGATATAAGAAAAAGTACAGGGTTAATCCTTCAAGATTATGGACTTCTTCCATGGAAAACTGTTTGGGATAATATAGCTTTTTCATTAAAATCTAGGGGATTAAAAAAAGACGAAATAAATGATAAGGTATTATCTACACTAAAAGACTTAGGAATACATGAATATGCAAAAAGATTTCCTGGGGAATTAAGTGGAGGTCAAAAACAAAGAGTTGCTATAGGAAGAACTTTAGCGCTAGAGCCTGATTTATTACTTATGGATGAAGCATCATCTGCCTTAGATGCTATGACAAAGGAGCATATTCAAAATCTTATATTAGAAATCTATAAAGAAAGAAAAATAACTTTGGTAATGGTAACTCATAACATTGAAGAAGCTGTTTTTCTTGGACAAAAGATTATAGTTATGGGCAAGGGAAAAATAAAGAATATAATAGATAATCCATACTTTGGAGCTGAGGATTTGAGAAATAATCTAGAGTTTTATAAGGTATGTCTTGAGGTAAGGAAGTGCTTAAATGAAGAATCTTAAAAATATTATACAAAGTAAAACATTATATGGAGTATTAGTAGTAGTAGTATTTTGGTATGTACTTCATTTTATTGTTGGTTCTTCAGCAATACCTTCACCTTATGAGACAATAATAAATTTTGTTGAGATTTTTCCAGGTGTACTAAGTCTTCACTTATTAGTAAGTCTAGGAAGAATATCTGTAGCAATATTAATATCA
This sequence comes from Sporacetigenium mesophilum DSM 16796, assembly GCF_059569055.1. Lineage (NCBI taxonomy): Bacteria > Bacillati > Bacillota > Clostridia > Peptostreptococcales > Tepidibacteraceae > Sporacetigenium > Sporacetigenium mesophilum. Next base: position 580,368 of record NZ_JCANUR010000001.1, on the reverse strand, counting down.
TTAGTATTTGGAAGTATAATTGGCCTTTGGATTGGTATGAATAAAAAGGCAGATGAACTTATTACGCCTATAGTGTATATACTCTATCCTATTCCTAAAATAGCTTTTTTACCAATATTAATGATTTTATTTGGACTTGGAGAAACTCCTAAAGTTGCTCTTATAGTTATAATAATTATTTTTCAAATTATTGTTGCCGCAAGGGATGGAGTTAAGGAAATACCAAAGGAACTTTTTTATTCTGTTACGTCCCTTGGTCTAAGCAAAATACAAATTTACAGACATTTAATACTACCATCAGTTCTTCCTAAAATAATAACTGCACTGAGAATTAGCGTTGGTGTTAGTATATCTGTATTGTTCTTTGGTGAAAACTTTGCAACAACCTATGGTATTGGATATTTCATAATGAATAGTTGGATGATGGTAAACTATGTTGAAATGTTTAGTGGAATACTAGCCCTTAGTATTATGGGATATTTAATATTTAAGCTTATTGACATGCTAGAAGATAAACTTTGTGGATGGATTAAAATAGGTAAGAAATATAATATATAATAAAAAATTCGCTACGCTCATGTCGCCAACGACCTTGAAAGTCAGGTCCGTTGCTCAAGTTTAGTAGTTGGAAATTAAAAAATGATGCCCTAACTTTGGGCATCATTTTTTATATAGCAAGTTATTTTCCATTGTATACTTTGATTCTTTACTTTAGTATACCACTAACAGTAAGATTTATTATATCCTCTATTTCACAATCATCTATACATTGTTTGTTCAGAAATACAAAGTTTGAAATAATAAATCCGCCTATAACTATAAGTAACATTTTTACAATTTTTTCATTTGGTATATCTTTTAGTTCGCCTTTTTCTTTAAAAATCCCTATAACTTTATTTAAACGCAATACCCCACTTTTATAAAACAAAGGAAGAATTTCATTTTTTAAATCTTCTTTATAAATAATTTCCTTAATTAAAACCTGAAATATTTCTCTGTTTTCAGATACAAACAGTATACGGTTTTTTAAAAATGATCTCAAAAAATCCTCGAATGTAGCTGTGCTTTCATTTAATGTTTCATTAAAAACCTCAACTGCCATAGATGGAAAACTCTCTTTTATAAATGGTACTATTACAGAAAGTAATAAATTTTCTTTTGTTCCATAATGCTTAAAAATTGTTCCTTCTGATACTTCTGCAAGTTTAGCTATTTCTGCTGTTGAGGTATTTGAATACCCTTTTTCTGCAAACAAGTTTATTGCTGTCTCAACAATCTTTTTTTGTTTAGCAGTTTGTTTATTTGAATCTGCTGATTTAGCAATTATATCATTTAATAATTTATTTCTTGACAATAAATCACTTCCTTCATCTGTATACTATATTTTGCGGTACTTTCTCAAAGCTAATAAATTCAAAATTATAAAAATAACAGTAAATCCTATTAAAATATATAAATCTTTACTAATATCTGATAAACCTTCTCCCTTATACATAACACCTTTTAGTGCGTCTGCAGCATAATATAGGGGCATTGCTTTTGCAAATACTTGTAACCAATTAGCCATACCCTCAATTGGAAAAATACCAGAAAAGAACACTTGTGGAACAATTACAATTGGAATGAACTGAACCATTTGAAATTCAGTTGCTGCAAAAGAAGAAAGGAATATTCCTAAAGATAAAGCAGCTAAGGCTAAAAGTAAGTTGATTAAAATTACATTCCAAATAGAACCTACCAATATAATATCTAGTACATTTACAGAAAATAATACAACGATAATAGTCTGTATAACTGCAAATATCCCAAACCCAATTAAATATGCTGCTACGATTTCTCTTTTTCTTATAGGTGTTGCAAATAAACGCTCCAGAGTTCCCGTTGTTCTTTCTTTTAATAAACCAATTCCAGCAATTAAAAATACAAAGAAGAATACAAAAAATCCAATTAATATAGGACTAAATACATCAAAAGCTCCAGTGTCATCTCCTCCATAGATATAATCTGTTTTAATTACATCTTGGGATGACATATTAATTTTTAGTCCCCTTTGTTCCATCATTTGCGATTGTAGTTGTAAACTTAGCACCTGATTAACTTTCATTTTCAAAGATTTAGATATTGTAGGATCATCATTTTGTAAAGTTAATATGTTTTTATTATCTTCAACTTTTAAAAATCCATCTAAATCATTTTCTTTTATTTTTTCTTCTATATTAGTAACATCTTTAAACTCTTTTACTTTAATGTCTGCATTTTTTAATTGTTCCACTGTTTTTTCATTAATATTCTCAACCCCTAGAGTAGGATCAACTGTTTTTCCATTGAAAACAAAACTCATAAGTGTAAGTATTAATAATGGAGCAACGAATAGCAAAGCTAAAGTTCGTTTATCTCTAAGCATTTGCCAAAAAATTCTTTTAACTAGTGCAGCTATTCTCATTATTCATTCCTCCCTGCATATAAGAATACTTCATCTAAGTTTTTGGCTTTATATAGTTCTTTCAATTCATTAGGTGTTCCAGTTGCAATTAATGATCCATCTCTAATCATTGCTATATAATCGCATCTTTCAGCTTCATCCATTACATGTGTTGTTACAATAATTGTCTTTCCTTCTTCATTTTTCAACCTTAACAATTCATCCCAAATGCTAAACCTAAGTTCTGGATCAATTCCAACAGTAGGTTCATCTAAAATTAAAACTTTAGGGTTTTGTATTAATGCAATGGCAAGTGAAAGTCTACGTTTCATTCCCCCAGAATAATTTGCTACTTTTTTATTTAGGTCTTCTGTGAGATTAACTAATTGAGATGTATAGGTAATTCTATCTTTCATTTCTGCTTTACTTAGCTTAAATAAAGATGCAAAAAACATAAGGTTCTCTTTACCTGTTAATTCAGTATATAATGCATCAGATTGAGCCATATATCCAATTTGTTGTAATAGCTTTAAATTAGGCACTTTTTCATTTAATAGATAAATTGAACCATTGTCTGGTATATCCATACCCATAATCATTTTTACTAATGTTGTTTTCCCAGCCCCAGATGGCCCAATAAACCCATAAATTTTTCCTTCCTCAACGCTAAAGTTAATGTCATTTAGTACAAATTTTTTACCATAACTTTTGCTAACATTTTTTATTAAAATAGTTTCTTTCACAATTATCCCCTCCTACTAAGTGAGTAATTACTCACTATATAAATAAATATTATAATAATTATATTGTAAAGTCAATAAAAAGGTGAGTGTTTACTCACTTTTTTATTTTTCAAAAAATAAGAAGGGAAATTCCCTTCTTAAATTATTTAAAACACCATATTTTATTTAATAAATGTTCCTGCATCTATTTCTCTAAATGCCTCATTAAGTTCTTCCTTTGTATTCATAACAATTGGTCCGCCCCATGCAATAGGTTCATTAAGAGGTTTACCTGAAAATATTAAAAATCTAATTCCATTATTAGATGATTTAACCCAGAACTTTTCTCCATCATTAAATAACACAGCATTTTTTTCCTGTATGTATTCATTTGTTTGAGGATCAAAGCAACCTTCTCCTTGTATTATATAAACAAATAGCTTTTCATCTTCTGGTGTTTCAAGTACCCATTCAGAGTTTTCTTTAAGTTCTACATCTGCAAAGAAGGCTTTAACATACTCTCCTTCTGTAGCTCCTGAAATTCCTTTATAGTTTCCACAAATAATATGAACTTTACTATCTTTTTCTTCAACAACAGGAATTAAATCACTCTTAATGTCCCTATACTTAGGATTAGTCATTTTATATTTAGCTGGAAGGTTTATCCAAAGCTGAACCCCTAACATTCTTTCACTTGCTTTTGGCATTTCTTGATGGATTATACCACTTCCAGCAGTCATCCATTGGCAATCTCCATCTAATATACTTCCTTTATTGCCTAAACTATCTCCATGTTCTATATCCCCTTTTATTAAGTAAGTTACTGTTTCTATTCCACGATGAGGATGCCATGGGAATCCTTTAGTATAGTCATCAGGATTATATGAATCAAAAGCATCTAGCATTAAAAAAGGATCAAAGTCTTTAACATCATGGTATCCAAAAACCCTTACTAACTTAACACCAGCACCATCTTCTTTACTTTGTCCTTTTACAATTTTATTAATAGTTCTCATACAATAACCTCCTTTGCCCCTAAAAATAATATATATTATATTTATATTTAATATAACGCTCAAAAACCCTTTACAATTATGCAAAGGATTTTGAATTACTCTAGAGTTTGTAACAGCTTATCTAAGTTTTTCTTCAATTCCATTGCATGCTCTATTGTCATATTAGTTTTACAAAACAGCTTTTCTGGTATATCTACTACTTTATCTTTTAATTCACGACCCTTTTTAGTTAACTCTGCAATAACTACTCTATCATCATTTTTATCCCTATATCTATCTATTAACTCCATACTTTCTAGTTTTTTTAGTAATGGTGTTAATGTACCTGAATCTAAATGCAGTCTTTTACCTATATCCTTAACAGTTGCTTTTTCTTCTTCCCATAATACTAACAATGCTACATATTGAGTATAAGTAAGATTGTGCTCATCAAGAAATGGTTTGTATAGTTTAATTATTTCTCTTGATGCTGCATATAAAGAAAAGCATATTTGATTATCTAATTTTAAATAATCATATTTATCCATAAAGTTCACCTACTATCTTTTTTACTTTAGTAAATTTTCAATATCATTTTTTATTTTCATCGGAGGTGTTGTTGGAGCATATCTTTTAATTACCTTTCCTTCGCCATCAATTAAAAACTTTGTAAAGTTCCACTTTATATCCCTATTTAAGAATCCTTTAGTTTCACTTTTTATGAATTTATATAATGGATGTGCATTTTCTCCATTTACATCTATTTTCTCAAACATATTAAAAGTTACTCCATAATTTAATGAACAAAAATTATTTATTTCAGTGTTACTTCCTGGATCTTGGTTTCCAAATTGATTACAAGGAAATCCTAAGATTTCAAATCCTTTATCTTTATAATTTTTATATAATTCCTCTAACTGAGAAAATTGTGGTGTTAAACCTCAGTTGCTTGCAGTATTTACTACTAATACTACCTTTCCTTTGTATTCATTCATATTAATATCGTCACCAAATATATCTTTTGCTGAAAAGTCATAAAAATTCATATGTTATTCTCCTTTAATCTATTTATATCTTTAGTTTTATTAAATTTAATTGTATTCAACCGATTTATTTATATATTATTCCTTTTTATCTATAATGTCAACAGCTTTTAATAAATTAAAAAAGCCCAAGCATTATTGCTCGGACCATGTTATATCTTTGCTTATGTCTTTGTAAAAGTTAGCTAAAGTAATATTATAGTATGGAATAATCCATATAAATCCTATACCTAAAGTTATAATTCCAACTATACTCCATCCTATAAAACTAAGACCTAAAATAAAGTATCTAAATTTATTACCTTTCATTATTCTAGCACTTTCCTTTATAGCTTCTATAGCAGATATATCATCATTTTCTGCCATTATATAATATATTTGTGAAAACATTAAACCTATTATTATTCCAGGAATTATTAATATGATAAGTCCTATTATAATTGCTAGTGTAGTTAATAAATAAGCTATAAATACCTTCCCAAACTTTTTAAATCCAAACAATATATCGCTCATTTTGTTTTCATGTTTAATAAAGTTTAAAGAAAAATAGCAAAATCCTAATGCAAAAGGAGCTGTAAGTATAAAAGTTACTATATCAAATACAGTTTCTCCAGTGTTGTAATAATATGGGTCAGAATTATATGCTACTACAAATGAAGGTATAAATATTATAGCAAAATACACTAAATGAAACGATATCGCTTCCCACCATCTTCCTTTTAGTTGAGTTCTTGCAAGTGATTTTAGCTCACTATTTCTCATATGCCATTCTCCTTTTTGTTTTTATTATATATGTATAGCTATATATACACCGTTTTATTTATTCTAAAACAAAACGTTTATATGCAATTATATTTACTATAAACTAAAACTCAAATTAGTATAAACTCATATAAAAAACCACTGATACTATAATATAATTAAATTTAAATTATATCAATATCAGTGGTTAATTAATTTATACATTTCCTTTAAAAGCTACTATGCTGTAAACTTCATGTCTTTATTTTCATTTTGAGCATTTTTCTTTTTCATATATGAATAAACAGGTAATCCTAAAGCTGTTATAACTAAACCTGATATTGCATTTACAGGCTGAGTAATTAATGTATTTATAACTACATATCCTCCACCTATTATAGCTATTGCTGGAGTTATTGGATACAATGGTATTTTGTACGGTCTAACTAAGTCAGGTTGATCTTTTCTTAACTTAATAACACCAAAGAATGTCATTATATAAAATATCCATATTGTAAATACTGCTAAATCTGATAGTAAGTCAAACTTTCCTGATAAAGCATATATTGATGATAATACGGCTATAAACCAAGTAGAATTAGCTGGAGCCCCTCCTACATTTAACTTAGAAAACCAATTACTCCCTGGTAACATTTTTTCACTAGCTAAAGTATAAGGAGTTCTTGGGCCTGTTAATAAGTATCCATTTAAGGTTCCAAATACTGATATTAATATACCTATAGTAATTAATTTACCGCCAATTGCTCCAAATATTGCCGTAGCTACAGCTGTTGCTGGAGTTTCTGTCATCATCAATTCATTTGCTGGCATAACCCATAAGTAAGCCAAATTTATAAGTAAATATACCGCCATAACTAATGATAAGCCTCCAACTATTGCCTTTGGTAAGTCCTTACCTGGATTTTTCATTTCACCAGCTATAGCACCAACATTTATCCATCCATCATATGCAAATAATGTAGCTATTAATGCTTGTCCTAGTGCTGTTCCTATACTTACACTTTCTCCAGCCATTTGAGACATTATAGGATTTCCATTTCCTTTAACAAATCCAAATATTATTATTAAAGCAAGTGGTATTAACTTACATGCAGTAGAAACCGTTTGTATAGCACCACCCATTTTAGAACCTAATGTATTTAAGAAGGCTATTAAAACTATAGTTGCTATAGCTATTCCTACTTTTGCAGTTATATTATCTGTGCTTAATCCCAATAATCCTACTGCCTGAGTAGCAAATATAGTTGCTAGTGCAGCAATTGATCCAGGGAAGAATAAAACCGTTTGCATCCAGCCAGTTAAGAATCCCCATTTTTCCCCATATATTTCTTTTAGATAAATCATCATTCCACCAGTTTTTGGTATCGCTGCAGAAACTTCAGCTGCAGTAAGACCTCCTGCTATTGTTATAATTCCGCCTATTATCCAAGCTACTATTGCTAATCCTGGAGCTCCTCCTGTTGCATTATACATAGCATAAGGCTTAAAGAATACTCCAGCCCCTATTACCATACCTACAACTGTAGATAATGCAGCGGCAAAGCCTAATGTTTTTTGTAATTCTTGGCTTTGCGTATTATTCTTTGTGCTCATTTAACATTCCTCCGTTTGTTATTATATTAACTATTAATCCAAGAATAAAGCCTTGTTCTAATTATGTATAGTCACTAAAAAGACTTTTCTCGACATATTTTGATTATAGCACGCTATTATTTAATCTTCTATAGGATTTAAATTTCACAGAATATTAAATTATTTAGTTAAAAAATTATCAAAAATGATTAAAAACTATAAACATTCTTACAATTTTTTCTATTTAGTATATTGAGTAATATTACTCAAATACAAAAAAGGTTGTTGGTATAATTATCAACAACCTCAGCATATTTTTATTGCTTAATTAACTTCATTTACATTTCAGAAAGACGGATTCTAACTATTTCTACAAATAACTCTGCACCAATCTTTAATATTGTATCATTATAATCATAAAGATAATTGTGTAAAGGAATAATCTCATTTTCACTTTTAGCACTACCTAAGAATATAAAGCAACCAGGCACTTTTTCCATAAATATACCAAAATCTTCTGAAGTCATAATTGGTTCACAGTTTGCATTTACATTTTCTTCTCCAACTATATTTCTTGCCGCTTGTGCAACAACTTCAGTGCATTTTTCCCAATTTACAGTAGGTGAAAATTCATGGGTATATTCAAATTCACATTCAGCTTCATAAGAGTCACATATATTTTCACAAATTTTTCTCATTCTTTTTTCGATTAGTTTCTGAACTTCAGGAGTGAAACTTCTTGTATCTCCTTTAATTTCCACGTTAGTAGGTATTGCATTTCTAACTCCATCCGTATGTATTTCCGTGCAAGAAACAACTGCATTATGAATTGGACTTACATTACGAGAAACTATGGTTTGTAATGCAAGAATAATTTCAGCACCAATTACAAGAGGATCAACCCCCATATGCGGACTAGAAGCATGTGCTCCTTTTCCCTTAATTCTAATAACAAAATTATCTTCACTTGCCATAATACCACCTACTCTAGTTGATATTGTTCCCTCTGGCAATCCTGGCATATTATGCATTCCATAAATTTCGTCAACAGGAAAACGCTCAAATAACTTGTCATCTATCATAGCTTGTGCGCCTTTACCTGGTTCTTCCGCTGGTTGAAAAATAAATCTTACTGTACCATTAAAGTTTTTTCTCTCAGATAGCAATTTAGCTGCACCTAATAATGTTGCCATGTGACCATCATGTCCACATGCATGCATTACTCCAGAATGCTTTGAACTGTATTGATGCTTAACCCCTTCAGTAAGTTTAATAGCATCCATATCTGATCTAAGACCAATAACCTCTTTTCCATCTCCAACTTTAAGATTTGCTACAAGACCTGTAAACCCTATATTTTTATGAACCTCAAGTCCCATATCTGTAAGTATCTTAGCTAAATATTCTGAAGTATTCTTTTCTTCAAAGGCTACTTCAGGATACATATGTAAATAATGTCTCCATTCTTTAAGTTGTTTTTCAAAATTAGTATTCACTATTAATCCCTCCATTTTAATTTAATTTAGTTTTTTCTATATACATACTTTAGTTAACCACTTTATCTGTTAAACGTAAAAACGCACGAACTGCTGTTTTAACGGCTTCATCAGGAGTATTTTCTTCTTTGCAATGTGAAAGACCTCTCTCAGACATGGCAAACATCATTACTGTCGGCACGATTTTCGCCATTTCCACTGCATCATGAAGTGGGCCTGAGAACATAGTTGTTGCCTCACCTGTTTCTTCCTCTACAGCTTCCTTGCAAAGTTTTATTAGCTCATCATCAAATAATGTAGGTGCAATAGTATATATTTTTTCCCAACGTACTGACACCCCCTGATCGTTGGCCGCCTGAGTTGTAGCTTTTCTTGCATCCTCATTCATTTGTTGTAGCACTGATGGGTCAATAGCTCTTTGGTCTAAAGAAATAACGCATTTTCCTGGGACAATAGTTGTTACATCAGGTTCTACGCTAACTTTTCCAACAGTACATACAGCATCATATTTAAGTGCAATTTCTTTAAATGCTAGTGATGCTTGTGCAGCAGCTAAAAATGCATCCTGACGCATCAAAGTTGGAAATGATCCAGCATGTGCTGGCTGACCTGTAAACTCTATATAATGACGTTCAACACCAGTAGTTCCATATACACAAGCTACATGCTTTTTCATATTTTCTAGTACCGGTCCTTGCTCAATATGCAACTCTAAGTATTTCGTAATGTTTTTTTGTTTTAATTGTTCATTTGCACGTATCATATCAGTTACTTCTACATTATAAGCCTTAAGGGCATCAGTTATTTTTATTCCATCGTTATCTACACGATTGATGATTTCATCAACATTTATAGTTCCACTGGCAGCTGATGATCCCATTACGCTGTTTCCATAACGAGCACCTTCTTCATCAGCCCAATCAACAGCATAAATTGTTTTATTTGGCATTGCTTTTCCCTTACCATAACGTCTTAACACCTCAAGCGTAACAACGACCCCTAAAGCACCGTCTAACCAGCCACCATTAGGAACACAATCTAAATGACTACCTATTACTACAGCTTCATTGCTAGTTCCTTGAATTTTCGCCCAGGTATTTCCTGCAGCATCTACTGTTACCTCCGCTCCAGCTTCTATAGCTTTGTTTGTAAACCAATCCCTTGCTATTTGCCATGTTGGTGTCCAAGCAACTCTCTGTGCTCCATTGACATTTGAAGTTAAATTTGCTAACTCTCTTAAATCTGCTACTACTCTTTTAGCTACTTCATTTAAATTGTAATTCATATAAACTCCCCCTTATTAATTTTTAATATATTTAAGCAAAAATGCTCTGATTTTTTCCATCATAAACAACTTTCTTATAATGCTGTGGATCTGTATCTCCTTCTGTACTAAAACAAATTATTACTGAGTTTTCATCTAATTCTAGTTTAGTTTTTAACTCTTTTAATTCTTCTCTTTCCATTAATAATGATAAAAGTCCTAACCCAACTGCTCCAGATTCACCAGATGCTACTTTTTTATCATTTCCTATAGGATTTGCTAGTACCCTCATTCCTCTAGCTGATACATAATCAGGACATGATATATAAGCTTTTGCAAAATCTCTTAAAATTTCCCAAGTAACTATATTTGGCTCTCCACAAGCTAATCCAGCCATAATAGTATCTAAATCTCCAGTAACAGAGTGTGGCTTTCCATCATCAGCTAAGGCAGACTTATATATACAATCAGCTTTTTCTGGTTCAACTATGGTAGTTATAGGACATCTATCTTTAAAAACGTTTGCATAATATCCTAAAACTCCTCCTGCTAAAGATCCTACCCCTGCTTGTAAAAACACATGGGTAGGTCTGTTAGTACCATCTAGCTTCATTTGGTCTAAGGCTTCAGATGCCATAGTTAGATAACCTTGAGTAATCCAATTAGGGATTTTCTCATATCCTTCCCATGCTGTATCTTGAACTAAAAAACCGCCACTCTCTTCCGCCTTTTGCTTAGCCAACCTCACAGTATCATTATAATTTAAATCCGTAATATAAGACTCCGCGCCAGCATCTTTAATAGCTTGAAGTCTTCTTAATGAAGATCCCTTCGGCATATATACAATAGATTTGCAGCCCATGCTATTCCTCTTCCATGATTTCCATCAGTTGCAGTAACAAACACCATATCTTTTATTTTTTGGGCAACTTCTGGTAATTTAAAGTAGTCAAAGCTTATAGAGTTTATATCAATATCTAACTTTTCACATAAAAGCTTTGCTATTGCAAAAGTTCCCCCTAAGCTTTTAAATGCATTTAGTCCAAATCTATGCGATTCATCCTTAATATATATCTTAGAAACTCCCAATTCTTTAGCCAATCCATCCAGACTTACTAGAGGTGTAGCCTTGTAACCTTCAATAGTAGAGTGAAATCTCCTTACACTTCTTACTTCTTCTTCACTTAAAAAATCTGGTCTGTTTTCTCCTTTTCTATTATTTATTACAGCTTTAATTCCAAATACTTCGCTGATTTTCTCCATCCATATCATCTCCCTTTAATTTTCTATTAACAACCCATCCATTATAATAAATATTTAATGCGTAATATAACTTTGTTATTATTATAGAGTGATTTAAATTAGCTTTCTATCAGCTTATTGCCTAATAATATCGTAATATTGATTTGAGGAGGGAATTAATTGCAAATATTTGATATACAAATCACCAATGATCTTCAAGAACTAACAATGCACGGAAATCAATTATTTCCAATAGGGGTGTACAAGACTCAGTTAAGTAAAAACGTACATGGATATGTTCCCCTACATTGGCATGATGAAATACAATTTGTCCTTGTGGTAAAAGGATGTGTAAGTTTTAATGTAAACCAGTCTACCTATTATATTGAAGAAAAAAATGGTATTTTTATTAATTCCAGTTGCCTTCATTCTGCAAGATCCTATAATTCAGAAGATAGCGAATATATATGCTTCGATATAAGTCCAGGACTTCTTGCTTCTTCAGAAAGCATTATATATAAAAAATATATAGAACCCTTTTTAAAATCAAAATCAACTATTACACTAAGTACTTTAATCCCTTGGCAAAGTAAAATATTAGAGGACTTAAATAAGTTATTTGAACTTTATACAAGCAAATCTTTTGGTTTTGAACTAAACATGTATGCCGTACTATTAAATATATGGCATTTAATAATTTCTAATACTCCTGATTATATGATGGAAGTTAGCTCTGATACTTTTGCCCAAGATCAGCGAATTAAGAAAATTATATCTTATATTCATCAAAACTATAAAGAAAAGATAACATTAGAAGATATGGCAAAAACTGCAAATGTCAGTCGCTCTGAATGTTGTAGGTTTTTTAAACAAATGACTAGATTAACGCCCTTCGAATATTTAATTTCTTACCGTATCAATCAAAGTATACAACTATTAAAGAATAGTACTTTATCTATTACAGAAATTGCTGAAGAAGTTGGTTTTGGTAGTGTAAGTTATTATATTGAAAAATTTCGAAAACATACAAATTACACCCCAAAGGAATTTCAAAATTACTGCATTGTCTGAAAATATTGATTAGTTTTTAAAAAGGCTATGAGTAATTAATTCTCATAGCCTTATGATCTGCATTTATATATTTAGGATTAAAACGTTCAGGTTAATTAGCTTTAAAATTGTATATAGGTCTTATAACATCTATTATCTCAACTGTTGGGTCTATATGTTTTAAAATATCATCTATAGATTTATATGCCATAGGAGCTTCATCTAATGTTTCTTCGTTTATAGATGTAGTCCATACATCTTTCATAACATTTTTAAATTCTTCTAGTGATAAATTCTCTTTTGCCTTAGACCTACTCATTAATCTACCTGCTCCATGAGGAGCTGAAAAATTCCAATCTTCATTTCCCTTTCCTACACCAAGTATACTTCCGTCCCTCATATTAATTGGAATTAAAACTTTTTCTCCATCATATGAAGATATACTTCCTTTTCTTATAATATTATCTTTAAAGTTTATATAATTGTGTATTGTATGGAAATAACTATAATTACTTATGTCATTATTAAACAAATGATCTAATATTATATTAGCCATGACTTCCCTATTTATCTTTGCGTACTCTTGGCATGTATCCATATCGTGTAGATACTGATCTCTATACTTTCCTGTTAAATAACATAAATCCTTTGGAAATTTAGGTGATAACATATTATATTTTTCATTTAATTTCTTTAGCTCGTCTTGAATTTCTTCTCTTCTTCCAGCTTCTTTGTATGATTTTATTAATGCTTCTCTTTCTTCATAATACTTTTCCTTACCACTACATATATCTATAGCTAAATCCTGATAATACTCAGCCACTTGTTTTCCTAAATTTCTACTTCCAGAATGTATAACTAAATATTTATTGTCTTCTTTATCTACATTTACTTCTATGAAGTGATTACCTCCACCTAAAGTTCCTATACTACGTTCTATCCACTTTGCTTTTTTAAGTTCTCTATAACAATATAATTCTTGAAGTTTAGGATATTTATATACTCTTCCTTCATGAACATTTTTACCTGATGGTACATATCTCCTAATAATTTCATCTAGTCTTGCTAAGTCTACATCTATTTTACCTAACTCTATAGTAAGCATTCCACAACCAATGTCTACCCCTACTATATTTGGAATTACCTTTTCTCCTATATTTGCCGTAAATCCAATTACACACCCTGCTCCTGCATGAACATCTGGCATTATTCTTATTTTACCTTCTTGTACAAATTCTTGATTACATAATTCTATTATCTGTTTTTCTGCCTTTTCATCTATATTGTCTGCAAAGATTTTAGCATAGTTATATTTTCCTTTAAGTTCAATCACGAAATTCTCCTCCATCTCAGGTTTTCTATTATATTTGATTCTTCAATTGTCGAAAGTATGACTATTTTATTCTATTTCTTAATTCCCTGTTGATATTCTGTAACCCTCTATCTCTTTTTCTTTTTTATCATGTATTTTATAGCAAACTCCTAAAGTGCTCTATAATAATCATCTAACATTTCAAGTTACATTACATATTTTAACCCCTTGGGTATTGAGGTATGTGGATTTTATCTACTGGAAGAATTTGTGGGTTTGAAAATATAAATCCTCATGCTATACTATGTTCATCGCAAAAGTTACAAAATAGTTACAAAATCACATTAAACAAAAAAATTCTCAAATTAACTTATAGATATGAATTTAATTTCCTAACTCTAAATCATAAGGAGGATACAACCATGATGAAAAGAGCTAAGAAAATATTATCATATACAATGTTAGGTATGTTATTAGTACTTCCTATGGCAAATAGCGCAGATGCTTTATCTAATACAACAACTACTTCTTATAACACTTATCTACAACAATACTTCAGTAAGTATTCTAAAACTCCTACTACAACTACAGTAAAACAACCAACTACAAGTACTAATACAACTACTCCTACTCAAGCACCAGCTCCAACTGGTGACTTTAGTGCATATCAACAAGAAGTATTAAATATAGTAAATAAAGAAAGAGCTGCAAAAGGATTAAACGCTCTTAAGTTTAATGCTGAATTATCAAAAGTTGCTACTGTAAAATCACAAGATATGATAGATAAAGGTTACTTTGATCATAATTCACCAACTTACGGTTCACCATTTGATATGATGAAACAATTTGGTATAACTTATAAATCAGCTGGTGAAAACATAGCTATGGGTCAAAAGACTCCACAAGAAGTTATGACTGCTTGGATGAACTCTGAAGGTCATAAAAAAAATATATTAAACTCTAGTTTTACTGAAATAGGTATAGGTATAGCTAAAGATAAAAACGGTAGATTATATTGGACACAAATGTTTATAGGTAGATAAAAATAAAATAAACAGGGAGGGTTTTTAATTAAAAACCCTCCCTGTTTATTTATAAAAGCGAATTATATTTAATTACATAATTTATAAATAATGCTAATTAAAAATAGCATATATCAACTGACTAAACAACTCTACTTATCATTATTTGTTCCAATTTTATTCAACATATTGCGGTTTAATTTTTCACGATAGTTATCGGTCCACTTTTTCGTGTCACGTATAAACTCGTCGCAAAAGCTAGCAACATCTTCTCCTGTCACTTCAAGAACATGTCTGCCATCTGCTACGCTAGTTTCAAACAACTCTATCAATTCCTCCTGAGTTTTCAGCATATCAGAACCGTCACCTCCTGCGAAACTCCACATATATTTATGCATTTTTTCAAATACAAACCTATAATCTTCTGGCAATTCTTCTACCCTTGCCATTTGCTCTTTATACTCTTTTTTATCACCAATCATTTTTTGGATTAACTTTATCATTATTATCTCCCCTTCTTATTAAATTTTTCCATAATCTCTGTATTTAGCTTTTTTTGTAATGTTTCAGAATTGGTTACATAGGCACTCATAAATTCATCACAAAACTTACCTACATCGCTTCCAATGACATCAATAACCTGTCTTCCATCTGCCGCGTTAGTTTCAAATAAATCTACTAAATCCATAAACATGGTCATATCCGTAAATATTGTCATGTCACCGCCAGGTGCGCCAACACTATACATATACTTTTGAATATTTTTAAATGCAAAGCTATAATCTTTTGGCAGTGCATCAACCCTCTTCATCATTTGTTTATATTCACGCTTTTCATCTAAGTCCCCTATTATCAATTTTATAAAATTATCAAACATTTTTTCTTGCCCCCTTTAATTGGTTTATTTTCGTAGAAACAAACTCCCATTTTTCCCAGAACTTCCTCAACTCCTCATGGCCTGCATCATTAAGCGTGAAAAACTTTCGTGGAGGTCCCATATCTGATTTCTTTTTTGTAATTTCTACCAATTTATTTTTCTCAAGTCGCACCAAGATGGTATAGACTGTTCCGTCTACAACATCTGAAAATCCAAGCTCATTTAACCTTTTAGTAATCTCATACCCATATGTTTCTTTATGGCTAATGATTTCAAGAACACAGCCTTCCAGTACACCTTTTAACATTTCTGTTATATTTTCCAAATGATTCACCTCTTCACTATCTAGTATTACTGGTATTTAGTATTACTTACTACCACTATATAGTATCACCAAGTAGCAGTGGTGTCAATATCGATATATATATTTTTTAAATATTTATATAAATTAAAAAAGACCTTTATATAAAAGGTCTCACTAATTATTTTTTATCCTATTTCTTTAGAAGGTGGCTCGAAGAATTCTACAAAGGACCATGTTTTTCCCATATCCTTTGATTTGTATTTGGCCATAATAGTACCTCCTTTGAAATCTCCTTGTTGTCCTTGTCCTACCAAAAGATAAAGTTCCCCATTTTCTAAATACGGAGTTTCTGGTTGTATGAAAGGTTCAAAGGTTGACCCCATCCATTCTTGTTTGTTAACAGGTAGCTTTATAGGTTCAAAGGTTTTACCTCCATCTACTGTTCTATAAAAATTAGTTTCTGCTCCTTCTACTTTTGGATAACTCATAAAGCCTATATTCTCATCTACAAAACCTCCTGAATGTAGGAGCCATGTGCTAGGTCCGTACCCAACTTCTTTCCATGTCTCACCGCCATTGGTTGTTTTATAAATAGTTTGTCCTTCTTGAGACATAGTTCTATCACTTGTTGCAATGACGTATCCTGCTTTTTCATTTGGAAAACTACAAAACTTCATTCTTGTACTAACTATGTTACTTATTTGTGAGGTTTTCCATGTAATTCCCATATCTTCAGAGTAAGTTATGGTAAGGGGGATTTCTCTAGTACCTCCATAAATAAAGGCAGTTTTCTCTGGTGTTATTATGTAACTTCTTTCTTGTAGCTTGTTATAATAAGCTCTTCCATCTCCAACTGATACCAAAATCTCTAGAGTCACAGGGACTTCTTTCCATGTAGTTCCTTTGTCATAGCTTACATAACAAATTTTATTTTCTATTTTATATGTATATTGTTGATCTTCGTATGGAATTTCAGATTCATATTTATTTTTATACTCGTCTCTTTCTTTTTCTCCACTAGTTTGATATTTTTCTAAATCATATCCTGCTGGCCTTTGTAATTTAGTTACAGTATAAATATAAGTTCCTTCTGATTTTTTTTCTTCTTCAAACCATAAAACCCATTGAGACTTAATTTTTTTATCCTCTACAAATCCATTCCAGTTATATGCACTGTTTTCATCTATTTTCTTTAATACAACTGAAAAATCAATTTGGATTACATTTGGTTCTTTTATTTCAATATCATTAATAGAATATTCTACTACCTTTTTGTTCCAAGGAACATATTTTCTGCTATACTGCTTATTATACTCTTCTAGCCATTTTTCCCCTACAACATTAAGGTCCATGATGTTAACTTCAACAGAAAACCCTTCAGCTGGTTGAAATTTCAGCTTACTTTGTTGGTATTTGTAATAACCTAAATAACAAGTAGCTATAATTAATATAACTATACAAATCCTAGCAAATATTTTCTTTATTTCCTTCCTTGACTTCTTCTTATTATTTATACTCATTTATCTCTCCTTCATTAATTTTTTTACTACATTTATACAAACACAAAATTGCCTTAACAATATAGTACCTTATTAACAATATCATGTTAAATAATTTTAGTGAAAATAAATAAATTCCAATAAAAAAAGCCTGATAATCAAATTATCAAGCTTTTTTACTAAGGTCTTCTAGACGTTATATATCTATCTTTATAGTAACCACTATTTATCTCAGATATTTTAACTACATCACCACTTTGTGGTGCATGTATCATTTTTCCGTTTCCTATATATATACCAACATGGCTTACTTTTCCGTTTGCACCTGAAAATATTAAATCTCCAGCTTGAAGTTCTCCCTTAGGTATATATTGACCATAATTACTTTGAGCTGCTGAAGTTCTAGGAATAGTTTTGCCTAAAGCATTCTTATATACATAGTAAGTAAGACCTGAACAGTCAAAAGAATTAGGTCCTTCTGCTCCCCATACATATTTTTTACCTAATTGTTTATAGGCTAATTCTAAAACAACTTCTCTTCCTTCTCCTCTAGTTGGAGCCTGAGTAGTTTGACTCATATTAGTTGTTAAATAAGAACTTGAAACCCATCCAATTGATCCATTTGATGTTTTTATTTTTGACCAAGTTCCACTTTTTTCTAGTATAGTTACAACTTGTCCCTTACTTACTGAACCGACTTTGGCACTTGAAGCTGATGAACTTTTTCTTACATTTAATGAAGATGCTGTTACCTTAGCTTGACCTTGAGAAGCTTGTGTACTAGTGCTTGTAGTGTTTCCTTTTGATACGTACTGAGATGATACCCAACCTGTTTTACCATTGCTCAGTTTTATTTTGTACCATCCATTTGATGATGACATTATTTCTACTGTATTACCTTTACTTACCGTTGCTACTTTACTGTAATTAGTTCCAGCTCCAGCTCTTACATTTAATGAGCTAGCAGTTATTGTACCTACTTCTTGTGCATAAGATTCATTTGTATTTATACCTAAGCTTAAAGCAGACATACTTATAGCTGCAACTATTATACCTTTATTCATTATGTATCCTCCTTGGGGGTAGTTATCCGCCGAATTGAGTTTGTATCGTCTTATGTATAATAATACACTATTTTCGACAAAAAGTGAATAAAAAGTTTCTTTGTAAGAATATTTCGATTATTATGTAAAAAAACAGCCTATCGATAGTCAAATAAAACTATAAATAAAAGGTACAATAAGAAAGCATCAGTCCTATATTTACAAATATAAGATTGATGCTTTTTATTTAGCAATTAATTTTTAATTTTTTTACTAACTTAATTCCTATTATTCCACCTATAGTTAATGATGGTAAGAATACCCATCCTGATAATGACATGTTAGATATTGCTGAATATAATGCTCCTATATTACATCCTGATGAAAGTCTAGCACCATATCCCATTAATAAACCACCTATTACATAGAAAAGAATATCTTTTAAATTGAATCCCATTTTTAATGAGAAACGTCCTGCTAGTAATGGAGCTATTAATGCACCTACTATTATTCCAAAGTTTCTCATTGAACCTGCATCATTCATGAATCCGCCATTTACAGCATCCATTTTATCTGCAAAGTATCCCCAGTTTGAAACATCTACATGGAATAACCAAGCTCCCCATTCAGCAAAAGTAGAAGTAACTCCCCAGCTCTTGCCTGATGTAAGTAAAACAACTAAGAACATAACTGTTAATAAAACTGCTCCTGTGAAGAAAGACCATCTTTGTACAAAGAACTTATGATAAGTTTCTTTGCTAAAGAATTTGTATTCTTCTGGTTGTGGTAATTCTTTTTCCCACTCAGCATATTCTAGTGGAATAAGAGTATTTGCTTTTCTTCTTTTATCTTCATATTTCTTTGAGAAAATATATATACCTAAAAATCCTAATAATGAAACTATTATAGCACCAAAATATCCGAAAACATCTGGTAAATAAACTTGTGCTCCTGCAGTAAAGAATATAGTTTCTTTCCACCAAGTTATATCATGCACTCCCCATAAAGTTCCAAGTACGAAGAACGGTAACACTATCCAAGATCTTACTTCACCTTCACCTGCATCTGTTAATGTTCCTGAAGCACATCCACCACCGAACATCATACCTATACCAAACAGTACTCCACCTAATACAGTACCCATATTAGTGTTATACACACTTTGAGTTCCTGGTATTACAGAAGCGCCTTCTGCTGCTCTAAATGCAACTTCTGCACCTTTAACATATGCACCATAATGTATTGCAGCTGTAACTAATAATGATATAGCAAGTAAAAACATTAATGCTTTTGTTAAACTTGATTCTCCAGTTATATAAAGTCTTCTTATACCTCCTGCAAATCCAAATCTTGACCTTTGCATTAAATAACCTATTGAAAGACCTATAATTAAGAATAATCCTAACTTAGCATCTTTTGTAGATTGATACATAGTCAATCCAATCATTGCGGCTAAAATTGCAAATCCAATTAATACTTGAGTTGTGTTTATGCTCCAGTCTGAACGTTGAGCAGACTGTGCCTTATTAAGTGTTTTAGTATTTTCCATGTCTACTTTCCTTTCTGTGTTTTCATATTTTTTATTAATTATTTTGTATAAGTTCGTTAATTAATTTTTTAACTTCATGTTGCATTATTCGACTTATTTTTTTATTTACTATACAAGTTTAACTATTATAATTATCAATAGTTAAACTTGTATTTATTAAACTAAATCTTATAGGAAGTTGTAATCAGTAACTATTTTTTCTCTTCCAGTTGTTTCATCAGTGAAGTATTCATAGAAAGATATTCCCATAAATCCACCTGAAACGTTGTAAATATTATCAAATCCTAAACCTTGAAGTGCCATTAATGCATTGTAACTTCTTTGTGCACTTCTGCAGTGTAAGTAAACTGGTACATCTTTAGGTATTTCGTTTGTTCTTTGTCTTATTTCGCTAAGTGGTATGTTTTTAGCTCCTTTTATGTGGCTTAATTCATACTCATCTTTTTCTCTAACGTCTATTATACAAGCTCCACTTTCTACTAAACCTCTTACGTCTTTTTCACGTACTTGCTTGAATTCTCCGTGTAATAAGTTAGTAGCAACATATCCAGCAAAGTTAACTACGTCTTTAGCTGTTCCAAATGGTGGTGCATAACATAATTCTAAATCTCTTAAATCATCTATAGTTGCTCCAAGTTTTATAGCAGTAGCTATAACGTCCATTCTCTTATCTACATTACCTCTACCTATTGCTTGAGCTCCTAATACCTTTCCTGTTGGTACTTCGTAAAGTAATTTGAAGTGTAGTGGTTCAACACCTGGCATTAAACCAACCTTATCTCCTGGTATTACTTTAGCTACTTCGTATTTTATGTTTAAGTTAATAGCTTCTATCATTTCTTCGTTTAATCCTGTTGAAGCTGCATTGTAATCAAAACATTGGATTACCGATGAACCTATAAATCCTGTGTTTCTTACAACTTTTCCATGTATATGATCAGCTACTTGTCTTGCTTGCTTTTGAGCAGGTCCTGCTAATGGTAATTTAACTGTTCTTCCTGCTACTGCGTGAAATACTTCTATTGCATCTCCAACTGCATATATATCTTTATCGCTAGTTCTGTAGTTTTGATCTACTTTTATAGCTCCTGTTTCTCCTAATTCAAGTCCAGCTTCAACTGCAAGCTTAGTTTCTGGAAGTACACCTATAGCCATAACTACTGCTTGAGCTTCTACTTTTTTACCTGATTCTAAAACAACTGTATCCTTTTCAAAAGAGCTTACTTTATCTCCTACTATTAAGTTTACTCCATGATCATGCATTTCTTTGTGTAGTATTTGAACCATATCATAGTCAAAAGGTCTCATTATATGTGGAGCAGCTTCTATTAAACTTACATCGTGTCCTGCTTCTCTTAAGTTCTCAGCACATTCAACACCTATGAATCCTCCACCTATTACAGATACTTTAGTTATACCCATTGCTTTTACGGCTTGGTTTAATCTATCTATATCTATAACGTTTCTTACTGTAAATACTTTTACATCTTCAATTCCTTTTATAGGAGGAACTATTGCTCTAGCTCCTGGAGATAATATTAATTTATCGTAGTTTTCTTTGTACTCTTCTCCAGTTATTGTATTTCTAACTGCAACTTCTTTATTTTCTCTATCTATAGATACTACTTCGTTATGTACTCTTGCGTCTATGTTGTATTGAGCTGCAAACTTAGCTGGATTCATAAGCACTAAGCTATCAGCGTTTTCTACTGTTCCACTTAAGTGGTATGGTAGACAACAGTTTGAAAATGATACGTGTGGATCTCTTTCAAACATTATTACTTCATCTTTTTCATTTAATCTTCTTAATCTTGCTGCTGTAGAAGCACCCCCAGCAACTCCACCTACTATTAGATATTTACTCATATATTTCCCTCCAATTTTTATAATGTTTTCATCTAACACTTTGTTAAATTTATTTCATTCGACATGTTAATTATAATACAATGTAAAGCGTTTTCATAATAAGCAAGTGTTATACACCATAACAGATCGTTATGTAATAATTTTACATTGTAAAACCACTAATTATAATAAACTTCCTTTTTTGTTGTATTTATTTATATTAAAAGTAATGTTACAATATAGATAGTATCTTAAATTCTGAGGATGTGAAAATATGAACCTTGAATATCTGCAATCATTTTATATGACTGTGAAGTACAACAGTATATCAAAAGCAGCTGCTGCCCTTCACCTTACTCAACCAGGACTTAGCATGCAGCTTAAAAACTTAGAAAAAGAACTTGAGGCTAAACTATTAATAAGAAGTAATAAAGGTGTCAAATTGACAGAAGAAGGTAAAGTTGTATATAACTATGCAGATACTATTCTATCGCTTAAAGGAAATATAGAAAGAGACATTAAGAATTTGCAACAGGATAAACCAAGATTAATTATTGGATCTTGCAAAAGTGTTGGCGAATACGCTCTTCCTTGTAGTATATTTATTTTTAAAAAAGAAAATAAAGAAGTAGATATAAACATGGAAGTGGTAAACTCTTCTAAAGTTATAGAAAATTTATGTGATCATTCTATTAATATTGGAATTATTCAAGATGACCCTAAAGAAGATAGTATAGCTACAGAGTATATAGCTTCAGATGAGCTTATCTTAGTCGGAGCTAGTGATAATGAAATAATTTGTGATAATGAAATAATTTCTATAGAAAAATTAAAGACAATACCTTTAATTTTACGTGAAAAAACTTCTAATGCAAGATATTTAATTGAAAAAAAGTTTCGTGAAAAAGGAGTTTCTTTAGAAGAATTCAATGTTAT
The DNA here is from genome assembly GCF_059569055.1 of Sporacetigenium mesophilum DSM 16796. Classification (NCBI taxonomy): domain Bacteria; kingdom Bacillati; phylum Bacillota; class Clostridia; order Peptostreptococcales; family Tepidibacteraceae; genus Sporacetigenium; species Sporacetigenium mesophilum. Next base: position 557,413 of record NZ_JCANUR010000001.1, on the reverse strand, counting down.
TTATGATTTAAATTCACCAGAGGCAATTAAATCTTCTATTTCTGCAGGAAACGGTTTTGCTTTTTTACCTAGACTAATAGTTGATAAGGAGTTAAAGAAAGGCTATCTTAAACAAATTCATGTTGAAGATATTAAGATAGAATTTAATTATTATATTGCTTATAGAAAAAATTATACATTTACTCAACATGAGCAAATGTTTGTAGATTTCATTATTTCTAAAAAAAGAGGTTTTTGTTAAAAAAATAAGGAGGATTTTGTCCTCCTATAATAAATATTTTGTTAATATTTTGGTTCCTACCCAAGCTCCTAAAACAACAAATATCCAGTAAACCCATGCATGTAGAGAAAATGATGGTATCCCACTAAAAAAACTTCCAATATTGCATCCAGAAGCAAGTCTAGCCCCATATCCCATCATAATTCCTCCAGTTAAAGCAAATGCAAAATGTTTTTTATTTTTTATTTTTTTGAAACTAAATTGAGATGATAATAATGTTGCTATTAAAGAACCTGAGATTACTCCAATATTTAAAATAGTGTATTTATTTATGAGTATACTGTGATTTGAAATTATATCTCCATATCCAGCCTCAAGTATTTTAAAAAACTCCCATTTAAATGGATCTAATCCAATCCATTCTAATATCTCTGAACCCCATAGTAAAAATCCACTAGTAACATGCCATGTAGTTCCACTTACAGATAATAAAACTACGTTTAGTGTACCTAATAAAACACCTCCAACCCAATAAGGCCAAGGTTTTTTTAGCCATTTAACTATAGATTCCATTTACTCACCTCTATCTCATTAAGGTTTTTGAATATAAACTTCCCATTCACCATCATTCAATTCAACTACCCTTATGGGGTAATTATTTTGCTCTCCCCATTCTTCTACAATAGCTCCTATACAGCTTTGATCAGAATGTAAAATCAAAATGTCTCCAGATTTCATTTTTTTTAATTCCTTTACTGCTTTTATTAAAGGAATAGGACATGCTTCATATAAACAATCCAGATTCTTTACTGCCATAAAAATTCCTCCATTACTTACATTTTAGTCTATTATTTTCATACCATGCTGCTATAATATATAAAGTAATTAAAATAATCATTTGGCATATAACAACAATTTTTAAATCTACATACTCTGGGAAATAAATTACTTTTGCACTACTAATAATTTTATCATACCAAATTGAGTAGTTTTTAGCTCCTAAGACACTCCCAATTGTAATGCCTAAAAGGGTAACCCATTGAAGAGAATGTCCCTCACCAATTCTCATCAATATTCCTGATGCGCATCCCCCTGCAATAGTCATTCCAATTCCAAATATAAATGCTCCAATTACAATATGAATACCTACTGAGGCTATAGTTCCTGGAATATGACTATAATCTATGGTATTACCTTCAAGGTATAAGTATTGAATTATAGAAAAACCTATAGTACTTATCATAAGAGCAAGTAACAACCCTCTAAATAGTTTTGTGTTTCCCATAAGAAAAGGATCTCTAAATGCTCCCGCAAAACAAAATCTAGAGTATCTTAATGTAATTCCAATCGCAATTCCTACAACCCAATAGGCAAGGTTTTGATGATTATTTTTCCAAAGAAACACACCAACAATTGTTGCAACAATAATAACTATAATTGCATAAGGAATTTGGCTCTTTTTTTTCTTTATGGATTTTCCTTGACGTTGCTGTATTAATGCCTCAATTTCATTTGATACCATAATTATCACCCTCTAGGTAAATATTTTGTATTTATCAATTATTTGCATAATAATATTATATTTATTTAACCTTAAGTTATTTCGACATTATAATACTTTTTAAGCTAAATATATCTTAATTATAACATAATCACATTCATTTAATATTTAAGTTATTTAAATACATTATGTTAAATAAAGTAAAAAGCCTAACATCTTGTAAATTAAGATGCGAGGCTTTCATTTTGCTATTCCTCAGTCTGGTTATTAATAATATCTAAGATTTCATCCTTAATATTAAAATATTCATCTCCATATTTTACATGTCCTGAATTATTACCAAATATTGAGTTAGTAAAGTTAACGTTAAACTCCTTTAATATGGTTCCAGGGCGTTTTGACATTACAATAACTCTTGTGCCAAGTGATAATGCCTCATCAATGTCATGAGTAATCAATAGTATGGTACTTTTATTCTCATTCCATATATTACGAATTAATGCTTGCATATTAACTCTAGTAAGTGCATCTAAAGCTCCAAATGGCTCATCCATAAGGATTACCTCAGGATAATTAGCCAAAACCCTAGCAAGTGATACCCTCTGTTTCATACCTCCTGAGAGCTCGAATGTAGACTTATCACCAAATCCAGTTAACTTAACTTGATCTAGAAAATGAGTTCTTATTTGTTCTATTTCATCTTTTGGAAGTCCTCTCATTTTAGGACCAAATTCAACATTGTCAGATACGCTCATCCATGGGTATAGTGTTGGAGATTGAAATACAACACCTCTATGACAGTCAGGGCCATTTATAGGTTCTCCCTTCATCAAACATGTCCCCTTTGTAGGTTTAAGATAACCTGCAATAATTTTTAACAAGGTACTTTTTCCACATCCAGATGGGCCTAAAACACATACAAATTCGCCTTGTTTAATTTGTAAATTTATATTGTCTAGCGCTAGAGTCTGATTCTTCTTTGCATTGTACTCTAGTTGTAAATCTTTAATATCTATTAAAATATCTTTACTAATTTTATTTTCCATCATTTAAACGCCTTTCTAAACCAATTCACCCACTACATAAAAGTTATATATAGTGGGTGGACTAATTTCAAATTATTTATTATTCTTCTCTATTGATTTTTGAATATATAATGGATTTACATAATCATTAAACTCTTCTTGTGTAGGAGAATTTTTAATTGATCCTTGATCTTTTAAGAAATCTGATGTATCTTTCATAACAGTTGCAAATGCACCTGGCTTTTCACTAGTTCCAAAATAATCTTCACCTATTAATTCTTCTGGTATAAGCCAAATAGAACCTTTCATCTGCATTAGTGCATCCTCTGGTGTTATTTCAAGTTCTTTAGCAACAATTTCTGCTGCTTTTTCTGGATTTTCTCTGTATATATCTGCTGCTTCTGTTAAACAAGATATAAAATCAGCTACTAAATCTGGATATTGCTGTGCAAATTCTTTTCTTACTAAATCTATATTAGCTGTTATATAGCCTTCTTTTGCCATGTCTTCACTTGAAACAATCATTTTTCCATCTTTTAATAGGTTCCCAAGAGATGGTTGCCAAGTATAAGCAGCTTGGATATCTCCTCTTTCCCAAGCTGCGACAATTTCTGTTGTTTGCATATCTAAAAGTTGTACTTTATCATCAATTCCAGCGTTTTTAAGAGCATTTAATAAACTGTAATGTGATGTAGATGCAAAAGGCGTAGCAACTTTTTTCCCAACAAGGTCTTCTATTTTGTTAATACCTGAACCATTTTTAACTGCTAAACCTTCAATTTCTCCAAGGGCTTCATGTATCCAAATCATTTCTACGTCAATTCCCAAAGATTTTGCTACGATACCATTTGTATTTCCCATTGTAGCAAAGTCGATACTTCCAGATGCCAATGCCTTATTAGCATCAACCCCTGAGTCAAACACAATAAAGTTACATTTAATACCTTTTTCTGTAAAATACTTATCAAATAGTCCTTCTGCTATTGCCAAAGTCTCATCGTTAGGAACTCTAAGAATACCAAAATTAATTTCCTTAGGTAAAGATGTTGAAGACTTTACTACTTCACTTGATTCTTTTGTAGTTTTGCCACATGCTGCAAGTGAACTTGCCATAACTCCTACTAACAACATTGTAATTACTTTTTTCCATAAACCTTTCATAATGATCCTCCTCTTTTTTGTCTAAAATTTTATACATGACCCTTCCAAAACACTATTTTCTTTTCTATATGTCGTAACACAACATCCATTAATATGCCTGTAACTCCCATTACTAAGATACCAACAAATATAACATCACTTTTTAAGTAATTAGATGCATCTAATACCATCCAACCTATACCCGATGTTGCAGCTACCATTTCAGCAGCAACTAATGTAGTATATGTTACACCTACTGCTGTCCTAAGCCCTGTAAAAATCTCAGGTAGACATGCAGGCAATACTATCTTAAAGAAAATGTTATTTTGGCTTGCACCTAATGATTTAGCACTTAATATGTAATCTTTATTTATCTTTGTAACAGCAGATACACAAGCAATATATATTGGAGCAAAACCTGCTAAAAATAGTAATGTAACTTTTGATGTATTATCAATACCAAACCATAAAATAAGCAATGTGTAGTACGCAAGGGGCGGTAGTGGTCTATAAAACTCAACTACTGAATCAATAATCGCCCTAACTTTTGTAGAATATCCGCTTAATAAGCCAAGAGGAATTGCAGTTATAATAGCAACCCCTAAAGCTATAAATAGTCTTTCAAAACTAGCTCCAAGGTGACTTAATAAGGAAACTCCATTGTAACCATCTTTCAAAATTTTTAAAAAAGTAACATATACATCATATGGCGATGGAACTAGAACTGATGAAACCAACTCTAATTTACTTATAAGGTGCCAAGTTCCTAAAATTACAACCCAAGTAGCTACCGTCAACATTTTTTCAGTTGTACTCTTCTTACTTTCTTTTTCCATAATTGTTATCCTTTCGTTCTATTCCTTTAATGTCATAAAAGATAAAATAAATTCAACAAACTAATATTTAAAAAGGTTAATTTTAACTTTGTTAAATTTATTTCAATCTATATGTTAATTATATTACATACTTAACCGTTTTCCCATTAACTAAGTCTTATGTAGCATAACAGATTGTTATATACAGACTTATTTATATTAAAAAAAGCCCTTTTAAAAGGACTTTTAGTATTTGGCATATAACTTCTTACTTTTCTAAATTTTCTAATGCCCATTTGTGCATTTGTTCTAATGTTGGAAGTAGTGTTTGTATAGTATCTTACTTTAAAGTGCATACTATTAAATTGAATTCTATATCTATATAATTAGTATATAAAATAAATAGAGTAACTACAACTTTATCAATCTTGGAGGTTTTTTTATGGAATTATTAAATGCAATAGAATCTAGAAGAAGTATAAGAAAGTTTAAGTCTGATGAAATACCACAAAAATATATAACTGAATTAATAGATGCAGGTAGATTAGCTCCTTCAGGAACAAATCTTCAACCTACACGTTATGTAGTAATAAAAAGTGAAGATGCAAGAAAAAAATTAAATGAATGTACTCCACTTCCTTTTGTAGGAGCTGCTCCAGTGGTAATTGCAGTTTGTGTTGATAATCAATCTATAGTTAAAACTGGAGATAGAATGAAAGAACTTAGAGAAGCTCAAGCTTTTGTAGGCACTCCACTTGATGATGTTGATCCTGGTGCTGATGCTAAAAAAGGAGGAAATATGGATGAGTTTACTATAAAAGCTTATTTAAACTTAAATGCTGCTATTGCAATTGACCATATAAATTTAAGAGCTGTTGATTTAGGACTTGGAACTTGTTGGGTTATGATGTTTGATCAAGAAAAGATTAAAAATATTTTAGGACTTGATGAAAGATATGACGTTGTAGCATTAATTCCTGTAGGATATCCAGATCAATCACCATCTCAAAGACCTAGACTTGATATGGAAGAAGTACTTATAAAAGAAATATAATATAACAAAGCCTATATTCAAAATTACTAGGTAATTAAGAATATAGGCTTTAAAATTTATTTAACCTTATTTACAATTTCCTTAAATGCACTTCCTATTAAAGTACAGTCCATTCCTATAGGAACATATCTAAAACCTTGCTCTATTCTTTTCTTTGCATCATCACTAGTCGTGGCAAATATTCCAGGTATCTTGTCATACTTTTTACAAATGTCCAATACTCTTTGTGCTGCTTCTTCGATTCTAGGATGTTTAACTTGTCCAGGAATTCCCATGGATTGACTCATATCAAATGGCCCTAAAAATATTACATCTATTCCAGGAGTTTTTGCTATATCTTCTAGATTTTCTAGTGCAGTTATATTCTCACAGTGAGATATAATCATTGTTTCTTTATTTGACTTTTCAAAGTAGTCCATTATTGGATATAGTCCATAATCGGAAGACCTTGGCATTGCTACCCCTCTTTTACCTTGTGGACTGTACTTTGCTCTTTGTACTAATAGCTTTGCTTCTTCTTCATTATTTATCTGAGGAACCTGTATACCATGAGCTCCTACATCCAAGTGTTTTAGTATAACTGTTTCAGAATTTTCTCTAACACGTACAATAGGTGTCATGTTGTGAAGCTGGGCTGCACGAATTAAATTCATAGTTGTTTCTGCATCCATTGGTCCGTGTTCAGCATCTATTATAACGAAATCAAAACCTGTTAATCCCATTATTTCAACTAAGTCATGACTATTCATAGATACAAATGTACCAATTGCAGATTTTCCCTCTTTAAGCATTCTTTTTAACTTGTTTTCAAACATAGTAATCCCCCTTTTAATAAATCACTTATAGTCTAACACATGGGCCATGGCCAGTAGCTATAAACTCAGGCTTTAATTTTAATAAATTTTCTTTAATTTCATATCTTTTATCAGGATCTGGTATTTGTTCATGAGTAATACTGTTTACTTCATTTTCCCAATGGCTTTGTATTACTTTGCCACTTGCTTCACCTAATCTAAACATTAAATCACTGCTGAAGAATATTCCGTTTTTGTTTTCAACCATGAGTAATCCTTCCCATAAGTGCATTTCAGAAACATAACTTATAAATTCTAGTTCATAATCATTTGTAGTTAGTTTTTCACCAGGCTTTTTAACAATAAAATCATTTGCTATTCCAAAACCACTTAACTGTCTTGCTGTAATTTCAGAACATACTGGCTTAGCTTCTGGGAATTCTTTTAATATTTCTGATAATCCTCCACATTCATCTGATTCAAAATGTGAAATTAATATATATTTTAATGTTTTTCCATTTAAAGCATCTTTGATTTGTTGTACTAATACCTTTGCTTGTTGAATATTTCCTGTATGTACTAAAACAGCTTCATCAGCTAGTAATAAATATTGATGAAACGTAAGGTCGATAGGTGGTACATAACTGCTAAATTGATATAAATTTTCATGTATTGCTATCATATAAATCTTCCCTTCTTATTTTATTTGTTAATGTCTGTTTTGATTTTTACCTAATATCTATATCATATCCTAGAGAATATATATAATACAATATTATATTACCCATAATTTTCCTGTAAATCATTATTTATTATTTACAATTTTTGGTATAAATATATAATTAATATATAAAATAATAAAGTACTATATAGAAAGAGGTGTTTTTATGGAATTTTTAGACGTAGTTGAATCTAGAAGAAGTATAAGAAAGTTTAAATCTGATGAGGTACCAGAAAACTACATAACTGAACTAATTGAGGCAGGAAGATTTGCTCCATCTGGAATTAATATTCAGCCTACACGTTATGTAGTTATAAAAAGTAAAGAAGCAAGAAAAAAATTAAATGAATGTACTCCACTTCCATTTGTAGGAGCTGCTCCAGTTGTAATTGCATGTTGTGTTGATAATAGAGCAATGGATTCAGTTTTAGAAAGTATGAAAAACAGTGCTGATCCAGGTACAGATAATAAGAAATCAAGATTTTCAGATCTAGCTTCTGTGAAGGCTTATTTAAACTTAAATGCAGCTATTGCAATTGATCATATAACCCTTAGAGCTGTTGACTTAGGCCTTGGTACTTGTTGGGTTATGATGTTTGATCAAGAAAAAGCAAAAAATCTTTTAGGACTTGATGAAAGACATGATATAGTTGCATTATTACCTGTTGGTTATCCAGATCAATTTCCTTCACAAAGACCAAGACTAGATATAGAAGAATTACTTTTAAAAGAAATATAAATTAAAAATGGGGTGAATTAAATCCACCCCATTTTTAATACTTAAATTATATTTTTAACTCTTCTATTTTAGATACTATTTTACTGTATATTTTTTTCATATGTGGTTCGTTTGAATATGTATCTATTTCTTTTATAGGTATCCACTTAACTCCACTATTTTCATCAGGCTTAACTATAAGCTCTTCATTTTCATCGGCCTCAATTAAATAAGCAACTGATATATGTAAATGTGAAGATACATATTTTCCATTTTTTATATGCCCTTGTACAGGTATTATATCTAAGGATAAAATATCATTACTTACAGAATAAAGATTTTTTACTCCTGTTTCTTCTTCAACTTCCTTAAGTGCAACATACAATAAGTCTTCTTCTCCGTCTGCATGGCCCCCAGTCCATGCCCACGAGTTATATATATTATGATGTATCATTAAGACTTTATCCCTATTTTTGTTAACTACGAACCCTGAACTTGTCATGTGCACTATTTCGTTATCTCTTGTTAGGATATCATCAAACATCTCCAAACACTTTATAGTTATTTCTTTATCTTTTTCTTCTTGCTCATTAAAAGTTATATAATTTTTTATCGATTCAATGAAACTCATTGTTCACCCCTCCTTTAATATCTTATAATTAATCACCTTGCCATCCTTTTTTAATTATACACTAATTTTCTTTTGTTTTTATAAATTACGCAAAAAGGAGGGAAAAATTCCCCCCCTTAAATTTCATACTTAATTTCAATACTATATTAAGCATATCCAACTATTCTTATTTCCACCAACACACAATTTCATTAGTAGCACAGCTTATTACTACATTTATTTCTTTTCCATTATCAAATTTAGCTTCAACTTCTATTATACCTTTAGAACTTATATTAGACTGAATTGCTTGTATAGCTGCTCCGTTATTTAAGTTTTTTGACTTAATAAACTCAGCAACCTTAGACTCTGCCTCAGCTTTGCTTAATCCTTTAATTGTGTTTGATTGATTAGGTTTTTTACTAGACATACTAAGTACTTCTCCAGTTTCTGCATCTACGAAAACACTATTAGAATTATAACTTGTATTTGGCTGTGTCTTCCAAGAAACAACCCAAATGGATTTACCTTTATAAGATGCATCATTATGTGATTTATCAAAATAATCAGCTTGGATTGCCTTGTCATCAACGGTTACATTAATTTCAAATATATTCTTAACAGCATCTTTAGCTATTATAATAGCTTCATCTTTATTTACTTTAGCTGATATATTAGTTTGATTGAAATATTCCTCATTCTCATGAGATTCACCTTTTTTAATTATAGCTGCATCCTCAGTTGGTACACTATTAGCATCATCTGGATTTACTGGATCTTCATTTGATTGGACTTGTACAGTCATAAGTACATCTTTTTCTACTATATCATCATTTTGTGCTGCAAAAACCGCTCCACTTATACTTCCTACTACAATTAATGATGTTATTACAGTACTCATAACTTTTTTGTTGATTTTCAAATTATTCATTTCTAAATTACACTCCTTCTATTATATATTTGGATTTGGCCATTTCCAGCTACATTTTTAATTATATAAAACAGATATTTCATAAATACGGATTACTTGTAAAGAAGTTGTAATTTTTGTTAGAAGCTTATTTCGAACTTCGTACCTTTCCCTATTTCGCTACTTACCTTAATTTCACCACTGTGAAGTTTTACAATTTCTGCACAAATAGCAAGTCCTATACCTGCTCCTCCATTTTCTCTTGTTCTTGATTTATCAACCATGAAAAATGGTTCAAAAATACTTTCAATATCTTTTTCAGATATTCCAATTCCACTATCTATAACCTGGATTGCAATTTTATCATTTTCCTTTTTCAAGTTTAAATTTATGTTGCTACCTTCTTTAGATGCTTTTACTGCATTGTCTACTAAATTTGTAATTAGGATTTTGAACAAATCTTTGTCAACATTAGCTTTGCAATGCTGCAAATTGAGGTTTAGTGAAATAGTTTTGCTATCAAGTCTAGGCTTAAGGATTTCTGCCGTTTCATTACATAATATAAAGAGGTCTTCTTCTTTCATTTTAAAATCTTGTTTTTTTATAAGTATTAAATCCATGAGTTTAAAAGATAGGGCCTCAAGACGCTTACCTTCACTATAAATATAATCTAGTGACTCATAATAAATTTTTTCATTATATTTTGTAGACCTTAAAAAATCAGCGTAGCCTATTATAGACGTTAGAGGTGTTTTTAATTCATGGGTAAAAGATTCAATAAAATGTTGTTTAATATTTGCATTATTTTCTAATTCTTTTATCTTATCTTCTACTACTTCTGCCATTATATTAAAGTTTTCTGCTAGCAATCCTACTTCGTCTGTAGATTCAATTTTTACTCTTTCAGAAAAATCACCTCTAGCAATTTTTTGAGTTGATTTTGTAAGAATTGTTATAGGTCTAGTAAAATATCTTGTTAGTACATATAAGGCAGCAGCTAATAATAGTGCTATTATTATATTAATTTTTAAAAATAACTTATATTGGCCACTTCGGTCATCATATACACTTGAAATATCTCTTATATAAGTGAATTTATAAGTCTTATCCTTAATCTTCAATCCATTGGTTACAAATAAAAAGCTTTTGTCTTTAACATCTCGAATAATATAATTACGAGTATTAGTTAGAGAAATATCTAATTCAGCCCGTTTTTTATCATATTTATAGTTAAAATTTGAGTAAATAGGACTATTTTTCTCATCTAGAACTTCTATGAAAACACCTTTTTTGTCAAAATACTGAGTATTTGCCTGAAATGTCATTTTTAAAAAGATTGTCAATAAGTCCTGTGAATATTCAAATGTATCACTTGCAATTTGACTATTTGCGTGAAGGCTTGTGTGCAAGATAAGTTGTTCAGTAAGTCCACGTTCTATTTCTTTTTCTAAATTTTGATTAAAAGTATATTGAATAAGAAATGGTATACTTATATTAAACACCAATTCAAATAATATAAAGGTGCAAATAAATATTTTGTGCCACAATTTCATTATTTGATCTCCAATCTATATCCAAACTTATACACTGTAACGATTTTATTAGCCCAATCTAGTTTTTTTCTAAGCTTTTGTATATGAATATCTACAGTTCTTGTTTCTCCCAAGTAATCATAATCCCACACAAGTTCTAAAATTTTTTCTCTTGTAAGTGCCTTATTTTTATTACGAACAAGCAATAAAAGAAGTTCATATTCTTTAAGAGCCAAATCTACTATTTCCCCATTTTTTCTTACAAGTCTCTTTTCTTCATCTATTTCTAAATCATCACATTTTATTAAGTTATTATTACTGCTGTAGCGTCTTAATACAACCTCTATTCGTGCAAGAAGTTCCATTGCCTCAAAAGGCTTAACTACGTAATCTTCCGCTCCAATTTTAAGACCTTTTACCTTATCAGATAGCCCATTTTTAGCAGTTATAAAAATTACAGGTATATTTAAAGGACGAATTTTTTCTATAAGCTCAAATCCATCCATATCAGGTAGCATTACATCTAGGAGAATCAAATCAAATGTCTGATTTTCTAGTATTTTAAGTGCTTCATTACTGCTATATGCTTGTCTGCTATTATATCCTGCTACATCTAAATTTAAGTATATTAAATTTGATATAGCCTTATCATCTTCAACAACTAATATGCTTTTCATAGTGTCCTCCTTTTCCGTATACTACTTTAAGTTTAATTATAAGTTATTCAATAATTATCTCTAAGTTGTAAAGAAGTTGTAAAGTTTCATTTATCTTATTTCATTATAATATTTAAAAAGGAGAGTTCACACTCTCCTTTAATATTTCTAATATATTCTATTTTATATATCTTTTTTTGATTTTTCTTCTATTGGTTTATAGACCCCTTCATAACCACATTGCGCCATAGGCATTTGTTCTAAGTAATTTTCTTCAGATAATAACTTTTTAAACTGACTTGCAAAAACAATAACAGTGGTGCCAACCGCTATAATGTCTGATATAGGTTCTGCGAAAAATACTGCAAATACCTTGTCTGAAAAGAAATTTGGTAGAATATATATCATTGGTATCAATAAAATTATTTTTCTAAGTAATGCAAGGAAAAGGGAAACTTTTGCTTGCCCAATTGCTATAAAAGTCTGTTGACAGGCAATTTGAGCTCCAAGAACTAACCCTGCTCCCAGATAAATTCTCATTGCCCATGATGTAAGTTCCATAAGCTTAGGATCTTTACTAAATAAAGATACAAAGAATTGTGGGAATAACATCATAAATGCCCATAAAACAATTGAGAAAGTCAAAGCTGATATAATAAGCAATTTAAATGTAGCTTTAACACGGTCATAATTTTTAGCTCCATAGTTATAACTAATTATTGGCTGTGATCCTTGGGTTAATCCAGTTAAAGGTAGAAATATTAATTGCATCAAACTTGCCATAATTGTCATTGCTCCAACTGCAATATCTCCTCCATATCTTTGTAATGAAGAATTTAGAGCAATATTTAAAAGACTTTCAGTACTATGCATTATAAAAGGAGAACTTCCCAATAAAAGCACGGGAATTATAATTTCTTTTCTTAATTTCATATTTTTCTTATAAATTCTTAATTTAGTTTTTTTACCTAACATAAATCTAAGAACCCATATGGCAGAACAAGCTTGAGATATTACTGTTGCAATAGCTGCACCCCTAACTCCCATATTAAAACCAAATATTAAAATTGGGTCAAGAATTATATTAATAACAGCACCGATTAACACTGTCATCATACTAACTTTAGCAAACCCCTGCGTCGATATAAAAGTATTTAATCCCAATGTAATCATTACAAATATTGTTCCAATTACATATATATTTAAATATTGAAGTCCATAGATAATAGTTTCATTACTTGCACCAAACATCATTAATAATTTTTTACCAAAAGCAAGTAATATAACTGTTAGTGCTATTGAAAGAATTATTAATGATAAAAAACAATTCCCTAAAATTTCCTCAGCTTCATAATCTTTTTTTTCTCCCATTTTTATTGCTGCTCTTGGAGCCCCACCCATTCCTATTAGTGAGCTAAAAGCTGTAATAACCATTATAATAGGAAATGTCACACCAACACCAGTTAAAGCAGTTGATCCTATTTCTGGTATATGCCCTATATAAATCCGATCCACAACGTTATAAAGCATATTAACAATTTGTGCTATAATTGCTGGTAGTGCTAGACTCAGCAATAATTTTCCTACACTTTCTGTCCCTAACTTATTTGCCGTATTCTTATTCATGTAAAAACTCCTGTTCAATTTAATTTTTCAGTTATTTATTAAAAGACTTAGATATTCTAATACTATTGTATCATAAAAACTTACTAATAAACTTAATCAAAATTAAAAAGCCCTATAATGGGCTTTTAATTTAAATTTTGCTTGTAACTATAAAAGCATCTTTATATCCCTTGTTTTTAACTTCTTCAAGCATCTTATCTGCATTTTCTTTATCTTTGAAAGAACCTACAACTACTCTATAAACTACACCTTCATCCTTAGGCTTTTCTTCTACTACTTTATCCTTTATTTCTTTATTAAGTATTCCTTCTACAATGGCCTTTGCCATATCTTCAGGATTGTATATATTCATATCCCCAAGATTATCTATAAAACAACACTCAACAAGTAATGAAGGCATTTTAGTATGTTTTAAAACATATAGATCTGATCTTATCTTAACTCCTCTATTTTTATACCCTAAACTACTTATTTTATTACATATTCTTTGTGCCTCATCCTTAGCTTTAGAACTCTCTGAATAAACAAGAACTTCAGTACCAAATGCTCTACCGTTAAAAGCATTAAAATGTATACTTACAAATAAATCACAATTATTTGAATTGGCTGGCTCAACACACTTCTTAAGATATTCATTTTGTGAACTAGCATTATCTACTCTAGACTCTATTACTGTGTGACCTTCTTGTTTTAATAACTTAATAACTTCATCTGCTACCTTTCTATTTTCTGTGCTTTCAACTTTTATACCTATAGCTCCACTACCGGCTGAATTTAAAGTATGACCTGGATTTATACATATTTTCATATTTTACCCCCTGTATTAAGTTTCTAGATAAGCTTTAAGAGAAAGCCCTAAATTATAATATTTTTATATTTATTATTTAGTTACAAAAACTTATCTTATAGTCCTATTTTATTATTATCAGTAATTGTATTACCAATAAATAAGTTTAAAAAACCACTTAATATAGTGAGTTACTATACTAAGTGGTTATATTTATTATTCAATTAATTCCGCTTCTTTAGGAGTAATTTTTATCTGTGATACAAGTATTCCTATAAGTATAAGAATGCAACCTATATATCCTCTTCCACTCATAACTTCTCCAAGTAAAACTGCACCGCCTATAGCACCAAACACTGATTCCATACTTAATATTATAGCTGCATGAGATGGCTTAGCATTCTTTTGGGCTACAACTTGTAGGGTATACGCTACCCCTACTGATAAAAGACCCCCGTAAAGTATCGGAATTAAAGCCTGTGATATTCCGGTCATAGTAATACTTTCAAACATTACAGCTGTTATCAAACTTAATACTGAACATGTTGCAAATTGAATACATGATAATTTTAAAGAATCCATTTTATTAGAAAAATGATCTATTGTCAAAATGTGTATAGCCCAGAATACAGATCCTATAACCTCAAGTAAATCTCCATAACTTATATTAAAATTTTCATTTACACTTAATAGATATAGACCAATAACTGCCAGGCCTACTCCTATCCATGAGTTCTTTCCAATTTTTTGTTTTAAAAATATTCCTATGATTGGTACAAAAACCATATAAAGTCCTGTAATAAAGCTTGCTTTTCCAGCAGTTGTATAAATAAGACCAACTTGTTGCAGTGTTGCAGCTATATAGAGTACAACCCCAACTATTACTCCAGGTAAAATTGATTTCTTAGGAACTTCTTCTATAGTTTTATCCTCGATATTTTCATTTTTCTTTTTCTTATCAAAGTAAATTATTAATGGAATAAGTGAAAGACTCCCAATAGCAAATCTTATCCCGTTAAAAGTAAATGCTCCTACATACTGAGACCCTACTCTTTGTGCAACAAATGCAAACCCCCATATAGCTGCAGTAAGTAATAAGAGCATATTAGCGCGTAATGTTTTATTACTCATTTCATTTCCCCCTTTATATAGAATTTATAATAAATCTTATATTATTATAATACTACAATATTAGATTTTATGTCTTTGTATAAAATATGAATAAACACAGATTTTTTTGTACTTTATACAAAACAAATTTATGTAATATATTATTATATAGATTATATAGCCTATATATTATAAATTTTATATAACTTTATTGCTATTGAAAGTTGCTCGTGAAAACTTCCCTCACAGTCATTCATATTCAGTAATTCTTTTATTTTATTTATTCTATATCTAATTGTATTTTTATGTAAAAAAAGTTCGCTAGCAGTTTCGTTTATTTTTCCGTCATTTTCAATATATTTAATTGCTGTATTAAACAATTCTCCATTGTATTTTTCATCATAACTTTTGATGGGCATTATTATTCTATTATGGAAATTACGAACCCAAGTATCATTCATATATGGCATAAGAATGCTATAGACACCAATATCACTAAAATAATTAAAGCTATTTGAAGAAACCTCTCCAGTTCTTTGTGCAAAAATACTTTCATTTATCCCATTGCCAAGTTCACTTAGGCTTTTATGCAAATTGCTAATGCCAATGTAATATTCTTTATTGTATATTCCAATAGTTTTTAATAAGTAATTAACTTTGTTCTTATAATCTTTCTCTTCAAGTTTTTCAAAAGTAGATATTATTAAAATTCCATTTCCGTATTTTAAAACAGAATCATAAAGACTAGTAATTTTATTTCTCTTTAATCTTTCTATTATTAAAATTATATTATTATCTTCAATAAACTTTTTTTCTTTAATGTACAAAACAAAAATACATTCTTTAAAGCTGCTATTTATTTCAAAGGCTATATCCCTTATTAATGCTTTGTTAAGATTCATTTTAATAAGCAGATCAACTTTGGTTTCAAGTAGCTCATAATTATTTATAGACCTTATTTTATCCATTGTTTGAGTAATAATATCTTCAAAGTATACACTATTGTCAAAAATGAATATAGGAATCGATTTTTCATTCGCATAATTAATTACTTCAATAGGAAGATCGTTATAATAAATATTTTTTATAGCCAAACCACTCACTTGACTTTCTACTAAATATTTTACTGCTTCAATAACTAAATCTGGCTTATCTTTTGCAAATAACAAACTGCTAAGTACAAATTCTCCCTTGGCAAACTCACCTTCTATAAAGTGTCCTTCTAATTTTGTAATAAACTCCCAATCAAGTATTCCAATTTTCTCTACAATGTTATCAAGACCACGATGCCCTGCTACTAATCTAAAGTTTTTGAATGTCTCTAACTTTGTTGCTTCTAATACGGTAATTGACATACCTGTTTCCCCTTTGTAACAATGTTTTTTATATTAATTCTAAGGGGTTAAATAGTTTATGTCAAATATGAACTACTTAGTTGATAAATGATATAATTTAAAGGATTAATGTAAAAAATACCTAATAAGCTAAATATATTCTAAAATGAATGTTTATAATTATTTATATACTCTATTATGGGAGGGTTTAAATTGAAGAAAATAAAAAAAGAAGATTGTATATATACAATGTCAAAAGATCACAAGCCAGCTCTAAAAGTACATTCAGGAGATACTGTTATATTTGAAACATATGATTGCTATAACGACCAAATTAAAAGTGAAGATCAGCCATTTAGTACTATAAAAAGAGAGCTTAACAACCCTGCTACCGGTCCCTTATATATTGATGAAGCAGAATCTGGAGATATTTTAAAAATAGAAATTATTGATATCAAGATAAACGATCATGGTGTTATGACTGTAAGACCTGATAGTGGCGTTTTAGGTGAGTTTTATTACGAAACAAAATCAAGAATTATTCCTATAGAAAACGATAAAGTTATTTTTAATGATAAAATCCAAATGCCGATAAATCCAATGATTGGAGTTATAGGTGTTGCGCCTTATGATGGTGAAATAAAAACTACTATTCCAGATACACATGGTGGAAATATGGATTGCAAAAGAATAATAAAAGGTTCTACTGTATATTTACAAGTACATACTAAAGGTGCGTTATTATCAATAGGAGATTTACACGCCGTCATGGCTGATGGAGAAATAGTTATATGCGGATTAGAAGTATCTGGAGAAGTAACTGTGAAAGTTGATATAATTAAAGGTAAAGCACTTCCACTACCTATGGTTGTTGAAGGCGACCATATTATGACTATCGCTTCTAAAAAAACATTAGATGAAGCAGCTCACACCGCTACTATTCATATGTATAAATTTTTAGTAAATGAATTAAAAATGGATGCTTATGAAGCTGGTACTTTGTTGTCTTTAGTTGGTGATTTAAAAATATGTCAAGTTGTCGATCCATTGATGACAGCTCGTATGGAACTTCCAAAGTATATTTTGGATAATTATAACTACATAATGGATTAGAATAAAGCTCCTATATAATTCAAATTAATTACTTAGGAGCTTTATATATTATTTTGAAAATCAAAAATTATAAGTAAAATATGTTATGTATATAAAATTATATTTTACAAAAAATATTTCAGAATATATAAAAAGGAGACATTATTATGTTTAATAAAAAATCAACTTTAACAGCATTAACTCTTGTAGTAACTGTAATTCTACTTGGTTTTAGCTTTAAAAATATATATTCTTTACAAAACGGTACAGGTGAAGAAGAATATAAACAATACGTTTTAAAATTTATTGATGAATTTCAGAATGTAGAAGAAACATACCCTATAGTATTTGCCTTTAATAAGGATAATCCAGAGGAAAGCAGAAAACCTATAGATCTAAGACTTAATAAGCTAAATGAATTTAATTATTCAAATGAAATACCTACAAAGTATACTGATATTAACAGACAACTGCTAGATACAATTAATCTATATAAACAAAACTATGAAAGTCTATATGAAGGAATATCATCTGGTAATTCTCAATTAATTGGAGAAAGTGTAGGAAATTTATATGGATATGATTTTATATTCCAACAAATTGAAGATGCTCTTAGAGGTGAAATTTAGTTATATACAACTAGACCATATTTTAAGAGAAAAAAGTCTAGGTGATTTTACACCTAGACTTTAATTTATTATTTATTGTTTATTGTTTAGGGTATTACTAATTTTCATAAATGCATAGTCCATTGCAGAATCTATATTTCCGTTGTTGTTTCCGCCCCCTTGTGCTAAGAAAGGACTTCCTCCCCCTCTACCATCTACTAAGGTTAAGGCATCTTTTAATAAGTCATTCATACTTATATTTTTTATATTTTTTGAACAAGCAAAAATGAAGTTAACTTTTTCGTCGCCTTTAGCAACCATTAAAGCTATAACATTTTCATGTTCTACTATTTTTGATGCTACTTTTCCTACTTCTTTAACATTCTTATCTTCATAAACTTTCTTAACTACAGAAATATCTCCAATTCTTTGAGACGTCTCTATCATTTCTTTAATTTGATAATTCAATAATTCTTCTTCAATTTTTCTCTTTTGAACAAGGGTACTTTGTAACTTATCATTTAAGCTATTAATCCCTCTTATTGCATCTTTATCACTACAACTTAAATATCTACATATTTCAGTTAATATACTATCTTTTTCAATAGAATAATTTATAGCTCTATTACCTGCTAAAAACTCTATTCTCATACCTTGCTTATATTTTTCGTATTTTTTGATTTTTATCATTCTAACATCTAAAGTTGATCTTGGATGTATTCCACAACAAGGATTCACATCTAAGTCATCAATTTTAACAACTCTTATTTCTTCATCAATTTTAGAAATATCTATTTTAAGCCCCATCTTTTTTAATTCTTTTCTCGAAGGAACTAAAAACTCTGTAGTTATATTTTCACCTATTATTTCATTTGCATATCTTTCTACTGCTCTTATTTTTTCTTCATCAAACTGACCTATTATGTCTATTGTACTAACTTCTTTTCCTAAATGAAAACCTACAGTACCTACATTAAACAACTTTACAAAACAAGCTGATAATATATGTTGCCCAAAATGTTGATGCATTCCATCTTCTCTTTTTTCCCAATCTATATAGCATTTTACTTTATGTATTTTTATTGGGTTTTTTTCTACTACATGATAAACTAACCCATTTTCTTCGTATACATCTATAACTTCATGAATATCTATTTTCCCGCTATCACCAAATTGTCCTCCGCCACCTGGGAAAAATGCAGTTTTATCTAATACAACATGAAACTTAGAATCTATTTCTTTTATATCAACTATTTCTGCTGTAAATTCTTTTATGTATTGATCATTGTAATATAATTTTTCCAATTTAATTCCTCCGTTTTTGCCTATTTTTTCTTGTCCATATTATAATTATATACTATATTTTATTTTGACAGTCAAAATTCACAAGAAAAATATGTTATGTATATAAAATCATACTTTGCAAAAAATATTATAGAAATATACAAAAAAGGAGACATTATTATGTTTAATAAAAAATCTATATTAATAGCATTAACTTTAGTAGCAACTATAACTCTAATTGGTTTTGGCTTTAGAAGTTCATATTCTCTACAACATGATCCAACAGAAGATCAATATAAACAATATATTATAATATTCATTGATAAATTTCAAAAAATTGAAGACGATTATCCTATAGAATTTGCCTTTGATAAGACTAATCCAGAAAAAAATAGAAAACCAATTGATTTAAGACTCGCTCAGTTGAATTCATATAATTATACTGGTGAAGTACCTGAAAAGTATGCTGATATTCACAAAAGATTTTTAGAAACAATCGAACTTTATAAGCAAAACTATGAAAGTCTATATGAAGGAATATCATCTGGAAAATCAGATTTAGTTGGAACAAGTGTAGGAAATTTATTTGGATATGACCAAGTATTCCAAGAAATTGAAAACACCCTTAGAGGTGAAGACTAGAAAACCTTTCTAGTCTTTTTTTTATAAATACCTCCTAAAATTATAAAACTCTCCCCGTATATATAGGCAGAGAAAAATATATAAAATTCGCTACGCTCATGTCGCCAACGACCTTAAAAAGCAGGTCCGTTGCTCAAGTTTAGCAGTTAACTTAGGAGGATTAAAATGAAAAAACTAACAACATTACTTACAGCATCATTACTAGCAATGACAACTAATTCTGTATATGCAGATGAATTAACTTTTAAGGACGCAGCAGGTATAACTCCTACTAACGTACTTTATAAGTTAGATCTTAAAATGGAAGATTTCAAAATGAAGTTTACTACAAATGATGAAGAAATGGCTAAGTTATTAATACAAATAGCTCAGGAAAGACTTGGAGAAAGTGAATATATGATGGAAGAAGGAAAAACTGAATTAGCTAACGAAGCTTTAGATGCTTATACTGAAAATATGGACCAAGCTACTCAAATAGCAGAAGATATAGCTAATACAGAAGAAACTACTTCAGAAGATTCAACAAATACTGAAGAAGTAGAGGCTACTGAAGAAACTACAGAAGAAGATACTCAAGTTGTTGAAGATATAGCTTCTGAAATAATAGATACACAAGAAGAAGCTACGGATATTTTAGATAATGTATCTGAAGATGTACAAGATGAAGCAACAAAAGAAAAATTAGCTTCAGTTATAGCAATGCAAACAGCTAAAAAAGAAGCAGTTAGAAATATGGTTCAAAAAAGACATGAACTTAACACTGCAAGAAAAGAATTACACAGCGTTAAAGTTCAATACAAAAAAGCTACAAAATCTTCAGATGAAGAAGCTTTAGCAAGTTTAGAAGCAACATTACAAGAAAAAGAAGCTGCATACACTGCAAAAAAAGAAGAATTTAAATTAGCTTTTACTAAAAAGCAAGAAGCAGTTAAATTAAACCAAGGAAATAAAGCTAAAAAAGAAATAAATGAAGAAGATGTAGCTGAAACTGAAGAAATTGTAAATACTGATGAAAATCCACAAGTAACTAATGATGAAACAAAATCTAAAGCTACAAAGGTTAAAGTAGAAAAAGTTGAAAAAGTTAAAGAAAATACTAATAAAGTAGTAAATAAAGTTAAAGTAGAAAAAACTGAAAAAGTTAAAGAAAATAATAAAGGAAATAACAAAGAAAAAGAAAACAAAAATCAATAAATATTGGCTATTTAAGAACAAAAGCCTCTTCTAACTAAGTTAGGAGAGGCTTTGTTGTATATAATTAAAGTGCTGCTATTTTAGTTACAGCTGTATATATATGAGATATTTCAAACCAAGTTTTAAAATCTACTATTCCTGATTGTGGTAGACCAAATACTTTTTGGAAAGTTCTAACTGACTCTTGTGTTGCAGGTCCATATATACCATCTACTCTTAATCTTGGTATTGCAGAATAAGAATTAGCTATAGCGTTTAGCTGTCCTTGTATAGTTCTTACAGGTGCACCACTAGACCATAATGTAAGTGCATAACCTGGATAAGAAATTGGAACACCAGTAACTACTTGTGCTGTTGCGAAGGTTAAATTATTTCCATAAAAAGATTTCAATATTTGGTCAGAAGTTCTTCCTTGGTCTCCTAATGCTTTACTACCCCATTGAGTCATTTGGCCTGGACATTGAGACTTAGCCCCGTCACAATATTGAGCCAAAAGTGGCTGTCTAGCAGTTGGTGGTCTTTTTATAAATGTATTAAATACCTCATCAACAGCAACATTTATTGTGTCAAAGGTGTTTCTTCCATATATGAATTTATGGTCAAAGTTTGTAGTTGATGTAATAGTAAAGTTATATCCTTGATTTCTATACCACTCTGTAAATACTCTATTTAAAGTAAATGATACTATTGCTATTACATTTGCATATATTGTTGCCGTTGGCCAAGTTGAATATATCTCAGATGATGCTACATTTTTTATATAGTCTTTATAATACATCCAATAATTTTGAGCAGATGTATTTGTAGGAAGTCCATCATGAACAATTATAAATTCAGGAACTACAGGGTTATCTAAAACAACAAATCCTGTTGGAGGTGGAAGAGGTTTTAAGTCAGCTTCAGGTATTTTAGGTGGATAATTTCCATATAGTGTGTTGTCATCTATAAGTAAAATCTCTTCAGCTTGGCGTTTATAAAGAAGTAAGCTTCTTTCTCTTTGTTCCATTGCAACTGGTTGCCTTCCTTCAACAACAGGAAAAACCTGGCACCCATTTATAATAACTGTTTCATATCCATCTTTTTTTACCTCTACAATATACCTACTATAAGGTCTTACATCAGAAGGTGCTTGTGAGTATATCAAATCTGGTGCAAGTAAAGTTAATCCAGTAACTTGACCCGATATGTCAGTTGGTAAATTTTCATATACTATAGTTTGGGTAGTCGTCTCTGTAGCTTCATCAGGTATGCTATATATACTAACTAGCGCATCTTGGATAGGCCTATTGGTTACTCTATCTACAACCGATACGGTTAAAAAACCATCTTGCATAGTTTATACTATCCTTTCTTAACATATTTTTATAAATTTGTTACATATTTTATAATATGTTTTAAAAAGATATAGTGTGCTTTTCTTCCAATTTATTTAGTAGTATTAAACTATAAACTCTCCTATTTTAGTTACAGCTGTATATATACGAGATATTTCATACCAAGTTTTAAAATCAACTATTCCCGTTTGTGGCAATCCAAATATCCTCTGAAAAACTCTAACTGCTCCTTCTGTTGAAGGGCCATAAATGCCATCTTCTCTTACCTTTGGTATTACAGAATAGACGTCGGCTATAGTATTTAGTTGCTGTTGTATAACTCTTACATGTTTACCAGTGGACCCTACTCTAAGTTCTGAACCAGGATAAGAAACTGGAACTCCTGTAACTATTTCTGCTTTTTTAAGCACTAAATTACTTCCATAGAAAGATTTTAGTATTTGTTCATAGCTCAATCCTTGATCACCTAGAGCTTTGCTACCCCATTGGGTCATTTTGCCTGGACATTGAGACTTAGCCCCATCACAATATTGAGCTAAAAGAGGCTGCCTAGCACCTGGAGGTCTTTCTATATAAGTATTAAATATTTCATCAACAACCAAGCTTATAGTATTGAATATATCTCTTTTATACACAAATTTATGATCGTAAGCTGTAGTTGATGTTATAGTAAAGTTATATCCTTGGTTTCTATACCACTCTGTAAATACTCTATTTAGAGTAAATGATATTATTGCTAATACATTTGCATATATGGTTTGGTCTGGCCAAGTTGCATATACCTCCGATGATGCTACATTTTTTATATAATCTTTAAAATATATCCAATAATTTGGTGCAGATGAATCTTCAGGAAGCCCATCATGAACCACTATAAATTCGGGAACTACAGGGTTATCTAAAACTACAAATCCTGTTGGTGGCGGAATAGGTTTTAAATCATCTTCAGGTATTTTATGTGGATAATTTCCATATAGTGTAATTTCATCTATAACATAAATTTCTTCATTTTGACGTTTATAAAGAAGTGGGCTTCTTTCTTTTGGATCTAAAGTAATAGGTTGCCTTCCTTCAACAGTAGCAAAAACTTGAGATCCATTTATAATTGTTGTTTCATAACCATCTTTTTTTACCTCTACCACATATCTACTGTAAGGTCTTACATCAGAAGGCTGCTGTGAGTATATTAAATCTGGTGCAGATAAAATTAATCCAGTAACTTGACCTGATATATTAGTTGTTAAATTTTGATAGATTGTAGTAGAGCTACTTGATGAATCATTAGGTATAGTATATATACTAACTATTGCATCTTGTACTGGTCTATTAGTGTTTCTCTCAACAACTGATACAGTTAAAAATCCATCTTGCATAATTTATACAATCCTTTCTTATATATTTATTCTAGTTCCACTAATGTAAAGGTTTCCCATATGCCTATTGAAAGACTATCTGCTCTTAATATACTAGACACCCCAGGTTCTACTAGTACGTAATATCCTTTTCTAGTTCTAAGTGCAAACTTATCAGGGTATAAAGGTATTACCTGAAATTTTGTATCTTCATCTATATATGTCTTATTAGCATTTAATGAAAATCCCCCTCCACCTTCTGCATTTAAAAAATATCCTTTAGATGTTCGTATAACTACCTTATCTCTTTCTATCCCTTGAGGAATTATTTTAAAAACCGCTTCTTCGGTTATTGTATCTTGATTTGCCCATACAATTCCTCCTCCCCCATTTACTGCTGTTACATACTTGCCGTTATATGCTTTCATAGATATTTCCACAATTCTTCCGTATTTTAAATCAGATATAATTTTGTGTATAGGTACATCATATATTCCTTCTTCACCTGTAAATTCCTCTGATGGTTGTGTCAATTCCGTTGTTCCATTTTGTTCATTATTACCTTGGCGACTTTTCAAAAAATCTATATTTGAATTATATATATCTTTATTGTAATAGTCGTA
Source organism: Sporacetigenium mesophilum DSM 16796 (assembly GCF_059569055.1). NCBI lineage: Bacteria > Bacillati > Bacillota > Clostridia > Peptostreptococcales > Tepidibacteraceae > Sporacetigenium > Sporacetigenium mesophilum. The sequence goes on along the minus strand of NZ_JCANUR010000001.1, from coordinate 532,731 downwards.
TAAGTTTGCTACATATTTAAAATACAAGTAGTTTACTCCCTTCTATTTATGTTGTCTATCTTATAATATGCTTTAAAATGTATAATGTTCTTTAATTCACTTAAATATAAAGGCCCTATATACAACGTAAAGTATATAAGACCAATCAATTTTAGTAAATATTATCTAATTTTAATCCCTTGTTAAGATCCAAATACATTTCAACATCATTCTCATCAACTGCTTGAAAATTAATATTGTTATAAGATAAATCTAAGTTGTCTAGTATATCAACTACTTTATTAGAATTATCTATAAAATTACTTCTAGACATTTGGCTAAGTTTTGAATACTTTGCATTTGAATCTGTAAATCTAATAATTAAGTCCATATCTTGTGGCGATGAAAGGCTTTCCAATCCTTTTGAATTTGATGCTACTACTCTAAAATGCTGATTATTAAACTTAGTTTTTAATGCAACTTCTATTGTCTTTGCATAACTATCATTAAACGAATTTATACGACTTAAAGTATAGTTGTCTTGGATATATCCTGTTTTATATAAATTTATAGTAAAATTCTCTGAGTCCTTTGATACATCTGCATAGTATCCATCTTTCCAATTATAAAATACACCTTTAATTTTTATATCTTCATCTTTATAAGCTTCCCTAATATAATTAGATATTTTGTAATGTGTATTAAAGTAACCAAAAGGAGTACCATTAAATGCACTATTAGTATAAATTCCTGCTCCAAGAATAAGAAAAGAAATAACAGTTAATAAAATTTTCTTTTCTTTTTTTCCTTTACTATTTCTAGATTTAATATATATGTCTCCTGCAAAGATGCCTATAGTCATTAATATTAAAAGGCCTATTGCAACTGTCCACCCATCTAAAATACTCCCTGTAATAATTCCTCCACCTACTACCGCACATACTCCACTTAATAATATTAGCGGTAAATTTCTATTATATATAAATCTACAAATAAATGGTACTAATACTAAAGGTGCTAATGTGTTAACAAAAGCTACTGGTATAGATGATATAACTACCATAAAAAGAAGTGTAACAAAACATAAAGATAACTTTAATATATTTTGATACTTTGAAATATTTTTTGCTACAAGCATAGCTTTGTCCTCAATATTCTCAGAATTTATTTTAGTAGACTCAAATGGTATATCTTCCTTTATGTTATTGAGCATATCTCTACAGTTATTACAGGATGATATATGTTCATCTATTAATTTCGTATTTTCTTCATTAGTAAGTCCTTCTATATATAAAGGAAGTAAATCTTCAACTATTTTACAATGATTATTCATATTCTTCAAACTCCTTTCTAATCTTATTTTTCAATCTATAAAATGTAACTCTACAGTAATTTTCACTTTTTCCAATTAATTTGCCTATCTCTAAAAATGAGTACTCTCCAACTATTCTTAAAATTACTATACTTCTATTCGGTTCATCAAGGTCATTAATATGTTTCATAATATCTTGAGATCGCATATTTGTAATGGTTGTATCAATAACATTTTCCTCAGATATAGGGTTGTACTCATCTATATTTACGTAGATTTTCTTCTTTTTTAAATGTTTATAACACTGATGTTTTGCTATACTAAATAGCCATGTTTTCACAGATGACTGACCTTTAAATCCTTCTATTGACTTAATTGCCTCAACAAAAGTAGTTTGAAGAATATCGTCTGAAAGATTTTTATCCTTACATATAGAAAGTATGAAATTGTATAAGTCCTTAGCATATAGTCTATATAGTAGTTCAATACTCTCTCTCATCTATTCACCTACTTTCCAAATCTTTGTTTATAATAATTAGTGTATTTGAATAAGCATTTCGTTACAATAAAAATAAATTTTTTTTTGATAAACATATAACAAATTTTCTCTGTTTTATGGTATTACCATTATTTAAATAGTATACTAAATATAGAGATCAATGATTTTTGGGGGGATATAAATGAAAAGAGTTGACGAAAGAGATACTATGTTTGCAAGAGCAAACTATAAAAAGGGGACTGAGGCTTATGATGATTATTATAAAAGAAACCCCGATAAAAAAGCTATAGATGATAGCATAAGAACTAGACCTAACCTTTGTGAAGAAGGTACAATGACTTTTAATGAATTAAATTCTCCTATGGCTAGTTCTGCCTTTGAGTTTTTAAATGATATAAAACACTTATCTGAAGGTATTGTAAATCCAGTTAAAGTTGAAACTAGTAAAGAAATATTAACTAAGAGAATAAAAGGCTTTGCTAAGCACTATGGTGCAAAATTAGTAGGTGTAACAAAACTACAAGATTATCACTTTTATACTAATAGAGGTAGACATGAAGAAGTATATGGTCAAGAAATAAACCTCAATCATAAATATGGAATAGTATTTGCAGTTGAAATGGACAAAGACATGATAAATAGAGGTCCTATGCTTGCTGAGGTTGTAGAAACTTCTAAATGTTATGTAGATGTATCTATTATAGGTATGATACTCAGCTATTATATAAGAAGTTTAGGTTATGAAGCTAGAAATCATATGGATTCAAATTACCTACTTATGCCTGTTTTGGTAGCAAGGGATGCTGGACTTGGGGAAGTAGGTAGAAATACTGTACTTACTACTAAGGAGTATGGTTCTAGAGTTAGACTTGGAGTTGTAACTACAGATTTGGAACTTGATGTTGATGAACCTATATCCTTTGGACTTGAAGATTTTTGTAAGCTTTGTAAAAACTGTTCACATACATGTCCTTCTCAATCTTTATCTAATGAAACTGATAAAGAAAATAACGGTAATTTAAATTGGGTTATAGATCAAGAATCATGTTACATAAAATGGAGATATTTAGGTACTGACTGTGGTATGTGTATAGCAAGCTGCCCTTTTAGTCAAAGTATGGAGTCTATAAAAAATATAGATACCTTTGAGGGTAATGAAGTTTTAGTTGGTACTGTTCTTGGTGAATTTAGAAAAAAATACGGTAAAAGACCTTTTGTACCAGGCAACCCAGACTGGCTACGTTAAACATGAAATTGCTCTTTGCTCAAAAAACTCCTAGGTAGTTTTAACTACTCTAGGAGTTTTTTCTTTACTGGCAAAAACAATATAAGTATGTTTAGTATAACTAAAGGAATAACAAATAATCCAGTGGTGTTAAGTAATCCATATATATCGGCCATTTTTCCATATAATAATATTCCAAGTCCGCCTAATCCACCTGCAAACCCCATGATTAGTCCTGTTCCCATATTTATATTATTTGGAAGTAAATCATGGGTCATTACAATATTTGATGTGTTTGATCCTGTTAAAGTAAATCCTATTATAATAAATGAAGCTATTGAAAGCCATCCTGATGTTGCAAATATTCCAAACAAGCATATTGTCGCTACTATATTGGTTATAAGAATTACTTTTTTGCTACCAATAACATCATTTAATACTCCACCTGTAATTGTTCCTGCTGCGTTTAAAAATAAGTATGATGATAATATTAAACCTGCTATTTTTACATCTACTTGTTTTAATAATAATAACTGGATTCCAAAGGTTAAAAGTACTCTTGTAATTAAAACTCTATATGCAGCAATAAACACTAAAATAGAAACCCAATTAAAAGTAGATAAATCAAATTTTTTCTCACTTTTGTTTGTTTCACTTTGTTCATGGGTTACTTCAATCTTTTCTACTTTGGCAAAATACATTGCCCCTGCTATAATAATCCCTGGAATCATAAAATAAGTTAGTGAGCTTAATCCATAATTTTTTACAATAGGTAATACAATTAATGGTGGTAATGCTCCAGCAAATCCGCCTATTGTCATAAAGATTGATAAGCTTTTTCCCCTTGATTTAGTTCCTAATCTAACAGCAGCTGCTGATCCCATAGGATGATACAATGAAGAAGCTAATGCACCTAACCCTATAACTACCAATAAAACATAATAGTTTTTAATTACACCTGCTAAACTCATAAAAACCCCTATCCAAATAACAGATACTATTAACAGCCAAGGTTTACCCTTTTTGTCTGCAAAATGACCTATTATTGGTTGTGCAAAAGACCCACTGCTTGTAATAACAAAGGCAATTGCAGCCTGTTGTGTCAAAGTAAGTGACATTACGTTTGTAAATAAAAATAAGATTGGTGGTATAAGGTTCATATAAAAATCATTTATAAAGTGTCCTATTGATACCGCTATTAGTTTTGTAAAATTACCTAGTCTATCTTGTTCTAAAACTACTTTATTTTCCACAATATCATCTCCCATCAATTAAAGTATAACCCCTAACAATATATTATGTAAATATATAAATATATAGATATGCAAAAGATAATTTTATTAATATAAATTTTAAAATTATAAAAATACCTACTCATATAAATAAGTAGGTATTTAAAATTAATAATTATTGTTTAGAATATCTGGATAATTTAGCTTAATCTAGTATATTATCTACAACTATTCTATAGGTATTTTAATAGTTTTATTATACTCCTTAGAGTATTTCATCTTTTTTATATTAAGTTTATAATCTTTTCCTACTCCATTAAATTCTAGCGTTCTAGTGTGAAGAATTTTTCCATTATCTGACTTTTCATATTCACCTTCAATTGTTTTGTTTAGTTCTATACTTTTATCATCTGCTAATAAATAAACTTTTGTAAGAACTGTATTTTCTTCAGTTGTAATATCTACAAAAGTATTTCCATTTGATTCATATATTTTGTTAATTATTAAATATTGATTATTAACATTATAGTTTTGATTTATTGAGTCTTCTTTTAAATCTATAACTTTGTCTACGCCATGGTCAGCAGAAAAACTAACTAGTTCTAGTTCCAGAGACTTTAAGTTTTGTGGCAATGCATCGTACTCTCTATGGAATGTAATACCCTTAATATTTGTACTCATTCCACTACTTTGAGCCTGAATTTCTTTATTGTTTGCAATTAGTCTTATCTCTAAATCATTTGGTATTAATCTTTCATTGTTTATTTTATCTATAGCCAGTTCTAATATATTCTGAATTGATCCATTTATTACAGTACGAGTAGGTGAAGCTAAAATAGAATCAAAATGAATTTTTGTTTCATCTACCTCAATACTTTTATTGATATTTTTCTTTAATTTATTTTCCATAGCCTTTTGCCTATCTAGCTTAAAAGTAATTTCTCCTTCTTCAGACATGCCATCTTCATAAAATCCAAAATTTAAGTGTAGTGTTTTTTCAAAGAAATATGGAGACTCAAAGCTATATATGTTTTTCATTACTGTGCCTTCATCATTCATTTCTCCTTGTCCACTTGAGAGCATATGTTCACCAAACAGTCCTTTTAAAGTAATATCCGGTGTCACTTCATCAACATTTCCATTTGGATTTTTTTTTGTAAAAAATGCTAACAATTGGCTTTCATCTACCATTATTCCATCTAGTGTTATTGTGACACCGTTTTTAAAAGTATGGCTCTTATTAATAATTTGGCCCTTACCTAGCTCATTAAGCTCTTTTAAATCTTTATTCATTACATTGTTATAGCCTATTATTTCTTTTCCATAAAAAGCTAAGATATCAAAGTTATATCCTATTAATAAAATAGTTAGGCAAGCTGCTATAACCTTTCCTACTATATTTTTTCTTCTTTTTGTTGTTTTATTATTCAGTGCCTTCTTTAGTCTATCTTCTAATTCACTTGGGATTTCAATATTATCTATATCATTTTTTATATCCTTAAGATTTTTTTCAATATTATTCAATATTATCACCTCCAAATTTTGACCTTAGAATATTAATACCATTAGAAATCCGTGATTTTACTGTACCTAAAGGTACTTTTAATATATCAGCTATATCTTTATACTCCAAATCTAAAAAATACCTTAGCTTTATCGCCTCTTGATGCTTTTCTCCCAACTGTCCTAAATACTTTTCTAATAATATTTTATTGTTGTTTTTATCTAAATCATCTTCATAAGACAAATCATCAGTATAATCTATATAAACTATTTTATTATTTTCTTTTAGTATTTTTTTGCAGCAGTTAACCAATATTGTCTTGCTCCAACTATAGAAACTATCATTATTTTTTAATTTATATATATTTTCATATAAGATTACAATCATATCTTCCATGGCATCTAATGCATCTTCTTTATTTTTTAGATAAACATATGCTAATTTATAATAATCTTGTTTTTGATCCATAATCAACTTAACTAGTGCATCTTTATCTCCCTTTTTTGCCTTTTTAACTAGTATATCTATATCCATCCCTACACCTCTCTTTCATATATAAGAGTATCATACTATGAAAAAAGTTCATTTTATTTTTATTTTAGACAAAAAAAATAAAACCCAACTAAAATTATTTCATAATTGTGGGTTTTATCAATTAATTTACAATTTATTTTACATCTTCAATGCAGTTATTTAATAAATTCCATATTTCAGGATTTTGTTTTTTAAAGTTCAATGGCTTGAGACTTTTGTCTACAAATGTATGTAGTGTTTTCCCTTTTGCCAATAGCTTTTCATCTATTTTTCTAATAACTTCATATTCAAATTCTAGTCTTATGCCTTTAATTTGACTGATTTTTGTTCTAATTAATAATTCATCATCATATTTTGCTGGAACTTTATATGTACAACTACTTTCAATAACTGGCATAATAACGCCTTCTTCTTCTAGTTTTGCATATGTATAACCTAAAGAACGAAAGAAAGAATTTCTTCCTACCTCAAACCATGTATAATAATTCCCATGGTAAGCAACTCCCATTTGGTCCGTCTCTTCATATCTTACACGAACATATCCATCATATATATACATTAATTTACCTCCTAAATATTGCATATTATTACTATATATTATGCCATAAAGGTATTCTCACTTCAAACACAGTTCTTTCATAATTACTATCTACACTAATAGTTCCGTTATGTAGTTCTATTATATGTTTAGTAATGGAAAGTCCTAACCCAGAACCCCCACTTTGCAACGATCTAGACTTTTCTACTCTATAAAATCTTTCAAATATATGATCTAGGTCAACTACAGGTATTGGCTCTCCATAGTTAATAAATTGTATAACTACTGTATTTTCTTCTTTTATAGTAACTATATCTATATATTTGCCTTCTTTTCCATAATGTATGGCGTTAGTTATTAGATTTTCAAATGCTCTTACTAGCTTAATAGGATCTACATCAACCATTACCTTCTCATTAGATAAATATAGTCTACTTTCCATTTTAGAATTTTTAAGTTGCAATTCAAATTGAGCAACTAGTTGACCTAATAATTCTCCTAAATTTACTGTGCTTTTGTCTAATTTTACCCCTTTATTTCTCATCTTTGTTAATTCAAATAAATCATTTATTAATACATTTAGCCCTTTTGCTTTTTCATATGCTATATTTACATAATGCCTCATTTGAACTTCATCTTTGTATTTATCATCATCTATAAGCCCCAAATATCCTATAATAGAAGTAAGTGGCGTTCTTAAATCATGAGATACATTCGTTATTAAATCATTTTTAGTTTGTTCAGCCCTTCTTTCTTCTTCAATAGATTTATTTAATTTAAATACAATTTGATTCATATTATTTGCAAGTTGTCCCATTAAGTTCTTTGATTTTATATCTATAGTCCTATCTAGATTTCCATTTGCCATATCCTCAACTGTATTAAATATATCTGCAAATGTTTTTACTTTTTTATGGCTTAATAATGTAAAGTATATCGAAAAAATTATAAAAACTAAGATAATATAAAATATATATCTTCCTATATAGCGTTGTATATAATTTACTAACACTACTGTAAGTATTGCAAAACTATTTCCATCATTATATAAGTCATTTCCTACACTTCTCAAAACAATTAAAGTAATATAAGTAAGAAATATACTTAATATTACAGTACCTATTAATTGAATTATTATTTTATATACTAATTTATCTTTCAATTTTATATCCTACACCCCAAACTGTATGTATTATTTTTTCTCCATCCATGGCAGATTCTAGCTTGTCCCTTAATCTACTTACATGTACCATTACAGTATTATTTGACTGATAGTACTTTTCTTTCCAAACTCTTTCAAAAATTTCTTCTGCACTAAATATTCTTCCTAAGTTACTTGATAACAAATATAGGATATCAAATTCAGTTGAAGTTAGACTAATATCATTATCATTTACACTTACTTTATGCGTTGACTTATTTATACTCAAAGAATTTATTTTTATAATATCTTTGTTATTGTCACTTGGGATTTGATTAAAATAATATGACCTTCTAAGTAATGCCTTTACTCTTACAATTAATTCTAGTGTATTAAATGGTTTTGTCATATAATCATCTGCACCGGTCATTATACCTTGTATCTTATCTAAGTCTTCACTTTTTGCACTTAGCATCAGTATTGGTATCGTCAGCTTTTCTCTTATCTTTTTACATACCTCTATTCCATTTAACCTTGGCATCATTATATCCAATATAACTAAGTGTATATCTTTCTCATTAATAATTTCTAAAGCTTCTACTCCATCATTTGCCTTATATACTTTATAACCTTCATTAATTAAATATATCTCTAGTAACTTTGAAATATCTTTATCATCATCTACTACAAGAATTTTGCTAGCCAAAACTATCACCTCTTTATATTAACTTTTATTTATAATTCACTAGTATAAAGAATATAATTAACGTACTTAAAATCTAAAAGTGACCACTCTCGAAATTAGTATTCCTAATATCACAATGCATATTGTTCCAATGAAGGCTAATATATTGAGAATTTTGTTTGTTTTCTCTTTCAATATTTTAGAAAACACAATATAAAATCCCATTCCTACAGCGCCTCCAAGTGTATTGCTAATTAAATCTGTTATATCAGTTCCTCCAATTTCAAATATGAATTGTAATAGTTCAAATAATAAACTGACACCTGCTATTGAGATGATTTTTTTCCAAAACGACCAATTAAGCTTTATCATGCTCAAATACAATCCAAATGGTATAAACACCATCATATTGAGAATTATCTCATTATAATCCAGTTGATTATTTTTAATAACAGAACCAGCTAAAGGTATCAAATTCAATCCTCTAAAATGTGGTAAAGTATTAAAAGAGAATTGCATTTTAAATAAAATAATCCAGATTAAAGCTAATAAATACACTATAAATAATCCCCCTGTTAGTTTTAATTCATTGTTTTTGTTAATTTCCATGTCTGCTCCTCCATAACAAAAATATATTATATTATCTAAGAATAACTTAAAAATAATTAACGATAGTACTGTATAACTGTGATTTTTGAGTATATCATAATTATTTTAATTTATATTTAGATATTCTTCTAGGACTATTTCTCTTTCATGTATTTGTTTGGCAATTTCTAATCCTACATATCTAAGATGCCATGGTTCATAGTTATACCCTGTTATGTATTCCTTATCCTCTGGATATCTAACTATAAATCCAAACTTATATGAATTATTTTCTAGCCAGTTAGCTTCTTTAGTATCTCCTGTAAAACTTCTTATTTCATTAGTTATATCTATGGCAAGACCTGTTTGATGCTCACTTTCACCTGGTCTTGCAACATATTTATCAGCCATTACCTTGCCTTGTGATTTAACCCTATTATTATATATTTCTTTCTGCAACTCATATGACCTATATCCTGATGTTGCATACAACTTTATGTTTTCCATTTTAGCTTCATAAAAAAGTTTTTCTATTGCAATTGCTGTGTCTTTTTCTAAAAACTTTTCTTCACCTTCAACACTATTTAAGTAAGTAATATCTGGCTCTATTAAGTTTTGTGGAACATAATTTCTTGATAAACTAAAACTTTTATTTACTAACATAACTTCTTCTGCTTCAAGATTTCTTTCATCTTTAGGCTTAATAATAGTAACAATACTTAAAACTATAAAAACAATTAATATAACACTTTTAATAAAATTTTTCATATGTTTTCTCCTTAATCTCTTTTTCTTTTGTATAATATAATTCTAAAATTAAAAGATTAAGAAAATAATAAGTAAACCTTAAGAATTCTTAAGAATAATAGTTTTACAATATTGTTTTGCTGTTGTTATAAAAGGAATAATTATTATCCTATTGTACATAATGTAAATACTAAGAATATAATAGATTAAGACAATGACAAGTAATTGAGGAGACGTGTTTATGAATGTATTTGAAGTAGTTGAACAATTGTTTGAACAGTTCGGGTACCTTGTATTGTTATTAGGATTGCCGTTGGACTTTATCGCACTTCCAATTCCTCCAGGCAATAGCACTTTAACTTATACAGGTTATTTATCATACAAAGGTGTACTTAACTGGTTTATCGCTTTGATTATGGCTTATGCAGGATCAATTATAGGTGTTACAATTACCTATAGCATTGGATATAAGCTAGGGGTACCACTGATAGAGCGTTATGGAAAATTATTGTCTTTGAACTCCTCATCTTTAGACAAAACACTTAATTATTATGATAAGTACGGGCACAAACTGCTCCTCATAGGTTTCTTTATTCCTGGGCTTAGACAGTTTATCGGATATTTCATTGGAATTGTTCGCATTCCATATAAAACAGTGGCTTTATATGCATATACAGGGCTAGCTCTATGGGTTATTGGTTTCTTTTCTATAGGTTTTGTATTTGGAGAACAGTGGCAACGTGTCTTTCTTTTAGTTGAAAATTATTTGAAATATATATTTTCAGTGTTAGGATTCATCCTTGTGTGTTCTATTTTTATTAAATGGCTTAAACGTAAAAAAACAAAACCTTAGTTGCTTTAAATTTTTGCTCTAAATCACAATCTTGAACTTCGAAACATATTATATACAAAATTATATAATAAGGAGTTGTGATTTATGAGTAACTGGTATGATGAAAGTAGTTATGTAAAATGTAAAAATCATAATACTTGTAAGCATTGTAACTTACCTAACTGTCCTAATCCATCTATATTTAAACCAACGATTGATTACACTGTTGATGTACCCATTAACTTAGCAAAATCATTAGAAGGAAAATATTTTGTAGGCTACGCTGATAATCTTACTTTTGGGAATGGTACCAGTGCCTGGGCTAGATTGTACAATCCTCCTAACTCTGGAGTAAATTTACATGTAACTGTATGGACTGTTAGCGATATATCTGAGTCTCCATTCCGTGCGGAATTCTTCTTTAACGCAACGCCTCCAGGAACACCTCGAGATTCCAGTTTTGTCACACCAGCCAATACTGCCTTTTGTCCACTGCCATCACCTGAAATTGAACTTCAATATGCAACCAATGTAATTGGAGAACCAAAAGGTGGTTTTAAAGCTTTTGTTAGAATAGGCCAACCAGAAACTACGTTAGTAGATGATGAGCAGGGAAAATTTATCTTTCCACCTGGTGGATCTTTTCTTATAGTTATTTCTAATCCAGAGTCGCCACAGCTAGCTGCTTCTGGTAAAATTGCTTTTGGTTGGTGGGAAGAACCAATCTTATAGTAGAATACAAATAAAACTCCTTTCTAAAATGCAAATTAGAACGGAGTTTTTTATTGGTTTATTATACTGTCAAATTAACTTTGAACTACTCACCACTTAAATGGTAAGTTTCTTGGTCAATATGGCTATAGCCACAAGTTTATCCAAGCTACCCCCGAAGTCCCTTCGGTTTTATGGCTTATGCCAACTGTTTAAGTCCTTCATTAAGGATATTTATACTAGCATTTTTATCCCTATCATGGTGAGTTTGACAATTTGGACAAGTCCATTCTCTAAGATTTAGATTTTTAACTTCCTTGTTTTTATCTCCACACTTAGAACATATCTGAGTACTGGCAAATGTTTTGGATACTGTTAATACAGTTCTTCCATACCATCTCGCTTTATACTCAATCATTGTTTTAAATATAGACCAACTCACTTCTGATATTGATTTAGTTAATTTGTGTTTTTTTAATATATTATTTATTCTCAATGACTCCATACAAATTATATCGTGGCTTTTGATTATATTTGTTGAGTTCTTTTGAAGAAAGTCATATGTACAATTTTCTATTTTATTATTAATCTTATTTACTTTTAATTTATTTTTATTGTAATTTTTACTATTCTTATTTTTTCTATTAAGACTTTTTTCTAATCTTGCTAATTGTTTTTCATATTTTCTTATGTATTTTGGATTGGATATATCTTCTGTGTCATCTGAAAATACAGCAAATGTTTTGAGTCCTACATCTATACCTACAACTTTATTAATTTTAGGTAAAGGGATAATATCTACCTCGCAAAGTATAGATACAAAATACTTACCATCTGATGTTTTTCTTATTGTAGCGCTTAATATCCTACCTTCAAGTTCTTTAGATTTTGCAAATTTAACTAATCCAAGTTTAGGCAGCTTTAATTTATTTCCTGATACTACTATATTATTGTTAGTGAATTTCGTAGTATATGACTGAAAAAAACTTTTTTTAGACTTAAATATAGGCTTACTATCTCGAGTTTTAAAAAATCTGTTATATGAATCAGTTAAATTTTTTAAAGCTGATTGCAACGCTATACTATCAACTTCCCTTAACCACTTTAATTCTTTTTTAAGGGCAGGTAGTTGACTAGCGCATTGGTTGTAACTAAATCCCTTATTAGTTTCTATATATAAAGTATTACATTTTGCTAAGAAGTAATTGTATACAAACCTAGAGCAACCTATTGTTTTATTTATTAATGTTATTTGATCCTTATTAGGATATATTCTAAATTTATATGCTTTATTTTTTAACATATTTTCACCTCCTTTTCTCATTTTAGATATAAAAAAACACCTCAATTAAATTGAGGTGTTGAGCCCTAGAATATGTATTAATATACCTATTCACTATAAACGCAATACCTCGTAGTCTGCTAATTTATGGTTAGCAGGTAGAAACGTTCGGACCATATCACCGAATATATACGAGTTTTTTAATTTTTGTTTGTTAATTATATCTATATTAAATAATATGTATCTACATTCCTATTTATGAACATGCTATAAATTTAATTTTAAAAGAAAAAAGGCCATCTAAAAATAGAAATTAATTTCTATTTTTAGACAGCCAATCTATAAACTATTTTTTTAATTCGCTTAACATATCATTCAATGATACAACACGTGCAAAAGCAAATTCAAAGTTTCCAAATGATCCTTGCTCTTGTTCTACTGTATATGAAGCTGTAGTTTCTCTTGGTACAAATACATTATAGTCACGATAAAATGCATCTCTAACTGTTGATTCAACACATACATTTGTAGCAATTCCACTTACAACTAATGTTTCAATTCCTAATCCACGTAACACTTCTTCTAGTTGAGTATTGTAAAATGCACTAAAACGGTGTTTTTTAACAACATAATCATCTTTTTCTGGTTTTAGTTGATCAATTATTTCACCATCCCAAGTACCTTCCATACAATGTCCTAAGTCCATAATTGGAGGAAACACCTTGGCAATCATTCCTCCATCTGTTTTATCTGCACGATGTGTATGTTGTATATAAATAACTGGTCTGTTTTGTGCTTTAAATTCTTTTTTTAATTCTTTTATTGGTTCAATAACAATTGATGTTCTTGACGTATCAAGTCCCATTTTTGATAATGATCCTTCATTGTGAATAAATGCATTTTGCATATCGATAATTAATAATGCACTATTTTCTTTTGTATATGGTAAATTACCCATTTGTAACACTCCCTTAATATTTATTTACAAATTAATTATAACTATATTTTAGAGCTTTTCAAATAAAATTCTAAATTACTGTCTTATTTTACGAACTCAATTAATCCCTTGTCCAATTTAGAAATACGTGCTAATGAATATACATCGTACCCCCTTTTTTCTAGTTTTTCACGCCCAGGTTGAAATGACTTTTCTATAACGATTCCTATACCACCAATTTTAGCCTTAGCTTCTTCAATTAGACGTATAGTACCTAATACAGCTTCTCCATTTGCCAAAAAATCATCTATAACCAATATATTATCTTCTTCATTTATATAATCTTTAGATAAGGTTAGTTCATAATTTAGTCCTTTTGTATATGAATATACACTCGTTTGATAAACATCATTACTCGTGGTTTTTGATTTTTGCTTTTTTAACGTTACCATTGGCACATTCATTTGCATTGCAGTCATAACAGCAGGCGCAATTCCTGAACTTTCAATTGTAAATATCTTTGTAATTTTATGTTTCTCAAAGTAATTTTTAAAATATGATCCCATTTCATACATTAAATCTGGATCTACCTGATGATTCAAAAAAGAATCTACCTTTAATACATTTTCTGATAATGCATTTCCTTCTTCTAAAATACGTTTATGTAACTTCTCCATTTATATCACCTCATTAGATTTTTTATCACACATAAAGCATCATTAAAATTCGCTACGCTCATATAGCCAACAAAAAACACCTCAATATAAATTGAGGTGTTGAGCCCGAGAATAGATATAAATATACCTAGCCACAATAAACACAATACCTCGTAGTCTGCTAATTTACGGCTAGCAGGTAGAAACTTTCGGACCATATTACCGATTTTATACGAGCTTTTTTGTATGATATATGACATTATAACATATTTTTCACTAAAATCAACAACTTGTTACTTTCTTCTCGATCTACTTTCCGTTGTGGAATTAATATTAATAATAGTTGTATATATATAATTAAATAAACTCATATGTATTGATTCATCTGAAATTAAATTAAATAGTATATCTTCATAATAATCTCCAGGAATTTTAGCTTTTATTTCTCTATATCGCATTACTGAATTTACTTCTTCAAATAAAGCTGTCTTTATGCCTTCTTCAAAGCTTTGAGGTGTAACAAAATCTCTTTCTTGAATTTCAGGTTCTCTTCCTGTAAAATCCCTATATATTTGCTTAAATGTTTCAATATGCTCTAGTTCCTGATCTCTTATAAATATTAATCTATCGCTTATTTCTTTTCTTTGCGGTATTGTAAGACCTTCTATTGGAATATTATTTAATAACCAGTCATAATATTCTGCACCTAATACTTCTAAATTTAGGGAACTATTTATCAATTGTATTACTTCTGTAACATCTTCTTGATATGGGTATTGTCTATTATAATCCACTTTAGTATCTCCTTCCTTGCATAATTATATCTCCTACTTAAATACTATGTATGTATATTATTCTTTATGAAAATGATTACTCTATTTAATAGATTATGTTGACATTAATATTTAATAAATATATAATTGACAGAGATAAAATTAAATATCATTAGCTTTCTAGGGTTCCGCAATATATTGGTCTGGTCCAAGAGAAGGCGCACAATTTTTTTGTGTTCACGGAAGGACAAAAGCCTGGGAGATATGTATATACTATCTTTATGGGCTTTTTATTTTGTTTTTTATTAATATACAGAGGAAGGAGATTTATAAAATATGAATTGGATTTATGTTATTATAGCTGGAATTATTGAGTTAATTTGGGTTCCTGGTTTAAAAACTGCTGACTCACCTTTAGATTGGATTTTTGTTGCTGGTCTCATCACTTTGAGCTTTTATTTAATTATACAAGCTACGAAATCTCTTCCAGTTGGTACAGTTTATGCTGTTTTTACTGGTCTTGGAACAGCTGGAGTTATTTTAGTAGATGTATTTATATTTGGTGAATCATTATCTATTAAAAAACTAGCATTTGTATTATTAATTGTAATTGGAGTTGTAGGGCTTAAGCTGATAAATGAAGAAGTTGAAGAAACAAATAATGAAGAAATACAAGATGAAGGTGGTAATTAAGATGGAATGGATATATTTAGTAATAGCAGGTTCTTTTGAAGTTCTTGGACTTTATTTTATGAAAAAATATGTTTTGACTGAAAAAAAACTTATGCTACTATACCAAGTTTTAACCTTTGTTGGAAGTTTTTCATTTTTATCATTGGCATTAAATAAAATACCTATGGGAACTGCTTATTCAATTTGGACTGGAGTTGGTACAGTTGGTGGAGCAGTTATGGGAATTATGATTTATAAAGAGTCAAAGGATTTTAAAAGACTATTTTTTATGGGATGTATTTTAGTAGGCGCAATTGGTCTTAAACTAATAGAAGGATGATTTCTATTTTATATAGAAATCATCCTTTTTAAATTTCCAACCGCTAACTTGAGCAAGGTCCCATCTGGTCGTTGGCGACATGAGCGCAGCGAATTTTACTATTTATTATAAGATTTTAATACATTTGCATTAGCAATACGAGTTGCTAATATAGTTGAAATCATTACCTTTATTAAATCTCCAGGTATAAATATAAGGGAACCTTTAATTGCAGCTAGTATAGGAGTATTTGTCACAAATGACATAACAGGTATTCCAATAGCATATATAACTATTACTCCGCCTATAAAGTTTGCTAAGAATGAATTTGCATAGTTTACCTTTTTTACACGTTCAAGTATAAAACCAATTACAAATGCAGCTATAGGCCAAGAAATTAAAAATCCTGCAGTAGGCCCAACAAATACGCTAAAACCGCCGTGTCCACTAGACAATCCTGGAACCCCTACTGCTATTAACATTAAAAATATTATCTGGCTTAAAAATCCTAATCGTGAACCTAATATTGCTCCTGCAAGCATTACCCCCAATGTTTGAATTGTAATTGGCGCTGGTATAAGCGCTACCGGTATGGCAGGTACCATTCCCATAACTATCATTAGTGCAGCAAACAATGCTACATATACCATATTCTTAGTTTTCATAATAATTTTCCCCCAGTTTTGTTTATTTTATATGTTAATTATAAATCAAATACAGATTTGCGTCAACCACGTTTTAATTATAGGTTAACTAAAATTTTTAAGGTTAAATTTTTCTTCCTTTTATACTATTTTTAAATATGAATAAATAAAAAATTCGCTACGCTCATGTCGCCAACGACCTTAAAAGCCAGGTCCGTTGCTCAAGTTTATCAGTTGGAAATTACAACTTATCCATAGACCAGATAAATTGTAATTTCCTTATAATAAAAAAAGATGACTCCTACTTAATGTATAGAAGTCATCTTTTTAAATTCATTTTTATCTTTTAAAAATTGTTCCATATCGTTTATAAATTGAAAAAGCATAGCTCTATTTTCAAATTCTTCTCTTGTTAATGGAAGAGGCATTTTTCTAAAATTATCTCTTAATGCATCTAAATCTAAAAGTAAACCTTCTGCTGTATTATCTTCATATATGGAATAAGCTACTTTTTCTGTGAACTCAGATATCATAATAGTTTGATCATATGTAACAAAGAATTTTTGAAAATGTTCTTTCATCCTTTTAATACTTTCAAACTGTTTAATTCTCATTTCTATATATTGAACATAATAACTTCCATCTAATAAGACATAATTATTTAGATTTTTATAGGCACGCTTTCTTGCATGATAAAGCTTTTTTTCAAGATCCTTGAATAAATTGTCTTCTGCTATTAGACTATAGTCTTCTTTTAAACAAGTCGCCATTTTTATTAATATTTCCTTCATCTTTTCTTCAATGTACAATTGATCTTGTTTAATTTCCTTTTCTATACTAGGCATATAGACATTTAATAGCAATGCTATTCCTACACCTATAAATATAAGTTTTAATTCATTTTGAATTAAATCTAAACTGAATGAATTTTTATCTAGTAAATGTGTCACAATCACGGAACTTACGACTATTCCTTCTTCTATATTTAATCTTACAGCTAAAGGAATAAAAGCTAATATAAATACTCCAAAAACTATAGGATTGTATCCTAGGAAGTTAAAAAGAATACTTGAAAGTATCAAAGCCAAAATACAAGCAAATATACGTTGAATAGCTATAATTACAGATTTTTTCCTTGTACTTTGAATGCTTAAAATAGTAATTATCCCTGCAGCTGCTGGAAATGATAGTCCTAATTCATTTGCAATAATAATTGAAATCGAAGCCCCTATGCCTGTTTTTAATGTTCTATAGCCAATTAATTTCATGTTAATTATTATTTATCTTCACGGAGCATATATTGGTTTCCATCTTGGTCTTTAAATGAGAACATTTTTCCATAAGGCATTATCATAAGTTCTCCTACTTCAACGTCATTTTCCTTCATTTGGTTATATGAAGATTCTATATCAGTAGTACTTAATAATATAGATGGATGTTCAACATTAGTTGATGGGTTTTGAGATCTCATTGCATTTTTATCATATAAGATAAATGTTGTAAATTCACTTTCACTTGGGCCAACTTCTAACCATTTCATATTTGGTCCCATTTGTTGTTCTAATTTAACTACAAAGTTTAACTTTTCAGTCCAGAACTTCTTAGCATCATCTTGGTTATTTACGTATAATGTTATTTTCCCTATTTTATTTATCATTTGTATATCTCCTTCATCAATTTTTGTCACTTAAATATTATACATTATTTTCCTCTTAATTTATCTAGTAAATTAAATACTTCTTCATCTTCAACTTGAGAAAAATCTTCATAATATCTTCCTACTGAAACAAAATCATCTGGTGAATACATACAAATTACCTCATCTACAATTTCCTTAAATTGCTTAACTGTATGTCTTGGTCCTACAGGAACAGCTAAAACGATTTTTAATGCTCCAAGGTTTTTAATTGATTTTACTGCTGCAGTTAAAGTGAATCCAGTTGCAATTCCATCATCAATTAATATTACAGTCTTATCTTTAACATCTGGAAGTGTCTCAACTCCCCTGTACTCCTTCAATCTTCTTTTAATTTCATTTATTTGATCGTTTATTTCTTGTGCTAAATATTTATTTGGTATCTTAAGTGCTTTGACAAAATATTCATTTATAATATAACTTCTATCAACTGATACTGCACCTACAGCTACTTCTTTATTATCAGGTGCTCCAATTTTTCTTGGAATTATTAAATCCCACTCAAAGTTATATCTTTTAATAGTATCATAAGCTACTTCAACTCCACCTCTTGGAACTGCAAGAACTATTACATTTTCATTTTTAAATTTTTCAAGGCTTTCTGCAATTTTTTCTCCTGCATCTTTTCTATTTTTAAAAATCATTTATGTACACCACTCTTTCTATTTACGCTAGTATAATTTTTTGCTAAATTAGGCGTATTTATTATTAAATTTATTAAAGTTTTTTATCATCAACACGTTCTAACCATTCATCTATGTTTTCTATAACAGAATTTACGCAACCATCTTCAAAAGGTGACTTAAGATTTCCTAGCTTAACTAACTCCAAAAATGACTTAGTTCCACCTACACTACATAGCTTCATATAATCTTCCCAACCTATTTCTCTATTGTCATTCATCTTCTTCCAAAATTGAAGTGCACATATTTGAGCTAATGTGTAATCTATATAATAAAAAGGATTTTTGAATATATGACCTTGTTTAAACCACCAAGTTCCCTTTTCTAAAAAATCACATCCTTCATAGTTTTTATGAGGAAGGTATTTTTTCTCAAGGTCTCTCCACATTTTCTTTCTTTCATCATATGATGCATTAGGGTTTTCATATATTAAATGCTGGAATTCATCTACTACAATACCATAAGGTATAAATTTAATAGCACTTCCTAAATGAGCAAACTTATATTTTTCTGTATCTTCTTCAAAGAATAAGTTCATCCATGGCCAAGTTATAAACTCCATACTCATAGAATGTATTTCACAACTTTCATATGTTGGGAAGTTTAACTCTGGCATTTCTATATGTCTTGACATATAAACTTGAAAAGCATGGCCTGCTTCATGAGTAAGTACATCTATATCATCAGAGGTTGAGTTAAAGTTTGAGAATATAAATGGAGACTTATAATTAGGTATATAAGTGCAGTATCCACCAGGGCCTTTGTTTTTCTTAGCTAATACATCTAGAAGCTCATTTTCCATCATAAACTCAAAGAATTCCTTAGTTTCATCTGAAAGTTCACTGTACATTTTAATTCCATTTTGTAAAATAAATTCAGGACTTCCCTTTGGAGTTGCATTTCCACTTTCAAATTCAAAAGGCTCATCTATATATTTAAAGTCACTTATATTAAGCCTTTTTGCTTGTCTTTTGTATAATTTATTTGCAACTGGAACTATATATTCTAGTACTTGTTTTCTAAAATTAGAAACATCACCTGCATTATAGTCCGTTCTAAACATTCTTATATAACCTAACTCTACAAAGTTATTAAATCCTAATTTTCTTGCAATTTTATCTCTTACTTTTACTAGTTTGTCGTATAACTCATCAAACTTTTCTTCATTTGTTTCAAAAAACTTATAATATAAATCTGAAGCTTCTTTTCTTATATTTCTATCCTTTGATTGCATAAAAGGACTCATTTGTGATAAGTTTCTTTCTTCACCTTGAAAGTTTATCTTACAACTTGCAAGTAACTTAGTATATTCAGATGTTAACTTGTTTTCTTCTTTAAGTTCTTCTATTATTTCACTTGAAAAAGATTTTAGATTAAACTCTGCAATTTTGAAGAACTGTTCTCCTATTTCTTTTGTTAACTCATTCTTAAATTTCGAGTTAACCATACTCTTATAAAAAGTAGAATTTAATTCTTCATATAATGGAGAGTTTTCATCCCAGTAATTTTTTTCTTTTATATTATTTTCATCAGCTGTATTTATACTGTATTTTATAGAAGATATAGTACCCATAGTATCTATGTTGTTTCTTAATTTGTTTAATTCTTTTATGTATCTTAATTGATCTTCATATGTATGGCTATTTTCTATTTTAGATATTATTTCATTAAATTCTTTCTTAACATCTTCATAATTAGGTCTTTTATATTTAAATTCACTAAATTTCAAGTTATACACTCCTTTACACATTTTTGAACTTAATTAGTATTATCACTATTCTTATTATATTATACACAAAAAAACCCATATTTAATAAAATATGGGTTTAATATACTTAATATATTATATGTTTATAATACGTTTATTCAAATCTATTGACATACTCATAGTCTTCTTTTCTTTTTTTTGTGCTGAACCATGTGAATACCCAACAACATCAAAATGTTTATCAAGTTCTTTTATAAATTCTTCATAGTGGTCACATCTACCTCTTATACATGAAGATAAGTGTATTGCTTCTACATTTGCTTTTTGAAATTTTTCTATTTTTACTTTAAGACCTTCCATTGGATCTTCATTACAACCATTACAGTGGTTAAAGGAAACTAACTGACATCCAATTTCTTCATATCTCTCAAAAGAATCTTGCTTTTGATTAAACGCTCTTAAACACCCATTAGCAGTACATGTTTTTGAAACTATTCCACATACATATATAGCAACATTTTTCATATTATATACTCCTTTACTTTACAAAATAAGGTATATTATATCATTATTTAAAACTAATTAATGTGATAATTATCACCAAACTATACAATACATTTAAAAAACACCTATCATGTAATAGATGTTTTATGCGTATATATCCGAAAACTCAATATCTATAGCCTCTATGTTTCTGCTTCTTACCGTTGAATTTTCATCATCATGGAAAGTTTCTTCTATTTGGGTAACAGGTAATGTAATAATAAATTCACTACCATTTCCAGTTTCACTTTTAACTTCAATATTTCCATCATGAAGTTCAACTAAAGACTTTACAAGAGATAGGCCTATTCCGCTTCCTTCTTTATTTCTTTTCATAGTTTTTTCTACTTGACCAAATCTTTCAAATATAGAGTTTAATTTTTCTTGTGGTATACCTACTCCAGTGTCTTTAATAGATATAACTATATCCTCTATTTTATCGTATATATTTACATATATTTTTCCTTCTGGATTAGTAAATTTTATAGCATTAGAAAGTAAGTTTAAAACAACTCTTTCAATTTTATCTGGATCTATTGCAACAACTTTATCTTCTATTTCTGTATCAAATATAACCTCTATACCTTTTTGCTTTGAATAATCTGCAATAGATAAGGTAATATCTTCTACAATGCTTATAATATTGTGATTTTCTTTATTTATTTTATAAAAACCACCTTCGATTTTAGTTATATCAATTATGTTGTTAATTAATCTAATTAATCTAAAGCAGTTTTGGTTTACAATATGTATATGTTTATCTATGTCTTCTGTAGTTAAATTCCTATTCATATTTTGAGCTTCCAAAAGCTGACTTGATCCGTATATAACATTTAATGGAGTTTTTAGTTCATGTGACATATTTGAGAAAAATTCCGTCTTCATTTTATCATAATATAATATTTCTTTATATTTTTCATTTATTATTTCAGCCTTTTTCTTCTCTGTAATATCCCTAATAATAGATAAAATATATCCATCTCCTTCAATATTAAAAGGAGTGGAACAAATCTCTATATCTAATATCTCTCCATCATGCCTTATAATTTGTTGTTCTACAAATTGCACTGTTTTCTTTTTTTCTAAAACCTCTTTTTTCCTATTTCTAACTATTGGTTCATATTCAGGAGTTACATTAATAAAATTACTGCCTTTATGCCCAATTACTTCATTTTTACTTGATAAATTTAAAATCTTTATCATAGCATTATTTATATAAACATACTTTCCTTCATGTAATATACATATTGCATCAGGTAAAAGTTCAATTATTTTATTATATGCTTTATTGCTTTTTATTAACTTTTCTCCTATAAGGTTATAATCTGCAAGATTTCCTTCTATTATGGATTTATATATATTATAAGATAAAAATTCATCATCTTCTTGTTTTCTCATAAATGTTATATTCCCCTAATTTATTTAATCCCAATACCTAATTAATGCGATTTACGGATATATCTTATAATCTAAATTATAACACATTTCGTAAATTTTTAACAAAATAAAATAAAAGTATTGCCGTAATTACGACAATACTTTTATCTTAAATCATTTATATTATTTTCTATACTTAAAAATTGAAGTATACTTTGTAGTGGTAGTTTTCTACTTTCTATAGATATTCCAAACTCTTCAAAAGATTTATTAACATCTACTCCGTATGTTTTTACTATTCCTTGCTCTAATTCATTGATATGAAGATAAATATATTCTTTTATATCTGCTAGACTTTTTATATTTTTTATTTCTTCTCCACGTAAAACATGTTTGAATATTTCAAATCCCTGACCTTTTGCTCCCCATATTACTATTTGAAATGTTACTAAAGATTTTTCTAAATATATTCCACTACTTATAGTATTCATTTCGTTTAAATTCTCATATAAATGTTGATTAAAATCTATAAACCCACCTGATGCTATTTCGTATATTTTTTGGTCATTATATTCAAAACTACTAGATTGTATTATTTCATGTAAATCTATATATCCATCGCTTTCTATTAGTATTTGTGCTAATTTTGTAGCCTGTAAAAATATTTTATCTTTAGTTATAAATTGCATCTTTATAATTCTCCTTTGTTTAATTATTTATATAACAAAATTTAATAAAATCTTCAACGAAATCCATGTTGCTGTCTTTTAGATATATAAAATTAAATTCTCTATATATTTCTAAATCTTCAATAGGAATGATTTTTATTGTTCCTAGTTCCAGCTCCTTTTTTATTGTTTCTTTTGAAATAATAGTATATCCTAAATTTGCTTCAACTAGTGACTTAATTGCAGGTATGCTACCAAGTTCCATATATGGATTAAAGCTATCCATGTTGTATCCTCTATCTTGCAACTTATTTTCAAATATTTCCCTTGTACCAGAGCCAGCTTCCCGTAATATTAATTTGCCTTGCAGAACTTCTTCAATAGAAACTTTATCAAACTTGCACAAAGGGTTTTTAGATGATACAGCAAGAACCAATTCATCATCTTTAAACTTTTTATAATTAAACTTATTTCTATTAAAATTCCCTTCAATAAATCCCAAATCAAGTTTTCTATTTAGTAATTTTTCTATTATATCTTCAGTATTGCCTACTTGAAGAATTATATCTATATTGGGATGAACTCTTTTATGCTCTGCTAAAATATACGGAAGTACATATCCACCTATAGTCATTGATGCACCGACATTATATACTTTTCGAATTCCATTTTTATTCTTTATTTCAGTTTCTAAATCTCTATATACAAGTTCTAATTTTTTAGCATATTTGAATAAAATTAACCCTTCTTCCGTTAAACTAATCTTCTTACCTTCTTTTTTAACTAAGTTAACTCCATAATACTCTTCAAGATGCTTAATGTGTTGAGACACAGCAGGTTGAGTTATATTTAAAATTTCTGCTGCCTTAGTAAAACTCTTAATACTTGCAACTGTAATAAATGTAGTCAATTTTATATCTTGCAAAACATCACCTCTAAAACTATAAACTTTTATTAAGTAATCTATTCTAAATTATATAATACTATATTAACAAAAAAGTTATAATAATTACTTATGATTTAATAAGAATACTTAATTTGTTTTTTAGTAAATTTTGTAGTATTATTAATTCGTAATCTAAGAGGGGGAGGTAATTTTCGTGGACTTTATTAAAAGAAATTCACCAGGTATTTTATTTGCATTTATTATAGCACTTGCTGCAAACTGGCTAGGCTCAATTTTTCCTATAATAGGTGGTGCAGTATTTGGAATAGTAATTGGAATTATTATTAATAACTTTATAGGTAAACCTAAGATTGTTGAAAAAGGTGTTACCTTTACTTCTAAAAAAATACTTCAATGGGCTATTATTGTATTAGGTGCAGGACTTAGTTTAACACAAGTATGGCAGACAGGACTAAGCTCATTTTCTGTGATGATATTTACTTTATTATCTGCATTTATTACTGCCTATGGTGTTGGTAAACTAATGGGTATACCAAGTAATTTAAAGACGCTAATAGGGGTAGGTACTGCTATATGTGGTGGATCTGCAATTGCTGCAATTTCTCCAATTATTGAAGCTGATGACATGGAAATTGCCTATTCTGTTTCTACTATATTTTTATTTAACGTTATTGCTGTATTAATATTTCCACCATTAGGTCATCTACTTGGTTTTTCAGATAGTGCTTTTGGGTTATGGGCAGGGACTGCTATTAATGATACCTCTTCTGTAGTTGCAGCTGGTTATGCGTATAGTAATGCTGCAGGTGCCTATGCTACTATAGTTAAGCTTACAAGAACTACAATGATCATTCCAATATCATTAATATTCTCATTTATAATAGCTTATAAAAAGAAAAAGGCTTCAATGGAAGATCAAGAGGTAAACTACAGTTTTAAAAAAATATTCCCTTGGTTTATAATTTGGTTTTTAGTTGCATCATTGTTAAATACAATAGGAATATTTCCAGCAAGTAGTATTCCCTATATTAATACTATAGGTAAATTTATGATAGTAATGGCTCTTACAGCAATCGGATTAAATTCAGATTTTAAAAAGATGCTTAAAACTGGAGTTAAACCTATAATCCTAGGCTTAATTGTTTGGTTTGTAGTTGCAGTTGTAAGTATTATAGTTCAAAATATTACAGGACAAATATAACACAAAAATAAGTGTGTTTTTTAACTAAAAAACACACTTATTTTTTATTTTAACAGTAAGTCTCTGTATCCTCGAGATTCAATACATTTGTATAAATAAAATTGTATAAATCGGCATGTCTTAATTCATCTGTTAATATATTGAAAGCCTTATCTCTATAGTAGTTATTTGGTAATCCTGCTAATATTTGTCTATATCTTCTAACTGCATTTGATTCTCCAAATAAAGCTTTTTTAATTCCTTCTTGAAAACTTTCTGGTGGTTCAAATTCTTCTTCTTTTGGTCTTGCTTCTCTTCCTGTAAATTCTCTATACATTTGTTTCCATACTATATTATGACCCATTTCATCGTCTCTTATAGATTTAATTATATCTACTATTTCTTTTCTCTGTGCTCTTGTAAGCCCTTCACTTGGAACATTATCTATTAGCCATTGATAAAACTGAGCATCTCCTCTTTCACCCTCAACAGATTGTTGTATTAAATTTATTGCTTCTATAAATTGCTGTTGTGTTGGATATTGCATATAGTTCACTAAAATGTCTCCCTTCTTATTAGTCATTAGGACATACGTCCTTAATTTATATTATGTTTTTTTTAAATATTTGTGAAAATAAAAAAATTAGTACTAAATATAAGCACTAACCTTTTTACTTAATTATTTCTTTCAATAATATAAGGCATTGGTCTATAATGACTTATTCCGAGATTTTTAATGTTAGTTGTATTATCTTCATTATAAATAGTAACAAAAGACTTAATCGTTGCTCCGTCCATTCCTTCAATAATTATTTTTTCAGTTCCTTTTTCAAGATTTGGGTTGTATTTATACACTTTTGGAGCAGTTGTTGTTTTTAGTATTTCATGATTCCAAGTTATCTTTGGTGGATATTCTACACCATAAAATCCCATATATAATACATTATCTAGTCCTTGACACCATATTAGTATAGGATGTGAAGTATTATTTAAAAATTTAAAATCCTTTCCACCATATGCTACTGTAGCATCTTGCCCGTAAGGTACGTAAGGAACAGGCATATTGTGATTATGTCGTTCTACAATTTTTAAATTACTTAAAATAGAAACATTATATAATGTAGATGCAATTTTACAAACTCCGCCTCCAACTGTAGTAGTAAGAGTTGAACCCATATATGTAGGTCCTTTCTTGTATCCTTTTGATTCAGTGTATGGTCCAAGTTTTTTGTTTTGAGCAAAGACTTCCCCTGGATTTACAACTATACCACAAAGTGAGCTTGCTGCAAGATGAACATTTTCTTCCTCTCCAGGAAGAGGATCTTTTAAAACTGTACAATATGCAGCCATAAGTACTGGAGTATTATGTTCACTGATAGCTTTTTTAAAACTATTATCTTCATCCCAGGGTAACTTATCTACAATACCTGACTGAGTTGGAAGTTGAGGATTATATAATTTTGTTTTTATATTATTTGTAGGATATTTAAATAAAACAAAAGTAAGTATAACTACCAATGAAAAGCTAAATATTATTTTTTTATTCATGTCTTTTCCTCCAGTAGAAAATTAACCAACGTTATATATATTTTGTGTTAAATAAAAAAAATTATAATATTATTAAAGTATAGGTAAATATTTAAAATTAATAATAATTAAGTCTATGGAGGAAATTTATGGTTATATTTTTATCTTTTATCGTAATGATTTGTTGGGGAGTTGGACCTATAGTTGCCAAAATTGGTTTAAAAGATATAAACCCACTAACTGGATTAATGTTAAGAAGCACAATGACTATGGTAATGGTTAGCTCTTGGATAGGAATTAATGGAGGTATTTCAAAGTTTAAATCTATTTCACTTTATGCAATTATATTTATAACTATAGATGCTATTATTACCACTGTAATCGGTGATTTAGCATATTACTCCGCTATTAAAAGAGGCCAAGTATCAATTGTAACAATTATTACATCTGCTTCTCCTTTAGTTACATTGTTATTGTCTACATTGTTTTTAGGAGAAGATATTACTTTTACAAAATTAATAGGTTCTATTTTAGTTATATTTGGTATTATTCTTACTGTTTATTAATATGTAGAAATGGTATTTTTCTTAAATATTACAAGATTACCTGATGGCTCTAACTCAGCTAAAGATACATCTTTAATATTCTTTATTCCCTTATTTGTTAACTCCTTAATTAATCTATCTTTATTGTAATTAACATGATTTAGATTTACATATATTATATCTCCATCTACTATTAGAGGTACTGTTATTCCAGAAACTCCTTTAGGTAAATTCATATCTTTTATTGTAACAGGCCTTTTTTCTGGTTTAGAAAAAACTGAAAGTTGACCTTGTGGTTCTAAAATAGCATAATCTATATCTCTTATACTGTCATATCCTTGTTGTCTTAAAAGTCCTAAAAATTCATTTAAACTCAAACTAGTTTTTCTAAGTGACTTCATATCTATTTGCCCACTATTTATTAAAATAGTTGGAACATCTTCTAATATAGGTGTAAGTTTATTTATTAATGAAAGTTTAGCTAAAACAACTGTTAACATTATTAGTACTCCTAGTCCTATAATAGTTGTTGGTAAAGATTCTGTAAGAAAAGGTTGTGCCGCCACATTTGAAAAAATCATAAATCCAGCTATTTCATATGATGCCATATGTACCATAGACTTATTAGATATGGTTCTTAAAAAAAGATAGGTAAAAATAAATACAATTATTCCTTTAGATATATAAGCTAATACCCCTGTCATTTTATCACTCCTTTATTGTTTAGGTATAATTTGAGTTATTAATCTTGTAGTATCTCTTAATGGGGCTATATACTCAAGTAGATCCTTATCTTTGTGTTTTGTGAGAATTGTTACTTGACTTAAATTTTCTTCAAATTTATCTACACCTTCAGTTGTATTTACTATTCTTAGTATAAATTCACTTTTCTTCCATCTCTTATCTATATCCTTTATGTTCTTGTCAATTTCATCCCAATTTTCCAACACCAAATTTTCTTCTATTTTATTTATATCATCCCCAATAGCCTTTGCAGATTTAGTAAGAGTATTAAAAGCAAAAACCATTGCTAAAAATAATAAAATAGTAAATATAATAAGTTGCATTGTAATATCTTTTTTGTAAAGCATATATATCACCTCATACTGATAGTTGACCTATTTTTAATATTGTATACTTCTTACATAAATAAAGAGACTAAATTAAAATTAGTCCCTTTATTAGTTATTTACATTTATCTCTTTCTTTTCTTGTTTTTTGTTATCCTTAGTCTTTTGGTTTTCTTCTTCTGTTCTTTTTATTAATTCAGACACTGTTACAAACTCATACCCTCTTTTTTTAAGTTCTGGTATTACAATTCTTAAAGCTTGTACAGTTTGAGAAGTAGTAGCTTTAGATCTATTATTATAATCGTGAAGTAATATTATATCTCCATTTTGTATCTTAGTTAGTAAAGGATTTGTTATATTATATACTCCTGGATTAGCCCAGTCTCTAACATCAATAGTTTTGCACCATAAAACCATTTTAAGATTTAACTCATTTACTAGATTAACCGTGTTTTGATTCATACCTCTATATGGTGGTCTAAATAAAGATGGTTTTTTACCTGTAAGATTATATATAGCTTCCTGTGATTTTAATATTTCTTCTTCTACCTTTGACTTACTGTATTTTGATACATTTATATGATTATAGGTGTGATTTCCTATTTCATGTCCCTCATCTATCATTCTCTTTACTATGTCTGGATAATACTCTACCTTTTTACCCATTACAAAAAAGGTGGCTTTTGCATCATTTTCCTTTAATATATCTAAAATTTGAGGAGTAAATTTTTCATGAGGTCCATCGTCAAATGTAATAACTATAATCTTTTGATTTTTTGTCCCATTTTTTATTATAACTTCTTCAGGTGCAACAACATTTGAATTGTCTTTTAAATATATATTTACTGAATTTTTTATATTTGAATTATATACAATAGCACCTAGTATAGCAAGGATACTTGCTAATAACGATACCTTCTTTAGCATACTCACACCTCTGTAATATAACCCCTTTACAGTTGTGTAAAGGGGTTTAGTTTATTTCATAAGATATTCATCTATTAAATCTTTGGTAAGTTTTTTTTCAACTTCTCTTATCTCTTTTATTATATTATCTTTAGAATGAACTAAAACACCCTTCTCAGAGTTATTAAGTGTATATATACTTAGTTTCTCTCCTGTACCTCTCTTCAATAGTTCTATATTACCGTGTTCTAAATTGTATTTTTTATTAAATTCATCCAGAGTTTTGCCTATAAATTCAACTTTATCTTTTTTAAGGTTAAAATCATCTGAATTTATATTTTTGTAATTATAATAATAGTTTACCTTATAGTCTGTATCTTTATAGTAATTATTGGCTACTCCTGGAAATTCACCTACTTTTGTTTCTGATATTTTACCTCCATTTACATAAACATATAGTGCATTTTTAGGATTTTTTACACTTGGGTAAACAAATTCCTTTGCAACAGGACCATCCTCTATTATATCTCGCCTATCAACAGTATTTATATCTATCATGTTAATATCATCTGCATTTATATAATATGTAACCGTATTAGGTTCTTTTAAATTATTATATAAATCATTTACGTTTTTACCTACTAATTCTTTAGTGTTTTTGGAAAAATACTCTACATCTTTTGTCAAATCAGATGTATTTTGTTCCTGTGTAGTTGTATTTTTATTTTGTCCAACATCTGCGTTTTTGTTATCGTCAACTGATTTATTGGCACATCCAACTAAACTTACTGTAATTACTCCAACTAAAGCTGCTTTTTTTATCATATTTCTACCTCCTTTAAATGCATATTTCAAATATATTGTTATATTAAAACTATGAATTTATTCTCTTTTTAAGATATATTTACATTATGAAATTTCATTTATAAATTGTAACTTAATATTTAAAATAGAATATAATATATCATCAGGCAATATATTTATTGCCGGGCTTTTATAGCAATGGATATAAATCCGTGGGATAGTTGAAAAAACTTTTCTATGGATTTTTCATTTTTAGGAGGGCTGTTATGGAAATCAATAAATATAATAAAGTGCAGCAAGTTTTATGGGTGATATTATTTGCAAATTTAGGAGTAGCTTTATTAAAAATTATCATTGGTACTTCTATTAAAAGTGCGAGTATGACTGCTGATGGATTCCATTCTATATCAGATGGAACATCTAATATAGTAGGGCTTATAGGTATTGCTTTGGCATCAAAGCCGATAGATAAAGAGCATCCATATGGCCATAATAAATTTGAAGTTATAGCAGGTCTTTTTATTGGTGGAATGCTTTTCTTTCTAGGTTCGAAAATAATTATAGAAGCAATTTCGAGATTTAAAAATCCAGTTACTCCAACCATAACTATAGCTAGTTTAATAGTTTTAGTTATTACTTTATTAATTAATATATTTGTATGTACTTATGAGTATAGAGTAGGTAAGAAATTAAATAGTTATATCCTTGTTTCTGATTCCCTTCATACAAAAGGTGATATATTTGTATCTATCGGAGTTTTAATAACATTAGTAGGAGTAAAGCTTGGTCTTCCTGCTATTATTGATCCAATAGCATCTTTAGTTGTTGCAGGCTTTGTACTTCATTCATCTTATGAAATATTTGAATCAACTATTGATATACTAGTAGATACAGCGATAATAGATGAAAGTGAAATAAGGGAAGTCCTTAAAGAATTTAAAGCCATAAAGGGTGTTCACAATATAAGAAGTAGAGGCACCGAAAATAATGTTCATATTGATATGCATATTCTGGTTGATCCTAGTATAACAGTTGAAAACTCCCATTTATTAAATCATGATATAGAAGATATCATAAGAGAAAAAATTAATAAAAGTGCTCAGGTTATAATTCATATAGAACCTTATTATGAAAAATAAACGAGTCTGTAAATAGATTTGTGTAAACTTCATATGAATATTTGTTTTTCAAGTAGTGGTTGATAAGATTTTTGGGAGCTAGGTTAGTGATAACACTAGCTCCCTTTTTACTATCACTTTCATTTCCCAAAAACAATACCCTTTAGGGATAATGTTTTTAATTTGTTGACTAAATTTACATTTAAATTATTCACTTATTGTACCGAAGCAACCGCCTCCTTGACCATTCCCCATCATTCCTCTACCTTGACCTTGTCTTTGACCGAAGTTTCCAGTACAGTTTTGAATATTTGTATTTAAGTTTGCTTTTAAATTTTCTCCCTCTTCCTTTGTGATTGCCCCTTTAGATACAGCATCATCAATAGATTTTGATCTTTCTTTAAGTAAAGAATCTCTTAATTCATCCTGAGTAATTCCTTTTTCTTCTGCTAAATCATACGGTGTTTTCCCTGAATTTATAGCATTTCTAATTTCTGTATCAGATAGACCTAGCTTATCATTTAGGATATTGCATATATAATCATATCCTCTCATAGATGTTATTCTTCCTAAGCCTAGTCTTTGCCCTGTTGTCTCTAAATTTGAGCTATCTGCAGATGCATATACAGTGGCTCCAATACCCATTGCCATAGTAAGTGCTAAGGCTGAAATAATATTACTTTTTTTCATTTTCATTTCCTCCAAACTTTATTTTAGTTACCATTTCTTTGGCACATATCTATAATAAACAAATATTTTGTTTAAATAATGGTGTAATTGTGATGGAATTGCAAAAGTTATATAAATTAATTTCACAAATTCATCACATTTAAAACAATCTTTAGTCAAATATATAAAATACAATTATAATATTAGTAGACTATTAAATAATAAGGTAGGTTTTATTATGAATAAAAAAATACTTATAGTTGAAGATGAAAATAAACTCTCTGAAGTAATGACTTTATATTTAAAAAAAGAAAATTATGATGTAGTTTGTGCTTCTGATGGTAAAGTAGCTGAAAATATAATTACTGACGATAAATTTGATTTAATCATTCTTGACGTCATGCTTCCTGGTAAAGACGGCTGGGCTCTACTTAGAAAAATTAAATCAAATAGTAATACTCCAGTAATATTGACAACTGCTAGGGGCGAAGAAGATGATAGAATCTTCGGTTTAGAGTTAGGTGCAGATGACTATATGGTTAAGCCACTGAGCATGAGAGAACTAGTTCTTCGTGTAAATCTAAGAATTAATACCCAATCTAATAAAGGAAAGTCTATAAACTTTGGTAATTTAACTATATTAGAAGAAAGTAGAGAAGTATTTGAAAATAATGAATCTATATATCTAACCCCTAAGGAATTTGATCTTTTACTATTTTTAAGTCAAAATACAGGACAGGTTTTTAATAGAGAGAGGTTATTAAATACTGTATGGAGTTATGATTATGTAGGTGACTCTAGAACAGTTGATACTCATATAAAAAAATTAAGAGAAAAAATAGAATTTTGTGCAATTCACCTTCAAACTGTATGGGGAGTTGGATATAAATTGGTACCCTAGCAAAAAGTTTTAATGGTTTTTATTGAAAGGAGTATTTATGGATAAAATAACAATAAAACTTACGAAGTATTTCATGCTTATAATTACATTAATTGTTGCTATAACCCTTATAACTAGCAGTATTTTTCTATCTAAATTTTATCTAAATCAGCAATATGATAGTTTAAGGCTTTCTGCTAAGGAAATATACAATTCATTGAAATCTAATGAGCAAATTACTAATACAGATATAACTGCAATACTTATTAATAACAGTAATGCTACTCCTCTAACTCATAGCAGAATGGGTATGATGCCATTTATGCGTTCTATAAGTGAAAACAATTTTAAAACCAAAGGTATTTTTCAAAATAATATGGGCGGAGAGTTTTTATATTACAAACTCCAAACTGATATTGGAGATATTGTAGTCTTCAAAAACAACAGATATTCTTCTGATTATTTAAGGGTAGTGTATATTGTTTTGTTTATTATATTCATATCGTCAATTTTGCTTTCAATTCCTTTAATATCTTATGTAGGCAAAAAATTTACAAGACCTATACTAAAATTACAAAGACTATCCTCTTCAATATCTAAAGGTGACTTCGATGTAGATTGTACCATTAATACTAATGACGAAATAGAAACATTATCTAATAGCCTTAATCAAATGGCTATTAGTTTAAAAAAGAAATATCAACTTCAAAGAGATTTTATAGCAAATGTATCACATGATTTCAAAACTCCTTTAAGTGTAATAAGGAGCTATAGTGAAGCAATATCAGACGGGATAGTTGATGAAAAAGACACTAAAAAATATGCTAAGGATATTATTAAAGAAGTTGATAGATTAAATTCTCTAGTTATGGATTTACTACAACTGTCAAAGCTTCAAGATGGTGTATACTCTTTATCAAAAGAATTTATTAATTTATCTAATCTTGTACATGAATGCGTTAATCAGTTTAATCCTATACTTAGTAAAAGAAATATATCAATAGATATTTCTATTGATACTATAAAGATCTATGCAGATAAAAGATATCTTCAAAGAGTATTATATAATTTTATTGATAATGCTATAAAATTTAGCTTCGAAAATAATAAAATAGAAATTTATACAACAAATATAAATGGGTCAATAAAATTATCAATAAAAGACTTTGGGATAGGTATAGAACAACATTTGTTAGATGATATTTGGGATAAATATTATAAAAACTCCCAAAGTGGTGGCATTGGCTTAGGCCTTCCAATTTGTAGAGAAATTTTAAAACTTCATGGATTTGAATACGGTGCAAAAACCTCAGATGTTGGCGGAACTGAATTTTATTTTGTTATACACCAAGATAGCATACGAAAATTATAAAATTTATTATTTATAAAAAGGCATCTACATTTAGTAGATGCCTTAATTAATATATCTAACATATCCTAGGCAATAACTGCCCTTCTGGCATACTTATTATTCTAGTTCCACCTATATTAGTTTTTAAATAAACATTATTTTTATTATCATCAATAACTTCACCTATTAACTTAGCATCTAACCCTACAGGGTTATTCTTCATAACTTCTAATATTTTATCTACATCATTTTCATCGACTACAACTACTAATTTACCTTCATTGGCCATATATATTGGTTCCATTCCAAGAATTTCACAAATACTTAATACTTCTTCCTTAACTGGAATTTCTTCTTCATATATAATCATACTTTTGTTACTTTGACTACATAATTCATTTAAAGTTGTAGCAAGACCTCCTCTTGTAGGATCTCTTAAAACTCTAACATTTTTGCTAACTTTTAATATATCTTTTATTAAATTATTTAGTAAAGAACAATCACTTTTTATATCAAAATCAAATTCTAAATTATTTCTATTTTTCATTATAGTTACCCCATGATCTCCTATTGTTCCACTTATTATCACTTTGTCATTGGATTTTAAGTTTTCTCCACTTAAATATATATCATCTTCAATTACACCTATTCCAGTTGTATTTATATATATTTTATCAGAACTTCCCTTATCCACTACCTTTGTATCTCCAGCTACTATTTTTACACCAGCTTTTTTTGATGTATTTGCCATTGATATAACTATTTTTTCTAAAGTTTCAATACTTAGACCTTCTTCTATTATAAATCCAACTGTAATATATAAAGGCGTTGCACCACTCATAGCTAAGTCGTTTACAGTTCCACATATTGATAACTTTCCTATATCTCCTCCTGGAAAAAATATTGGATTTACTACAAATGAGTCTGTACTCACAGCTATTTTACCATTTATTTGTGGAATTACAGATGAATCATTTTGTTGCATTAATATAGGATTTTCAAAATACTTATAAAATAAATTTTTTATAAGTTCATTAGTACATTTTCCACCACTCCCATGGGAAAGTGTAATTATATCCATAATATCACCTACAATATTTATAATATGCCAAACAAGTACCTTCCTCTGATACCATACAAGGCCCTATTGGATTTTGAGGATTACATGTATTTTTAAATAGCTTACAGTCTATAGGTTTTTTTGCTCCCTTTAATATTTGACCACATATACATTCTTTGTTATTATTTATCTCATTTAGATTTATATTGAATTTATAATAAGCATCATAGTTTTTATATTTATCTTTTATTTTGAGTCCTGTATTTTCAATATTTCCAAGTCCACGCCATGTACTACTGCATTCTTCAAAAACTTCATTTATTAAACTCAAAGCTTTTTTATTTCCTTCGTATTTAACAAGTCTATTGTATGTGTTTTTTATTTCGTATTCATTGTTGTTTATCATTTCTATTAAAGTATATATACCTGCTAATATGTCGCTATTTTCAAACCCAGCTATAACCATGGGTAATTTATAATTATTTGCTAAAAACTCGTAGTGCCTAACACCTATTACAGCACTTACATTCCCCGGACATAAAAAGCCGTCTATATTTACATCATCATCAAGTACTAAGTTTTTCATAGCATTTGGCATAGTTTTTATACTATGTAATAAACTAAAGTTGCTTAAACCCTCATTTTTTGCATTGTATACACTAAGGGCTATAACTGGAGCTGTAGTTTCAAACCCAACTCCTAAAAATACAACTTCTTTATTTTTATTTTCCTTTGCTATATCTAACGACTGTAGTGGTGAGTAAACTACTCTTATGTCTCTGCCATTTGACTTTTGTATTTGTAAACTACTTTTACTTCCAGGTACTTTTATTAAGTCTCCAAATGTAGCTATTATGACATTTTCATTTTTTGATAATTCCATTGCACTGTCTATATAATTTTGTGGTGTTACACATACAGGACATCCTGGTCCACATATAAGGTTTATATTACTTGGAATTAAATCTCTTATTCCACTTTTAAATATATTCATTGTATGAGTTCCACAAACTTCCATTATGTTTATTTCTCTTTTGCAATCATTTATTTTTTGTAAAATACTTTTAGCTAATTTAGGATCTTTTAATTCTTTTATATAATTCATATGTCTTCACCACATAACAACTTTAATAACTCTAAAGTTTTTTTAGCTTCATAACAATCTATTTTTTCTATTGCGCATCCTGCATGAATTAAAACATAGTCCCCTATATTTAAATCTTCAACTAAACTTATATCTACTTTGCTTTTTACTCCACCGTAGTTTATAATTGCCTTATTCCCCATTATCTCAATAATTTCTACTGGAACTGCAACACACATAAAAACCTCCTATATATTGTTGTTTGCTATAACAATTTGGCCTAAACTTATACCACTGTCATTTGTAGGTATTTTTTTATGTATAAAAACATCAAATCCATTTTCTTTTAGCTTTTTATATATATTTTCTAGTAATATTTCATTTTGAAATACTCCTCCACTTAATACAACTTTGTTTATATTGTATTTTTCATGTAGTTTATTGCAAAGAAATAAAGACATATCTACTATTGTATTGTGAAATTTCATAGATATATTTTTTATATCTACATTGTTTTTTAAATCATTTATTATACCTCTTATAAGTTTATCAGTATTTATAATATACTTTTCATTTATATAATCTACTCCATAGTTGTACTTATCATTTTCATCTTTATTTGCTATAGTCTCTAATAGTATTGCAGCTTCTCCTTCAAAACTTATTTTATCTTTGTATATAATAATTGAACTTACAGCATCAAATAGCCTTCCAATACTAGATGTAAGTGGGGAGTTTATGTTGTTTTTTATCATTGAAATTATAGGTTTTATATTTTTATCATTTAAGTTTTCTGGAATATAGTTATATATATCTTCTTTGTATGTTTTATATAAATAGCTTATGGAAGTTTTCCAAGGTTCTTTAATTGCACTATCTCCCCCAGGTAAGTTTATATAATTTAAATGGCCCACTCTTCTAAAGTTTTTATAATCGCAAATTAAAAACTCGCCACCCCATATATTGCCATCAGTTCCATATCCATTTCCATCAAAGGCCAATCCTATAACATTGTCGTCTATCTCATTTTCAACCATACAACTTATGATATGGGCATGATGATGTTGAACAGGTATTTTTATATTGTACTTGTTTATAAATTCATTACTCCAATAATTAGGGTGCATATCATATGCTACAACTTCTGGATTTATATTGTATATTTCTTTGAAGTGATTTAAATTATATTCAAAGTTATAGTATGTTTCTGTGTTTTTTATATCTCCTATATACTGGCTTATAAATATATTCTTATTTTTAGATATTGAAAATGTATTTTTAAGATTTGAACCACATGATAGTATTTCAGATTTTAAGTCTATATTCATAGATATCGGTGAGTAACCTCTAGAATTTCTAATTATTCTTTCCTCACCTAATACTACTCTACTTACAGAGTCGTCTACAGGTATATTTATATCTCTATTGTGTATTAACAAGTAATCAACTATATTATTTAGCTTTTTTATAGCTTCTTCATTTTTATAAATAATAGGAAGCCCGCTGACATTTGCACTAGTCATTACAAGTACATCTAAATCTTCAAGTAATAAGTGATGAAGTGGAGTGTATGGAAGCATAACCCCTAACTTATTGTTATGAGGTGATATATTATAAGGTAATCCTTTATCTTTTTTATTTAATAATAATATTGGCTTTTTATTCCCAGTAAGTATCTCTTCTTCTTTTTCATTTACATAACAGTATTTTTTTACTGTTTTTACATCCTTCATCATAAGTGCAAGTGGTTTTGTAGGCCTGTTTTTTCTAATTCTAAGTTTATTTATCACGTCATAATCTTTTCCGTTACAACATAGGTGAAATCCTCCAATGCCCTTTACCCCAAGTATATTTCCTTTTTTTATAAAATCTATAGCTTCTTTTACAGGATCATTAGTACCTATTGTTTTTCCATTATTATCTATAAGATAAACACTAGGACCGCATTTACTACATCCATTAGGCTGTGCATGAAATCTTCTATTTAATGGATTTTTGTATTCTTTTTTACAATCATCACACATTTTAAATTCATTCATAGTAGTAAATGGTCTATCATATGGAAGTTTCTTTATAATTGAAAATCTTGGACCGCAATTTGTGCAGTTTGTAAAAGGGTATTTATATCTTTTGTTTGTATTTTCACTTATATCTTTTATACATTCATTACAAACTGCAATATCAGGAGATATAAGAGTTATTTCATCTTTACTTTCTTCACTTTCTTTTATTTTAAAGTTTTTGTAATTACAAATAGATCTTTCTTCTACAATAATTTCATTTACTTGAGAAAGTATAGGAGATTTATACTTAATATCATCTATAAAATTATTTGTATCAATTTCATATCCTTGAACATCTATAAAAACTCCTTTTGAGCTATTGTTTACATATCCATTTAAATTGTTATTAATGGCACTTTTATAAACAAATGGCCTAAACCCAACCCCTTGTACTATGCCTTTTACAACTATATACTTTCTAATTATTTTCAATGTCCTCACTCCAAGACTTTTTCTCAATTATTTTAGATTTTAGATAATTACAAAGATTATCTATTCCTATTGTATTTCTACATGATAACTCAAATACTAAAGCATCTTCATTTAAGCTTTTTATATCTTTATAAAATTCATTCATATCAAAATCAGTAAAGTCTATTAAATCTATTTTGTTAAGTATTATAACTTGAGATTTTTGAAACATAGAAGGATATTTAAGTGGCTTGTCATTTCCTTCAGTTACACTCATAACAGTAACTTTTATATCTTCACTTAAATCATAGGATGCAGGACAAACTAAGTTACCTACATTTTCTATTACTAAAAAATCTGTATTATCTGTATCTATATCATTAATAGCTTCTTCTATCATAGATGCATCTAAGTGGCATGCTCCCCCTGTATTTACTTGAATAACGTCTATTCCTTTGTCCTCTATCCTTTTTGCATCCTTTGTAGTATATAAATCTCCTTCAATAACAGACATACTTATATTATCTGTGAAGTTTTCTATAATTTTTTCTAATACTGATGTTTTTCCACTTCCTGGAGACCCTAGCAAATTTACTGTGAATACTTTTTTATTATTTAATAATTTTCTATTTTTATCTGCTATATAATTATTGTTTTTTAGTATATCTTTTTTAATATTTATTACCTTCATTTAACTCACCCTCTATAGAATTTACTAATAACTCATATCCAGTTATTATATTACTTGAAAAAGTATTACAATTAGGACATAGTTTATTTGTATAAGTTATATTAAATACTTCATTACAATTAAAACATTTGGCACTTGGTTTTATTTTATTTATTATAAGATTTGCATTTTCACATATAGTTCCTATTTTCATAGTTTCAAAGGAAAATCTAAAAGATGATTCTTCTATACAAGTAAATTCTCCAATATCTACAACTACTTTAGTTATAGTCTTTATATTGTTTTCACTGGCATTTTCATGTATTATGTCTAGCATATTGCTAACAACAGAGATCTCATGCATTATTTCAAAACTCCAACTTTAGGCAGATTTTGTAGTATTTCTATATTTCCATGGCATGATGTAAATTCATTAGTTAAATCTTTACCTGCATAAAGACCAAAATGAGTTGACCCGCCCCATGTAGCTTCCAAACTTACATCATAAACTATACCGTCTATAGCAACATAAGCAGGTTTTCCATTAGATCCATCGTAATTTGCTAGTTCTTCAATTGTAAACTCCCTTGTGTTTTCTTGTCTTAACTTTCTCATCTCTCTTTTTAACATTTCATTATAATAAAATTTTTGATAAGGACAAACTGAAAACAATTCCATTTGTTGTAAGTACAAAATTTTTTGATTCATAATTTTATCACCTCATTTAATAATATGTTTATAAAAGGAAAATACGCCAAAATCTAAACTAGATTTTGACGTACTGTATTTATTACATTTAAGCATATATTATCAAATATTGACTTTAACTCATTTGATATAGCTAAACTGTAACTAATATCATAAGCTTCTATTCCAATAATAAATCCATCTATATCTTTTTTATATTTATTAATTAATCTTACAAGATTTAAATCATGATGTGAATTACTTAAACTTAAATTTTTTATGCGTTCATCAAATGTATTAACTGTAATTTCCCCAGGCCTTAATCCTAAATATGTGCTATCTAATATTATTGCAAAGTCATCTTCATCTATTTTATTTAAACAATATATAAAATCAGTTTCGCCTATGATAACTTCAATATCCTTTGATAAATTCATCAACTCATCTTTAATATTTTTTAACACTTCTATACCTATTGCATCGTCTCCCATTAATGTGTTTCCTATGGCTATTATTTTTACCATATTAAACAACCCTTATTGATATACTAGAATGTTTATCGCTTATAATGTGAGTAGCACATGAAACACATGGATCAAATGATCTAACTATTCTTCCTATTTCCACAGGATTCTTTGTATCTTTTACAAAGGTTCCAATTAAACACTTTTCAACAACTCCCTTTACATTGTTGTTATCAGTTGGAGATATATTCCATCCAGATGGGGTTATTATTGTATAATTCTTTATTTTTTTATCTTCTATATTAATCCAATGACCTAAATCTCCCCTTGTAGTTCCAACAAGACCTACCCCATATGCCTTATCTGGAATTTCATATACACTTTGATTTGCAGGTTTAAGTATTATTTCACTTAAAAGCCCTTGTAGTATATTACATATTTTATTCGCCTCTAAAACTCTAGCAATAGTTCTATCCATAGTTGATATTCCCCTAGTATATTCATTACTTAAATACATTCTAGCTAAAGGCCCTACTTCCATTGCATATCCTTCATATCTTGGTGATTTAACCCAGCTATATGCATCTTTTTTGTATACATTTGGTTCCAAATTTCCTTCATACCATGAATAATGTACACTTTCAGTAATTTTATTTACATCAAACTCATGTCTATTTCCATTTATTAAAACTCCTGGCTTTACATAAGTTAAATCCTCATAAGGATAGTCATTAAAGGCACCATATGTCATTAAGTTGCCATATCCAATTCCATTTTCAAAATAGTCTTTATAACAATTAGATATTATATAAACATCGTCAATCATTATATTTTCTATAAAATCCTTAATACCTTTTAGTATTGAAGTTATTTCTATATATATTTTTGCATTCATATTTACTGTAACTCCTCCAACAAATACGCCGTGGTTGTGAGGAGCCTTTCCTCCAAGAATTGCAAGCATCTTGTGAGCTTCTCTACTGTGTTTTATAGATTCTAAATAGTGATTACTTAGTTTTTCATTTAATTCCTTTGGAAGTCTATAATCTCCATAGGAATCCTTATGTATAGGATTTATGTCTGGTAAATCTACAAAATCAGGGAATGTATATTGATAAAAATGCCTTAAGTGATTTTGTAAAAACTCACATCCATGAATAAAGTTTCTAATTAATATATCGTTATTATCAGGTATTACCCCTAGTGCATTTTCTAGTGCTATTGCTGATGACATGGAGTGAGCAGTTGAACAAATACCACATATTCTTTGAGTAAAATATATAGAATCTAGCGGATTTCTTCCTTCTAGCATTTTTTCAAATCCTCTAAACATCATACCACTACTTCTTGCATCTTTTATTATATTGTTTTCTATATCAACCTCTATTTCCAAAAAACCACTTATTCTAGTAAGTGGATTTATAACTACCTTCTCTCCCATAATGTCCCCCTTAATATCTTACAAATGGTTGCATAGAATCTGGAAATCCATTTCTAGCACATCCAATACATGGAGTGTTATCTCCTACTGGCCAGTTCTCACTATTATTCCATCTTGTCATTGGACAAGGTGCTTTAGTAATAGGACCTCTACATCCTAATTTAAACATACATTCCTTGTCTCCTAATTTTTGTGCAAATATTCCTTTATCAAAATAAGATCTTCTTTCACATCTATCGTGAATAGTTACTCCATAAAAAAGTACTGGTCTGTTTTCCTCATCAAGCTCTGGCTTCCCAAATGATATAATATGTGCCAGTGTTCCTATAATCCACTTTGGATGACTTGGACATCCAGGTACTCTTATAACTTCTCTATCTAAAAAGTCGTATACACTTTTACTCAAAGATGGATTTGGATTTGCTGCTGATGGACCTCTATATGATGCACATGAACCTACAGCCAAAACATACTTTGCTCTTTGACCTGCCATAGCCACTGCTTCCATTCCAGTTATTAATCTCCCATTGTATCTAGCTATACAGTTGTAAAGTCCATTGTCCTTTGTAGCAACTGCACCTTCTACTATAAGTATAAAATCGGTTTCTAATGTTTGAAGAAACTTTTCAAATGCTTCTTGGCCTTCCTCTGCCATAAGACTGTTATTGTATCTTAAATTTACCATTTGAGTAAGTAAATATATTACATCTGGGTCTTGTGCATTAAGTAAAGATATTATGTTTCCAGAACAACCTGCTGCTTCAAGCCATATAATATTAATTTTGTCTTTTTTATTTTCATTTATTTTTTCTATAGCCAGCCTTACAAGATTGTCTGGAATAACTTTTTTATTTTTAAATACAGGACATTTTCTCAATTTTTACCTCCTTAAACAAAAAAATTCTATTATATACTATTTATCTTTTTATAGTTTTGTTACAATAGTAGCATCATTGGAATTGTAAAATTTTTGAAAAATATTTCTAGATAAACAAAAAAGCAGAGAAAAAACTCTGCTTTTTTACATTGCATTATTATATATTGTTTCTTTTTCGCTGTCTGATAACAGCCGTTCAGTAGCATAAGCTATAAATGCAATACCGAATATATTTATAATAAATCTTAGTCCAGTAAATTTCCATCCCATTGCAGAACCTTCGAAAAGAAGTAGTGGAATTTTTGTTGTAGACCAAGCACCAATAAATATTAGGGGTTTACTATTAATATATTATGTGATATCATATTATCGTAATATTATAATATACTAATTCATGTCAAGAGGTGATATTTTTGCAAAATACAATATGGTGGCTATTAGTTGCTTTCATTGTCTTCACAATGCTTAGAAAGAGGTTCTTTATGTTTAATAATAAGAATGTAAAAAATATAAATGCTGATGAAGCTCACAAGTTAATAAATGAAAATAAAGGTATGGTTATCCTTGATGTTAGAACAAAAGGTGAATTTGATTCAGGTCATATACCTAAAGCTAAGAACATTCCTGTAGAGTCTGTATCTTCTAGAGTCAAAGAATTAGATAAGTATAAGGATTCTCCTATTCTTGTACACTGTGCATCAGGGGGAAGAAGTCCTTCAGCAGTAAAGGTTTTAGTAAATAATAATTTTACTCAAGTTTATCATCTTAGTAGCGGTCTTATGTCGTGGAAACATCAATTAAAGAAATAAAGCTAATAAATCTAATTATTTAAATTTCATTATACTAAGTTAGTTAAGGTATATGTATAAATATACCTTAACTAACTTTTAATATTTTATCCTTTGAATAATATAGTTACTTTTGTTCCAACTCCTAATTTACTTTTTACCTCAATATTATCCTCATGGCCTTCTATAATTTGCTTTGATATTGCCATTCCAAGGCCTGACCCCTTTCCTGTATTGGTACCTCTATATTTTCATCCTTTTTATTTAATGAAACATTAGAATGACTTAAATTATAAGTTAATTTTAAATCATTTATTAAACTTTCAATATAATTTAGCAAGAGGATTCTCCATCTGTAATAAAAAATCCACGTTTATACCAACTATCTGAATAATCAATAACGACATTACGTAGATATTCTTCAATATTTGAATTATATACGATTTTAATCCCACTTGATTCTTCTAAAATATCGTCTTGATTCTTTAACTCATCCAGAGTTAATTCAAATTTTGGTCCACCTCATCCACCAAATCCGCCAAATATAATTCTAAGCACAGTATTTTCAGGATTTTTCTGATTTAAAATAACCTCATTAAATTTTTCTACTGCTAACTTTGTTGCCTTTATCATGCTATTGCCCCCTCCACTTTCTTATGTCTTCATATATTATATGACTACAATATAAAAAGCTTACAGTGTTTAACATACTGTAAGCTTTTAATTAACATTTATATTTATCTTATCTTCCTAGATCGATTATATTTTGTATAAGACCTTTACATCTTCCACAACCTTCTCCTGTACCTGCTTTTGTTACTTCTCCAACTTTTTCTACAGTATTAGCACCGTTTTTTACAGCT
Source organism: Sporacetigenium mesophilum DSM 16796 (assembly GCF_059569055.1). Lineage (NCBI taxonomy): Bacteria > Bacillati > Bacillota > Clostridia > Peptostreptococcales > Tepidibacteraceae > Sporacetigenium > Sporacetigenium mesophilum. The sequence continues at coordinate 487,881 of NZ_JCANUR010000001.1, read as the reverse complement.
TCTACTACTGCTTTTAGTGAAACATTCATACAACCACATACAGATGAAAGTATACCTTCTAACTCACTTTTACATCCTTCACAGTCAGTACAAACTCCTGTCATTTCTACTAATTCTTCTATTGTTCTTGCACCTTCAATCATTGCCTTTCTAATAGTAATGTAATCAACATTATTTTCAGTACAAATCACTCTGTTTCCTGCCATTTTAAATACTTCCTTCCATTTTGATATTGTTTTTATGTAATAATAAATTGTACAAATATACTGTTGCTTATTCAATTATATCATTTTTAATTAATCTTTGGTATTTAAATATAAAAAAAGCTAGGGAAACCTAGCTTAAATAAATATTACTATAATGGACAACTTGGTTGTAAATCTAGTGTAGCTCCAAATTTTTGTGATGCACTTATAAAAGATATAAATGCACAAAGTTCAGATATTTCATCGTCTTTAAATAATGATTTTAGTTTTTCAAATTCTTTAGTATCTACGCTATTCTTGCAAAACATATCTGCAAATTTAACAGCAGCTAAAGTTTTTGGATCAGATATATTTTCTGAAGGTTTCCCCTTTGCCATACAATACTGGCACCCATTGTTAAATGCAAGAGTTCTCCTTACTTCTTCTTTTAGCTCATCACTAAAAGTATTTGATTTAAAAAATTCTATCTCTAAATTACTCCAACTCTCAAGTACATTACTGTTATGACCTAACAATTGCTCAAATGGTGTATTCCCTTTTTTTGACAAGGCTATTCTAGCCATATTATCCACCTCTATTGTTATTAATTTATTTATTAATATTATATTATATATTTTGTCTCAATCACATTTCGTTTGACATATAATAATATAATAAATATTTCAAATGAAATAAAATATTAAGGAGTTGATTGCATATGAAACTTGATGAAATCGATGTTATGATTTTATCCGAATTACAAAAAAACAGTCGATTATCTATAAGAGAATTATCAAAACACATTAATCTTTCCCCTCCTTCTGTTTCGGAAAGAGTAAAAAGACTTGAAGACATTGGAATCATTGAAAAGTATACAATAAAAATAAATAAGAAAAAATTAGGGTTTCCTATTGATTGCATAATAAAAATTACAATGAGAAATGGAGAATATGAAAAATTTAAGGTCTTTATTAAAGATTATCCAAAAAGCGAATGGTGTTATAGAATTGCTGGAGATGGGTGCTTTCTAGTTAAATTATGTGTTTCAGACTTAAGCGAGGTTGAAGAATTTATAAGTGAAATATCTTCATATGCACTTACTTCAACTATTGTTGCATTTTCACCAGTAGAAATAGATGATGATATTAGTAAATTATTAATATTATAAATTAAAGGTCCAGTAAATGTAATTTGAAATTATATTTACTGGACCTTTAGTAACTAATTGTCTATTATTTAGTTTATTTGTGATCAAGTTCTCTAATAGACGGGATGAGTGGAAAAATAATAGCAATGATTATAATTAAAATACCTGATATAACAAACAAATAATTTACACCTATTTTGTCTGCTAAAAACCCAGAAGGTATTAAGCCTATAGGAATTACCATTGACATTATACCTCCTGTAAGAGAAAAAACCCTTCCTAAATATTCTACTTTGATTTTTTCTTGAATAAGGGCTGTTTGGGCACCACTGTAAAAAGGAACAGAAAGTCCCATAACACCACAACTTATAGCGAATACAATAAAACCTTTTGAAGGTAATAATCCCGAAATTGTTAAGCTTAATCCCACTATCAGAATTGATGTACACATTAAAAAAACCTTTTTCTTATGTCCGCCTATTAGCCCTAATAAGATGCCCCCCACAAGCATACCAGTGGAGAAAGACATTTGCGCAATTGAAACATGTACAGACGTTCCATTAAAATAACTCGTACTTATAAGTGGAAAGAGAACATTCATTGGCATATATATAAGCATATATATGGTTCCTACTAAAAGTACAGTGAACACACCTTTGTTTTCTTTCAAAGCAAAAAATCCATCTTTCATTTCTTTCATAAAATTCTTTTTTAATTGTTTTTGCTCTATTTTTAATTTTGGAATATATATAAAGGCTACTGTTGTACAAGCAATTATAGCACCTAATACATCAATTAATATAATAAAATTTAAATCCCAAATTGAATATAAAAAAGCTGCAATAGCAGGACTTACAATATAACTAATTGACTGCATTGACTGGGTGTAACCAGCGCATTTTGTTAAATATTCTTCTGGCACCAAAAGAGGTGTTGTTGCACTTAATGCTGGAGAATGAAACGCTGTTCCTATACTTCGGATAAACAATACAACCATAACCATCCAGATTGGAAGTTCTGTATAAAAGGCAATAATAAATAATGCTAAACCTGCTATAGCATTAATTAAATCAGCGATAATCATAATCTTCTTTCTGTCATGGCGATCAACTAACACACCAATCCAAGGCCCAAAGACTGCAAATGGTAGAAGTCCAACTAATGAAGCAATTGACAATATCATTGCTGATTGAGTTTTTTCTGTAAGATAATAAATAATTGCCATTTGTAATATTGCACTAGTAATAAGTGAAACCGCTTGCCCAGTCCATATTGCAAAAAAATTCTTTTTCCATTTAGGAGTTTGTTCTATCATATACATTTTCTCCTTGCATTTTATCTATATTTAAATTATATATCTTTACATAATAAAAATGCAGACTAAATTCCCAACTAGGACTATAGTCTGCATATACATATACAAGTATTTAAATTTTACCACATTTACTTTTACTAGAACAACTACTACCACAACCACTGCAAGTTTGGTTTTTAACGTCTTTACGTACTTTTTTTAATGCAGATAATATTATTGCTGCAAAAATTAATCCTACTATTATATTTGCTAACATTATACTTCAACTCCTAATACTTCAAGTTTAGTATCCGCTTTTTTTATAGTGAAAACAATATAAACTACAGTTATAGCAAGTATTATTATTGCAGGAACAAATCCTACTGCTGGTGTTTTATATACTATTAATGAACCAATTTGAGTTATTAACATAGCTACTATATACCCACAACCAAATTGGAAACCAAGAGCTCTAAATAACCACTTCTTAGATCCCATCTCTGAGTTCATAGCTCCAATTGCTGCAAAGCATGGTGGTGTAAATAAATTAAATGCAAGGTAAGCAAATGCAGTTACTGGAGTAAAGAATTCTGTTAAAGTTCCTCCAGGTAAGTGTAGAGCTTCTTCTGAAGCTACAGCTAAAAGTACTGCAAATGTAGCAACAACATTTTCTTTAGCTATAAATCCTGTTATTGCTGCAGCTGCTAGCTGCCATCCAACAAATCCAAGTGGAATTAATATTGGAGCTATAACTGATCCAACTGAAGCAAGTATACTTAAGCTTTGATCTTCTACTGGAGAAAGTGTCCAGCTATATGCTTGTGCAAACCATATTACAGTATTACATACTAATATTATTGTTGTTGCTTTACGTATAAATCCTTTTGCTTTATCAATCATTTGAGAAAATGCATATGATAAACTTGGTATTTTATATTCAGGAAGTTCCATTATAAATTGAGATGTACTCTCCCATACAAATAACTTTTTAAGTAAAAGTCCTCCAATTATAATCATTGCTATTGCAAGCATATATACACTAGGTCCAACCCATACATTATCTGGGAAAAATACCGCTGTAAATAAAGCTATAATTGGAAGTTTAGCACCACAAGGTACAAATGGAGTAAGAATTGTAGTCATTCTCTTCTCATTTATATCTTCTATTGTTCTTGTTGACATAACCCCAGGGATTGCACATCCAGAACCTACTATCATTGGTATTATAGATTTACCAGAAAGACCAATCTTCTTGAAAAATCTATCCATTAATACTGCAACTCTTGCCATATATCCACCATCTTCAAGTAGTGATAAACAGAAGAATAATACCATAACTAAAGGTAAGAAACCTATAACTGCTCCAACTCCACCTATTGCACCGTCTACAATAACAGCTTGTAATAATGGGTTAATTCCTAATCCTTCAAGGAAGCTATTTGCTGCATTAGGAACTATTTCTCCAAATACTACATCATTAAAATATGCTGATAAATATCCTCCTAGACCATTAATAGAAAATGAGAATACTGCCCACATTATTAGGAAAAATATTGGTAGTCCAAGCCATTTATGAGCTACAATCATATCTACTTTATCAGATAAGTTAACTTTGCTTGCATCTCTTTTCTTAACTTGACACTTCTTTATAATTTCGTCTACGAATTTTTGTCTTGCTATATCTGAATCATTCCCTCTAAAAATAGGAGACATTTGAGTTTTCTTTTCATTTCCTAATTTTATAGCTTCATTAACTAAATTTAATAAACCATCTTCTGATGTAGCAGTGGTAGATATAACCTTACAGTTTAGCTCTTTGCCTAAGGCAACTCCATCTACCTTATCTCCTCTTTTTGATATAATATCATTTTTATTAAGAGCAATAACTACCGGAATCCCTAACTCTAAAAGTTGAGTTGTAAAGAATAAACTTCTGCTAATATTAGCTCCGTCAACAATATTTATTATTACATCTGGTTTTTCATCTAAAATAAAATCTCTAGTTATTTTTTCTTCACCAGTAAATGGTGAAATAGAGTATGCACCTGGAAGGTCGACTATTGTAACATTATGCCCCTTAGGATTATACTTTTTCTTAAGATCTGATTCTTTCTTTTCTATAGTAACTCCCGCCCAGTTACCAACGTTTTCAGTTTTACCTGTAATTGCATTGTACAGAGTGGTTTTCCCGCAGTTAGGATTACCAGCTAAAGCTATCTTCATAATACTTCCTCCTAAATTAATTTATAAATTCAATATGTAGTAATAATCATTCTCAATGAAACTTTAAATAAAAATATGCTAAATTCATAGCATATTAATAATATACTTATTGCTCTATTACAATAGATTTTGCCATACCTTCATCTATAGCATATCTACTATCTTTAATGTTAATTACAAAGTTACCTGCAAGTTTTGATATTAATGTAACTTCTTCGCCTTCAAAACATCCTAATGTAAAAAGGAAATTTTTAGTTTTTTCTTTACCTTCAACGCTTTTAATTTTAACTGTTTGACCTATCTTAGCTTTTGATAATAACATAATATCTCACCTTACTTTATATATATTTTTTTATTTTATAATTATTCTCTACTGATAAAGATTATCATGTTCAGTAAGATTTGTCAATTATTTATTACCAATTTATCCACTAAATAGTATGATTAACAAAAAACAGGCTAACCAAATGGCTAGCCTATTTTATAACGATGTTTTTATTTCATATTCAGTAATTTTATTTTCAATCCACGTATTGTATTCAGTTGGTAACTTTTCCTCAAAAATAAGATCTTTAATTTTTTCTTTAGTTTCTTCATATTTAGCATCATTAAAGCTTTCCTTATTTTCTTCAAAATAAGTTTTCATATCATCTTCTGTTATTTTTATATTAGTTCCAAGTAGTTTTCTAACAATTAAATCTTGCTTAATATTCTTTTTTATATCATCCATTGTGTACCCGTAATACTCTAGTGTTTGGTTAAATGTTTCTTCTCCTCCATTTTCATCAATAGTCTCATTTAATTTTTTCTCTATCTCTTCATCAGTAATATTAATTTTTTCTTTCTTAGCTTCTAAATCAATAACTTTCTCAGCAACTAATGAATTCAGTGCTGTTTGTCCATTTTCCTTAACTAAATATGCATATAACTCATCCTTAGTAATAACCTCATCTCCTACACGACCTACAGTATTTTCTTTTGATTTTGCATATGCACCTAAAGTTATAGTCAATACAACTGCCAAAATAGCTACTATAATATATACTTTTTTGTTTATTATTTTCATCATAATTTTCCCTTTCTTATAATATTATTTTTCTATCTATTACCTAGTTCCAAAAACTTATCTTCTAAATCCCATTTTGTTATTCATAGTTATATTTCCGGTTGTAGGAAGTTCTCCTGATAACTGTTTTTTAATATTCTCAACTCTATCTCTCACATAATTAATAATGGATCTGCCCATCATGCCTTTATCTCCATTAGGCTTACCTGGTGGTAATTGTCCTTTTGGTACTTCTGGTAGCATTCCTTCCGGCTTTTCATTATTTTTTTGATTTTGTGAAGCACTTGATACCTCGTCTGTATTATTAATATCTGAATATCTTATATTTTCTTCAAACTGTTCCATTGTATAAAATTTCGTAGGATCTTTCTCAACGTACGGTCTTATAATATTGGCAAGTTCTGTGACTCTTGGTTCAAATTTTTCAAGATAGCTATTAAGCTGTTGTACATACTCATGATATTTTGTTTTATACTCTTCTACTTCCAATAAATTATCTATTAACGGAACATCTTCTATATTAACTCCCATTACTGGTTCATCTATAGGTATAGTTGTGGCATCTCCTCCTGCACTAAATCCTCCCAGTGACATATTGTAATCCCAAGGAATAACAGTAAATTTTCCGTTTTGGCTATATAAATAGTAATTTTGTGTAAGATTTCCACTATAGCTATCATAATTGCCAAGAACAGTATTAGCTGCAATATATTTTAATGCACTATTTACATCTAGAACACTTTCAATATCTCCCTTTTTCCCATCTGGCATTTCATTCAAAGTACTTATTAAATTCTTAATATCTTTTTTTGTATCATCATCTCCTGATTTTAATTCACTTTTATCATAGTTACTACCTTCTACATATTTAAGTGTGCTACCTTGTTCTTGCTTATACAAATTTCCATCGTTTTTGCCAAATGTTCTTTCTAAGAAACTATCATCTACAGCTTCAACACAAAGGTAGAATCCATAAAGTTCATCATTTATATATAGATTTGTATAAACTGCTTCTGGTACATCTGCCCCTATTTCTCTAAGAGCTTCATAACTTAAATATTCACGCATATATGAAGGGTCTGAATACATGTTGTTTACAACAAATTCATCTAGTCCAAGAAGATTTTGACCTTCTACATATTCATCTAACTTGATTCTAAAGCTATAACGATTAGAGTCAGTATTTGCAACAGATTTTAGAGTAAGGTTTCCTTTCGTTCTAAAACCTACATTTTCTACAGTTACACCATTAACCGTAACCTTTGCACTTTTATATTCCTCTGCCATAGGATCTTCAAGTATACCCTTTAAATCCTTTTCTGAAATTTCAACTTTAATATCTATTACCTTATCTTTTTTAAATATTGATTCGTAATTTGCTGATGTTTTATTTGTTGTATTAGATGTAGATATTGATTTTCCATTATAAGCTTTATATATAACTGTTGTTAGTATGGCTACTGCTACAATGGCTATAGCTAATATTTTTTTCATTTTTCCATTCTCAATCATTTTATTATCCTCCATTAATACTCTAATTTGTCAGCATGCATAGATAATGTAATATTTAAGTTGCCATTTCTACATCTTAGATCATCTAAAAATTCTTTTTGACTTGTATTATTATCCATTGACACTGTATAAACAAGTTGATAAAGACTACCTAAATCAGTAGTTTTAACCTTTATAAGGTCATAACTATTTGTAAATTTTTCAAATACATCGTCAAAAGCGTCTTCGTAGTTTAAATCTTCTGGTATAGTTACTTTAAGTAATTTTTGTGATGTTTTCTTTGAACCAAAATTAAGTAAATTTAGAGTAAACATTAATAAACAAAGGAACATTGTAAATAAAATTGCATATCCAAAAGCTCCAACTCCACAAGCAAGGCCTGCTGCCATTGTAAATAGAATGTAGGATATATCCTTTGGATCTCCCGGCTCGCTTCTAAATTTAATTATTGAAAATGCACCGGCTAAACTGAATGCTCTTGCAATATTACTTCCTATTAATAACACAATTATTGCAACGACTATAGGAATAAGAATCAGGGTTAAGGAAAAGTTTTGAGAATATCCTTTTTTATTACATGTTTTCATATAAGTAAAACTTATTAACCCTCCTGAAATAAATGATATTACCATTGTTAATATTGCATTTGTTAAAGATATTGTTGTATCAACTGATGTTGAGTTGAATATTGATTGTAACATACTGTTTTTTCTCCTTTCATATTTCTTTCACTTGATAACATCTTTTTATATTCATTGCCGTATTTTGAAAAACTTGTTTTGTATATTTTGTATTCTGAAAGCAGCTTTGAAAGCCATATTGGAATATTCTTTTCTGCTTTAACTTCCATAAGGTACTTATTACTTTCTAATAAACTTTCTCCATAGTCCCCCATTTCAAGGTTTAAATCATATCTTCTTGTTCTTATATTTGTATCAAATGTTATTCTAAGATCTTTGTTTTTTTTAGAAAACAGTGCCTTTCTGTCATAAGCTAAATATACTTTAGGACTGAGATCATAGATTTTTAAAATATACTCAATTTCATTCATTACCTGCTTATTCATGTACTTTTTAATATCAGGTTTTGTACCTGTTTTTATAAAATCGTAAGCTTCATTTAGCTTTAATTTTGTTCTTCTTTTGTTTACAATACCGTTGAACTTTTTCTTTATCTCCAAATACACCTTGTCATCAATATCTGGAACCCCATAAGACCTTATTCTAAGTTTTTCTTTATATGTTGGTTTAGATAAAGAGGTTCTTATTAAATAATCATCATCTGTATCAAAGTAAATATTGCTTATTGTATAAAATCCATGTTCCTTGTTATAGTCATCAAACTCCATATATCTCATAAGATCATTTTGAATAGAGTCATATGTATCTTTATCAATTAAAAACTTAGTTTCATGTCTGTTAAAAACTTCAATTGCCATACTATCACCCCTTTCTGAGTACAATTCTACAAAGTAAACCTTAAACAAACCTTAAATAGTTTTATATTTTTCACTTAAGGTTTATTTAAGGTTTGTTTAAGGTTTGATATGGTATAATAATGAATAAAATTCGCTACGCTCATGTCTTAAGCGGCATTGAAGACCAGGTCTGTCGCTCAAATGGAAGTTAAAATAAATTGGAGGTTTTTATTTTGAGAATATTATTAGTAGAAGATGAGCTTCATTTAGCAGAAGCATTAACTCAAATACTTAGAAAAAATAATTATACAGTTGATACAGTTAACGATGGAGAATCTGGACTTGATAATGCTTTAAGTGATATTTATGACTTGATAATATTGGATATTATGCTTCCTAAATTGGACGGTATAAGTATACTTAAGCAAATAAGAAAGGAAGGAATAAAAACTCCAGTTATAATGCTTACAGCTAAAGGAGAAATTTCTGATAAAGTTGTCGGACTTGATAGTGGTGCAGATGACTATCTCCCAAAGCCATTTGCAACAGAAGAATTACTTGCAAGAATAAGAGCTTTATCAAGAAGAAAAGATGAAATATTACCTGATAACACTTTAAAATTTGGGGATATTGAATTAGATACTTCAACTCTAAAGCTATCTAAAGAAAATAAAGATATTAAGCTAATATTAAAGGAAAGTGAACTTTTAGAACTTCTTATTTCTAGAAAAAATATTGTTACTTCTAAAGAATTAATAATTGAAAAACTTTGGGGATTTGATTCTGATGTTGAACACAACCATGTAGAAGTGTATGTTTCTTTTTTAAGAAAAAAGCTTAAGTTCTTAAGCTCCAATGTAGGAATAAGTACTATTCGAGGGGTAGGATATATTCTGGAGGTAAGAAATTAAATGTTTAAACAACTTAGAAATAAATTTCTAATTCTTAATTTGGTCATAATTTCTGTGATGATGCTTGCTGCCTTTTCATCTATATATTTAATTACATATAATAATGTACAAAGAGATATAGATATGGAATTGAATAAATTATCAGGATTTGATAAAAGGCCAAATCTAAATCCCAAGGATTTACCACATAGCCCCGCTAATAATTTTCCTAAAGAAAGGTCAGTTTCTTTTAGTTTAATAACTGATACTGAAGGTAGTATAATAAGCTCTTTTTCTGTATTTGATATGGACAATGAATTTTATGAAAGTGCTAAAGATATTGCACTGTCTAAAAGTAGTAACACAGGAAAATTTAAATTAGGTGATTATAACTGGGCATTTATTAAAGAACAATATGTGAATGGATACAGGATAGTATTTTTGGATATAACTTCAAGACAAAATATACTTACAAATTTAATTTATACATTTTTAATTGTAGCATTATTTATGTTAATTATTATTTTCTTTATAAGTAGATTCTTTGCTAATAAGGCTATAAAACCAATTAAAGAAGCATTTGATAAACAAAAGCAATTTATTGAAGATGCATCGCATGAACTTAAAACACCTCTTGCTGTTATTAATACAAATGTAGATGTTCTTTTAAATGAAAATAAGTCAAAATGGCTTTATTATATTAAGTCTGAAGTTGAAAGAATGACAAAACTTACAAATGATTTACTTTATCTTACACAAATTGATTCTTCGAATGTAAAGATGTTATTTTCTGATTTTGATTTAAGTGAAACAATTGAAAACGTAATTTTAACAATGGAAGCTGTTATATTTGAAAATAATATATTATTAGATTATGATATTGAGCCCAATTTATTAGTACATGGCAATAAGGAACAAATTAAACAAGTAATAATGATACTTTTAGATAATGCCCTAAAATATACAAATTCTAATGGAAAAGTAAATGTTACTTTGAAAAAACAAAACAACAATATTATTTTATCAGTTACTAATACTGGAAAGGGAATTTCTAAAGAACACTTAGATAAAATATTTGACAGATTTTATCGTGTTGATAAGTCTCGTTCTAGAAATAGTGGAGGGCATGGGCTAGGCCTATCAATTGCTAAGGCAATAATTGAACAACACGGTTGGAAAATATCAGCTAAAAGTACTGTATTTGATAGTACAACATTTAGTATTGAGCTACGTCCTATAGATTAAATTATAATAAATAAAAAGATTACCTATATAATCTTATGACTACTTAGGTAATCTTTTTTATTATGTATACTTTATATACTAAGAAGCTTTTCTTCTATATATTCCTTAAATGGTTTACCTGATATTGTTACTGGGCCTTCCCCAAACATATCTACTGTAATGTTAAAGAAATTGATTATTAATTTATTTTCATCAATATAATATTCATCCATATGCCCTGGAATAAATATTACCTCATATTCTTCCTTACTTAATTTATCTTTCATATCGTCTAAATTAAGATGCTTTACTGGTTCTATCATCATATTTGTAAATCCCAAATCTTCAAGCATCCACATATTTTTATTCCAGAATCTACTTTCTTGTTTTGTCGGTTTATTTAGAAGTTCTCTGTTAGATATTGCTGAAAGTACCTTTCTTACAGAGTCCTTTGTAAAATCTTCATCATATAGATATTTCATATCCGTTTGATCAGCTAGTCCAATAAAAAATGAATCTGCTATCTTTTCTTTTTGATGTACTGAATCCCAAATATAAAGCATCATTTCTAAGATTTCACTTTTAATTACAATTTTAGCCAAGTTAAATCCCCCTTTTTTCTTTAAATATTTATTTGTCTGTGAAGTTATAGACGTATTACCAGTATAACACAAACTTGAGAAAAAAATAACATAACGGTTAGGCTTATATTTTTTAGATTCTGTTTAGATGCTTTATTGAAAATCTTTTTTTTCTCCTGGTTCTGGTCTTTGACCATCTTCTGGATTTCTTGGCCCTTCTGGATGTCCTTTAAAACCAGGTCCTTGATTAGAGCTTTTAGCAGTAGTTACTCCTAATTCATTAAGCCAAGTTACTGAGTTTGAAACAGTAAAATCTACAACTTTTGTTCCACCTTCATATTTTACATTAGTATAAAGTCCATCAGTTTTTGCTCCTGTTGACTTACCTCCTGAGTAAAGTGTATAAGTATTACCTTTTTTAAGTTCTGGTGAACTAATAACTAAAGCCTGATAATCCTTAGTAGTTGCAAATGTTGCTATAGTGTTGCCTTTGCTGTCTTGAAGACTTGCAATAGTTCCTGCAGATTGTATATTTGGATAATTCATTACAATTGAGTATTGAGTTGATGTATCTGAAGGTCCTTGAACCATTCCAGCACTTCCAGCAGATACAAGTAATCCACCAGTCATTTCAAATGCTCCATTATAGTCTAGGGCACCATTGCCATTTGAAGTTGGGCCACTTGCACTACCGTTCCTTTAGTCATATATATTGATCCATTTGAATCTAATCCATCTCCATTTGAATTATCAGAAATATATCCACCATTTATATTAAGTTTATTATTTTCAGAAGCATCAAAATTATTTTGTCCTGGACGTCCATTTGTTGAAGATTCATCAGCTCCTCCAGCAATATTTATTCCGTCATCATTCGATATAACATGTATTTCGCCATCTGAAATTGTTACTACAGCACTTTCTATACCTTCATAGCTTTTTGTTATGTTTATTTTTCCACCTTTTACTAATATATTTGAGTCTGCATGAATACCATCATCCCCAGAAGTAATGTTAATGTTACCACCTAATACTGTAACACTGTTGTTAGCATGTATAGAATCATCAGCAGAATCAATATTTAATGTACCTCCACCAATTCCTATGTCTAAAGATGATTCAATTGCCTTTGCGCTTTGTGATTCTTCTTCTGTATTTACAGTGGCTTCTGTATTTGCATCAGTTTCTGTATTTACATTATTATCTCTATTACCAAATGGACCTTTCATAGCTTCTGCTTTTTTAGTTCCATTTACACTTCCACCACCACAAGTAATATTTAATGAACCTTTATTTATAAGCACTGCTTTTTCCCCTTGAATTCCATCTGCTTTAGCTTTTATGTTAATTTTTCCATCTTCAATAGCTACAATTCCTTTGGTATCATCACTATCATTTGTTGCTTTCAATCCATCTCCACCAGATTCGATATTTATGGTACCAACTTTAACTGATATTATATCTCGCCCTAATAAACCATCATCAGTTGAATAAATTTGAATGTTTCCATCAGTGATTTTCAAATCATCTTTACTTGTTATACCATTATTGTAATTTCCTCTAACTGTTAGTTTACCCGTTCCATTTATTGTTAGGTTGTTCTTACTGAAAATCGCTGCATTTGGCTCATCACTTGATGAATCATCTAAAACATAGTTTTCCCCATCTATTATTGTGTTTTCTGTACCTTCTTCTAGAGAAATAATTGTCTTTTCTGCGTTCTTTACATAAATAGGTGCATTGTCTGAACTATTTATTTCAGCCCCATTTAATACAAGTCTAACAGTTCCCTTATTTTGAACATCTACAATTATTTGACCATTATCTAATTTGCCACTTATTGCATAAACTCCAGCTGAATCTATTGTAATTTTACTTCCTTCAATCTTTGCCCCAGAGCCCTTTAGACTTGCAGTAGTTTTGTTAAGTGTAATGTAATTTGGATTTTCATTTTTCCAATTGCTATAATAGTCATCCTTATCGTATTGTACCAATTCACTTATAGTATCTTTTATAGATTTATTACCAATAATACTTGCTGCAACCTCTGTAGATAATTCAGTCTGCATTTTAGAATTTTCACTACAGGCAGACAATAATGTAGTACACATAAGTACTGACAATAGCTTTAAATATCTAGATTTCTTATGCATTATACGTCCTCCTTATTTAACCATTTAATTAAAATTTCTATATCACTTTCATGTGACTATTTTATATATGAAACCTTAAATAAATCTTAAATGATTAGATATTTTTTAGAGGTTATTTTCCACTTTTATCTAAATTTGTTATATACTTTTACCATAGATTAAATTTTAAAGGGGGATTACATAATGTATAGTTTTAAAAACGATTATAGTGAAGGGGCACATCCAAGGATTTTAAATGCTTTAGTAGAATCAAATATGGTTCAAGAAGAAGGTTATGGAAGTGACTCTCATACTCAAAATGCAATATCTAAAATAAAAAAAGCAATAGGAAATGATAATGTTGATGTTCACTTTATATCTGGAGGAACTCAAACAAACTTAATAGCTATCAGTGGCTTTTTAAGACCTTATGAAGCTTGTATATCTGTAAACACAGGACATATTGAAGTTAACGAAGCTGGTGCAATTGAAAACACTGGGCATAAAGTTCTTACAGTAAATTCAAATGATGGAAAGATAACAATAGAGAAAGTACAAGAAGTATTAAACACTTATGTTGATGAAAACACTGTAAAGCCAAAGCTTGTGTATATTTCTAACTCAACAGAATTAGGTACAATATATACTAAAGATGAACTTAAAAACTTAAGTGAATTCTGTAAGGCCAATAACCTTATATTATTTGCAGATGGTGCAAGATTAGGTTCTGCCCTTTGTGTTAAAGAAGCAGATGTAACATTAGCTGATATGTGTGAGTTTACAGATGCGTTTTATATAGGTGGAACTAAAAATGGGGCACTTATTGGAGAAGCATTAGTAATAAAAAATGATAATCTTAGAGATTGCTTTAGATACAATATGAAACAAAAGGGATCAATACTTGCTAAAGGAAGACTTTTAGGAATACAATTTGAAGAGTTATTTACTGATAATCTTTTCTTTGAATTAGCAAATCATGCTAATGAAATGGCAGATATTTTAAGAGAAGGTTTAAAGAAAGCTAATTGTAGGTTCTTAGTTGATTCTCCAAGTAATCAAATATTCCCTATTTTAGAAAATAAGCAAATAGAAAAATTGCAACAAAAGTTTAAATTTTATGTTTGGGAAAAAGTTGATGATAACCACTCTGCTATTAGATTAATTACTTCATGGGCTACTAAGAAAGAAGCTGTTCTTGAATTTATAAGCGAGTTATAAGCCTAAAATTCGCTACGCTCATGTCGCCAACGACCTTGAAAAACAGGTCCGTTGCTCAAGTTTAGTAGTTGAAAATTTATAAAAGCCTAACTATATAGTTAGGCTTTTATTATTTATCTCCTATAAACTGATCTCCCATTATATCATTTAAATCAGATATAATTTTTTCATTTTCTCCGACATATAAAACAATAATATTTCCTTTTTTATAAAAATGGGGATATGAAATCCAATCAATAACCATTGACTTATTTCCATCGCTATACCCAAACCCATTCATATTTATGTTCTTTGCATCATCTTCCATTTTTTCATTGTTATTGTATAAATAAATTTCTAGTGCATCTTTTCCAATTACCATTCTCTTTTTCGTTTTAGAAAGGAAATCATCTACGTTTTCTACATCTTGAACTTCAAAATCATAATTTTTTGCTTTCATTTCATTTGTAAACTGTTCTATATCGAAAGTGCCTTTTGGATCTTTTTTAGTACAACCTATAAACATAGTAATTATTAATGACGATAAAAAAAATAACACAATGTACTTGTTCAAATTTCTCATATATTTTTCTCCCTATATATAATAATATATTATAGTTTATTTACAGGTTAGATTATTTATGTTGTTTATATTTTTTAACTAGTTATTCCTTTAACTATAGCACATGCCATAGTATATACATTGTAAATGCTCATATCATAACAATTATCTATAAAACAGCACTCAATGATTAACGATGGCATCTTTGTATTTCTTAAAATATATAATCCAGGCCTTTCCTTGACTCCCCTATTTCTAAAACCTAATTTACTTATATTTTCGCATATGCTGTTAGCTATATTTGCAACTTCAGAATCCATGCTATAAACAAGTACTTCAGTTCCACAAGTCTTTTTGTCTAATGCATTAAAGTGTATACTTACATACAAATCACAATTACACTCATTTCCTATTTCAACACTTTTCCTAAGATATTCTTCTTTTGTATTTGCACAATTTACAGTTGCATCTACTACTTCGTAACATTTATCTTTTAAAAGCCTAATGACTTCCCTTGCTACCTTCCTAGTTTCTATACTTTCATTTTTAATACCTATTGCTCCACTACCTGGCCCAGTTAAAGTATGGCCTGCATTTATACATATTTTCATAATATCTCTCCTAGAAATATATTCTATATTTATATATTCTTTTGGATGTATTTTCTTTACAAATAGTGTGAAAAGACCCCTACGTCACTTGCCGTTCCGTCGGGGTCTTAATATTTAACATTATTTTTACAAATTAGATTGTTTGTGTTGTCTATATTTGCCGTCTTCCCTTTTTACTTCTGCTCTAGCACTTACATATGTACCTTCTACTACATTTTCAAATCCTCTTTTTCTTATTATGTCTTTTATATAATCTATATGTGGACATCTATCGTAGTGGTAATTGTCAGTTGTCATACATGAAGACAAATGTATTACAACCTCTTCTTTTTTAATATTGTTCTTTGATAACAATATTCTATTAAGGTGCGATAAGTGTGATGATACATCTTTGCCACAACATCCCCCACAAGTAAATGCTATGTATCTTATACTATCTTCGTATCCTTCAAACTCACCTTCTCTATTGTAAAATGAGTTTGTGCATGCAGCCCCACTACATCTTCTCTTAGCTATATCACATTGAATCATAACAACATACTTAGTTTCCATTTACCTTACCCCCATATGGTTAATTTTTTATAATTTATACTCCATAAATCTTGTTCCTTTAATTGGATTATACGTATATGGCTCAATATCATAAAATCCTAATGACGTATATAAATCTTGTGCCTTTTTCATAGTTGGCAGAGTATCAAGTCTTATATAACTGTACTTCAATCTCCTAGCTTCCTCAATTATCATAGTAATAAGTTTTATTCCAATTCCTAGGCCTTTAAAATCATCTTTAACATATAGCCTTTTCATTTCGCATATATCTTCAGAAATCTTTCGAAGGGCTATACACCCTACTCCTTTGCCATTGACTAATACTAATATTAAAGCTCCTTGAAGTGGTCCATATTTCCCTGGTAGTTCCTTAAACTCTTCTTCATAGTTTTGAAAAGAGAGATCTACATTCAGTGATTGGGCGTATTCTAAAAAAAGTAGTTTAACTTCTTCTATAAAACTTCTATCATATATATATTTGAACTCAACAAAATTGTTTTTGTTATCAAATATCGATTCCATAAAATCCCCCTTCAAATAATATCACGATTTATTTTTCTTTACGGGCAGCTGCAATTATTTCATCTACTGACATAAAGCATAGACCAGCTAAATCTTCTACATGAAGTTCCTTTGGAGCTGAGCTGTCATAAAGAATAGAAGCAGTAGCTTCAAACTCTTCATCTGCCAACCACAATATAAATCTCATCGGAACATTTGGCAGTACATTAATTTCTATGGCAACATCTCCAAAAGGTATCTCTTTTCCACCTAGTCTAATACCAGCTTTTAAAAGAAGATCTCCTTCATTTCCAAAAAATTTTACTAGCTTATTTATTCCCTGAAGTGCAAAACCATTATAAACATAACCAACCCCATCTAACTCTCTAAATGGCACCCATTTATTTTTCAATCCACTATTAGTACATCTGTAAAGATAACTTAGAATTGTTGTTTTATCAATTATTTTTCTATTTTCATGTTTTAAAGAACTTTCTTCAGCAGCATCCTTTAGAGTTACAGTTCCCTCTGGATAGGAAATTAAATATTCTCTATTAAAATAAATTAAAGTAAGTTGTTTTTTTTGAGAATCATAGTAAGCCCCACTTCTCCTAGCAACCTCTTCTGGGTCGTATTTTTCAAATTCTGTACGTAAAGTTTCATAGCACAGATTATAATTATTTTTTTCATCCTTAATCATATAAATATCCCCCTGGTTTTGTGTTTATTAAATTACCCCTGATTCCATAATACTAAAATTAAGCTTGTTACAGTCAATTTCAGCCATTGCTCCATAAGGTATAGTCATCATAGGAGCAGTATGACCAAAATTCATATTATAAAGAATAGGTAGATCACTTAGTTTTAGTTCATCTCTTACTACTTTTAAAATAGCTTTTTTATATTCTTCATAATACATATTATCATATGGCTTTCCAAAAATAATTCCATTTGCTTTATTTAAAATACCTTGAGAGCCATAATTTCTAAGCCAGTATTCAAAATACTTTGGATCTGGTTTATCTTCAGATGTTTCAAAGAATATTATTGAGTTATTCCACATTTCTTCATTTGGCCAAATCTCTGTGCCCTTTAACATTTCAAGTACTTCCATACATCCACCAATTAATCTACCTATTACTACTCCTTTTCCTTGTAATAGTTCATATCCTGTGTTTGTATTTGTTTTTCTTTTTGTATCTTTATTTTTTTCGTCCCATGGTAAAAACTCACTAGTCCATATATCTGATGGATCAATAACTCCTATTGGTGAATCATTAAATAATGCTTTGTGGACCCAATGTTTTGTGTAGTCAAACATATTAATATTTTCAGCAAATTCAGCTAGTATTGAAGGTCCATAAAAACTAGAAATTCCAGCTTTTAGACATATCATATGTGTAACAGTAGTATCTGAATAACCTATAAAAACCTTTGGGTTATTTCTAATTACATCAAAATCTATGTAAGGTAATATTCTAGCACTTTCATATCCTCCAATACATGAAAAAATCCCCTTAATTGATTCATCTTTAAAGGCTTCCATTAAGTCCTCAGCTCTTTTTTGAGGATTGTTATATATGTATTCTGATCCTTTTAGTGTATTTGGCATTTCAACTACTTCTAATCCAAATTCTTCTTCAAGACGTTTTTTTCCTTGTTCATAACGCCATAATATATCGCTATCTCCTGCTCCACCCCATGATAAACTCACAGTTACAACTTTATCTCCCTTTTTTAATCCTTTTGGCTTTATTAAGTTCACAAAAAATCCCCCTTTTAATATTTTATTGTGATATACATCTAACCGCTGTTATTTCTTTAAATGTATTATATTGTTTTTGAGATGTCAATATTATCTTTCTTCGTATTATTTCAAAGTTGTATTGACAAAAACTATTATATGCTATAAAATGAACATGGTTCATTTGAAGTAATTTTAGGAGGCGTTTTGGTTGGCAAGAATAATTGAAAACCCACAACAGCTTATATTAAGTAAAGCTAAAGAAATTCTATATACTGAAGGATACATGAAGTTAACGATGAGAAATGTTTCAAAAGCTTGTGATATAGCTCTTGGCACAATATATAACTATTATCCTACAAAAAAAGATTTAGTTATTGAGATGATGACTGATTATTGGCATGGATACATTAACAAAACTCAAGATATAGTTAACTCAGATAATGAATTCTACCATAAGCTTAAATTAATATTTGATGACTTAAGTATTTTTATAAGAACATTTAAAGAAGTATGGCTTAAACCAGAACTTTATGATAACTCTGATTATGTAAAACATGGACTACAAAAGCAGACTATGTATATAGATAAGTTCGTACTTCTCATAGAAGATATTCTTATAAAAGATAATAAAGTAAAAAACAATTTGAGTTCCTACGAAACAGCAGAATTCATTGTCCTTAACTTTATAACAATTATTCAAATGCCTGTTTTTAAATATTCTTCCTTTGAGGTTATTTTAAAGGAATTACTTAATTAAATCATATCTTATTAATGTTCAAATTTTGAACTTTATGAAGATATGATTTAAAAATACATCGCAATGAACAATGTTCATTAGCATTTTAATTAGGAGGGTTATGTTATGTTAATTTATGCAATAGTTTCTATTACTTTAGCACTTGTATTCTATACTGTCGGGGTATGGAGTGAAAAATTACAGGGTCAGCTAAAAAAGTGGCATTTAGTAGTATTTTGGATTGGCTTAATATTTGATACAGTAGGAACACTGCTAATGGGTGAAATTGCAACTGGAGGATTTGAATTTAACTTTCACGGTATAACTGGGTTTCTAGCAATTGTACTTATGCTTTTCCATGCAGTATGGGCTACAGTTGTTTTAGTGAAAAACAATCAAGAAGCTAAGATTAATTTCCATAAGTTCAGTATTATTGTATGGCTTATTTGGCTAATACCTTATATATCTGGAGCAATGTTTGGTATGGCAAAGTAAAATTTTAGGCTACAGATTATCTGTAGCCTTTTATATTTATACCTTATTTTTTATTTTTTTATAATATTATCTATGGTTATTAGTAAGTCGTCTTTATTTATATCTTCACTACTTTTTATCTTTTCTTTTAATTTCAGGATTTGATTATCTTTGTCATTTAGCTTTTCTTCATAGTCACCTTTTATATCTTCAAAACTTTTGTTAATCATATTTATCAATGAGGCCATTTCATCTGAGCTACCTGCAATTCTATTTAATAATAACAAGTTTAACTGAAGAACTTCTGGTATTTCATCATGAGAATATCTTAATTGATGGTCAATTTCTCCATATCCTTCTTCAAATATAGTTCTAACTTGAATTTCTGCAATTATCTTTTGACTTGTAGGATAAGATTCAATTATATAGTGAACTGATCTATATCCAGATATTCTAGACCTTACTGTTATGCCTAATTCTTCAAACTTTTTAGTATTGTCACCTTCTCTAACATTTGCAACAATTTCATTAACTTGCCACATTCTAGTAATGAAATCATGTAGCTTTTCCCAGTCTTCTTTGAATATATGTATTACCCTTATACCTAATAAATCAGTAATTTCATCTCTATAATTATCAACTGTAAATTTAAAATCTTCTCCATACTTTTCTCTTCTATCTTGGGTTTTTCTAATAATTTTTTCTATTAAGTGCTCAGGATTCTTAGCTCTAGTTTTAACTGAGTGTACATGTTTGTTGCCTCTTAGAATATTAGCTATTAAATCTGCTTGTGTTTCATAACTTGTTTTATAATTATTGTAATCAATATAGATTTCATTTAGGTCTTCCCAATTTATATTGTTCTCTATCAAATCCTCTTCACTAATTTTATATTTTTTAAAAAAATCGTCCTTATTAAGTCTCATATATTCCTCCTAGATAGCTCTTAATATCCTATTAAATTAACTCAATATTATTATATACTAAAAAACAGCTACACTTAATAAAATATAGCTGTTTTTTATAAATTTTATACTCATTTATCTAGTTAAAGACTTTCCTTTAATTTCTTTATTTCACTTAGTAATTCATAATATTTCTTGTCTAATTCTGCTACATTATCTTTTTTCGATGGCATAGATAGTTTCCCTATTATTTGTGACAGTCGATTTTGTAGTACAATAATCTGTTTTTCAATCTCATCTTTATTGTTATCAAAAGGCTTACTTTTACTATCTAAATATTCCTTGTAAGTTCCTTTGAATATCTTTATTTTATTATTTTCTATGATCATTATATGGTCTGCGATGAAATCTACAAATTTTCTATCATGTGATACAAACAATAGTGTTCTATCATATTCTCTAAGTGCTTCCTCTATTACCTCAAGTGAGTTTATATCTATATAATTAGTTGGTTCATCTAATATAAGAAGATTTATATCCTGTAATAATATTTTTGCAAATGAAACCTTAACACGTTCTCCTCCACTTAATACACTTACATGTTTATAAATATCATCTTTTTTAAACAACAAGTTAGCTAATAGTATTCTTGCAAATGTTTCATTGTATATACTGTTTTCCATAACATTTTCTATAATAGATTTGTTTTCATCTAAAATATTCATCTCTTGACTAAAGTAACCTATCTTTGCTCCTTGAGCAATTTTTATAGATTCGTCATTATTCATTATCATTTTGATCAAGGTACTTTTACCACACCCATTAGGACCTATAAGTGCTATTTTAGAATTATTATAAATCTCAAACTCAGCATCTTTAAATATAATTTTTTTATCAAATATCTTATTTATTTTTCTACCTTCTATAATTATTTTACTGTGAATTTTATTTACCTTTGTAATATCTAATTTAATATTTTCTTTTTCCTTAGGTTTTTCTTTAACCTCAAGATGCTGTATTCTTGATTCTATGTTTTTAACTGCATTATCAAGTTTTGCCTTAGATTTTTGTCCACCCATTTTGTGAAGTCTTGCCTCTGAATTTCCCATTCTTTTAGGAGTTCTTTTTATATTATTTGATTTTTGTTTTGTATTAACAGCAACTTCTTGTAGTCGCTTTTTTTCTTTCATATATTCATCGTACTCAAATTGAGCTCTTTCTATTTCATTTTTCTTTTGAGCACTATAGTCACTATAATTTCCATTATAAATTTTTATACCTCCATTTTCTATCTCAACAATTTTATTACATAGCTTATCTAAAAAACTTCTATCATGGGATATTAAAACTAATGCACCTTTGTATTCTTCAAATCTTTTTTCAATTAGCTCAATACCATCAATATCTAAATTACTAGTTGGCTCATCTGCAAATATAATTTCACTATTCCTGCATACACCATAAGCTAGTTTAAATCTAGTTTTTTCTCCACCACTCATATTCTCATTCCAAGTACTATCAACGCCAAATTTAGAAGCAATTTCAATATCTATACTTTTATTTTCAGGCTCTTCAAGTTGAGATATATATGAGTACCTTCCATATAGCTTAACCCATCCTTCATCAGGTACTAGTCTTTGAGTAAGAATATTAATAAAAGTTGTTTTACCTACTCCATTTACACCTACAATACCTATTCTATCTTTAGAATATATTTTAAATTTATCTATATCTAATATTAATCTATCACCGAAATACTTTTTAATATTGCTACACTCCATTAATAACATAAAAAAACCCCTCCTTGTAATCTGGAGAGGATAGGTTCATAACTTAAAATTGCTGTGCTCAAAAATTATTAGCACAACATAAATTTATAATATAAACAAGCTACCTACAGTTACAAAAACACTATCCACTCACAATTTTTAATAAAATGTACAACAACAAAGCCTTTAATTTGGCCATTGTTTTAATTTTCATTTTATATAAATGTTAAAAGTGAATTATATTTCCATTTCCGTAAATACCTTGCCCTTTCTTAGAGTAAAATTTATTAATTTTCAATACAATTATATATATTGCTTATAATAATGTCAACAGTATAGCTATTTAAGTATTCTCATTCTATAAGCATAAACAGCAGTTTCACTTAACTTATCCATAAACTTGTTATTAACATAAGCTCCTACAAAGGCTCCTATTCCAGGAACAAGTTGGAAAAACTTTGCTAAGTCAATGTAGTCTCTATATTCTTGTTGGAAGCTTCTCCAATCAAAAGCATCTATATCTGTAGGCAATGTATGAGAATACTCTTCCCAATTTTCCATTTGAGCAAATACCTTATTTACATTTCTTTGACTTGAAAAAGCAAGTTGAAATATGTTTAGTATATAAATTCTCTCTTTATAATCTTCAGTATCAAATCCATAAACAGCAGCAAGATCATAAAGAAATTTAATTTTAATACTAAGTAGTAATGGTAAATCAGCAAGACCTAGTAATATACCACCAGCACCAGTACCTGCTCCTTCTATCATTGCAGTAGTTTTATATATTTTAGTTTTCTGGTCAACTAATTCTTCTCTTTCTCTTAGAGATATATTTCTATTTGGTGGCCTAGTTACATATTTAGAGCCAAGTAAAACTCCTTTTGTCATATTTTTTATAGCTGAAGTTACTATTTCATGATATTTTTCAGGTAAAATTCCATTAAATGTATTTTGCATTCCTTTAGAAGCTTTTTCTACTAATGAAGGTTTTTTTCTCATTATCTTTTTCCAGTTTTCTAATTCCCTTTTAGCATTTTCATTATAAAAATCCACCATACCACCTACCTAAATTATTTACTTATTAATTATATTATTATATATCTATATTATCGCATATTTTTAGCATTAGTATTTAACTTTAATCAAATTCTAATTTAAATAAGCTGCACCTAAAATTAAGTGCAGCTTTTTGTATTATCTATTATTTTTTATAATATTTTTGGCTCCCATAAATGTAGCTAGGAAGTATGCCCCATATACTATACATATGAATATAGATGCTACTATTATATTTTCTACCATACTTGCGTTACCAAATTCTTTAATTACATCGTTTGATACCTTAAGTCCTACTATAGAATGAACTATAGCTAACCCAAGGGGCATTAAGAAGTATATACCTATTTGGGTAAACAATGCTTTATTAATCATACTTCTTTCTGTACCTATTTTTCTAAGCAAATTATATCTTTCTATATTATCAGCAGCTTCTGATAATTGTTGAAGAGCTAAAACTGCTCCACTAGTTATTAAAAACACTATACCTATATAAGTTCCTAAATAAGATATCATTATAGATGTACCTATCATAGTAGCAATTCCACTTTCTTTAGTTATTAAGTTATAATAGGTTTCATAGTTTGATTCATTATAAATTTCAACGGCTTTTTCTTGAATTCTCTTTTCATCTTCATCTTTAAATTCATCATTAAAATCCATAACTAGTGTAGTGCTATCTACCTTTAATTTTTTAACTTCATTATCATTTAGTACTATAGTTCCACCACTATTGCTAAAATTTCCATTATCAGTATTTACATAGATAGCTTTATTTTTTGTTTTATATTCTTTGTTATATATTTTTATATTATTATTTTTTTCTAAAAACTTATTATAAGCGTCTACCATATCATCACTACCTGCAAATATTGCATATTCATTATTTTCAAGATTAATTTCATCTTTATTTTGCAGTTTCATAAGCTTATTATAATCTGAAAGCTTTATTATATTAATATTTTTTGAGTGTTTAACAAATGATTTATTATCACTGGATAGTCCATCAGTATTTTCTCCAGTTATAAAATTTTTAAACGGAAAATCACTTTCATATCTTTTGTAAGTTATATATGAACTTAAATATTTTTCCATATCAATCCCATTATCTTTTAAAGTTTTTATTGGATCTTCATCTTTAAATCCACCCATTACTCCTTCATAAGCAAATCGAGACTCTAAGTCTTTTGTAAGCGCCATATTTATGCCAATACCAGATGATAACACACATATTGTTACAAACAACATTAAAGATATAAGTGCCATTGAAATAAAGTTTGTATTAATCTTACTTCCAATTTGTCTTATAACAAATAGATTTAAATTTTTAAGATATATATTATCATTAGATTTTATTACTTCTAATAAAAATCCCGATAATGACATAAAGAATAACAATGTTCCAATTGCCCCTAATGCAATTGATGCGTAGACTATATTTTCATTTGATAGAATTCCATTTTTAATTATCATAAAGTATGCAGTACCTAAAATAACTAAGGATAATATAAATAATATTAAAGATATATTTTTATTTCTAATTTTGAAACTTTCGTTTTTCTTAGATCCATATATTAAATCTATTAATTTATATCTTGATATGGAATAAGAGTTAAACAATATTACAAATACAAATATTATACTAAAACATAATATTGTTTTAATTAATGCACTATTTGAAAATACAAATTCATATGCTGATAAGTCAACTTTAAATAGTTTTACTGTAATTAATGATAGTCCCTGAGATGCAAATATCCCAATAAGTAGCCCTACCACTAAGGATAATACTCCTATAATAATTGTCTCTATTACTAAAATTTGAGATATTTTATTCTTACCCATTCCAAGAGTCATGTAAATTCCAAGCTCTTTTTTTCTTCTTTTTATTAAAAAGTTGTTTGCATAAATTACCAAGAATCCAAGTATTATGGCTACAAATACTGAAAATGTCCCCATAACATCAGCTATTAAGTCAAATATCTCATGTTTTGCTGAACTCATACCTACCATTACTTTTTGAGCTTCTATTGAGTTAAAGGTATAAAATATACATACTGCAAATGTTAGAGTTAAGAAGTATATTGCATAATCCCTAAAACTTCTTTTTACATTCTTAAGTGATAAACTAGAGTACATTATTAGAGTCACCTCCAAGTAAAGTTACTACTTCAATAATTCTATTGAAAAAGTCTTTTCTAGAATTATCTCCTTTTTCTAACTCTGTAAATATTTTACCGTCTTTTATAAACAGTATTCTATTTGCATAACTTGCTGTAAAAGCATCATGTGTAACCATTAATATAGTCGCATTCATTTCCTTATTTAACTTTTCAAATGAATCTAATAATAGTCTTGCTGACTTTGAATCTAATGCTCCAGTTGGCTCATCTGCTAGTATAAGTGATGGATCTGTTATAATAGCCCTAGCTGCTGCTACCCTTTGTTTTTGTCCACCTGACATTTGATATGGGAATTTATCTAATACTGAGCTTATTTCTAACTTATTAGCTATTGTATTTATACGACTTTTTATTTCTTCTGGCTTTCTATTTTGTATTGTAAGAGCAAGTGCTATGTTTTCATAAGCAGTAAGTGTATCTAATAAGTTAAAATCTTGAAATACAAATCCTAGTTCTTCTCTTCTAAATTTTTCTAATTTCTTTGATTTTAACTTTGTAATTTCTGTATTGTTTATTACTAACTTTCCAGATGTTATACTGTCAATTGTAGATATACAATTTAGTAATGTTGTCTTTCCACTTCCTGATGGACCCATTATTCCTACAAATTCACCTTCATTTACTTCAAAGCTTATATTATCTATTGCCTTTGTAACATTACCCTTGTTTCCGTAATATTTTTCTATGTTATCAACTTTTACTATATTTTTCATAATTTTTCCCTCCATATCATTCCCTATGTTATTCTCTAAAATTATTTTACCCTAATTAAAGATTTCATCATATTGATTTAAGTTTCATAAATCTTTCATTTTTGAAAGAAATATTAAAAAGAGCCGTAATATTACGACTCTAATAATGTTATCTTTCCAAGTGGAAATATTATATTTACTTTTGTTCCTTTGTTTTCTTCTGAAGTTAATTCTAAACCTAGTCCCAACTTAGTTGAAAGCTTTTTGCAAATATATAGCCCCATACCTGTGGACTTTCCATATTTTCTTCCATTTTCTCCTGTAAATCCCTTATCAAATATTCTTCTTAAGTCTTCCTTAGGTATTCCAATTCCATTATCTTCTATAGAAAGTACAACATTATTTTCATTTCTTTTAGAATATATAATTATATGTGCATCTTCTTTTTTAGAGTATTTAATTGCATTGTTTAGTATTTGATTTATTATAAATTCAATCCATTTAATATCTGTATAAACCTTATTATCTATAGCTTCTAAATTAAGTTTAATTTTTTTGTATATAAAGTCTCTAGAATTTCTTTTTATTACATTTCTTATAGCTATTTCTAATTTTAATTCTCTTACACTATAGTCCTTACTTGTATCATTACTTCTTGAGTAATATAGAACTTGTTCAACAAAGTTTTCTAATTTTGAAATTTCTTTTTCAATATTTTTAGTAACATCACTTTTATTATTATCTATTATAAGCTTAGTTGATGCTATAGGAGTTTTTATTTCATGGATCCAAGCTTCTATATACTCTCTATATTCAACTTGTTTGTCTTCGTAGTTTTTTATATGATGATACATATCTTTCTCTACACTTTTTAGTGTTTCATATATTATTTTTCCTTCTAAAAATTCTGGTTCTTCTATTGTTTCACTTAATAAATACTTTTTGTCAAGTGAGTTTACGCTTTCTACAATAGAGCTATAAAACCTAGATTTTTGTGTGTAATCAATTATAAAGAAAGTACCTATTGGAAAAAACCAAGTTATAAATATACCAAAAATCCATATTATGTGTAAATTTACATAAGCTAAGAATATTGCTAAAGGAATAAAGAAAATTATATTAATAACTAAAAAAAGTGATTTTTCTTTTAAATAATCTTTTATACTCATTCCATTATATATCCTTGTCCACGTCTAGTTTCTATTGGATTATCCATACCTATTTCCATTAGTTTTTTTCTAAGTCTCGTCATGTTTACAGATAAACTATTATCATCTACAAAAAAGTCTGTAGACCATAAATACTCCATTAGCTCTTCTCTTGAAACTATAATTCCTTTATTCTTTATTAAAAATCCTAATATCTTAAGTTCATTTTTTGTAAGTTCTAATGTATTTTCTTTATATGTTATACTGCTGTTAGATAAATTTAATTTAAGTTCTTTGTATATTAAAATATCTGATGATGTTGTAGTTTTTAAACTTCTTTTTAGAACAGAATTTATTCTTGCAAGTAAAATCTGAGTGTTATATGGTTTCGTTATAAAGTCATCTGCCCCTAAGTTCATACTCATTAATTCATCCATTTCACTATCTCTACTAGTTACAACTATTATAGGAACTTCTGATGTTTTTCTTATTTCTCTACATATATAATACCCATCGTATAAAGGTAAGTTTATATCTAATAATATTAAGTCTGGATTTTCACCTTTTATATAATCTACTATATTTTCAAAATTACTAGGTGACTTTACATCATATCCATATCTTTTAAGTAATTCACTTAACTCTAGTCTTATTCTCTCTGCATCTTCTATAATAATAATCTTTTGCATTTTTTCACTTCCTTTGTTATATGTTTTGATAAACATACCTATTTATACCATAAATTGGGTAAATTTTAAAGAATATACTCTTTTCGTTTAATAACATAAATAAAAACCTACATATTATGTAGGCCTTTACTTATCCATTAAAATACTATAATATTTTAAGCTTTTATTTATAAACTGGAACTTCAAAGTCTAGATTAGTTCCTACATATAAATATGATAAATTATTTAGATGCTTAGATATTTTAGTAGCCCATCCTATATCAGTTGCATATTGATGCCATTTGTCTACATAATTATATCTCATCTTATATAAAGTATCTTGGGCATGACCACTTTTATATATATATTTATTTGTAATCCATTTAGCAGAGCCATCTATTGCATCTGGTATTGAAGTCCAGTTATTATCATATGCCGTTGTTGTACCTCCAGGAATAACAGCTGAATCCACTGCTCCTATACCAAAGAGATTGTAGACTTTAACAGTATCTGCATTAGCTTCAGTACTAGAATCCTTTAATTTAACATGTTTAGCTTTATTTGTATTTCTTATTGCTTGTCCATCAGGCCCTAATACAACTTCATGTCCCTGTGCTAAAGCTGACATACCAAATCCTGTTTCTACTAAAGTATGTGCTACCAAGTATATAGGATCTATATTGTATTTTTTGGCTGTATTTACGAATGCTTGCCCTTGATTGTAGAATATATTAGTTTTACCTGAATTGACTTTAAGATTATTTAAATAATTATTTAGTTTGTTAACATCAACTTGTCTAAATTTATTTAACTTTAAAAATTGCATAAAGGTCTCTTTATTATTAATCGTATAGTTTTTTGGATCAATATAAGATCTTAATGCCTCTGCTGACTTTTTTGTTCGATTTACTTCTGAACTTATATATGAGTCCAAACTTATACTTACTTTAACATAACTTATATCATCATTGTTGGGTGGATATTCAGCATTATTTTGCACTAAATTTACTGAATCTGAGGTTTGTAAAGATACATCAACTAAATACTTACTAGACACATACCCTGCTTTTCCACCAAAGTTTATATAGGCCCAGCTCCCATTGTTTTCTAAAACTTCTACTATATTATCCTTTTTTAATGTACCTATTATTCCTTCGCTAGTACTTGGTCCTTTTCTAATATTTAGGCCATTTGCATTTACTTTTTTATGTTCAATTGCTCGCGTGCCACGGGATGGTGATGGTTGTTGTACAGTTGAATTTTTACTTATATACTTTCCTGAAACCCAACCTGTCTTTCCATTACTTAATTTTACTTTGTACCATCCATTTGATTCTTGTATTATTGTTACAGAACTGTTTTTTGAAATACTATCTACACTTTTATGAGTTGCACTTGGGCCACTCCTGACATTTAACTTTGATGCAGTTACCTTACCAGTAACATTAGCAAATGCACTTGTAGTAGTAATAGATAATGCAATAATCGATGATAATACCACGGTTGTCATTTTCCTCAGATGCATATTTTCTACCCCCTACCAGTTCTGATTTAACCCCATTATAGCAAAAAATGATAGAAAATAGACGATTTTCGCCTTTTTTGAAACAATTACCTATTATTCAACATCAAAGCGACACCTTAATTTAATATATACAAAATCTTACCCCTTAGGCGTTTAGTATATAGTTATATGTAAATTGCATAATGGAAAAATTTGTGGGTTTGAAAATATAAATACGCATGATATACTATGTTCATCGCAAAAGTTACAAAACAGTTACAAAGTTCCACAAAACAGAAAATCCTTAAATTAATTTATAGATATGAATTTAATTAACTAAATTAAAATCATAAGGAGGATACAACCATGATAAAAAGAGCGAAAAAAATATTATCATATACAATGTTAGGTATGTTATTAGCACTTCCTATGGCAAATAGCGCAGACGCTTTATCTAATACAACAACTTATTCTTACAACAATTATTTACAACAATACTTCAGTAAGTATTATAAAGCTCCTACTACAACTACCGTAAAGCAGCCAACTACTAATACTAATACAACTACATCTACTCAAGCACCAGCCCCTACAACAACTACTACAGCTCCTACTACTACAAACACTACAACTACTGCTCCAACTGGCGACTTTGGCGCATATCAACAAGAAGTTTTAAACATAGTAAATAAAGAAAGAACTTCAAGAGGTTTAAGTGCTCTTAAGTTCAATACTGAAGTATCTAAAGTTGCTACTATAAAATCACAAGATATGATAGATAAAGGGTACTTTGATCACAATTCACCAACTTACGGTTCACCATTTGATATGATGAAAAAGTTTGGTATAACTTATAGATCTGCTGGTGAAAACATAGCTATGGGTCAGAAGACTCCACAAGAAGTTATGACTGCTTGGATGAACTCTGAAGGTCATAGAAAAAATATATTAAACTCTAGCTTCACTGAAATAGGTATAGGTATAGCTAAAGATAAAAACGGTAGATTATACTGGACACAAATGTTTATAGGTAAATAATAATTAAAGTGAGATGAAATTTGATTTTGTCTCACTTTTTTATTACCCCTTAGGTGTTTGATTATATGTACATTACCTACTGGAATAATTTGTGGGTTTAAAAATATAAAACCAAATGCTATAATATATTTACACTAAAAGTTACAAAAAAGTTACAAAATTACATTAAACAAAAATTTCGTGAAAATTAATTTATAGATATTAAATTAATCAACTAAGTTCAAATCACAAGGAGGATACTACTATGATGAAGAGAACAAAGAAGATATTCGCATATGCTATGATAGGTACCATGTTATCAGCTTCAATGGTAAGTGGTGCCGATGCATTATCACCTAAAACTATAAAATTACAAAACTTAAATAAAGTAACTATAACTAAAAAAGCTGATTTAAATAAGTTATTAGAGCAACGTTTAAATGAAATATTAAAAGGCTATAAAACAAGTACACAAAAGCCAGTTGTAACTCAAGCACCAGAGGTTGAAAAGCCAGCACCTGCTCCGGCTCCAACTCCTGCACCAGAAGTTGTAAAGCCAGAACCTGCTCCGGCCCCAACTCCTACACCAGAAGTTGTAAAGCCAGAACCTGCTCCAGCTCCAACAAATGGTGAATTTAGTGCATACCAACAAGAAGTACTAAACATAGTAAATAAAGAAAGAACTTCAAGAGGATTGAGTGCTCTTAAGTTAAACATGGAAGTATCTAAAGTTGCTACTATAAAATCACAAGATATGATAGATAAAAATTACTTTGATCATAATTCACCAACTTACGGTTCACCATTTGATATGATGAAAAAATTTGGTATAACTTACAGATCTGCTGGTGAAAACATAGCTATGGGTCAAAAAACTCCACAAGAAGTTATGACTGCTTGGATGAACTCAGAAGGTCATAGAAAAAATATATTAAACTCTAGCTTCACTGAAATAGGTATAGGTATAGCTAAAGACAAAAACGGTAGATTATACTGGACACAAATGTTTATAGGTAAATAATATAAATATTTTAATAAATGAAAAAACCTAGATTTTAAAATCTAGGTTTTTTCATGTTAAATTACATATTCTCTTTTACCAGCCCTTAATTATACTTAGTACATCATCAGGTATTTGCCCCGATAAGTAATCGATAATAGATGATTCTATAATTTCTAAAGCTTTTATCATTTCTTCCTTTTTTATGTTTAATGGTGGTTGAATTCTAAGTATATTACCACTTAGTGTTATTACTATTACACCTTTTTCGTAGCATCTATAGCAAATCTTTGATGCAGCTTCAGTATGTCTCTCCTTTTTAAAACGGTCTTTTACTAACTCTACTCCTATTGATAAACCTAATCCCCTAACATCTCCTATAATTTCATACTTATCTTTCATTTTATTAAAATATTCTTTAGTAAGATTACCTATTTCATTAACGTGATCTAAAAATCCATCTTCAGAAATTACATCAATAGTACTTATAGCAGCAGAACAACATACAGGATTTGCAGCATTTGTAAATGCATGTGCAGGTGATTGTAGAGATTCCATTATCTCTTTTCTTCCTACAATTGCACTAAGGGGCATACCTGAGGCAATAGACTTTCCTAAAACTACTGCATCTGGAATAACATCAAAGTGATCAATTCCAAACCACTTACCAGTACGGCCAAAACCTTGTTGTACCTCTTCACTTACAAATAGGATTTTATTTTGAGTACATAATTCATGAAGCTTCTTAATGTATTTCTTAGGAGGAACAATCATTCCGCTATCCCCTTGTATTGGTTCAATTATTATAGCAGCTACTTCATCTGCAGGTATGTATATTTCAAATGCTGTATATATTTGATTAATACATTCTATATTACAAGACTCTTCGTTTTTATCAAAGTCACATCTATAACAATTAGGATAATTAAAACTATAGACATTTGGTAAAAAAGGACCTATTTTTCTTCTCATTTTTGTTGTAATTGCTGACATAGTCATAGATCCATATGTTGAACCATGATATGCTCCAATAAATGTAATTATATTACTTTTACCTGTATATGATCTTGCAAATTTTATAGCCCCGTCATTTGCATCTGAACCTGAAAGGCCAAATGCAACCTTCTTACTATGATTACCCGGTGTAATCTCAGTAAGCTTTTGTGCTAAATCAATCATAGGTCCATTGTATGAGTAAGCAGGTGTATAATGTATAAATTTATTAACCTGCTCAATTATTGCATTATTAATTTTTGGATTTGATCCCCCTACATTTAACACACCTGCACTTGATAACAAATCAATGTAACTGTTTCCATCTATGTCTTTAATAGTCGCTCCATCTACACTACTTACAACAAGAGGGTAGTATGGAATTCTACATGCACCAGCAATAACCTTACTATCTTTTTCTACCATTTCAATACACTTATCAATATTCATATATATTCCTCCTAACAAATACTTAACTATTTAAGTATTTATTTATCTTATTACCTATTTGTTCACAATATGAATATTGCTCTAATTTTTCTTAATAAATTATTAAATAAATATATCTTTAATTAATTAAAGCCAATCTCTTTTACGTTAGAGATTGGCTTAATTATTTATATGGAATATTGGAATATGGGTATGCTTCAAATTATGCTATACCCAAATATCCTCTTCTTTGCTTTTAGAACGATTTATTCTTGAAAAATCCACCTTGGTGAAAACAAAGGCAGACAAAGATACTAATACAACCCCGAATGCGATGGTAATAATCATACTCATCAAAGGCGTAATAACAAAATTACCGATTTGAAAAGCGAGCTGCTCTTTAACTAACTCAGCGTTAGTTAAAGATGTTTTTTCAAGTATAATAGTTCTGAAAAATGCGGTGGTATATGTCATTGGATTTAAATAAGCAACATATTTTAATGCTTCAGGTAACGATCCAATTGGTATGTATGCGCCGGAAAGAAATGTAAACGGCATTGTAACTGCTGCTATAACAATTTGGAATGTTTGTGAGTTTTTAATAAGTGCAGCTAAAAACAACCCCAAACCAGAAAACACAATACCAACGGCTATCATAACTCCAATTACGGCAAAGGGTGTTGTTATCGACTTAAATTTCAACCCGATAAAGTAACCGATTATTAATATAATAATTCCTTGAAATGTAGCAATTGTTGCTGCCGACAATAGTTGTCCTATTGCTATATGTATTCTTTTAACCGGACTTACAAGCACCTCTTTCATAAAACCTGAAACAATATCATCAATGGTTGTAGATGCGATGCTGAGTGCCGTTTGAAAAACAGTTGTAATAACTATACCGGCGAGCATATAGTTCACAGGATTTGGTATATCGCCTGTATCAAATACTGAACTGAATACATACAAAAAGAAAAACGGCATAATAATAGTGAAAATTAGCTGAACACGGTTACGTGCGAAAATTTTAAGGTTTCTTGTCCATAATGCTCCTATAATACTCATATCACTACTCCCTTATATTTTTTCCGGTAATTTCTAAAAACACATCATTGAGTGTGCCTTTTTTAATTTCTAGGTCGGTAATATTACTTTTTTGTAAACTTAATATTTCCATTAACTCCGGTAAGCTTCGAACCTCAACTGAATAATATCCGGTTTTTTTAGAATAAACAAAGCCTGCCTTGTTTAAAAGTTCCTCCAACTCTTGCTCATTAGTAGTTGATATATACGCTTTATCCTTTGTATATTTCTGTTTGAGGCTATACGGTGTATCTATTGCAACAATTCTCCCATTATCCATAATAGCAACCTTATTGCAAATCTCCGCTTCATCCATGTAATGAGTAGTTAAAAAAATCGTTATGTTCTTTTCCTTTTGCAGTTTAACAATATAATCCCATATGTGAGCACGTGTTTGCGGGTCCAACCCTGTAGTTGGTTCATCTAAAAACAATACCTTGGGATAATGTAGCAAACTTCGTGCAATTTCCACTCGTCGTTTCATACCGCCTGATAGACTACTAACCATTGCTTTTTTCCAATCTAACAAGTCTACAATGTTTAAGACAAAGTTAATACGTTCCATAGTCTCATGCTTTGGAACATTATAAAAGCGGCAATGCATTACCAAGTTTTCCAAAATTGTCATCTTATTATCTAATGTCGGGTCTTGAAACACAACGCCAATTACATTCCGAACTTCGTTCTTGTCATTAGAGACGTCCTTTCCATCAATAAGAAGAGTCCCTGATGTTTTTTCAAATATAGTACAGAGAGTGTTAATAGTTGTGCTTTTTCCTGCTCCATTGGGCCCCAAAAAAGCAAAAACACTGCCCTCTTCAACATCAAATGAAATATTGTCAACCGCTGTGAATTTATCGTACTTTTTAATAAAGTTACGTACTTCAATAATATTTTTCATCAATTAGTTAAACTCCTATCGATTATTTTTCTTTACTATCACTTTACCACATATCTTCTAGTTATTATTTTAGCTTTTTTCCTTCTGAGCAGTATATGAAAGCAATATATCTATAAGTGTAAATGAAATATTTTCGTTATTTAGATCTAAGGTTTTTAACTTCTTCTTTTGTTAAATATCTCCATTTTC
This sequence comes from Sporacetigenium mesophilum DSM 16796, assembly GCF_059569055.1. Classification (NCBI taxonomy): domain Bacteria; kingdom Bacillati; phylum Bacillota; class Clostridia; order Peptostreptococcales; family Tepidibacteraceae; genus Sporacetigenium; species Sporacetigenium mesophilum. The sequence goes on along the minus strand of NZ_JCANUR010000001.1, from coordinate 452,290 downwards.
CAACTGCTAATCCTTTTAAATTAATATTAATAATTCGAACACGTTGCAACTTTATAACCTTATAATCAAAATGCTCACACATTCTACGAATTTGACGATTCAACCCTTGAGATAATGTAATCTTAAAGGTATTGTCGCTTACCTTAACCACTTTACAAGGTTTTGTTTTTGTATATTCTTTTTTTACCGGGTTATAAATTCTTACCCCTTCTGACATGCCTTTTATAAAAGAATGATTAATCTTTTTATTTACAGTAACAATATAATCTTTTTCATGATTATTTTCTTCTCTTAAAATCTCATTAACTATATCTCCGTCATTAGTAAGAAGTATTAAACCTTCTGAATCTTTGTCTAATCTTCCAATTGGGAAAATTCTTTCAGTATGGTTTACAAAATCAATAATATTCCCTTTTATATGCCTCTCAGTTGTACAAGTAATACCAACTGGCTTATTTAATGCAATATATATATCATTTTTCTTTTGCTTTAATAGTTTGCCATTTACTTCAACCTTATCGCCTGGCTCTACTACTCTTCCTAGTGTTTCAATTACTCCATTAACTTTTACTTTTCTTTGTTTAATTAGTTCATCAGCTTCTCTTCTTGAGCAAATCCCCGTTGAGCTAATAAATTTATTAAGTCTCATACATTTCTCCTTGTTTATTCGTAAATTTGTTTTATCGTAAATTTATCTCTTTATTATATCATATTTATTTTATCCAATAGTTTAGATATACAAAATTATAATATTTACTTATTTAACTAACAATTCATATTAGTGGAACAAGGAATCATAATAAATTAATAGAAATAATTATATTTATAAATATAATTTGAAAGGAAGTGGAAATGTGAGACAAATAATTGCACTTGGAGGTGGAGGGTTCTCTACGGAGCCAGAAAATCCATTGTTAGATTTATATATCCTTAAACAGTGTGGTAAAAAAAATCCAAAAATCTGTTATGTTCCTACTGCAAGTGGAGACTCTGATATTTGCATCTCATGGTTTTATAACTTCTTTGAAAAACAAGAATGTCAGCCTTCACACCTATCACTATTTAAGCCACCTACAAAAGATTTAGAGAAATTTGTATTAGATAAAAATATCATTTATGTTGGTGGTGGAAATACAAAGAATTTATTAGCTTTATGGAAAGAATGGGGATTAGACATTATAATGAAAAAGGCATGGGAACAAGGAATATTATTAGCTGGCATCAGTGCAGGTTCTATTTGTTGGTTTGAAGAAGGGGTTACTGATTCATATGGTGATAAACTTGAACCATTGAAATGCTTAGGTTTCTTAAATGGTAGTAATTGTCCACATTATGATGAAGAAGCTGATAGAAGGCCTTCCTATCATGAACTTATATCTTCTAATAAAATAAAGCCTGGAATAGCAGCAGATGATGGTGTTGCTATTCATTATATTGATCAAGATGTTTATAAGATTATAAGCTCAAGGCCTAACTCTAAGGCATATAAGATTTATTTCGATGAAAAAGTCAAAGAGATAGAACTTGTAACAGAATACTTAGGTTCTTATTAAACAAAATGTTCCCTCAAATTAATCTGAGGGAACATAAAACACTTTTATGCTTTTTTAACAACTGAAGATTTTAATTTCATAGCTCCGAAGCCATCTATTTTACATTCTATATCATGTCCATCAGCTGCGTCAGGAACTAAACGTATACTTTTTACTTTAGTACCTATCTTTATTGATGATGAACTTCCTTTTACCTTAAGGTCTTTTATTACTGTTACAGCATCACCATCGTTTAAGATATTTCCATTTGCATCTTTGATAACATTTGTATCTTCACTATTTCCACTTTCTAAAGACCACTCATGAGCACACTCTGGACAAACTAAAAGACTTCCATCTTCATAAGTATATTCTGAATTACATTTTGGGCAATTTGGTAAATTTGACATAACTTCATTTCCTCCATCTGTTATTAATTCTAATTTATGCCTATATACTATCATATTTCTTTAATATTGACAAATAAGACCAACAAAGAGTTCTTCGCTGGTCTTTTGAAATACTAACTATTTATTATTTCTCCATTAGTTGAAATAACATTAACTTTTAAAGGTATATCTTTTTCACTATTTATTAATGCTTGCTTTACTGCATTTTCCATTCCACCACAACATGGAACACTCATTCTAAGAACATCAACGCTTTTAATATCGTTGTTTTTAATAATTTCTGTTAGTTTCTCAGAGTAATCTCCACTATCTAACTTTGGACAGCCTATTATAGTAATTTTATTTTTCATAAATTTGCTGTGAACATTTGCATTTGCAAAAGCCGTACAATCTGCTGCAACTAATAGTCTAGCGCCATCAAAATAAGGAGCATTTACTGGAACAAGTTTTATCTGACATGGCCATTGTCTTAACTGTGATTGTATTTCGTGTGATTCTTTATTTTCTTCATCTACATTATTTCTCTTTAATTCTTTTGATTGTGTAGAAGGACATCCAAAAGGTGCTAAAGCTATTTTTTTCGTGCTCACATTTTTATCTCTTTTATTACTGAATTCTTCTACATCCTTTTCAATTACTTTAAGTGCACCTGTAGGGCAATTTGGTAAACACATTCCTAGTCCATCACAATATGATTCTGATACCAGTGTAGATTTTCCATCTATTAGTTGTAAAGCTCCCTGATGACAAGCATTTATACATAATCCGCATCCAACACATTTTTCTTGATTTATTGAAATTACATTTCTCTTCATTTTTTAGTCCCCCTCAATATAATTGTCTTATAATATCATAATACTATAGATTTTGGATTATTTCGGTTTCATTTGTTACACAATTAACGCTTATTGAAAAAATTTATCTTAATTCTTTTCGTATTTGTTCTCTCCACTTTAGTATGTTTTCTATTGCATTTTTTTCCCCACCCAAATATATGTCTTCAATTGTCATTGACCATAATTTAAGTTCACGTTTTCTTTCATCATTTGGAATAGGATTTGTTATTTTTCCTATGTTTTTTACCATCTCTCTATTTTTCTTTAGAATATATGATGTATCCCAATTATTATCATAAGCACCGATAAATAAATCAACCATATGCTTATAGCCTTCTACTGTATAATTAGAAGGATGCTGTATCATATAACATGAAACAAGCCAAAAATGTAGAGCATATAATTTAGGGTCGTTGTGCTCCCAAACAAGGGGAAAGCCAAATAATTCATAGCATGAAAACCCATCGCTCTCCTTTGATCCACATTCTATGCATCTTCCATCCTTCATAACTGTATTATTATCAACCATCTAATATTAACCCTCCTATCAAAAAACTAATACTTCATTAGTTTATCCTATGACGTAACGTAAATGTCAACAAAAATTCCCCCGAACTTTAAGTCTGAGGGAATTTATTTATATAATATTTATAACATCTTTACGTGGTTGTGCAGGTTTTGATTTATCCCCTGGATATCCAAAAACAACCGACCCATATACAGTGTGATTCTCAGGTATATCTAATTCTGATAAAAGTTCTTGTATAGTTGGTAACTGAGCCATTCCCGGCAACTGGTTTACCCAACATGATCCGATTCCAATAGAGTGAGCAGCCAGCATCATATTACCAATTGCTAATGCAGAGTCTGGCATGGCGTTTCCATTGTCTTTTAAGTGAGATACAATAACAAATGTTGGTGCATTATATAAAAAGTTAGCGTTCTTATCCTTTGCTTTTTCAATAAGACTAACTATATACGGGTGAGTTTCAGCAACAATAGGAATAGATAAAATCGCCTGGCGTATTGACTCATTAACCTTTTTCATCGCTTGTGGATTTTGAATCGCTGTAAACTTCCAACTTTGTGTACCCATTCCATTTGGAGCATAGCTTCCGGCTAAAAGAATTGTATTTAAATCTTCTTTTGATATTTGATCCGGTTTATAATTTCTTATACTTCTTCTTGTAATAATATTTTCTAATATTGCATTCATGATATATTCACTCCTTAACTTATCTCTTGTATATTCCTATACACGATTGATTTACGGCCTATTGTTTCTAGAGGCATAAAGAAAACGACAATAACCAATTTCAGCAGCATTCTTCATAAGTTCCAGATTTAACCACCCAGCTAGCTCGTAGAATGATTTATCTTCAAAAGGCCACTTAGTTCTTTTGCAAGAAAGAAATTCTTCCTCTGATATAGTTGTCAGTATAGTTTTCCATTCATCACGCAGTTTAATAATTTTTTCTTTGACAGCTACAGTACTACCAGGCCATTGTATTTCTTCTCGCTCCAAAGTCCCTTTACCAAATGAGTAATCAAAAACCATTGACCACCAAAAAATAATATGCCAGGTTATCCATGCAATACTTGCTGGGCCAATATCATAAGACTCAGTATCTGGCCAATCTGCACTCCAATTTCCTTGTTTGTTAACAACATGAAGCCCCTTTGAACTAGGTTTCCAAAGACATTCTTCATCTTCAAGATTGTTAAGATGATACTCTAATAATTGCCATGAAATATCAAATTGAAATATTAACGCATTGCGAACACTATCTATTGAGTTTTGAGTACCTTTATCATTCACAATAAATTCCTCCTAAATGAATACACTATTGAATTTTACAAATATCTTGAAATAATCTTAACTAGCTTTGATGGTAAATCTTCTAAGTTTGTAATATCTAAAAATTTATTTTCCCCATAAATTTCGCTTATTATATTCTTATCCTGTCCTATTGCAGCTGCCAAAAATGTAATTCCTTTTCGTTCAAATTCTGCTATAGTATTTTTCATATCATCTATTGCATAAGCTCCAGTGTAATTATCCATAGCTTTAGGTTGCCCATCACTTATGCTAATTAATAGTTTTGTTTGTTGGTTAGAAGTTAATAGTCTTTCTGAAATAATTCTAAGGGCCATTCCATCACGATTATTACCTCTACCACGAATTCCCATTAGTCTGTACCTGTTGTTATAATCTTCTTTATCAAAATCTACGTATGAAAATATAGACATTTGCTCTAATTTTGAAACGTCAGCAGTATCTCCATAAATTAATACAGGTATATTGCACATTTTACAAAATTCATATACTGCTACCACTGTACGTTTTGCTGCATCTAACCTCCCAAAAGCTGTCATAGATGCTGATTCATCTACTCTTAATCCTACTACAAGAGATGGAGACTCATTTGGAGGTAGCTTTTTAGAAAAATACCTAAAATCATTATAAGCAATACTATCTGATTGGAACTTACTACCGTAATAATGATTTTTTGCAAATTCTGTAGAAACCTCATGCTCTAAAAGTGGACTAGTTTTTCTTGCTATCTCTCTTATAATTGGCATTAACTCTTTGCTCAAATTTATATATTCTTCTTTATTCTCTAGATTCCAATCAGGCCTGTGGACTATTAATTTTACATTCTTATGAATTGAGTCAGATGCGACTTTTCTTGCTTCTTTATTTAGCTTTTTCCTAAATTTTTTCTCTTCTTCTTTTGCATGTTCAGAATCATCTTCTGGATTTAATTCATTATATTTAGGAGTGCCATTTTCTCCTAAATCAGAGCTTTTTTTATCTCCCATTACATCAGAAACCTCAGGAGAGCTATCTTCACTGTCTTGAGATTTTCTTAAAGCTACACGTTCTTCATCAGAATCAACGTCTGAACCTTTTATATCGTCTATTTCATCATTACTTTCCCAGGTTTTAATTTCAGCTATCTCTAAATGTCTTTTTTTTTAATATTACTTTCAAATTCATCTAACTTTTCAAAAATCTTATTTGTCTTTAATGATTCTTCCAATATCTTAATTTCTTCAGAGTCAGTTGTTATCTTATAAATTACTTTGTGATACAGTGATTCTTTTATTGATGAACCATTATCAATGGAATCAACCCAATAAAAAAATGAACGCATCCCAGCAACTCCTTTAATTGCATTTGACCTAGCAGTTTTGTCTAAAATAATAATTGCATTTGCTAAAATATCTAATAACTCATAATTACTATATCCTGTTTTGGCAATTGAACGTTCTATCATAACTTCCTTACTCGGTAAATCCATTTTTTCAGTATGTTGAATTCTATCACGTAAGGATTCATTTAAAGGTCTACATCCTAAATAATTACGATTTGTAGTAATAACTGCAATAAAATCAGGATGACGATGAATAACTTCCGTTGGAAGGTTTATACTGCCATCTAGTTCTAATGCAGAGTTTAAGGCCATTAATACTGCTGCATCTCTAATAACTGTGGGCTCTTGTATTTCTAAAATATATCCATTGCGATAAGCCCTTACTATTTCAGATGGATAAAATCTATATTCAACAACATCGTCTTTTGAATATTCTTCAGCTAGTTTCATTAAGTGTTTTATTTTTAAAGCTGCCTGCTCCTGAGAAATACCAAGTGCATCGACTAAAACTTCAGTTGAACTATGAAATCCATCGCTATTATATAATACTTTTAAAGTTATCTTATCTTCATCATTTATTTTTTCTAACTTATCATTTGAAATTACAGGTAAAATAGCACCAATAATATCTGATTTATCCATATCTGCAAAGCAAGTTACCTTAGTATATGGAAGACCGAAATCTGATGACAATGCCTTAGCTAGTTGAGTTTTTCCTGAACCAGCATCCCCTTCTAAAAGTATATTAGCTATTTTCATTTCTCCACGATTCCAATTATGTTTTACTTCATTACATATTCGAATTTCTTCTTCACTTGTTTTGTGAGATAATGGCTTTTTCCATATTAAATTTTTTTCTTCATCATTTAATTGCCTATCTGGTGATAAGTAATATCTATTATCCATGAATTTCTCCTCCTTTAATACCCCATTCCTTGTATAAGGGATAATACTAGAAGGTGTATTTTAATTATTATATTAGATTATCTTCGAATCTTTTATATTATCAATCCATTTATCACGTAATGCTTCTAATTCTTTTGTATAATCTGTTTTTGATTCATCATCTTTATCGTAAGGAAGTAATTCTATAACTTCAATAGAAAAAGCTGGTTCCCCATGCTCCTTCCAGTCATTTTGTAATTCTTTGTTCGGATGCAATCCTGCCCCTAGTTTGAATTTATTAGAATTTATAGTTCCTTTTGTATCATGGTCGCATCCAATATAATTTTTTCCTGTAGAGATACATTTAAATAAAAATACACCCATCTCTGTTTTTCTATGTTTATATTCTAATAATAGTTTCTTTTTTTTCAGCTTATCCATTTTAATTCCTCCAAAATATATATTAATTTTAATTTACTAATTTACTAATTTACTAATTAAGTAACTAAATATTATCATTTATATAATATATCGTCAAGGATTTGGGCAAAAAAATAAACTCAGAGTAGAAATTTATTTTCTATTCTAAGTTTATTTATATAAAAAATTCATTATATTTTTATCTATTCTTTATCTTTAATAATTTTATAAGCTCCACTAAACATACCAAATAGTAGCCCTGTTATTGGGAACACAATCCAATTTATATGCCATGCATCAAATAAAAATCCACTAATTAAAAAAATACATACTGCAAGTGGCCACACAATTGCAGCTACTGCGGCTATTATTTTATCCTCTTTTGCTTTTTCTTTTAATGTCTTTGAATATTCATCCAAACGTAATAACCTTTTATAACCTTCTTTGATTGCTCCAAAGTATATAAATATATATACAGCAATTGCAACCATAATTAGTAAACCAACTACCCCATATACTGATGCCCTATCACCAAATATAGATGAAATAAAAATCACAACTGGTGATAGTATACACATTGCTACTCCCACAATTACAGATATAGTATGAGTTGGAGTAAATTCATTATGCTTTTGTTCAATTTGTTGCTTTAAGTGACTTGGAATATTAAATTCCTTTTCTAAATACTTAAATTTTTCTACTAATGTTCCACTGTATATAAATAGCCCAACTGCTATTGCAATAAGTATAAACAATGGAATTAACCCAATAATACTAGCAGATTCTCCTGAAATGCCAAATATTAAGTTATCCTCTAATAATTGATTAATTAAAATTAATGATGATGCTCCAAGAATACATAAGAAAACTCCAATACCAATGAATTTGCCTGATTTTTTATTTGCATAGATAAAGTCATTTACTTCCTGTTCTGTAAGAGATGGAAGTACTTCTTCTTGGTTGTTATAATCAATTCCAAGTTCATTTATTAATTCATCAATGTTTCCAAATTCAGAAATTACAATCCCAATGGCCTCATTTTCTGATTTCCCCTCATTTTTAAGTTCATTGTATTTATCTTCCATATTTAATAATAAGTCATTCTTCATTTTTTGTATTTCATTAGTTTTTGGAAGATTTACAAACATATTATCTAAATAATTTTTTATTGTCTCCACTTACTCTACCCCCTTAACAAATCGATTTATAACTTCTTTCGTAAGTTCCCATTCATTACATTTTTCTTTGTAATAATTTATTCCAGCTTCAGTAATTTTGTAATATGTCCGCCTTTTTCCAAAGGTTTCATCCTTATAATAAGATTCAATATATCCATTTTTCTCAAGGCGATTAAAAGCAGAGTATAAAGTTGTTTCCTTTATAATATACTTGGCATCTGAAAGTTCTTTGATCTTTTTTGATATCTCATATCCATAAGAATCATTATCTATAAGCAAATAAAGAATTATTGTGTCGTTGTATCCTCGAATAACATCGCTACTAATCAAATATTTTCTCTCCTTTCATGTCCTTTAATATAAACAAGCCTATAATTTAATCTATGTAGTTAATAATTATAAGTTCTATATGTATTATTAAATAATTATTTTTTACTACATCTGTCGTACTTTATCTGTCGTAGTAATTTAAATATGCCATAATTACTACGACAAGTCAAGTAATCTTTCTTATTTTTGTAATTTGGCGTAACTAAAAAAATCATGCTGTTTTCACAGCATGATCTTAATAATATATTACATATTCTCTACAAACTGAATTTTTAATCCATTAGGGTCTTTTACGAAGAAGAACTTTACGTGTGGATTTGGTTGTATAGGGCCACTTTCAATAGCTATACCTTTTTCTTTAACAAAATTCATCATCTCATCAACTGATTTTACTTCAAATCCCCATGAAATATCTTTTCCTACGTTTATATCAGTACTATTCTCATTATATATAAGCTCAACTTTTGTCTCTCCATCACCTAAAAATACAATTTCAGTACCTGGGCCAGCTTTAAATCTTTTATCTACTGAAAGCCCAACTACTTCTTCATAAAACTTTAATGATTCTTCCATATTTTTAACATTTAATGTACTCCAACAAAATTTCATAGTAGCCTCCTTATTTTTCAACAATCTTTAATACATATTTTACCACATTTTTTATATTAAACTTTGATATTATTTAATAAGACCATACTATATTTAATTTTTATAGTATGGTCTTAAATAGCATAATGGTGTTAACTTAATATTTAGTTAAGCTCTTTTATTAATTTTTCTTTATCGTAAATTATAAAATTATTTTTATGATAATCAATTATGTTATCTTTTTTGTACTTAATAAGTATCTTAGACACAGCTGGCCTTGTTCCGTTGAGATAACTTGCCATTTGTTCTCTATTCATATCAATACTAAAGGCACTATCACAGCTATTTTTATAGTTATCAAGAAGAAATTTCGCTACTCTTTTTTTAAGTGATATAATAGTTGAGTATTCTAACTTTTTATTTACATACATACTATATTCAGCTATTCTTCTAAGCATATTAAGATTTACCTGACTTCTGTATTTACACTCTGTACTTTCATCACTAATAAGATTTTTTCCATCAATGTATATAATCTTTGAATCTACAGTACTTATAATAGAGAAATTAGCATATTTAGTTCTAGAGCAAATAATATCTTCACCAAAAGTATCTTGTTTCTTAAGTGTATTAATAATGGAGTAATTTCCATCAATATGACTTTTAGTAACTTCCGCTTCTCCTTCGATTAAAATTCCAATATTGCTAAACTCTTCACCTTGAGAATAGATATATTCACCTTTTTTATAAGATACAATTTTAGCATCTAAACACTTTAAAACATTCTCAATACCTTTCTCATCCATAGATTTAAATAATAATACTGATTTTAAATCTTTTAAATACTTACTAAACATTTTAATATAGCCTATAACTTAGTATTTAACTAGTATATTATACATTTTAGAATCCTCTAAAACCTCTAATCCATAATCTATATCTGCCTCTAATGCAACCATATCACCTGCATTTATAATTACCTCATCATTTTCCTTGTATACTATCTTTAGGCTTCCTTCAATCATTATAAATACTGTTTCCATTTCGTAGTATTCTTTATCTATACTTTCTCCCTTAGCAAGAGAAAAGAATCTCATTTCTATATTTTCACTGTTTATTATCGCTTTACTAGCTATTTGATTTCCCTTATGACTTACTACTGAATTTAGGGGTACTGCCTCATATGGTTTAATATTTTTGAAATATTTCATAACTAATCCTCCTTAACTACTACAAGAAGCATTGACATGTTTTCTTTAGCTGTTACTTGATGAGGAATATTAGCTGGCATAACTACCATTTGATCTTTAACAGCTTCCATAGTCTCATCTCCTATTTTTACTGTAGCAACACCTTCAGTTATATATATAAGAGCATCTCCTTTAGCAGCATGTGGCCCTACACCTTCACCTTTCCCAAATGAAAACACAGTGATTCCAACACCTTTCTTTTGAGTTAATGTAACTGATTGTATTTGCCCTTCTTCTGGAACTACTAAATCCCTAAAATTTACAGCCTTTGCTTTTTCTATATTTTTTATTAATTCATTCATTTTTATCTTCTCCTTTTATATATAATATTTTTTATTTTTATGTTGATATTATCTAGTAGTATTAATTCTTGAATCCATTTTAACATATAAATTTTTTAAATTACGTATCAATGGTTACGTAATGTGGCAAATTTTACAATTAAATTATTATTATTTATATCTATATAAATAAATTGTACTCAAAAACAACAAACTCTATACTAATTCATATCTCTAAATTGAGTTTAATAGTATATCAAATTAATTAGCAAAAAGACTTCAGATTATATAATTTGAAGTCTTTTACTTAACATATGTACTTTTATTAAATTATTAGCTTTTGTATTGGAATTTGTATCTCTGAAATATACTCTTCTTCAGAATCCGAAAAATCATAGTCTACTATGTTTTTTTCAATAGAATCTCCTATTATTGTATATCCATTTTCTTCAATCCATTTAATAAGTATTATATAATACTTTTCTATATCTTCATAAGGACCTGAAAATACAATACAGGCATAATCATTTTCTGAAATTAATTCTAAATCTTCACATGATATGTTATTTGTGGATACTACCTCTACAAAATATCTAAATTTACTAAAATCAGACTTTAATATATTCTCTTTTAAAACTGATGTATATACTTGTCCTTCACTGAGCCAAGAGCTCATCTTCATATATTCTTCATTCTTTTTTAATGTTTCTTTTATTTCATAATCACCTTTAACATTATTAATGTCTAAAAAAACCCCTCTCCTCTCAGGTATTCTTTTTAACCTTACAACATTAAGGTCATCTTCTTTTATACTTTCTAAAAGTTCTAATTTGCCGTTTATCTTCTTTTTTAAATTTATTAAATTATTTATTTTTATATCAATTTCATCTTCTTTCTTTTTAAGTAAATTTATCAAATTACTTGTATTTTTATTGTTCATGTATTTTTTAATATCTTTTAGTGAAATATCCAGTTGCTTGAAAAAAAGTATCCTACTTAACTGAAAAAACTTTCTAACACCATAATATCTATATCCATTTTCTTTTTCGTAATCAGGCTTTAGAAGGTCAATTTTATCGTAATACCTTAGTGTGTCTGTACTTATCTTAAAAAGTTTTGATAATTCTCCAATTAAAAATTTACCTTTCATAAATTTAATCTCTCTTTCCATTTATTTCAGTTACTATAGATACTATTATATCAGATACCACTATTTTCCTGCCAATTACTTTATATATATTAAAAGCACCTAATCATTTGATTAAGTGCTTTTAATATTAACCTTTTCAATTTTTCATCTATTGAAAATTCCCATCATTCTTCATTTCTTTTAGTAACTGTTCAGCAAGACGAAGATAATTATCCCATGCTGTATTTCGAGTAGTATATCCGCTGGCAGCATAATTTCCTGTTTCTCCAACTGCAGGCATTTCAGATATATCAAGCATATTTTGTGTCTGTACAACCTTCTTATTTAACTCATCCATTTGAACATTAAATCCTATACGTGAAGGTTCATCGTATTCAACACTTTCATATTTTGATTGTCTATAGAATTTCTTAAGGTTAGGGTCCTTAATTTCATCAGGAGAATCTGCAAAAATTTCGTCATATTTAACAGAAACTAGCTTCTTGTCACGTACTACAACTTTCAGAACCCCTGTTAATCCACCATCAAGCTTTTCTGCAATACTATAATATTTTTCATTAGATGGTTTGTCTAATGAAGCTGCCAATTTTTCAGCTAATGGAATCATTGATTGCGTTATACTGTTAGAAGCACCTGAAACTACATCAAATTCCCCAGTAATACTTTGCTTTTTCATCATTTGCTCTTCTACACTTACAACGCTCTGTATCCAAGCAGCACCTTTTTTCTCACCCATACTAAAGTTGTATTCTGACATACGCTTTGGAACATCCTGATAGTAACGATGATAATAGTTAGGACGAGTTCTCTCATTAAACTCAACGTGAACTATTTTTCCTTCATTTTTTACAACTTCCAAAGTACCCAGGTGGCCTTGTCTAAAACGTTCTTCTATTTTGTAATATTCGCCCTTTGTTATTCCAAGTTTAGGTTGAATACTCCAATCAAGCTTTGTTACTGGTGCTAATGCTTGAGTATCTTTTGTTGCTTGTGTTGTGGCATCAGCATTCTCAGGCTTCTCTTGAGAACATCCTACCATAGTAGTTACTAAAACTGAAATAATCAATCCCTTAATTAATTTTGATTTTTTGAAAGCCATTTAAACATTTCTCCCATCCATATTTTATTTGATAATTAAAAACATACTTGTGATATATTTATCATACAAAATTTACTTGAGAAAATGAATGTAATAATTAAGGATTATACCCCTACAAAATACAGGGAAAAATATGGGGTTTTATATTTGTGATTTCAATGTATTTTTAAATTCTGCAGGAGAAAGTCCAGTATACTTTTTAAATAGCTTTCCGAAATATTCTACATTGTTATAGTCTAATTTATGCGCAACTTCATAACTCTTTAGAGATTCTTGTGTAATTAACTGCTTTGCACGTTCCATTTTAACCATAGTTATATATTCTCCAACTGTCATACCTGTTTCCTGTTTGAAGATATCACCTACATAATTTTTGCTAAGAAATAGAGCCTCTGAAATTTTTCTCATGTTAATTTCCGTTTCTATATTATAAACTATATAATTGCATATCTCCTTTATCAATGAGCTTTTTTTAGAGGATAATATAAATTTATTAATAATTGAGATTAAAGTTTCTATTCTTTCTATTATTTTTTCTTTAATCAAGTCAACGTTATCATATTCTGTCAGCCTTACATCACCAATAGTCCTTGTATCTATAAAGTATTTCATCCATTCATGATTTGCATTTATATTTAAATAAATTTCATTATAAGCTCTTTGTAGAACAAGAGCTGACTTCATACTATCATAGTTTAGCGCAGCAAAGGTATCATCAACCATAGCTTGTATGCATTCTATATCATCGCCGTGTCCTTCAGAAATATGCTTAACAATTGTATTTATTTGATTAATAGGATAATATAAATCTATTTTTTCCATTAGTTTATTCTCTAAACTTTTTATATTAGTTTGAGTTTTCTTTTTTTCCTCAATATGTTTTTTAACTTTCTTAAAAAGCTCTTTTAATTCTTCTTGGTTAACCGGCTTAACAATATAATCAAATATACCATGTTGAATAGCTTCCTTAGCATAACTAAATTCACCGTGTTCACTTAAGAAAACAACACAGGAGGCCAGACATTTTTCTTGTGTCTCCTTTAGAAGCTCTATCCCGTTTACCTTTGGCATACTTATGTCAGTTATGAGTAAGTCAACAGGTTCTACTTGAAGTTTTTCAATAGCCTCCTGACCATCTTCTGCCTCAGAAACAATGAAAAACCCTGTAGTTTCTCCCCATAAAGGAAGTCTTTTGATTTGTCTTCTCATTACTTCCATGTCATCTACAATCATTACCTTAATCATGTTCCACCTCATTTTGCATATATTCTATTGAAGGTATTGTAAAGTAAAGAGTAGCCCCTTCATCTAATATGCCCTCAATCCACACCCTTCCCCCATGTTTTTGAATAATTTTTTTGATGGTAGCAAGTCCAATACCTGTACCTTCAAACTCCTGTTTTTTATGCAATCTTTGAAATATATTAAAAAGCTTACTTGAATACTTCATATCAAATCCTACGCCATTGTCCTTAATATAAAAAGCATATTCATTGTAGGATTTGATACATCCTACTGTAATTTTTATAATATCCCTACCTTTAGAAAACTTAACTGAGTTTGAAATAATATTTGTAATAACCTGCTTAAAGAGTAGCTTATCTACACTTATTTCCGGAAAATCTCCTTCAAAAACTAGTTCCATTTTTCTATCTGTGTTAACAATTTTGAATTGATTGAATACCATTTCAATAATCTGTCTAACTTGCACCTTTTCCTTTGAAAGACTAACATTTGAAGTAGTTGAGTACTCTAGTAATTTGCTAATCAATTCAATCATATCTCTGCAAATTTCCTGTATTCTTTTTATTGTCTCATAAGCTTCATTGTCTAGGGAATCACTAAAGTCCTCTTGCATAAAGCTTGCGTATACCTCTATAGCTCTAAGTGGAGATTTAAGATCATGAGAAATAGTATAGGCAAAACCCTCCAACTCATTTACTGCATTTTGAAGTTCTGTAGTCCTATGGGCTACACGCTGTTCCAATTCATCATTTAGAGTCTTAATTTCTTTAATTGCATTATCAAGCTTCTTTTCACGAGATTTCAATTCTTCTTGTGTTTCAAGCACTCTCTGAAAAAACCGAATCGTAATTCCTCCCATTATAAAAAACAGTATAGTAGCAAATAGAAATGTAATTCTTGTTTTTTCATTAGGATAAATAACCCAATTTAATAGATGAGTTTTATCAATTAAATAATTATTTATCTCTAGAACAATAAGAGTAAAGCTTAACCCAAAGGCTACCAAGGCTATCATAATTCTAGTGTTGTATTTTGCACCCCTTGAGCATTTTAATTTAAATATTCTTCTAACAAAGGGCAATAGAAGCAATGCATCGCATAGGGCTAAAAGTATAGACTCAACAATAATCCCTTTTATAATAAATAGTAATATTATTTCCATTTCCACATTTATATATGATTGTAGATTCCAAGGCGGTTGACTCAAGCTATTTAAGCTAATTAGAATAGGAAATAGAGTTAAATATATAAGCATTCTGATAATTATGTGAATAAGCTGTAGAAAATAAATATTGTAAAAAAAACTGTCTTCCTGTAATCTTTTTTGTCCACCATATCCATGAATAATTATCCATAATAATAACGAAACTGCTGGAACTATGGAAGCCCACCCGTTATAGTTCCCCAAAATAAATGGATATAGTATAACAAGACCTAAAGTTATGCTAATTATTCCATATCTAACCCCCCATGCAAGTGTGACTAATAGAGGTAAAGTGATACTCCACGCAAAGTTAATAGAGAATCCATCAAACTCAAATCTGCTTGAATAGAATGTTCCAATAAAACCAATAAAGCCTAAAATTACTGAAACAACAAATTTATAAAGGTTTATCCTTCTTAAGCTAACATAACTATAATCTGGATGCATATATTGTTCTCCTATCTATACTAAGATGTCATTTCTACATAAACTTTTATTTAACTAAAATGAATTTTTCATTCTATCATCCTTAATTTTGATATTCAAATTACTAAAGAAGGATAGGTTTATGACAAAGAGAAAAAGCATTCTTACCATCATTGTTAATATTGTTAGGATGATTAGCATTACCACCACTAGGTATCATCCATTTCTATTATATCAAATGCATATAAAAAGACCATCTAAATTAACTTATTTGATGGCCTTAATTAAACTTACATATTTTTAAATGTGAAATCTAGTAAGTCTATTGCTAAGTCAGCTGTAATATCATTTTTATCTAATAATGTGTTTAGCTCAACAAAGTCCATAGACTTAATAAGCTTTGTTTGTGCTAGTGCTTTTAAAATATTTTTTGTATCTTCAACACTAACACCGTTATGTACGGGAGTACCTGTACCTGGTACAAATTCATAGTCTATAAAATCTAAATCAAAACTTAAATGAACTGCATTAATATTTTTGTCTTTGAGTTTTTGTAATATATCATTTAAAACTTTGTCTATACCATCTTTGTTAATTTCTTCAGATGAATAAACATTAAGGTTTTCTTTATTTATTAATTCAAGTTCGCCTTCATCTAAATCTCTAGCACCAACTATAAATACATTTTGTGGATTTACCTTTCTTCCTTCAAAGTAAAGATTTGTTAATTCAGGATGTCCTATTCCCATAGCATTAGCTAAAGGCATTCCATGTACATTTCCACTTCCACTAGTATCATGAGTGTTTATATCTCCATGTGCATCCATCCATATAACCGCAAAATTGTCATATGCTTTACTTATTCCAGATATACTTCCAAGGCCCACTGAATGGTCTCCTCCAACTACCAATGGAAAACTACCTGCCTCTATAGATGTGTAAACAGCATGAGCAATATTTTTATTAACTTCTGCAATAGCCTCAAAATATTTCATATTAGAATGAGAAGAAAATTTATCAGAGTCTTCAACCTCAGGCACGTGAATATTTCCAAAATCAAATACATTATGATTGTGCTCAGCTAAAATCTTAGCAATATTTTTTTCTCTGAACTTTTCAGGTGCATGTTCAGGTCCTTTTCTATCTGCTCCATAAAAAATTGGAACCCCAATTATATTAATATCCATAATAATTCCTCCTTAAAAAAGCTTTAAGAACCTTTTAATCATTATTTATTTTTTACAAAATCAATTAAAAAAACCGCATGATTTAATAATAAAATCATGCGGAAGTTTATATTTACATATGGCTAAATGTCCAATCTAATAAATCTATTGCTAAATTAGCTGTAATATCATCTTTATCTAATGCTGTGTTTAGTTCAACAAAATCCATTGATTTTACAAGTTTTGTCTGCACTAGCATTTTTAAAATAGTTTTAGTGTCTTCAACACTAACTCCACTATCCACAGGAGTTCCTGTACCTGGTACAAATTTAGCATCTATAAAATCTAAATCAAAACTTAAATGAACTGCATCAATGTTTCTATCTTTAAGTTTTTGTAAAATTTCACTAGTGACATTTTCTATACCCTTTTCATTAATTTCTTCAGATGAATATACATTAAGATTTTCTTTATTTATTAAATCAATTTCTCCTTCATCTAAATCCCTAGCACCTACTATAAATACATTTTGTGGGTCTACCTTTCTTCCTTCAAAATACAGATTAGTTAAGTCACCATGTCCTATTCCCATAGCTTTAGCTAAAGGCATACCATGTATATTTCCACTACCACTAGTATCATGAGTGTTTATATCTCCATGTGCATCCATCCATATAACTGCAATATTTTTATGCTCTTTACTCATACCCGATATACTACCAAGTCCTACTGAATGATCTCCTCCAACTATTAATGGAAAACTACCTGACTTTATAGATGAATATACAACATGAGCAAGATTTGTATTAACTTGAGTTATAGCCTCAAGATACTTCATATTAGAATGAGAACAAAATTTATCACAATCTTTAACTTCAGGTACAAAAACATTTCCAAAATCAAATACCTTATGATTATGTTGAGATAAAACTTTAGCAATATCCTTCTCTCTTAACTTTTGAGGTCCAAATTCAGGTCCTTTTTTATCTGCTCCATAAAAAATTGGAACTCCGATTATATTAATATCCATTTATTACTCCCCCTATAAAATTTCATTTTTTATGTACAATTCAAAATTTTCCGTTAATAAAATTGTAAAGGTTGGAGTAACTCCATAGTCAATAAGAAATTTTAATTATTTTTATTTTTTATAAATTAAGCAACATAATTCCTAATTTAATATATATATAAAGTAAACATTTCAAAATAGCTTCGTTTTATTATTTGGTAGGATATGCTATAATTTTTATTAATTACTTTTCAAGAAAGGATTTTTTATATGAATTGGTTAAATAAACTTGAAAGAAAATTTGGTCGCTATGCAATTTCAAATCTTATGTATTATATAATAGGTGCCACAGTGGTTGCATATATGGTTCAGACTATTTTAAACGTACCGATATATCAATATCTAGCTTTCGTTCCAAGCCTAATTATGGAAGGTCAAGTTTGGAGAATAATAACATTTATCATAATTCCACCTTCAGCATCAATGATTACAATTGCATTTGTAATGTACTTTTATTATATGGTAGGCTCAACACTTGAAAATGAATGGGGAGCTTTTAAATTTAATATGTATTATTTATTTGGTATGATAGGAACAATTA
Organism: Sporacetigenium mesophilum DSM 16796; assembly: GCF_059569055.1. Taxonomy (NCBI): domain Bacteria; kingdom Bacillati; phylum Bacillota; class Clostridia; order Peptostreptococcales; family Tepidibacteraceae; genus Sporacetigenium; species Sporacetigenium mesophilum. The sequence continues at coordinate 433,522 of NZ_JCANUR010000001.1, read as the reverse complement.
TTGCAGCTTTTATAACAGGAATGGGAACCAGTGTTTATTTGAATTTATCTTTATTCTTAGGCTTTGCATATCTATTCCCTAATGTTGAAATACTGTTGTTTTTCTTAATACCAGTTAAAATTAAATATCTTGCATATCTAAACTGGGCATATTTTATTTTCAGTTTATTATTTGGAAGTATAGGTATTAGAGTTGCAACGATAGTATCATTGATTAACTTCTTTATTTTCTTTGGAAATGATTTTATTGATTATATGAAAAATCAGAAAAGATATGGTGCAACAAGAAGAAATTTTAAAAGAGAAATGAAGAAATACAACAAATATAAATAGGAACCTGATTAGGTTCCTATCTTATTTTTTGGATTGATAATAGATCTTCTATTCTTTCATTCATGTATTGGTATGAATCTTGTACCCCTCTGTTATAGAACTCTACTGCTAACTCTTCTATTATAAAATCTAATAGTAAACTTGAAGCTAAATCACCTAACTCTTCATCTCTTTCATTTGAAAAATAAGTTTTTATAGATGAAATCATAGCTGCTCTTTGTTCTTTGGTTAATTTAAATTTATCTTTTTTCTTCATGTTATACCTCCATTACTTTTGATTATTAATTAAATAGTTAATTATATCTTTATTATTTAGTCTTAAAAACTCAGGAAATTCATTAACTCTCTTTGATAAAAGTCCAAAGTATCCTTCTTCTTCAAAGTTTTCTTCAAACTTTACATTTTCAAAGCCTAGTCCTTTTATTAATTCACCACAAAACTCTTTTTGATTAACAATGTCCTCTGATACAAGATGGAAAATTCCCTTTAAACTATTTTCTATTATATAACATAATTGCTTAGCTATCATAGTATCTATATTGGCATTACAAAATAACTTTGGATATACAACAACCTTTTCTTTATTTACAAGTGGTTTTAATAGATGACTCATCCTTGGAGAATCCGTTCCCCAAACTTGCGGAAGCCTTAATATAATAGCATTATCACATACTATTTCTTTAATTGTTTTTTCACATTCTATTTTATATTGTCCATAGTCAGTACATGAATTTGGCAAATCATCTTCGTAATGAGGCCTACTTAAGTCATTATCAAAGACATTTGTAGTTGAGAAAAAGTACAGTTTACCGCCATTTTCTTTTAAATAATTTGCAACTTTTGTATGTAAAATCAACTGTTTATTATAATCTCCTCTTAAACAGGATATTACAATTTTAGGATTTAACTCATCTAATATGCTACTTATATTATATATATCTTCAATGTCGAGTTTAAAGCTTTTATCTTTATTCAATTTAATTGAACTTTTAAAGTATGTTGAATAAATTTGAAACTCCTTGTTTTTACTCATTTCATTAATTATTGACCTTCCAACAAGGCCACTCCCCCCTAAAACCAAAACCTTATTCATAAAAAATCTCCCTTTCTACCCCATTTTCTTATCTTCATCTAAACTACTATATTTACTCATATAAATCGCCTGCAAGTTCTTCTAATAATCCCATGTCTATAATTTCATAAAAATCCTTATTCTTTTTAATGGCTCCAATATCGCATAACTTATTTAGAGTTCTAAGTAAGTGTCTATAGCTTGTCCCAAGCAATTCTGATACCTCAGTTAAATTGCAATCATTAGTCAAATCACTATTATCTTCACTATGACTTGGAGATGCAGTAGCCAATAAATAACTGGCTAACCTATTTTCTAATGGATATAGTAGATTTATTGAGCTGTATTTTGAAAGTTTTGTAAGCTTTTGACCTAATCTAACAGTCATATATCTTAAAAATTTTGGATCATCAATACAATACTTTCTAATCTTTTCAAATGGAATAGCTACACAATAAGTATCTTCTATAACTTGGATATTTGAATCAGCTACATCAATTTCAATAAACTCAACATCTCCAATTACCTTAAGAGGCTTATAAAAGCAAAGTAATAAAGACTTTCCGTTACTTAATAATGTATAGACCTTAGCCTTTCCATCTACTAAGAAAAATAAATACTCTATTTTTTCATGGGACCTGCAAATATATTGATTTTTATTGAACATCATAAGTTCCATGTGCTCTTTCATGTCTATACTAAATATTTCATCTAAGTTGTATTTAGATATATAGTAGTTTAATTTTTCATTGTCATTTATTTTTATCACAAAATACCTCCATATAAAATTCGCTTATATTGTTAATTATACCTTAATATGACAAACGTCATAATCCATTAGTTATTATTAATATAGATATTAAAAAAGTATAGATGATTTTTTAATATCAATTCATCTATACTCTCTTTATAGTTATTTAAGACTTTCTATAGCATTTTTTGCCCAACTTGAATCCTTTAATACTGGTCTACCTACACCAATAAGGTCTGCCTTGTTATTAGCTAATAAATCTTCAGCAGCTTTTCCATCCTTAATTCCACCAGTTAAAATCACAGGAATAGATACTACATTCTTAATAGCTTCTGTTAAAGATGCAAAATATCCTTGTTCATTAGAACCTGGAACATTATAACCACAAAAACCACCAGAAATATCTAGAATATCTATACCAGCTTTCTCAAACTCTTTAACTACAACTAAACTATCTTCAATAGTAATTCCACCGTCCATATAATCTGAAGCTCCTAGTCTTAAAAGAACAGGGAAATCATCACCGACTGAATTTTTTACTGCTTTAATAACTTTAAGGTGCATATTAATACGATTATGTACACTTCCACCGTACTCATCATTTCTTTTATTACTTAGTGGAGAAAAGAATTGATTAAGAAGATAACCATGTGCAGAATGTATCTCTACTCCATCAAACCCAGCTTCCTTACAACGACGTGCTGCATCACTAAATGCTTTTACAATATCATCAATTTCCTCTTTTGTAAGTTCATGTGGAGTTTGTTCTCCTTTGCGAGGATTAACAACTGCTGATGGTCCAACTGGAATACTTCCTATAACTTCTTCTTCAGCGGCACTTCCAGCATGATTTAGCTGCATAACGGCCTTAGATCCATTTTGTTGAATAACTTGTGCTAACTTTCTAAGTCCTTCAATTGTATCATCATCAGCAACAGAAAGCTGACCTTTACTTGCCTTTCCTTGTTTCATTATAAAACTGTGTTCAATTATAATAAGACCTATGTATCCACCTTCAGATTTTTCCTTATAGTAATTTAAAATCTCTTCGCTTACTTTTCCATCAGATTGTGATTTTGCAGTTGCCATCGGTGGCATAACTAGCCTATTATTGAGCTCTAAATTGCCTGCTTTTATTGGTTTAAGTAAATTGCACATAAAAAGACCTCCTTTATTCTTTTAAGATTATTCCCTTATATTATAGCCGTCAACCACTTATTATTATATGCTTTTTATTTAGTTATATTTCATATTAATTTGACATTAAAGTATCCTATACTTAAAATGAACCTATAATATTTAAATAATGGATTTTTTAGGAGTGATAAAATGGATTATAAAATTTTAATTATAGAAGATGATACTTCTATTAGTTCTTTACTTAAAGAACACATTCAAAAATATAACTTTGATTGTAAAATAATAGATGATTTTGCAAATGTAATGGATGAGTTTAATACTTTCAAACCTCATTTAGTTCTATTAGATATAAACCTTCCGAAATTTGATGGTTACTACTGGTGTAGAAAAATAAGACAAGAATCAAACTTACCTATTATATTTATTTCAGCTAGAGAAAATCAAATGGATCAGGTAATGGCACTTGAAAATGGAGCTGATGATTATATAACAAAACCTTTTTACTATGAAGTAGTAATGGCTAAGATAAAAAGCCATATAAGAAGGTCTTATGGTGAATATTCATCTTCCTCTGATGAAAGAATAGTTGAATTAGATGAGCTTAAATTTTTTCCAGAAAGACTAGAAGTAACATTTAATGAAAAAACAATTATACTTACAAAGAAAGAAGGAATTCTTTTAGAATCTTTAATTACTAATTACCAAAAGGCAGTATCAAGGGACTATTTGTTAGAAAAATTATGGGATGACACATCATTCGTTGAAGAAAACACATTAAATGTAAACGTTACTAGACTTAGAAAAAAACTTCAAGAACTGACAAGTGAATATGTTATTGAAACTGTTAGAAGTCTTGGATATAAGTTAACTAAAGTATAGGTGATAATATGAAATTTTTTTTAAAAGATAATATTTCTTTTTTAATAACATACTTAATAGGCAATTTACTAACTATTTTTTACTGCTTTATTATTAACACTTTAGCTACATCTGATATTTTATACATTTTAGTTTTTAATTTATTTATATTAATTTGCTTCTTAGTTTATCGTTATTTTAGAAATAACAAATTTTATAATATTTTGTCTAGTGAAATAGATGACTTCAATCATTATGTTAAAGACTTAGGAAATTCTCCACTATCCAAAGGGCTTGAAAATATACTTAGAAATCAATATACCTTATATGAAAAAAACATACAACAGTACAATAAGATTCAAGAAGAACACATGATGTTTATAAATTTATGGATTCACCAAATGAAAACTCCCCTAGCTGTTATACAACTTCATATTCAAAATAATCATTCAGATGAATTATCACAAAATATTAAAGAAGAAGTTGAAAAGCTAAATAGAGGACTTACTATGGCCTTGTATTTTGCTAGGTTAGATTCATTTCAAAAGGATTTTCACGTTGAAAAAGTGAACCTAAATAAAGTTGTTCTAGAGATTATAAATAATGAGAAAAGATTTTTCATAAAAAACAAGGTGTTTCCTCAAATAAATACAGATCCTAATTTAATAGTTCATAGTGATTCAAAATGGATAAACTTTATAATCCAACAATTAATAATAAATGGAGTTAAGTATTCTAAAGGACATAGCTCAAAGCTGATAATATCTTCAAACCGAATAAATAATAACGTTGTTTTAGAAGTTGAAGATATGGGTGTTGGAATTCCTCAAAAGGATATAAGAAGAGTTTTTGATCCATTTTTCACTGGAGAAAACGGAAGAAAATTTGGAGAATCAACTGGTATTGGATTATACATAGTAAAAAAAGTATGTGATAATCTTGAACACAAAGTTGAAATTGAATCTGTTGTAGATAAAGGAACTAAAGTTAGAATAATATTTTAGTCAATAACCTTACAAAGATGTAATAAAAATGAAATATTAATAGATAGTTGGTATTTCAATTACATTATAAAATAAACTCATAGAATAAATAATGTAAGGAGATGACATGATGGAAATGTTAAAAGTCAATAATTTAAGTAAGGTTTATGGAGATAAAGTTGTATTTAATGTATTAAAAAATATAAGTTTTAGTATAGAAGCTGGGGAATTTGTTGGAATAATGGGTCCATCAGGTAGTGGTAAAACTACTCTTTTAAATATGGTTTCTACAATAGACAAGCCCACATCTGGAGATGTTTTTATAAACAATAAAAATATTTTAAAGATAAAAAAAGATAACCTTTCTTCATTTAGAAGAAAAGAACTTGGATTTGTATTTCAAGATTTTAATTTATTGGATACTCTTACAATTGGAGAAAACATAGTACTTCCATTAGTACTTTATAATTATTCTTTAAAAGAACAAGATAAAAAACTAAATGAGGTTGCAAAAATATTAGATATTCAAAGTTTATTAAATAAAAGAAATTTTGAAGTATCAGGTGGTCAAGCACAAAGAGCAGCTATAGCTAGAGCTATTATCCACGAGCCCTCTATTCTACTTGCCGATGAGCCAACAGGTAACTTAGATTCAAAATCAGCAAAAAATGTTATGGAGTTGTTTGAGTATATAAATAAAGAAAATAATGTGACTACTATGATGGTTACACACGATCCTTTAGCTGCTAGTTATTGCTCTCGTATACTGTTTATAAAAGACGGCAAGATATTTAATGAAATCCACAAAGGAGAAAGTAGACGAGTATTTTATCAAGAAATTATAGATGTTTTATCATTATTAGGTGGTGATACTAATGAATTTTAGTCAATTTGCCCTTAACAATGTTATGAGAAATATAAAATCATATTTGGCATATTTCTTAAGTATGAGTATATCTGCAGCGCTGTTTTTCTCATTTTCTATGTTTATTTTTCATCCTGACTTAAATGGAGGGATATCTTCAATAAATGTTGCATCTGGGTTTCTCATTGTAGAAATTATAGCTTATGTATTTTTAATTTTCTTTGTTTTTTACTCTGCTAGTGTATTTCTAAAAAGTAGGTACAATGAATTTGGGACACTATTTATGCTTGGAATATCAAAAAAACAACTAAATAAATTGATTTTAATAGAAAACATAGTAATAAGTGTAATATCAGTGCTATTGGGACTTATTGTAGGGTTAGTTTTTTCTAAGTTTCTTTTGATCATCGTTTCTAAATTATTAGATTTGGATTTATTAAAGTTTTATTTTCCTAGTGAATCTATAGTTTTAACCTCACTTTCTTTCTTGTTATTAGGAATTATTATATCAGGATTTACATCTTTTATAGTTAAGGAAAATGAAGTATTAGAATTACTTAAAGGAACTAGAAGTCCTAAGAAAGAACCAAAGCTATCAGTAGTTCTTTCATTACTATCTATAGTTCTTCTAGTAGTAGGATATTATTTATCATCAACAGCTACTATAGATAACTTGGCTAATATTATGCTTCCCGTTACTGCAATGGTCATTATTGCTACTTACTTTTTATTTTCTCAATTTAGCGTTTTTTCAATAAAACTATTAAAAAGCAATAGAAACTTTTATAGAAAAGGCCTTAATTTAATTTGGATATCAAATTTATTTTATAAAATAAAAGATAATTCACGTATGTTCTTTATAATAGCAATAACATCATCAGTATCATTTTCATCAATTGGAGCATTTTATGCTTATTGGAAACAAACAAAAGACTTAGTTTCTAAGTATTATCCTCAGACATTTTTTTATGCTACATTTAGTGATTTAAAATCCAGTAATGAACATATAGATTTTCTTGAAAAAGAACTTGGAGATAAAAACTTTAAATATAATAAAGTCACAGGAGAATTAAAGGCATATGTAAATAGTGACGGAGATTATTTGGATTTAGGTTTAATCAGTGAAAGCAATTATAACAAGTTAGCTTCGTCTCAAAATTTAAATAAAATTGACTTAAATAATAATGAAACATTAATATTCTCAGAAGGTACTATAAAAGATTCTTTAAAAATAGATAAAAATTATAAAATAAAAGAAGTTTTAAATAAAGCTTTATTACCTGAATCATTTGCCTATGTAGCTGTACTTGACGATAAGGAATTTGATAAAGTAAATTCTAAATCTACTATAAAACTAGATAATAAAGAATTTGATAAAATAAGCCCTGGTTATAATAAAGAAATGTTTGCTGCTTATTATATGAATAATCAGGATAAAACCCTTGGTATAGGGAATTCTTTTGATAAACAATTTGGCTTTGAGTCTGATGAGCATCTAATGTTTTCATATGCATCAGAAATTGATACATCTAAAAAAGCAGTTGGATTATATTTATTTGCAGCTACATTTATAGGTCTTATTTTCTTCTTTACTACAGGAAGTTTTATATATAACAAGATTTATACTGACGTAATTGAAGACAAGAAGAAATATAGAGATATGAGTAAATTAGGATTGTCTTATAAGGAAATTAAAAAAATAATAACTATTGAAATTGGAATTTTATTTTTACTACCTTATATAGTTGCAGTTATACATTCTTCCTTTGCACTTAGCTCATTACCTAATGCCTACAATATAAAAGTAACAGGCTCTGCTTTCTTAGTTATGGGTAGCTTTTTATTAGTACAAGTTCTTTATTTCTTAATTATAAGAACTAAATATTTTATGGAAATTAAACAAAACTTAATATAATAATAGAAAATCCCCTACCTCACTATAAGTTAGGTAGGGGATTTTTTTAGTAATTAGGATTAGGATTTTGTGGAATTACTATTGCACAAATTATATATGCTAATAGTCCACTTCCTCCTACTAGTATAAATAGTACTAAGGCTAGACGTACAATAGTAGAATCAATATTGAAATATTCAGCTATTCCACCACATACTCCTGAAACCATTTTATCTGAATTTGATTTATATAATTTATTTTTCATATAATCCTCCTAAAAATTATTCTTTTCAATAATAACATATTTATATAAAAACCTACAAACAAACTTAAAATTAATTATATTATATATTATTATTTAAAGGAATAAATGTACAACACTTTTATAAGAATAATAAAATATAAATTACCCCCTACATCACTGCCAGTGACGTAGGGGGGCATAATTGTTACTTTGAAGTTTTATCATTTGGAATGTGGAGTTTATTATTATCGTCAGCATTTGCATCAATTAATCTTAATAAATTGTCTCTAAAAGGAGCTTCTTCATACTTCATCCATAATTTGAAACCTGGTGAATTTTTAATTTCATCTGTAACTATTTCTTTTTCACCTTCATAATATCTTATTTGTATCTCTATATAAGTCCCACCCATTAATTTAAGTTCTTCACTAGTATAAAAATCAGTAATTCCAAGTCTAGAAACAATCTTTGAATACATCATATTTGCATAAAAATTCATAGCAACTTCATTGAAATTATTAAGATTTTTATCTACTATTCCCTTTTCTTTTGACCAACCTTGTACATCAACTCTTTCTGTACTATAATCAATTCCATTTTTAGGTGAATATTTTATAACTCCATATTGTTGAGGATATACGGAAATAGAACTAGTTACAACATCGTAAAGCGAGTTATCTTTGTTTTTTATATCCTGAATATGTGTATGTCCACTTAAAGCTAAGCTTATATCATATTGTTCAAATACCTTAATAACATCTTCGTTGTTATTTATTGTGAACCCTTTATTTATCCTTTTACTATGGTCTAATAAATTATGATGCATAACAGGAATAAGCTTTGCACCATTTTCTTTTGCCAAATCCCCACATTCTTTTATCCATTTAAGAGTCTTTGGAGAAATTCTACCATCTACTTGTGGATATCCAAGTTTTAAATTATTTTCATATTGTGCAGTATCAATCATCAATAACCATGTATCTTCTGAAGGTGCAGCAAGATAGCTTAAGGTAGTTTTATCTCTAGAAATAGCCTCTTTATATCCAAAGTTTTTATAGATTTTGCTAAAATCCTTTTTATTTATATAGTCTACCAAATATTGCTTGTCATCTTTAAATCCCCTTGCATAAGGATTGAGTATATCATGATTTCCTGGAATAACATAAACTGAAGTACCTATTCTTTCAATTTCTTTTAATTTTTTTGCCAATTCTAAATGACTTTCTTTTTCCCCATTGCTAGTTAAATCTCCACTGATAATGAGGACATCAGGCTTTTTCTCTTTAACATTATTTGCAAAAGCATCCAATATTTCATTTATATAATTTAATTGTTTTCCATCACCACTATTTACAAACTTCTGAAATGCTTCACCTTTATCATTTATACTTGGTGGTATATAGTGAGTATCGCTTGTTATAAAATAGGTAACTTCTTCTCCAGATTTAATTTTAGATTCTTTAGGACTAGTGTATTCAAATATACCAAATGCAAGAATTATTAATATAATTATAAATGTCAAAATTCTCTTATTGATTTTCATATAATTCTCCACTTCTATAGATTTTAATATTATTTATTTTAATGTATAAAATCTTTAAATTCAGCATTGCAAGCTTCAGCAAGTTTAGATGTCTCTAGTTCTATTTGAATTCCAATTTTCCCCGCACTTACAACGATTTTATCTATCTCTAATGCACTACTATTAATAAATGTTTTATAATTTTTCTTCATTCCTATAGGAGAGCACCCTCCCCTTATATAACCTGTATGTTTTAATATATCTTTTACATGTATCATCTCAACCTTTTTTTCTCCTGCTGCACTTGCAGCTTTTTTTAAGTCTAATTCATCTTTAACCGGCACAATAAATACATATAAGTTTTTGCTGTTTCCTTGAACAACTAATGTCTTATAAACAAACATTGGCTCTTTTCCAATTTTCCCGGCAACTGAAACACCATCAATTTTTCCATCATTACTTTCATATGTAATAACATTATAATCTATTTTCTTTTGATCTAAGATACGCATAGCATTAGTTTTGATATTTGCCATATTATACGTCCCGCTCCTATTCTATATTGAATTTTTATTATTGTCATTTGTTATTGTATATAAGTTAATATTTGCCAACTGGTGCTAAATAAACTACAAATTCATTTTCTCCATCTACATTAATTAATTTATCTATTTCTTCTTGATCATAGGCTCCTATTGCACATGTACCACAGTTAATAGCTTCACTAGCAATATAAAGATTTTGACATAAATGACCTGCATCTAACAACATATGTTTATGAGATGATATATAATATCTCCACTCACCCCTATAAGGAATACATGTCCATATAAACGTTACTGCACTTTTGCCTACAAATATTTGATCATGTGAAATTTTAGAAATTTTTTCTTCTAGATTATCATCTTCAAAAATTAAAGCTAGTTGATTATTCAAAGCTAAATAACGATATAGCCCCTTTTTAAGTCCATCAACTTTATTTATTATTAGATAAGTTTCAAAGGGATGTCTAGCACCTGCAGAAGGTACTGTTCTTATTGTAGCATAGTTGTCACCTCTAATATCCTTTACCCCTTGTGTTGACCAAAGAAGAAATGATAGTTCTTCTAAGCTAATATTTTCTTCTTTGTACTTTCTACGACTTTTTCTAGAATTAATAATATCAAATACATTTGTATTTAAAAGTACATTTTCTGCTGCCTTTGGTAAATCTATAATTTCTAAGTAATTTTCACATGTTTTTTCTAGTGGTGGTTGTGGTAATTTCTTTTCTTGATCTGATTTTATATCATTCCACTCTGAAAAACTAGATTTCATAAATTTTCTTAACTGTTTTAACTTCTCCATGGTAATCCCCCTAATTTTTATACTTATATTTTAATATATAGTTCTATATTAAAATTATATTATCCTGTATACCCTTTGCATCTAACACCTAACTTATTTGAAGATCCAACTTCAATGAAACATATATTAATTATATCATTTATTTTTTATATATTTAAATAAAATAAAACTACTCAATTAATCGAGTAGTTTTATGATTTCTATATTTTTAAATAACTTGTGAATTATCAATTACTTGTTCTTTCTTTTTCATTTTATCAATCATTAACCTTATTAGAACTCCCCCACCTAATGATACTAACATAAAAATCATTAATATGACAATATTCTGGCTTAGTAAAGATGAGTTAATTCCAGATATAATCATTCTAAGTGTATTAACTGAGTAAGTCATAGGTATAAACTTCCCTATAGCTTGGTAGAATACAGGGGCTGTTTCTATTGGGAAAGTTCCCCCAGATGATGCCAGTTGTAGTAATAATACAATAAACATAATTGGTGCTCCTAAAAAACCTATTGCATAAGATACCCCATACATGATACTGAAGAATACTATCGCAATAAACATATTGCTTATATAAAAGCTAGTTATATTTACCGGGCTAATTCCAAGCCATTTTATAAGAACAAAGCTTAAAATTAATGCTTGAATGACTACAAGACCACAACCTATTATAAACTTTCCAATAAAGCTACTTAAAAACTTATTCTTAACTAATTTTAAAGATTTTTCAATAGAAATTATAATGTTTAGAAGCATTATTCCTATCCATAATGACAATGAAATAAAATATGGCCCAAAGCCTTCTCCATAATATTTAACATCATTTATTGAGCTATTTTTTAAAGATACTGGTTCTGAAACAAACTTAGACATATCTTCAGAGCTAAACTTAAGATTATCGCTTATTCTATCATAACCGTTGTTTAACCCACTGCTAAGTTTGCCTACTCCGTCATTTGCATCATTCAATCCACTACTTAAAGAAGTTGAACCATCACTTAACTGTTTTAATCCATCTGATAGTTCCCCTGTCTTTATATTAGCTGTATTCAGCCCTGAAAGTATGCTGCTACTTCCATCTTTAATTCCATTGGCCCCGTATATTAGTTGATCTAAAACAGATTGTGCCATACTTTGGTTATCAGCTAACCCATCTGCTAATTGACTAACACCTTCAGAAACTTGTTTAGTACCTTCTTTTAATTGTCCTATACTACCAACTAGAGTTTGAGCGGAATTTCCAGACTTTCTCAAAGGCACTTCAATATTTGTACTCATATTTGATTTATTAACTTTATCAACAGCCAAAATTGCAGCTTTTAATTTATCTTTATCATCTTGACTTAAGTTAGAATTGTTTATGTTATCTAGTTGGGTATTTAATATTGATGATGCCTGGTTAATGCCATCTGAAGCTGTCTTAACACCATCTGCCAATGAATTTAGATTTGTGTTAAGAGAATTATTTAATTGTTCTGCTCCTTTTTCAATAAGCATAGCACTATTATTGACATCTGATGCGCCTTTTACTAACATAGGAATTTGATCATTAGACTTAGTTAAACCACTTTTGAAATCATTTAAACCGTTAACTAATAAAATAGACCCATTAACTACCTGGTTTTCACCATCCATAAGTGATTTCAATCCACCTTCAAGCTGTTTTGAACCCCCAGATGCTGAAGTAAGTCCAGTTGTTAATTTATTACTTCCATCTAAAAGCTTTTGTGTACCAGCATGAAGCTCATCTGCTCCATCACCAGCATCTTTTATAGAAACTTTCACATCATATAAGCTATTTACAAGTGCTTTAGAAATTTCTTCTTGAATATTAGAGCTCACTTCTAACTTAATGTTATTCGCAATTTTTTCAGAAATTTGAGAGAAAATAAAATTCTTTCCTTTATTAGCCATATATATTATCTCTGGGTTACCAAACTCTCCATCTTGAGAATTTGCCACTTTTTTAGAGAAATCTTCAGGTATTTTTATAACTGCATAATAGTCAGTACCTTCTAACCCCTTCTTGGCTTCTTCATAACCTACAAATTTCCAATCTACTTTATTGTTGTCTTTGAGATTGTTCTCTAATTCATTTCCTATGGCATATTCTTTGCCTTCTTTAGTAAATGATTTATCCATGTTTACAAAAGCCACAGGTACTTTATCAATTCTACCATATGCATTCCATATGGACCCAAGATAAATAGAAGAATATAACATTGGAACAAACATTACAGCAATAATCGATATAGCTATAATAGTTATTAATACTTTCTTATTATCTTTTTTATTTTTTAAGTTCATAACTTTACCTCCCTTCGATGTCATTATTTCATAATTAAATAAAATATAGTTGAGTTCTAATATGCAAAACAATTGTATTTTAATCTACACATGTGTATTATAGGATATGTGTTGTATATCTTCAACCATCAATGTATTGTGTCTTTGTCGGTAAATCAACAAACTTTAAATATATGTCTATTATTTTAATAATTAATAATTTTGTGGAGGTTTTTTATGAATAATATAAAAATTGACAGGCGTATACGCAGAACAAAAAAACTTCTGCTTCAAAGCTTAACAAAGCTTATGTCCAAAAAAAAGATAAATCAAATCACAGTAACAGAACTAACTGATCTTGCAGATGTAAATAGATCGACTTTTTACCTTTATTATAAAGATATATTTGATATGCTTGAACAAATAGAAAATGAACTATTTGATGATTTTAGCGTGGCCTTTGAAGAATTTTCAAAAGACATAGCTACTTATGACAATATGTCATCGTTTTTTACTTTTGTATTTGAGTTTGCTCAAGAAAATGCGGAGATTTGCAAAATATTACTTGGACCGGATGGCGATTATTCTTTTATAGAGAAGTTTAAGAAAGTTATAAAGCAATCTCAACCACACTTAGGTATTGAAATATCTCCCCTAGATTTAAACTATTTCAGGCCTTTTGTCATATCTGGTTACATAGGTGTTATACAACAATGGTTAGAAGATGATATGAAAGTCTCACCAAAAGATATGGCTGTATTTGTTACTGGGATTATAACGAATGGAATAAATTCTTTAAAATAATCCATAACTATTTTTATAATTCACCATTTGCCATTTATTGAATAATCTATATACTATAGACATTTTATAAATGGAGGTGGCAAATGGGGTACTATATTAAAGTTGAACAAAACATAGAATGCTATGTAGAAGATCTTAATCCTCTGGGAAAAAAAACAATAGTATTTCTCCACGGATGGCCAGGAAGTCATAAGCTGTTTGAATATCAATTTAATGTACTTCCAAGTTTAGGATTTAGATGTATTGGAATAGATACAAGGGGCTTTGGAAATTCAGATAGACCTTATGAAGGATATGACTACGATAGATTGTCAGATGATGTTAGACGTGTAATTGAAACATTAAATCTACATGATATTACACTAGCAGGTCATTCTACTGGTGGAGCAATAGCCATAAGATATATGGCTCGTCATAAAGGTTATGGAGTATCCAAACTAGCTTTGTTTGCTGCTGCAGCTCCTAGTCTTATCAAACGTCCTAACTTTCCTTATGGCTTAGATAGAGAAGCTGTCCTGCAAATTATTGAGGGCACATTTACTGATCGCCCTAAAATGCTTCGAGATTTCGGTGATATATTTTTCTATCATCATATAACCGAGCCTTTCTCAGAATGGTTCTTTGGATTAGGAATACAAGCAGCAAGTTGGGCCACTGCAGCTATTGCAAATACCTGGCTAGATGATGAAAGACTATTTTCAGACTTAGGAAAAATCAATGTACCAACTTTAATTCTTCATGGAATTCATGATAAAGTTGTTTTATTCCCATTAGCTGAGATACAAAAACAATGTATTAGAAATTCAAAACTTATACCATTTAAGTTTAGCGGACATGGATTATTTTATGATGAAAAGGATAAATTCAATGAGGAATTAGTGAAATTTATTGTAGAGTAAATTACCCATAGCTTAAATACAAAAGAGGAACAATCATGCAAAATGCGTAATCGTTCCTTTTTTAATTATATTTAATTATTGATATTATTTCAAATAACTAAAGAGATTTATCATTTATAGTATTAACTTTCTTGTTACTGGCAATATTTCTAATGCTTTTTATCACCATTAAAACTAATAATAGTACTCCTACGTATCCGTTTATAACATAAATAACATTTACAAGTCTATCAAAAGGCACATTTAATCCAATGAATGTCCCTACTATAGCTAATACAACAGTAATAAGCTTAAACTTACGGCTCTTCTCATCTGCAATCCTTGAGCAAACTGTCCAAAGAAGAGGTACTGCAGTAGTGTATATTCCCGCTATAACAGTAAGTGAAAATACTATTGCTACAATAGGATGTATTTTTGATGCTAAAATTAAAGATGGAATCATAGAACCTGCAACATCTTCAAGGTTTGCCATAAGACCTAAGGCTACAATAATTACAGCTATTGCAAAGGCTATTGCTCCAATAATTGCTCCAAGAGCCGCTTCCCTCTTGCCATCTGCTGTAGCCCCCATTGAAGACATAAAAGATGCAAGCCAAAGCATACAAAATCCTACATATGAACCTGCTGCATATAACCAATGATTTGATGCCTTCATTAAATCCAAGGTAGGTATTAACTCATTTACTGAGCCTAGGTTTGAAAAATTTCTTGTGAGAGAGAATACTCCTAATAATATGGATAATACAACTATAACAGGTCCGATTACCCCTATTACATCAACTATTTTACCAAGACCAAAAACCACTGTTCCTATAGCAAGGATTGACATCAATATGCCTCCCACTGCCACTGGTAAATTATACTGCTGATTTAAAGTAGCTCCTGCTCCTCCAATCATTACAATAAAGGACATATATATAAATAGTATGGAAAAATAATCGTAAAACTTTCCGATGTATTTTCCACAATAATAGGTATATATGTCACTGCCCTTTGAAAACTTCTTCTCATATCCTACTGTGATAAAGCTTACTCCCACGTATAAAAACAAACACAGTACAACTACTGCCCCTGCAATACCTAGATATCCGTAGGCAACAAAGTATTGCATTATTTCTTGCCCTGTGGCAAATCCAGAACCTATTAAAAATGCTATAAAAGCTCCTGCAAAAGAGATTATTTGCTTTTTATTTAATCCGCTATTATCCATAGATACACCCCATTTAAAATTAACCAATTAATGCATGGAATTTTCTTATGCATTAATTGGTTTTTATTTATCTGTACATCTTTTATTCAAATACTGTTTGCTCTTCTACCTCTGTTTGTAAGGCTTTTAATGCTCTTTCAACTAAGCTTCTTCTTAATTTTTTGCTCTTTTCTTCTCCTAAATTTGGATCTCCTAGTGGATAAGGTATTCCTATTGCTGGTATTATTCTATTTGCACCTATAGTTAATGATATTGGAACTACTGTACACATGTGAACTACTGGTATTCCTACTCTTTCAATTTCTTTTACCATCGTTGCACCGCAACGTGTACAAGTGCCTCATGTAGATGTTAGAATAACTGCTCCTACACCGTCTTCTAATAGTTTTTTACTAAATTCTTCTCCAAATCCCTTAGCATTTCCTACAGATGTTCCTGTTCCTGTAGTAGCTACAAAGTAATTTGCAAGTTCACCAATTACACCTTCATTTTCCATTTCACGAAGTACATCAAGTGGAACTACTAGGTTTGGATTTTCTGTTACAAAGGCTCTATCGTATCCTCCGTGAACTGTCATAAAATCATCCTTTGATAAGCTATCCATTCCTGTAATGTCATAAACACCATACTTAGTAGCACTTGAAGATTCAATTCTGTCAGGATTTCCTTGAGGAACAATACCTCCAGAAGTTACAACAGCAATTTTAATCTTTGAAACATCTTTTACAGCTGGGTTTGGCGCTACTCTATCGAATACTGGCATTGGATATTCTGTTTCATAAGGCTCACCTGCTATTTTCTTTAAAAGAAGTTCTACTCCTCTTTCAGATCCTCTTTTCTCATGGAAGTAGTTTACACGAATACCTCTTTCTATATAACCTTCTTCCTTTGGAGATAACACTTCTTCATTTTTAGTCATTTTATCAGCAAGTTTGCAAACTTTGCCCATTGATTTTCTCATATCAGCAGCAGAAATTCCTGTTTCTATGATGTGTAAATCTTTTCTAAACATATCAACTCCAGGATTTTCTGGGTACATAGCTGTAATTACTGGGATTCCCATTTCATCTTCTACAGCTTTAGCTATAGTTCCACAAGCTACGCCATATCTTCCAGCATTAAAAGCAGGGCCAGCTACAAATAAATCTGGCTTATATGGTTTTATCATGCTTAATATAGTTTCTTTAGCTTCATCAATATTTGATCCAAAATAGTTGTCGCCACATACTACAGTTGCAACTACTTCATACTCATCTCCAAGTCCTTTTTGAAGTGCAAGTCCAGGACCTACCATACCTTCTCTTATTTCAGGTTTAATATCAGCTTTTTCTTCTCCTCCAATGTTGGCGAAAAATTGGTTTATATAATGAATAACTCTTTTTTTACTCATAATTTATTTCCCCTCCTTGTTTAATTTTAATATCCTTTAGCAGCAAGTTTATTAAAGCCATTTGCAATAGTTGATGCTATTATTATTTGAAGTTCTGCTTCTATGCTTCCATCTTCTTTTAAGCTTCCTTCATATCCGCCTATCATTGTTTCAACATAATCAAGAGTTCCTATAACTTTATCCATTGGTGGGAAGTTTAGTATTACGTTACCATTTCCACAAGATACAAGTGCATCTGCTTCTTCTACTGCATCTGCTAAAGATTGAGATTTACCATCTCTTCCTGGGAATTCATCAGTAATAAGTACAACCTTTATTCCCTTTTGACTAACCTTTTTACAGTTCATCATAAGGTCTGTATCAGGGTTTCCATAACCTTCTTCTGTAATTAACACTCCATCAAGACCTAAAAGCTCACAAAGTTTTGCTGTCATGTCTGAAGATCTTTCTTTATCTGCAAGGAATACGTTTTCATTAGTAAGAATAACTCCCATAAAATTTAAATCTTTCCCATGTCTTTTATATAAATCTTCAATAACTGGGTTATTTAAATGATGATATGTTGTAACCTTATCACAAGGTGCAACGCAGTTACCACTAATTATAGCTCCATCCATAATTTCTGTAGGATACATAAAAGTCGGCACCATAACCTTAGCATCTACTCCATAGTAATATGTATCATGAAGTAACCCCTGAGATTGAAGCATATGAATATAACCTATCTTAGGTAAATCTGGATACTGGTCTCTTTGCTCAAATACAGGCTTTGTTTCATATACAACAACCTCATCTGGCTCTATGTCTCTTCCTGCTTCACCAATAAATGTTGCAACCTTTAATCCTACCATTCTTCCTGCTGCTTCATAATCGTGTGTTTCTAATCCTTCTACAGGTTCAATAACTATACATACATTGTTTGTTTTAGAGAATGGAGTGTAATCTGCTGCAGGACCTGACATGTCAATAAGACCTTCTTGGAAACCTACAATTCTTCCACAAGTAATTACAGTAGCACCTACTAATGCATGTGTTCTACCACTTCCAACTTCCTTAACCTTGTTTATAGTTCCTGGAAATATTCCTCCTGTACCAGATACCTTAACCCTTGGTTCTAATACATCCTTAACAGGAGCTATACGTACTGACTCACCAGGTCTTGCAAGTTGTACATCTACAGATAAAATTCTTTCATCTTCAAGTACTAACTTTTTTATTTCTTCCTTGTTTACATAAAGAGTTCCCTGGTTAACGTGGTTTTTTTCACCAAACTCCACATTATTAATATTAATTTTTCCTAATTCTAGTCTCAAAGTTATTACCTCCTTTTATATTTAACTCCCCCATAATAAAAGAGTTATTAATAATTTTAAATACTAAAGTTGAACATAGGGTTATTAACCACATTTTCTATTAAAGATAAATCCACAGTTTGAAAATCCTTTAGTATTTTTTCACTCCATTTTGGTGTTACCTTAAACTTTAGAAACTTATTAGCTGACTCTAAGCTATTTTCTATAAGCAACACACTATCATAGTGAATTTTTCTATTGGTGTTTTTTACAATAATTGATTTGTAAGGAGTTTGATTAGGCTTTAAGCTCCCTGCCATTGGGTGAGTAATGATTTCACAACCTTCGTGAACCTTATCTCTAGTCATATTTAAAACATCCATATAGTTCCCCTGTTCTAAAAATATAACATCAAACATTTCCTTGTACTTTTCAAAAACCTTATCGTTATTTGTTATGATAACTTTTTCCATAACCTATATCTCCTTTTAAATTACCTTTTTTCTTGTCTCCCTTAATACTTTTTTAAAATCAATAAAAAATCATCTAAACTTCTTTAATAAATCACTTGTATACTATTTGTATTTCAGTGCTTATATTAATATATATTACTGATATACCTGAAATATCCTTCTTTTTGTTAAAATAATATTTAAGTTTACAATTTCTTATGAAAATAAAAAAACCTTGAAATCAACTTAGTTGTAAGTTAATTTCAAGGTTCATATTTATTTGAATTTTAAAATTTATAGCATCTGATTTCTTATTTTTTCTACAAAATCATCTATATGCTTTCTGGAGTATTTCTCTACAGCTTCATAGTTTTTTTCTTTAATAGAATCTAATATTTTGCCTAGGGTATTTGTAAAAAACTCCATAGATTCAAAATACTGCTCACAATAGTGCCAAAGTCTTTCTGTATGTAAATGTAACCCTGCTAAGATTTCAGCAAGACATTGATTACCGCTACTTAAAAAGATAATATCATGGAATCTTTCATCATCTTTAATTGCCCTTTGATAATCTTCACTTATTTTATAAGTTTTCATTCTCTCTAGTATTTCCTCAAGTTCCTCAAGTTGCTCTTTGGAAATTCTATCTACTGCAAGTCTTGCAGCAAAAGGATCAAGCTCTCTTGTAACTTCAAATACAGATTTCATATATTTAAAATCTAAAGGCGCTACCTGTGCACCAAATCTTGGAATTATATTTAGCAGCTTATCATTATTTAACTGCTGAAAAATCTTTCTTATAGGAGTTCGACTAACATTAAACTCTTTAGCTATGTCTTCTTCATTTAAAACTTGTGCTGGTTCATATTCTAAATTAATAATTCTGCTTCTCAATATTTTATATATTTCGTCAGTATCAATTGTTCTCTCCATGCTATCAAGCCCCTCATTCAAAATAATAATACATTACTATTATATATATCTACAAAGAAATAGTAAACACAATATTATATTTAGTAGAAAAAAGGAACAATCAGGCAAAATGCCCTATGCAAATTGCGTAATTGTTCCTTCATTTTAGTATATTTATTTATTAGTACTCAATTCATGACCCACTTTATCTTTCCATTCTTGCATTTCTAAATAATTATTTATAGCACGTGCTGCCTTCTTCCCAGCTCCCATGGCAAGGATAACCGTTGCCGCTCCAGTAACTGCGTCTCCTCCAGCATATACTTTTTCCTTTGTAGTAAGTCCTGTTTCCTCTTCAGTCATAATACATTTTCTCTTGTTGATGCTCAGTTCTTTTGTAGTTGAAGAAATCAGTGGATTAGGAGAAGTTCCTAAAGACATTATCACTGTATCAACTTCTATAACATACTCTGAGTTTGGAATTTCAATTGGCTTTCTTCTTCCTGAATCATCAGGCTCACCTAGTTCCATTTTTACGCATTTCATTCCACTAACCCAACCTTTTTCGTCACCGATTATTTCAGTAGGATTAGTTAATACGTCAAATATAACTCCCTCTTCTTTTGCATGATGAACTTCTTCAACTCTTGCTGGAAGTTCTTCTTCTGAACGTCTGTATACAACATGAACCTCTGCACCAAGTCTTAATGCAGTTCTAGCTGCATCCATAGCAACGTTTCCACCGCCAACTACAGCAACTTTTTGTCCTACTCTAATAGGAGTATCATACCCAGATTTGAAGGCTTTCATTAAGTTTGTTCTAGTTAGGAACTCATTTGCCGATTGTACTCCGTTTAAATTTTCTCCAGGTATCCCCATAAACTTTGGAAGTCCTGCTCCTGATCCTATAAATACAGCATCATAGCCTTCCTCTTCAAGAAGATCATCAATTGTTACTGTTCTTCCTACTATTACGTTAGTTTCTATCTTAACGCCAAGCTTTTTAAGGTTTTCTACTTCATGTTTTACTACAGTTTCCTTTGGAAGTCTAAATTCTGGAATTCCATAAACTAAAACTCCACCTGCCTCATGAAGTGCTTCAAATATAGTTACTTCATAACCAAGCTTAGCCAAATCTCCTGCACAAGCTAATCCTGCAGGTCCACTACCAATAACTGCAACTCTCTTCCCATTACTCTCTTGTTTCTCAGTTAAATCAATATTGTTTTCTCTTGACCAGTCTGCTACAAATCTTTCAAGTTTTCCTATAGCAACTGCTTCACCCTTTATCCCTAAAACGCACTTTCCTTCACATTGAACTTCCTGTGGACATACTCTTCCGCATACTGCTGGAAGAGAGCTTTGTTTAGCTATAATTCTAGCAGCATCTTCAAATTCTCCATTTTTTACATGTTGGATAAATGCCGGTATGTCTATAGTTACAGGACATTTTGTAACACATAAAGGTTTCTTGCAATCTAGGCATCTTGCTGCCTCTTGTTTTGCTTCTTCTTCTGTATATCCTAAACATACTTCTTCAAAGTTTTTTGCTCTAACTACAGCATCTTGTTCTGAAATTGGAACTCTCTTCATTCTACTCATTTTAAGTCCCCCTCCTTTTTATGCCTCGCAGCAGCCGCAGCCACCATGAGAATGATCATGATTATTTCTATATTCAGCTTTTGCCTCTTCTGTCTTATACATTGCTTGTCTTCTCATTGCCTCGTCAAAGTTAACAAGATGTCCATCAAATTCAGGTCCATCAACACATGCAAACTTTGTTTCGTCTCCTACTGTAACTCTGCAGGCACCGCACATTCCAGTTCCATCAACCATAATAGGGTTTAAGCTTACTACAGTTGGTATATTAAGTTCCTTTGTAAGCTTAGCTACAAACTTCATCATTATCATAGGCCCTATAGCAACTACTAAGTCATAACGTTTTCCCTGATTTTCTACTAAATCCTTAAGTAAATCAGTTACCATCCCTTTTGAACCGTAAGAACCATCATCTGTAGTAACATATAAATTACCAGAAACAGCTTTCATTTCGTCTTCAAGAATAAGCATTTCCTTAGTTTTTGAACCTATTATTATATCAGCTTTAATTCCTCTTTCACTTAGCCATTTTACTTGAGGATAAACTGGAGCAGTTCCAACTCCCCCTGCTATAAACATTATTTTCTTATCTTTTAATTCTTCAAGATCTTCATGTACAAACTCAGATGGTTGTCCAAGTGGGCCAACAAAATCTGAGAAATACTGACCAACTTCAAACTCTGCCATTTCTTTTGTTGATGTTCCCATAGTCTGATAAACTATAGTTACAGTCCCTTTTTCTGCATCATAATCACAAATTGTAAGAGGTATTCTTTCACCTTTTTCATGCATTTTTACTATTAAAAACTGACCAGGCTTAGCTGATTTAGCTACTCTTGGCGCTTCAATGTCCATTAAATATATATTTGGCGCCAATAATTTTTTACCTACTATTTTGAACATACTATCCCTCCAATTCCACTATTTATATATAGTGTCTTATATAAATGTTAGTTGTAATGATTTTTAGTTCTCTTTATAGAGCTTTTGATACTTTCTAGTACCTTCCCTGTGTTACTTTATCTCTTGTCTACACAATACACCCACGCAACGGTATTTTAAGTTCTTTTCCTGAAAATGTCAATAAAATATCAAAAATAAACATTTACAGAAAATTCTAAGTATTTTAGCACCTTGAACTATACATATACAGGGGTATAAATTGTAATTTATATGAAGGACTTTGATTTATATAATGTTGTTTACATATCTATTTTAACATACTTTTTCAATCTAAGCACGAACTTTTCTTAATATACGTAACACTATATAAACTTTTGTGTCGTATTATATGTTGTATTCTACAGAATTAATTTTGTTTTTACACAACAAATTTTAATTGACAATAATTACACAATATACATTGACATAGAAAAAAAGCATTGATATATTAATACTAAGAGTTACTAATACATATTATAAAAAAGGGTGTGTTAAATGTGCTATATTTAAGCGGTGAAGACATAAAAAAATTAGTAGACTATGAAGAAGTAATTAAAGTCGTAGAAAATGCTATGCACGTATATGAAACTGGAGATTTTGTAATGCCAGATAGAATAACAGTAAATAGAGGTACAGAAACCTATTTATATATGCCATGTTTTACAGATAATGTAAAGGGAACTAAAGTATTAACTTTATATGAAGAAAATGCAAAAAAAGGCGAGCCTACTTTACACGGTGTTATGTTACTAAATGACATTGAAACTGGTAAAATTGAATGTATAATGGAAGGTTCTACATTAACTGCTTATCGTACAGGTGCTGTAGGAGCTACAGGAATCAAACATACTACTCCTGAAAATGTAGAAAGTATAGGTATCATTGGAACTGGAGTTCAAGGTTACTATCAGAGTTTATATGCATGTAGTATTAGAAATATTAAGACTATAAATATTTTTAATAGAACGCCTGAAAAAACAACTAAATTTAAAAGCGATTTAGAAGCAGCAATCCCAAATATCAAGGTAAATGTTTGCGATAATACATATGAACTTGTTAAAAACTCTGATATTATAATAACTGCAACAACTTCAAATAGTCCAGTTATTCCAGATGACAAAGAATTATTAAAAGGTAAACATTTTATTGGTGTAGGATCTTATAAGCCAACAATGCAAGAATATCCACAAAGTTTATTTGAAATTTTAGATGATATGTATATAGATGTAGATTTTGCAAAAGAAGAAACTGGAGATTTAGTTAATCCGCTACATGAAGGTTGGATTAAAGAAGACCAGGTTCATACACTTGGAAATGCAATCAAAGAGGGAAAAATTAAAACAGATGGAACAACTTTTTATAAATCAGTAGGAATGGCATTATTTGATACATCAGTTGCAGCCTATATTTTGAAAAAAGCAAAAGATAAAGGTGTTGGAACAATACTTGGATAACTGAAAAGCCTTAGTTAGGGATGCTAACTAAGGCTTTTTAGTTATATTAAAGCTAAGCACTTAATATTCTGTATTAATCAAATTTATATACGTTAATTCCAATTTCTTCATTAAATTCTCTATCTACATTACCTTCTATAGCCTCTATCATAATTTCTCCTGTAACACTTATTATCGCTGAATTTAAGTGACCTCCAAATGTTTCATAATCTATATCAGATAAGTTAATATGTAAATGCATATATATTTCATCATTCATTGTAGAAATATTGCCTAAAAGACTTGTTATTTCATAATCTCCATTTAAATCCATTGGATAATACTTCTTATAATATGGTCTGTATATCCCAATTGTAGCTTTATTTACTGCTCCTATTCCTTTTACCCAACCTAGTTTAATGTTTTGCTCTTTACAAAAATTCTTTAGAGTTTGAACAATTTCTTCTCCTTTATCGAGTCTTACAATATATTTATTCCCAAATTTTTTAAATTCCATAGTATAACTTCCTTTCATTATAAACTTTTTAACTTATCTATATATTATACAATATAACTTATAGTGGCTTCAGGCAAATATTTTTCTATATATCCTCTTATAATTTTTTCAGCAGGATTTCTATATTCATTACGATAGGTATATTTCCCTGGTCCCTTTGGTCTCATTTTATTTTTATCTAATAAATTTATTGCCCCGGGCATGCTTTCTGTATTTATATAAAAATTAGATAATCCATAAGTCATAAATATTACTTCTATGAATAGCTGCTCCTTAAGTTTTGGCAATAAAAGTTTTTTAACTTCCTTAAACATGTTTTCATACATTACTTCCCAACCTTCTTCTAAAATTATAGGTGCAATATTTAAGCCTATTTTATATCCAGCTTCAAACATTTTATTTGCTGCAGTTATTCTATCTTTTAAGCTACTTGTTCCAAATTCTACTTTTCTTATAATTTCCTGTGGATTAACAGAAATACGCATTTGTGTATTACCTTTATGATTAGCATTTAACAAATCATCTATAGAATCAAATTTTGTTGCAAAAGTAGCAGTAGCATTTTCTAACTTTCCAAATTCTTCAATTGCCCATCTTAAGTTTCCTGTAATAGTATTTTCAAGTACCATATCAGAATTACAACCTAATTCATAAACCTTATGTTCTCCTACTTTTTTAATCTTTTTTCTCACTTTATCTATCATTTCATCTCTATTCATAAATATCCTTAAATAAGAGTTAGTATTAAAATTACAAACTAAATAACAATAAAGGCAAGTTGCGCTACACCCACTAGAAGTAAAAGGAACAATAAAATCTGCACTTTTATCATTTTGTGTTAAATTAATCGTTTTTCTTTTTCCTAATATTAGGTATTTTTTCATCTTAGTAAATTCCTTATTAGGTCTCTGTCTTAGCTCTTCAATTCTATGATGGGCTTCAATAGGTATGAGTGGAATTTCCATTTTTTCATATCTTTCTAATAACTCTTTTCCTTGTTGATATTCTTTTACTGCTTCCTCATAATACACTCGCGAAGGTATAAAAGGCTTCATCTTAGTCGCTCCTTACAAATAATGATTTAATATATTTTTATACTTTGTTATTATTCCAATTTTATTAAATTCAAAAACCACTCTCTAATTTGAGAGTGGTCTTAAACAACACTTAAGTTTCTTCTTTTTATTTCTGCAATATTGCAATTATTGTCTTGTAATTCTATGTTTTTAAGGTTACCCCTATAAATTATATTACCATTTATATTAAGGAAGTTTTGAGGCCTTACAAGATTTCTTGATATTTCTAAATCTACAATTCCACTTTCTTTTAATATATGGTAAACAAACTCGGAACATAAAAATCTATTTTCATAATATACTTCATTGTTAAGCATACCGTCAATAAGTCCCATATAATTGTATTTATAAATATCACTATTCTTAATAAATTCATTTAATAAATTTTTGGCATCTTCATATTGATCCTTTGTTACTTCAACTTCTATTATTGCACCAGGTAAATTTTTATGATATTTATATACGCCTTTATTAATCTCTTCTTTTCTAAATATTCCCCAAAAAGGATTGTGAGCATACTTTCTCCCAAAACCGTACATATTATTAAGTTCTTTATCTAATGAAATAGCTGCATGAGTATATTCATCATTTTTAATAAACTGTATAACTCTTGATATTGCTGTATTTGTTCTTGTAAGAACTATATATAAATAATGTTTTTCCATTATAAAGTCTCCCCCCTTTGTTGTTATATACACAAAACAAAAGCCCGTTGAGATGATTCTTAAACACCTAACCGGCTAATAATTCCGCTCTTATTTTATTTAGTGTATACTTTTCGCACGTTTCTCTCGTTAATATATCATAAGCTATTAGGGCTTTACTTGCAACAATAAATATTTCATTTCCTATAATTACTTCTTTTGGCAAGTACATGAAATCACAGTTTCTTTGAACTCATAGACCTCTCCCATACCTATAGTTATAATTTCACAAAAATAGCCGATAAAATATAATTTTAATTTTAATCGGCTATGTTAATACCATTATTATATTTTAGTAATATATGTGCAAAATATTTATATAACTGGATACAGTTAGTTTAGCTCTTTATCTTCTCAATTAATTCTTCAACAAAGTTTGGTTGGTTCATTATAGGTCTTCCAAGAGCAATAAAATCTACTTCATCCTTTTGCACCATATCTGATGCAATTTCAATATCAGATAACTCACCTGCACCAATAACAGGAATATTAACATGTTGCTTAACAGTTCTAAGCATATCCCTTAACATTGCAGGGCCAGGTAATACCATAGGTGGAACAAGACCTGTTGATATGTCAAGAATGTCGATACCTGCTTTTTCTAATTTTTCGGCTACTTCACAACCTTCTTTTAATGTAAGTCCACCTGGTAAAAGGTCATCTATACCTAATCTGACTAATAGAAGAGATTTTTCTCCAATTGCTTCTCGAACTTCACCAACTATCTCCATAAGAAGACGACTTCTATTTTCCAAACTTCCACCGTATTCATCAGTTCTTAAATTTGTAAGTGGAGAAAGAAACTGTGACAACAAAAATCCATGACAGTTGTGAATCTCTACACCATCAAAACCAGCTTTCATAGTACGTAATGCAGCTTCAACGAAATCTTTTTTAATCTCTTGAATTTCATCTATAGTGAGTTCTTTAGGCATAGACCTTTTAACATTAGGATGTATTACAGCAGATGGAGCAACAGCTTCCATTTTTGTAAGTGAAGTATCAGCGGAACTTCCTGCATGATTTATCTGAAGTACAGCCACCTGATTATTGTTATGGATAACATCTGCCAATTTAGATAATCCTTCTATACATTCATCACGATCTACAAAAATTAGTTTTTCTCTATACTGCCCATCTGGTGATATAGCCGCTTGTTCAACAACTATTAAAGATAGTCCTTTACGTTGTTCATAAATTGACAATAGTTCATCTGTTATAAGTCCATTATCACTTGCCTTTGCTATATCAAATGGTGCACATACGTATCGGTTATGAAATGTAAAACTTTTTACCCTTTGTTCTTCTAGTAAAACACTACTTTTTTTCATTATTAATACACATCCTTTATACATTATATGATTAAATCTTACATTAATGGAGCAAAAATACGTAACACTGCCCTTGTTAATGCCTTGTGAAATTTTATATTTGTAACGTCTTCTATATTAATCTGCCTACACATTCTTAAAGTTTCAAAGAAATCATATTTTATATCATCGATACTGCTGCTGTTGTACATCCAAACACCACATTCAAAATGCAGGTATAAACTTCTATAGTCCATGTTTATAGTACCAACAACACCGTATTCATCATCTGCTACATAAGTTTTTGCATGAATAAATCCTGGAATATACTCATAAATTTTAACTCCATTTTCTATAAGAACTTTATAATAAGATCTAGTAACCTCATGAACAAACCACTTATCTCCACAATGAGGAGTAATTATGCGAACATCAACTCCGCCTTTAGCAGCTGACGATAATGCTGTTACCATTTCATTTCCTATAATTAAGTAAGGAGTTGTGATATAAACATACTTAGTGGCTTTGTTAATTATATTTAAATACACTGTTTCACCAACAGTTTCATTATCTAATGGATTATCTGTAAATGGTTGAACATATCCCTGTCTTTTTTTATTAATATCAATTGGAATATCCTTCCTAAAACGAGTGAAATCTTCATCAATTCCTCTAAGATAATCCCAAATAGATAAGAACATTACTGTCATACTCCACACAGCATCTCCTTTTAGCATAATAGCAGTATCTTTCCAATGGCCATGCTTTGCAAACTCATTTATATATTCATCTGCCAGATTGATACCTCCTGTAAATCCTGTATGACCATCAATTACTGCAATCTTACGATGGTCTCTATTATTCAACATTGGAGACAATTTAGGAACTAACGGATTAAAAACACAGCACTTAATACCCTTTTTTTCAAGCTTTTTATCATATCCATGTGGCAGTGTTAATAAGCACCCAATATCATCATATATAACACGAACATCTACACCCATTGATGCTTTTTCTACTAATATATCTAGTATACTATTCCACATAACGCCTTCCTTAATAATGAAGTACTCTAAAAATATATAGTGCTGAGCTTTTCTTAATTCTTCCATTAATTTTTCGAACTTAGTTTCCCCAATAGGTATGTATTGTGTTTCTGTATTGTTATATACCGGAGAATAGGCATAATTTTGTATATACTTTGACTGATTAGCAGCAGCTTTATTTTGAACTTTTATCTCATCTAAAATTAATTCTTGTGGTAATAATTCATCTTTCATTTTATCTTCTATAAATTTCATTCTTTTCTTTTCTTTTTTACTTAGCTTATTTCTACCAAAGAAAATATAAAATAATCCACCAAAAATAGGAAATAAGAGTATAGGTATAATCCATGCTATTTTATATGCTGGATTACTCTTACTATTTATAATCAGTAGTACCGAGACTGTACTTATAAATAGGCTTATCCAATAAAAATATATAAAGTAATCGTTAAATACTAAAATAACACCAATTAAAACTATTAGTTGTACTAGTATTGTAAAAGATATGAAAATGGCTCTGTTAAGCAAAAACTTTCTAATAAATTTCATTTTTATCATCCTATTTAAATTATTTTTTAGATTTTTATATAATTAATATTTTGTACAATTCTTTCATTTAATAACCTATATATATAACATAGAATTAAAATTTATATTTAAGAATTTATCTTCTATATTACCATATTTTTACATCTTATGACATATTATGTGATATAAATTTTGCTATGAAAATTTCATAGATACATAAAACCTACTTATATAGGACATTATATAAATACATAATTAGAAAGGAGACTATAATAGTGAAACTTATTGAGGTAGGTAATGACGCACCCCCTTTTACTGTGATGGATGAAAATGAACAAAATATAAGTTTGTCAGATTACAGAGGAAAAAAAGTATTATTATCATGGCATCCACTTGCTTGGACACCTGTTTGTACTGATCAGATGAGATCAATAGAGAATAATTGGCAAAAATTTCAAAGTCTAAATACAATCCCTCTTGGATTTAGCGTTGATCCCACACCTTGCAAAAAAGCATGGGCAACATCAATTGCAATTGAGAACTTAAGTCTTCCTTCAGACTTTTGGCCTCATGGAAAAGTTGCTAAAGATTACGGAATATTTGACGAAAAAAATGGCGTGTCAAAAAGAGTGAATATTATAATAGATGAAAATGGCAAAGTTAAATGGGTAAAGGTTTATCCTTCTAATGAATTGCCTGATATAAACGAAGTTATACAAGCTTTATCAAGTATGTAGAAAAGCCAATATTCTAGATTTCTAATCTAGAATATTGGCTTTTTATTTTTATCTATTAACAACATTTATAGGATTTGCATCCATAAACTGTTTAAGATTATCTACTGCAATATCTATAAGCCTAGCTCTTGACTCTTTCGGTGCCCATGCTATGTGTGGAGTTAAGAATACATTTCTAGCTTTAAGTAATGGATTATCTTCTAAAATAGGTTCTGTTGCTACAACGTCAAGACCCGCTGCATATACCTTTCCACGATTAAGTGCTTGTGCTAAATCTTCTTCTACAATAAGTTGTCCTCTCGATGTATTTATAATAATCACACCATTTTTCATCTTTGCAATGGTATCTTTATTTATAATCCCCTTTGTATCCTCAACCAATGGACAGTGAAGATTAATTACATCAGATTTAGCTAAAAGGTCATCTAGTTCAACATACTTCATACTTTCACATTCTAACTCTTTTTTTGGATGATTAGCATATGCCAATACGTTCATTCCAAATGCCTGAGCAATTTTTCCTGATGTTTGCCCAATTCTACCATATCCAATTATACCCATTGTTTTACCAGCAAGTTCTATAAGGGGCTCTTTCCAAAAACACCAATCAGCATTATTTGTCCATTCATTATTTTTAACTGTTTTGTCATGTACTCCAACATTGTTGCAAATTTCAAGTAGATGAGCAAATGCCATTTGAGCTACTGAATCTGTGCCGTAGGTAGGAATATTTGTTACAGGTATCCCTAATTTTCTTGCTGTATCAATATCTATATCATTATACCCTGTAGCAAGTACCCCTATGAATTTAAGATTCTTTGCGTTTTCTATAGTATCTTTTGATAAAGGAACGCTACTTGTAAAGACAACTTCTGCATCTTTAATTCTATCCAAAATCTCATCTTCCGATGTTCTATCATAAACTGTTGTTGTACCGAGTTTTTCTAGCCCTTCCCATGTTAAATCTCCGGGATTTGTTGTGTATCCGTCAAGTACTACAATTTTCATCATACCCACCTCCTAATGTACTAATTATTATCTCTCTAAATTCAATATACCTAATGAATTTCCTTCCGCTTATTCTATATAAAATGCTATTTTCTTTAAATAATTAAAATAACCTCCATCAGAGGATAGAGATTATTTTACAAGTAAAACTAATTATTATAAAGTACTAATGTAAAGTAACCGATTTTTCCCGCTCCAGCGTTGTAAGTCATTTTGTAATTCATAGACATGCGAACTACATCTATGCCACTGCCTTCCATTGAATACTCTATTTTGTCTGGAAAACGACAAGGTTCATTATTAAGAGCAGTACATTCCTTGCATTTAGTACATGGGCCTGCCCCCATTATTCCCACATTCTCGTTGGCAAAAGTCTTTCTCAAATCCTTGTTTACCTTTGCAACAAGTTCTAATGACTCCATCATTTCTTTTCTTGTTTTAATTGATACAATTTTCGATATTATAAAGGCATTTTTGTATTTTAAAATATTTTCTTTTCTTTCATCTACAGTTCCAGACTTAGGTGGACAAGCATGATTTTTACCAAAATTGCCACAAGTGTTTTTTTCACATTGGTTAAACACATCTTGAGAAAAAACAATATCACTTGTTTTAATTTCTTTATATTCATCAAACCCTATTTCTTTAAAAGCTTCTATTAATCTTTCTTTTAACATGAAATATCCCCTCTTTTATATATTAAATAAGTATATCTATATTTATATATTCTTTTTATAACATGTCTAGAACTGTATAAAAGCACTCCCCTTCATATTCCTATTGATTATATTTAGAATAATATCTATACTAATTTTATAACGTTTTATAAATCTAGAATTAAATAAGGCCAGGTGTATGATTATGAATAAAAATAAATTATGTTTTGTTTTCAATAATGACCAATTACTAGTTAAAATAAAAGATGATAATATAGTAATACCAGATGAAGCTGATATAAAAGCTTTAGGTATAGATTTAAATATGTTAGATTATTTAACATCAAAAGATGATGATGAATTTGTTTTTGGTGAAATAGATACAGTTTTAAATGAAGTTGCTGAATTTAAGTTTTATAACCTACGTATGTTTATTGTATTAATGGATGCTTCACTTTTTAGTTTAGTTACAAGAGCTCTTCATCTTATAAAGTGGAATAACACATATAAGTACTGTAGTAGATGTGGAACTTTAGCAAAGGATAAAGAAGATGAATTAGCAAAAATCTGTCCTGAATGTGGTTATATTAGTTTTCCTAGAATATCTCCTGCCATTATAACAGCTGTAGTTAAGGATGATAAATTACTTCTTGCACATAATTCTAACTTCCCTAAAGATATGTATAGTGTACTTGCAGGGTTTGTAGAACCTGGTGAAGGATTTGAAGATTGTGTTGCTAGGGAAGTTTTCGAAGAAGTAGGTATTAAAGTTAAAAATATAAAGTATTTTGGAAGCCAGCCTTGGCCTTTCCCTGATTCCTTAATGGTAGGATTTACCTGCGAATATGATAGTGGTGAAATAAAAGTTGATGGCGTTGAAATTGACCATGCTTCTTTTTATAGTTTAGAAGAACTTCCAAATATTCCTTCAAGCGGCAGCATAGCTAAAAAACTTATAGATTGGTTTGTTGATAGTCAAAAATAGGAAAGAACCCTTGAAAAATCAAGGGTTCTTTATTTATTATTATGCCTTTGCTGTTATTTCTTCAGTATATTCTCTAGCTTCTTCTAGTCCATTAAGAACTCTTAAAGTTCCTAAAGAAAGAGATTCCATTTCATTTTCTCCTGGTACTATTTCAACATTTGAAATAAATTCTACTCTTTTTTTAATCCATGAAGTCATCATGTTAGAATATGCTATACCACCAGTGATTACAATAGCATCTACCTTACCATCTACTACAGTTGCAAGTTCACCTATTCCTTTAGCAACTTGATAAGCCATAGCTTCATAAATCATTCTTGCGTTTTCATCTCCATTTTCAATCATCTTTTCAACTTCTCTAGCATCAACTGTATTAAGATATGATTTTAAACCACCATTTCCTCTTAACTTTTTACTCATAGTGCTTCTGTCAAATTCTCCTGAATAACAAGCTTCTATAAGAGCTCTACAAGGAACTCTACCTGCTCTTTCAGGTGAAAATGGACCTTCATCATCAGAAACTATATCTACTATTTGTCCTTTTTCATGAACACTTAGTGATATTCCTCCACCTAAATGCGCAACTATTAAGTTCATATCTGAATATTTTTTATTGTATTTATCGGCAACTTTCATTGCTGTAGCTCTAGAATTTAAAACATGGCTAGTACTTGTTCTTGGGATATCTGCCATACCTGATATACGAGCGATATCTGAAAGTTCATCAACTCTTACAGAGTCATATATGTATGCTGGTATATTAGCAGTATTTGCTATTTCATAAGCTATAATTGCTCCTAAATTTGAAGCATGTTCCATAATTGGGTTATTTAATAGTCTATCTACCATAACGTCATTAACTAAATAAGCTCCTGACTTTACAGAAGGAACCATTCCACCTCTTCCTACAACAGCAGATAATTCACTAACATCATATCCGTTTTCACTTAAAAATGAAAGTATAACATCTTTTCTCATATTGAATTGATCTGCAACCTTATTGTACTTTTCAATTTCACTAGCTGGATGATCTAGTGTTTTGCAAAGTAGTTCCTTCTCATTTTCATATATAGATATTTTAGTTGACGTAGAACCTGGATTTATTGCCAATATTTTATGACTCATTATTATTTCTCCCCTTATAAAAAATTTACTTTACTGAAAAACCTATGACTACAAAGTGTAACCATAGGTTTTTATATATTTTTAATTTTATTAAGCTTCTACGCTTGCTAATCCCATTCCAACTTCAATAGCCTTTAAGTTAAGTTCAACAAATTGTGGCTTTACATTATCTTTTATGATTTTTTCCCAATCTATATCTTCAAGACCCATTGCCTTAATTGTAGTTCCAAGTAATATAACGTTCATAACCTTTGGATTTCCAAGTTCTGTAGCTTGTTTTGCAGCATCAATAACTGTTGTTTGAACCTTTGAGCTAAGTTCTTCTAATATTCCTGTAGGATAGTCTACTCTTCCAGAAAGAACAGGCATAGAATTTATCTCAAAATCATTAACTACAACTTTTCCATCTTTCTTTAAATATTTAAGCCATCTTAAAGCTTCCATTTTTTCAAAAGAAACTAATATATCTGCTCCACCAAGTTCAATAACTGGAGATTCAACTTTTTCTCCGTATCTAACTTGAGATGATACAGAACCACCTCTTTGAGACATTCCGTGTATTTCACTCATTTTAACATCGTATCCAGCTTCCATAAGTCCTAATGTTAAAAGTTTACTAGCAAGTATTGTTCCTTGCCCACCTACTCCTACTAATAAAATACTTTTAT
Organism: Sporacetigenium mesophilum DSM 16796; assembly: GCF_059569055.1. NCBI lineage: Bacteria > Bacillati > Bacillota > Clostridia > Peptostreptococcales > Tepidibacteraceae > Sporacetigenium > Sporacetigenium mesophilum. The sequence goes on along the minus strand of NZ_JCANUR010000001.1, from coordinate 398,931 downwards.
TCATTTTATGCTCCCACCTTTCCAATAGCTTTTACTGGGCAAACTTGAAGACATACTTCACAGCCTACACATGAATTTTGATCAATTATTGATTTCTTATCTGCTTTGTTAAACGATATAGTAGGACATCCAACTCTTATACAAGCTCTACATCCAACACATTTTTCTTCGTTAACATCACACTTAGTTTGGAAAGGATTATTGAATTCTTGATTGTCTTGTTTTGTAAATTTCTTTAATGCACATGGCCATCTTGTTATTACTACTGAAGGCTCATCAAGACTTAATGCCCAGTCAAATGTTTCTTTTACTGATTTAAGATCGTTTGGATCAATCTTTGCTACATTCTTGATTCCACATGCTCTAACAAGCATTTCTATATCTGCTTCAACAGTTTCTTCACCTTGAAGTGTATAACCTGTTCCTGGGTTTTCTTGATGACCTGTCATTCCAGTTATTCTATTGTCTAGTATTACATTAACTGTATTTCCTTTATTATAAGCTACCTCTAGAAGTGCATTTACACCTGTATGTAAGAATGTTGAATCTCCTAAAACAGATACAACTCTCATCTTATTGTCTTCTTTCATATTGAAAACCTTTTGTGCTCCATGTCCAATACCAAAGCTTCCACCCATACATACTGCAGTGTCCATAGCATTATATGGTTGATCAAATCCTAGAGTATAACATCCTATATCCCCAGATATCATTACATTCTTTCTCTTTCCTATTTCATAGAAGAATCCTCTATGTGGACATCCTGAACATAGTGTTGGAGGTCTTGGAACAACTTTTGATTCATCAAATTCAATAGTTTCCATAGTTTCTCCATATACTGATTGTCTAATAACATCAGGAGTCATTTCTCCGTATGATGGGAAAAGGTTTTTCCCAAGGCAATCAAATCCTAACATTCTAACTTGTTCTTCTATGTATGGATCATTTTCTTCTATAACATATAATGTATCAACTTTACTAGCAAACTCCTTTATTTTTTCATTTGGAAGTGGGTTAGTAAAACCTAATTTTAAGTATGAAGCAGAATCTCCAAATACTTCTTTAGCAAAACTAAATGCAGCCCCTGATGCTATTACCCCTATTTTAGTGTCATTCCACTCAGCATAATTTAACTCAGTACTATTTGAGAAATCTAAAAGTTTAGCCATTCTATCTTCAACTAACACTCTAAGTTTTCTTGCATGACCTGGTACTGTTAAGTATTTTTGTGGGTTCTTAACATATTCTTTTATTTGTACTTCTTCTCTATCATTACATTCAACTATTCCCTTAGAGTGACATACTCTTGTAGTCATTCTTATTAAAACAGGTGTATCATACTTTTCACTTACTTCATAAGCAACTTTAACCATATCTTTTGCTTCTTGGCTATCTGCAGGCTCAAACATAGCAACCTTTGCAAACTTTGCATAGTTACGATTATCTTGTTCTGTTTGAGATGAATGCTGTCCTGGCTCATCTGCTGTTATTAAAACCATACCTCCATTAACACCTGTATATGCAAAAGTGAATAATGGATCTGCTGCAACGTTAACCCCTACATGTTTCATTGCTGCTAATGATCTTGCTCCAGCGATAGATGCTCCTATTGCTGCTTCTACTGCAACCTTTTCATTAGTTGCCCATTCTGCTACTATATCCCCTTTATATGTTCCAACATTTTCTAATATCTCAGTACTTGGTGTTCCTGGATATGCCGAAGCAAATCTTACCCCTGCTTCCCATGCTCCACGGGCAATTGCTTCATTTGCTGTTAATAATTTTTTCATAGTTTCACCCCTATTTATATTTTCTGTAATATTATATAAGCAATTTTCATGCCAATTTTAATATTGGCTATTTTCCGATATTTTGACAAGTTTTTTATTTTCTGAATAATTAAAAAGTGTAAACTAAGTTAACATATTGTTAACTTAGTTTACACTTTTTTCCCTAATATTCTATTTTTTTCTTTTTCCATAAAGCTGTTCTACTTATCCCAAGATGTTTTGCTATTTCTGTATTGGCTACACCCTTACTAGACAGTATATCTATAACCTTTTGCTCTAAGGATTCATACAAATCTTTCAAACTAATTTCGTCATTGATATCTAGTATCTTTTCGCTTTTTATAATTTTATCTTCAAATTTATCTTTGTCTTCATCTTCATCTTCATCTAAGTCAATTTCATTAAAAAGCATATACCTTTGGGCAACGTTTTTAAGCTCTCTTACATTTCCAGTCCATATATGATTTACTATCTTATTTTTTATTTCATCACTTAATTCTATATTATCATTTTCTTGTGATAGTTCCTTTATATAATGTTTAAATAGTGGAACTATGTCTTCTTTTCTTTGTCTTAAAGGTGGAATACTTAATTTCAAAATATTTAATCTATAAAATAAGTCACTTCTAAAGTTTCCTTCTTTCACTTTTTCCTTTAATTCTTCATTGGCAGCAGCAATTACCCTTACATCTAGAGGAATAACATAATCTGAACCTATTCTCATTACTTCTTTCTCCTCTAAAACACGCAGAAGCTTTGCTTGAAGATTAAGTGACATACTATTTATCTCATCTAAAAATATTGTTCCTCCATGAGCAAGTTCAAATAACCCTGGCTTTCCACCCTTTCTTGCTCCTGTAAATGCACCCTCTTCATATCCAAAGAGTTCACTCTCCAAGAGATTTTCTGATATCGCTGCACAGTTTACTGCCACAAAGGGGTCCTCTTTTCTACTACTTATGTTATGTACACTTTGGGCCATCATTTCCTTTCCAGTACCACTTTCCCCATAAATCATTACAGTACTATCTGTCATACCTATTTTTATCGCCTTTGCCACTGTGTCCTTTGTAACAGGATCATATGCAACAAAATCGTAAAAATTATATTTTGCAACAAGGCCTTTTTTATTTATTTCATATCTTATCTTTTTTTCCAAACTTTGAAGTTTAGTAATGTCCTGAAATGAGCATAAAACTCCGTTAATGTGCCCATCTACCTCCAAAACAGATATGTTTGAAGTAACTATAATTCTTTTTAATTTCTTAATTTGATTATATTGGCTTATTTTACTTTCTAAAACATCTAGCATAAATCCAAGCTCTGGATATACATCTAATAGTTTTTTGTCTATAACATCACATCTAGGTTTTTTTAATAATTTCTCTGCCCTTTCATTGTATAGTATTATTTTACTTTCGTTATCTACCGCTATAACAGCATCATGAACTCCATCTAATACGGTTTGCAAAACTTCATTTTTATATTTATGTTTATATAGGTTGTCCACTAATTCTTTCGCATCTGTAATCGCTTCATAAATAGACTCCTTGCTAGCTCCTATATTAACATTATCTATCCCTAGTTTTTGAGCATAAGTACAAGGAATTCCTCCCCCGATTATTACAATTTCTTCTTTTTTATTTATATATTTATATACCCTATCTTCTATTTCTTCCTTAATACGAAATCTTTCAATTGTAATATTAGTTGTAATTATACCTTTCAATTCATCATAGTCAAAGTACTCATAAACAGAAATAAATAATACTATTTCTTTGTTATATTTACTTGCGTCTTTTACTGCACGTAAAATATCAATTGGTGTAATCTTTAAATGCACTACAGGAACATTTACTTTTCCAACATTATATATATATCCACCACTTCTTGCTACTATAGCTTGAGCACCTTTGCTTTCTAATATTTTACCTTGCTCTTCCATATTGTTAGAGCTTAATATATCTATAATAATTTCACCTTTATCTACATCTTCTTGAAACAACTCTGTAATACTATTTTTTAATTCCAAATCTGAAGCTATTACTCCTATTTTTCTTTCCATAAAACTCTCCTCAATCCCCTTGATTAATTAACTTAAAGTCAAAATACCCTTAATATTATAGTAATATGAAATTCCCTTTTAATCAAATCTAAATTACTTTGCTAAAGTTCACAAAAATGCACCATCTAAAAAATAGATGGTGCATTTTTTAATGAATTTTCCTATGCATACGTCTAAGCTTATCTTTGTGTTTGAAATACCCTAGTATCGCAAATATTAATGCTCCTACAGTATCTAAAATTATGTCTATCATAGTATCATCTAGGCTACCCCTTTGCATGAATAGTCCCAGAGATTTATCCATAGAGTACTCATAGATTTCCCATATAGCTCCCATTGCAACAGCAAAGCAAAAAGAGAAAAATGCTACAAAAATTGGGCTTCGTTTTATATTTATCTTACTGCTATTAGTCAAATACCCAACAATTAAAAAACCTATATTCCCTAAAATAAGTCCCGAAAAACTATGGAGCATTTTGTCCCACCACCAAAACTTATCATAGAAATGTCGTAGTTCTCCAAGGTAAACTCCTGAATAAACAAATAAAATTAAAATTATCTCAAATCCACCAGGAATATCTACACTAAATCGCTTTTCTATAATAGCTGGCAATAACATAACAATTAAAGTAAGAATGGATATTCCTAAATACATCCAATTCTTATCAGCAAATGCAATCAATCCAGTAGAAACCATAGATAGGTATATAATAATAATGATAATAAGCTTTATCTTATCAATTCTTTTCATTACACTTCACCGCCTAAAAGTATAATTGGTGTAATAAATAATATGATAATACCGCCATCATATATTCGCTTCTTTTATTATTCTATTTAAATGGTATTAGTTTAGTTCCTTATGTTTATCACAATAAAAAAAAGAGCTAAATTTCTAGCCCTTTAATTTCTAGTTATCTATTCTTTTTTCTTATATTTCTAAATAATATTATGAGAACTGCATACAAACCTAATACAATTGCTAGGGTAATTATTCTTTCACCAAAACCTCCGTCTGCAAGAAGAACTGGCCCTAGTCCAAAAAAGGTAACTAAAATAAATGCTACCGCAATAAATACATAAGCTAATACCTTCATAATGTATAGTCTCCTTTATCCAAATCAAAATTTAATTACTCCATATTAAATTTTTCTTTCTATAATTAGTTTATCACCAAAGAAATCATAGTGATACAAAATATTTTACAATATCCCCCCTATAAGTGCACATCCCAACGTTCTTCCTTAAGTAAATTATTAGTCCAAGTAGTGTTATCTACAGATTCAGTTAAAGTAAATCTATATTTACTGTAAAGATGTCTTGCTGTTTCTAGTATATCGACAGTCCAAAGTAAAACATGGTTATAACCTTTTTCTGTACAAAAATTTATTGCTGTTTTCATAAGTTCATGACCTAGTTTATGTCCTCTCATCTTAGGCTCAATAAGAAACCAACGAAGTTGTGCAGTAAAGTCATCAACTTTTACTATAGCTATGACACCAACTGACTTTCCTTCACATTCTACAATCCACATATTTTCTTTATCTTTATCATGGTTTTCATTAAATTTATTTACATATACTTCAACATAATCTGAGAACTCTGATGAAAATTTATACTCCATATCGTATAAATCTCTATGTCTATTTATAACAAATTCAATATCTTTTTCTTCATATGGTCTAATTTTTATTTCTGAAGCTATAAAGTCACTATTTTTATTCATATACGTATCCCCCCAATATTATCTTAACTTATTCTTATTAATAATTATAAATAATATTGTTCTAATTATCCAACTATTCTAATTTTTTATTTATCATTATCTTAATTTTCCATTATACTATAACCTAAAGGGGGTATTTTATGCAAAAAGTTTATGAAACTGAAAGACTTGTATTAAAAGTATTAGATAAGACCTATGCGCCATTAGTTTTAGATTATTACTCTAAAAACAAAACATTTCTAGAACAATGGGAACCTTTAAGAAGTGAAGATTTTTATAAAAAAGAATATCATGAATATCAATTATCTAATGAACTAATCAATATTGAAAATGGCAATTCCCTTAGACTTTGGATTTTCAAGAAGAGTGAAAACAAAATAATAGGTTCCGTTAGATTTAGTAACATTGTAAGAGGTGCTTTTTTGTCTTGTCATCTTGGTTATAAACTAGATAAATACGAAGTCAATAAAGGCTATATAACTGAGGCAATTCAAAAGGGAATACATATTATATTCAATGATTTTGGTCTACATAGAATAGAAGCAAATATAATGACTAAAAACAAAGCATCTTTAAGGGCAGTAGAAAAATTAGGGTTTTACAATGAGGGTCTAGCTTATAAATATTTAAAGATAAATGGGAAATGGGAAGACCATATCCACATGGTTTTATTAAACGAGAATGTATAAAATTTTTCTATTGTTAAAAGTTAATAATATCTAATTGATTTATAAATTTTTAGAATTTAATTTCCTATTTAGATAAAAATAAGATTATCTATGAAAGGAGGGTTTTTATATGAAAAAAAACTTTGAAAATAATAAGGCAAATAAATCTGCTACAAATAATCAATGGCCATCTTCGCCTAAAGATCATGATAACCAAGGCTTATCTAACAAGAAAGAAAAAACTCCTACTGATAATCAATGGACATCAACTAACAAAGATGATGCTACACAACAATAACAATAAAAAAGATGATCTCTATATTGAATATAGAAATCATCTTTTTATTATTTATGAGGCATCTGCTCTTTCAAATTGACTATTGTAAAGTGAAGCATAGAAACCTTTAGCCTTTAATAATTCTTCATGATTACCTTGTTCTACTATATCTCCATCCTTCATTACAAGGATTACATCTGCATCTCTTATTGTAGATAATCTGTGAGCTATAATAAAGCTTGTTCTTCCTTCCATTAAGTTCTCCATAGCCTTTTGGATAAGAACTTCTGTACGAGTATCGACAGAACTTGTCGCTTCATCAAGAATTAGTATCTTAGGATCAGCTAATATTGCACGAGCAATAGTTAATAACTGCTTTTGTCCTTGAGATACGTTGCTTGCCTCTTCGTTTAACTCCATATTATATCCATTTGGAAGAGTTTTTACAAAGTGATGAGCATGAGCTGCCTTAGCTGCTTTTATTACCTCTTCATCAGTGGCATCAAGTCTACCATAACGTATATTTTCCATTATTGGACCGTTAAATAACCAAGTATCTTGAAGAACCATACCAAACATATTACGTAAATCGCCTCTTGTAAAATCTTTTATATCATGACCATCTATTAATATAGATCCACTGTTTAAATCATAAAAACGCATTAAAAGTTTAATAATAGTTGTTTTTCCTGCTCCTGTCGGACCTACTATTGCTACCCTTTGACCTGGCTTAATAGTAGTTGAGAAGTCATTTATAATAATCTTATCTGAATCATATCCAAAGTGAACATCATTAAATACTACTTCCCCTTTAACTTCTCCTAGTTTAACTGGATTCTTTGCTTCTTCAACTTCTTCTTCCTCTGCTAAGAATTCAAAAACTCTTTCAGCTGCTGCTGCAGTTGATTGAAGTATATTAGCTGTTTGAGCAACCTGAGCTATTGGCTGAGTAAAAGTTCTAACATATTGAACGAAAGATAAAATATCACCAACTGCAATAGTTTTCTTTATAGCAAGCCATCCTCCTAAAATTGATACTGCTACATACCCTATATTACCTATAAAAAGCATAATAGGCATCATCATTCCTGATAAAAATTGAGACTTCCATGCAGAATTGTAAAGGCTATTATTCATATCTTCAAATTTTTCAATAGCTTCTTCTTCCCTATTAAAAGCCTTCATTATATTATGGCCGCCAAATATTTCTTCTATATGTCCATTAGCATGCCCTAAGTACTCTTGTTGAGACTTAAAGTATTTTTGTGATCTCTTTACAACTAACATAATTAATACCATGGATACTGGTAACATCAAAAGTGCTACTAGTGTCATTTGCCAACTTATTGATAACATCATTATAAGTACCCCAATTATTGTAGTAATTGATGTTATTATCTGTGACATACTTTGATTTAATGTCTGACTCACAGTATCAACGTCATTAGTGACTCTTGATAATACCTCTCCATGAGTTTGCTTATCAAAGTATTTAAGAGGCATACGGTTTATCTTTTCTGATATTTCTTTTCTAAAATTATAAGATACTTTTTGTGCTACCCCTGTAATTATATAACCTTGTATAATCCCAAACACTGTACTAGTTATATATAATCCAAGAAGCCAAAGCATTATATTTTTTATATAGTCAAAATCAATTGTAGCCCCTTCTACACCACTTACCTTTTCTACTAATCCTTCAAAAAGTTTTGTTGTAGCATTCCCTAAAAGTTTAGGTCCTACTATAGAAAAGGCTGCACTACCTATTGCAAAAATTACTACGATAATTATTGCTATTCTATATGGTTTTAGGTACCCACCTAAATTTTTCATAGTTCCTTTGAAGTTTTTTGCCTTCTCAATTTTTCCCATACCACCATGGGGTCCACCGAATCCACCTGGTCTATTATTCTTTGTTTTTCTATCACTCATTATGAAAGCTCCTCCTTTGAAAGTTGTGATAAAGCAATTTGCTTATACACCTCACAGTTTTCCATAAGCTCCTTATGAGTACCACTTCCTACTATCTTACCTTCATCAAGAACAATAATATTATCAGCATTTATTATTGTACTTATTCTTTGTGCAACAATTAGGACAGTACTTTCTGAAGTTTCACTTTTTAAAGCTTTACGTAGTGTAACATCTGTCTTATAGTCAAGAGCTGAGAAACTATCGTCAAATATGAATATTTCAGGCTTTTTAGCAAGTGCACGGGCAATAGAAAGTCTTTGTTTTTGACCTCCTGAAACATTAGTACCTCCTTGAGATATTTCTGTTTCAAACCCCTCAGGCTTAGCGCTAATAAATTCAGTTGCTTGAGCTATTCTTGCTGCCTTTTCTAAATCGTCTTTTGATATATCCTTTTTACCGTATTTAATATTACTTTCTATATTACCTGAGAATAAAATCCCCTTTTGTGGTACATAACCAAGTTTATCTCTTAATTGTTTTTGAGATACATCTTTAATATTTACACCATCTAATAATACTTCTCCACTTGTAGCATCATAAAAACGTGGAATTAGATTTATTAAAGTTGTTTTACCGCTACCTGTACTTCCAATGAAAGCTGTAGTTTCTCCAGGTTTAGCAGTAAATGTAATATTTGAAAGTACATCTTCCTCTGCTCCTGGGTATCTGAATGAAACATTATTAAATTCTAAGTATCCCCTTTTGTTTGCTAAGAATTTCTTCGGTTCTTTTGGATCATCAATCATAACATCAGTATTTAAAACCTCTGCTATACGTTGTGCTGATACAGATGCACGAGGAAGCATCATTGATACCATAGAAATCATTAAAAATGACATTATTATTTGCATTGTATATTGCATAAATGCCATCATATCACCAACTTGCATACTTCCAGCATCAACTTGATGAGCTCCTTCCCAAACAATAAGCACAGTAACTAAGTTCATTATTAACATCATCATTGGCATAATTAATGTCATTAAACGACCAATAAATAAATTTGTCTTTGTTAAATTTTGATTTGCTTTTTCAAACTTATTTTCTTCATATTCTTGAGTATTAAAAGCACGTACAACTAGCATACCTATTAAAGACTCACGAGTTATTAAGTTTAGCTTATCTACTAATTTTTGTACGCTCTTAAACTTAGGAATAGCTATACTAAATAAAACAATTACCAATGTTAAGATAGCAAGAACTGCAACCATTACAATCCATCCCATTGATGTATCAGTATTAAGTACTTTCAGCACCCCACCTATAGCTAAAATTGGTGCATAAAATACCATTCTTAGTAACATAACCATAAGAGTTTGTACTTGTTGAATATCATTTGTACTTCTTGTAATTAAAGAAGCTGTGGAGAATTTATCAAACTCTGAATTAGAAAAGCTTGTAACCTTTCTAAACACTTTTTCTCTAAGGTTTCTACCTAGCCCTGCAGCTACTCTTGAAGAAAGTAGAGAAACTATAACTGTAGCTACCATACCAACTAGGGCTAAACCAAGCATTTTAGCTCCTGAAGTAAGAATATAACTTGATTGAAGCTTATCAGTATCCATACCTATTTTTTCATACTCAGCCTTAAGGAATGAAACAGCTGACTGTGTAATCATACTATCAGGCATATCTTTGAACTTATCATCTGTACTTTCTTTCATTGCATTTATTTGTTCTTTTGGCATTTTAGAAATTATATCAAATGGTTCAGTATTTGCTGGAATATTAGCTGCACCTGGCATATTTGCAGTTAACTCTTTTATACCTGCCTTTTCAATTCCTCCAACAATTAATATTGGCTTACCAAATAAATCATTAAGCTCATTAATTGTATCTTCATCTTTTGTATCAAGCTTATAAAGTTGTTCATTTTCAACTTTTGGATAATCAGAAAGTTCTTTTTTGTCTAAAAGAATATAATTGTCTTCTACTTTTTTTATATCATCATCGCTCATAAATAGTTTAATTTTATCTAGTTGGCTTTTACGAATTACCTCAGGAACTGCATCTTCTACTCCCCCTTGTTGTATACCAACATTTACAATCTTTGACATATAGTCAGGAAGTGCTAGTTCACTTGATGCTTGCACCAATAAAAGACCTACAATTAAAATTATAGATATAATAAATGGTTTTAAGTATTTTATTATTTTTAGCATTTAGAAACATCCCTCACCTTCATTTTTGTAGTCCTCGTACCATTTTATATTAAGTGTAATTTTACACCTAAATACTTCATTATTGTAATTTACAAATAACCACCTCTTTTTGTTTTGACAGTATAATGATTATATTTTCATAACTATTATATTTTAATAAGATTTATATGTCAATAACCTTTTGATTGTAAAATGTTTATAAATACATTATAATGGAAATTATTAAATTACAGTATTTGTATAAGGAGGATAATATGAGTACCGTTGAACTTAATAAGCTCTCTGGAGATTTATATAATTTGTCATTTTATTTACATAGTATAATTTTTCATCAAAAAGAGATCATGAAAAACATGTCTATGCCCCAATCACATATTAAGGTTATAATTTATCTTAAACATAGAGGAGCTTCTTCTATTTCTGAGACTGCTAAACATCTTACAATATCTAAACCTAATATGACTCCTATAATTGATAAATTAATTTCTGAAGGTATGGTTAATAGATATAATGATCCAGATGATAGAAGGGTAATAAGAATTGAATTGACAGATAAAGCCCATGAATTTTTAAAAGAACAAGAACAAATAATAAAAGATAATTTAGCAAAAAAAATTACTGTTCTCGATTCAAAAGACTTAGAATCTCTTAGCCAGAATTTGGTCAGTATTACAGATATTATATTTAAATTAAAGTAACTTTGCAAACGGTATCACCGTTCAGTACTTTGAATTTAATTCATTTTTTAAATAGTATACATAATATAGCTAAAAAAAGTCGTATCCATTGATACGACTTTTTTAATAATAACTAGTTGTTATAATATAAGCTTGCAGAAGGATACTCAGGATCCGATGTTGTGTCTATACCAAGCTTTCTGAAAGTTTGTTCATCATTTCCACTTAGTATTGTAGTTGAATGCGATTGACATCCCTTTAACATTGCTAACTTTTCCATCGCTACTTCTGCTGTTGGGTTTGTAGCTGCACATATACTAAGTGCCATTAATATTTCTTCGCAACTTAATGCTACATTTTTATTTCCTAATGTTTTTGATTTTAAATTTATAATTGGCTCAAGTATAACTGGAGAAATAAGATGTATTTCATCAGATATATTTGCTAAGTACTTAACTGCATTTAAAATTACAGCAGCGCTTGCGTCCATTAATTCTGATCTTTTACCAGTTAATATTGTACCATCGTTAAGTTCTAGTGCTATAACTGGACAAATGTCGTTTTTACAAGCATTTTCTCTTAACTTAGTACTATACTCTCTTGCAGGAATAACAACTTTTCTATCTTCAGGCTTTAGATTAAGTTCTTCCATTATAATTTTTATTCTCTCGTAAGTTTCTTTATCAACATAACCTTTTTTATATTCAACACTTGTTTTAAAGTATCTTCTTATTATTTCTTGTATAGAAGCTTCTTTAACAACTTCATCATCAACTATACCATAACCTACTCTGTTAACTCCCATATCTGTTGGAGATTTGTATACAGATTCTTTTTGTGTTATTTTTTCTATTATTTTTTTAAGAACTGGAAATACTTCTATATCACGGTTGTAATTTATTGCTATTTCATTGTAAGCATCAAAATGGAATGAGTCTATCATATTTACATCCTTAAGGTCAACTGTTGCAGCTTCATAAGCTATATTTAAAGGATGCTTTAATGGTACATTCCACACTGGGAATGTCTCAAATTTTGAATATCCTACAGCTTTTCCTCTTTTATTTTCATGATAAAGTTGGCTAAGGCAAGTTCCAAGTTTTCCACTACCTCCACCTGGAGCTGTTACAACAACTATAGGTTTTGTTGTTTCTATATATGGATTAGCGCCATATCCTTCATCACTTACAATAGTATCTACATCTGTAGGGTATCCTTTAGTAGGTCTATGTAAATATACCTTTATACCTCTACGTTCAAGCTTATTCATAAATACATTTACAGATGGTTGTCCTTCATATCTAGTTATTACAACACTGTTTACGTCAAGTTCATAATCTCTTAATTCATCAATAAGTCTTAGAACATCCATATCGTAAGTTATACCAAAATCTCCTCTGATTTTGTTTCTTTCGATATCTCCTGCATATACACAAATAATTATTTCAGCTTTTTCTCTTAATTTGTGTAGTAATTTGATTTTAGCATTTTCATCGAATCCAGGTAAAACTCTTTTAGCATGAAGATCTTGTAAAAGTTTGCCCCCGAATTCTAAATATAACTTATCATAATTATTAACTCTTTCTAAAATGTACTTTGACTGTTCTTCAAGGTATTTTTTGTGGTCAAATCCTATTTTCATATTCACGCCTCGCTTACTAAAATTATTATTAATATCTTATCCAAAAATATTAAAAAATATTTTTTCATATCTTTATATTATGCCATAATCTTATGTTAAAGTAAATATTTTGTAACTTATAGTAGAAATATGTAGACATTATTTTTTGACCTCATTATATTCCCCTCGTAAGTTTACATAATATATAATCTATGCTATAATATAATTAGATATTAAACGACTGGCTGTATAATATTTTAATTTCAAAACACGTTATGGACAATCTTATTTATCTTATATCTAAATAAACAAGTCTTTGTTTATCTTTTACTTCCAATGATTTTTTTAATATTTAATAAATAAAACTTAAAAAGGAGGAATTTATGAAAAAATTCTTAGATTACGCTCTACTTACAGTAGGTGCCCTTATTGTTTCTATAGCAATAGAACTAATACTTGCACCCAACGGATTGGTTGATGGCGGAACAACTGCCCTTTCCATTATAGGTAATAAAGCTTTTAAAATGCCTACCTTTGCAATATTTGCCACTTTAAATGGTCCTATTCTTCTTTTCACAGCAAATGATTTAGGAAAAAAGTTCTTTGTTAGAGCTCTTTATGCTAATATAATTACAACTATTGGACTAGCTATTTTAAAGCCTATTCCTGCTATTACATCTTCCGAGTTATTAATTGTAATTTATGGGGGATTCGTATTAGGTTTAGGTGTAGGACTTGTTGTAAGAGCAGGTGGAGCTGTTGATGGTACAGAGATGTTAGCTATTTGGGCTAATAAACACTTCAAAATACCAATAACGACCTTTTTACTTGGTATAAATGTTATTATATTTACTGTAGCTGGTTTTGTACTTGGTCTAGAACAAGCTATGTTCTCTTTAGTAGTTTTTTATATAGTTACTAAAATGATTGATTTTGTATTAGATGGAGTAAATCAGGGAAAATCAGTTATGATTATATCTGATTCTCCAGAAGTAATAGGAGAAAGCTTAATAAAAGACTTAGGCTTAAGTATTACCTATTTATACGGTCAAGGCGGATATGAAAAAGAACAAAAGAAGATTATATATTGTATAACAGATAGATTCGGATATCCAAAAATAAAAGAACTGGTATTGTTAATTGATCCAACTGCTATTTTAAAAGCTTCTTATGTAACAGAAACATCTGGTATAATGAGTAAAGGTTTTTTCCAAAGAACTAAATCAAAGTCATATAATAAGCCTATCTTAGAAAGATAGGCTTATTATATTATTAATTCTTGAAAATTCCGAAAACTTTGTTAAGCTATAATTAAATATAATTTTAAAAGGGGGACAATTTAAATGAATATCTATGAATTACAAACTCCAAGTTTTTTATTAGACTTAGATATTTTAGAAAGCAACTTAAAACACATTCAAAAACTTTGTGATGATAATAATAAAGAACTTTGGCCTATGACCAAAACTCATAAAAGTACTTCTATAGCAAAAATGCAAAAGCAATATGGAGCAAAAGGGTTCTTAGTTGGTACTATTGATGAAGCACAATCTTTTGTAGAAGCTGGGCTAGATAACATAACTATTGCATATCCAGTTGTTTCTAATGCAAATATACATAGACTTATAAACATTTCCAAAAAAGCTAGAATAATTCTAAGTTTTGATGGGGTCGAAGGCGCAAGGGCTTTTAATGAAGAACTTAAAAAAGAAAATATAGTTATGGAATACTTTATTATAGTAAATTGTGGATTAAACAGATTAGGAGTTAAGTGTGATGATGTAGTTCAATTAGCTGAAAGTTTATCTAAATACGAAAACTTAAAATTAATTGGAATAAGTACTCATCCAGGTCATGTTTATGGGGTTTCTTCAAAAGAAGAAGTACCTAGCGTGTCTACCCAAGAAAGTAATTGTTTAAAAAATGCTAAAAATAATTTATTAGAAAATGGATTTAATATAGATATTGTTGCAACGGGAAGCACTCCTACTTTTTTTGATGTTGTAAGTGATAATACTATAAATGTTTTAAGACCTGGAAATTATCCATTCTACGATAACATTCAATTATCTTTAGGTGTATGTGAGGAAAACGATTGTTCTTTAACTGTTTTAGGAACAATTATATCTAATCCTAGCGATGATTTATTTATTATAGATGTAGGCAGCAAATGTCTAGGACTTGATAAAGGTGCCCACGGCAACTCTCTTATAAATGGATTTGGTAAGGTTAAAGGTCATGATGAACTATTAATAATAGGATTGTCTGAAGAAGTGGCTAAAGTTCAAATAATTGAAAAAACAACTTTAAAAGTTGGAGATAAAATACAAATAATACCTAATCACTCTTGCTCAAGTGCTAATATGACTGACTACATAATTGGATATAGAAATAATGAGGTTGAAAAAATAATAGATGTTGATATCAGAAGTAATTCTAGAAAACCTAGTATAAATATATAATAATTGCTTTATAAAATAAAAAATATACCCCTAAATCTTGTGGGTATATTTTTATTTTAGATATTAATGTCGCATTCGTATTCCAATCCAACTGTTTTTGGGTTTTTCTTCACAATATCCCCAAACTCCTCTGAACGTATTTCCATTTGTCGAGAAATTCAATTCAAATCTTCCTTTATCACTAGGACACTCATAGGTATTCTCTTCAGACCAATATCCTTTTAATGTATATCCACTTATAGTACCTTCCACTCTACCATTGCCATATTCATAAGTTCCTGTTACCCTATTAAATTCTTGTTTCAGTATCATTTTCCCAAATTCTGTATACCACTCTCCAGAGATATTTAGTGGTAGGGCACTTTGCTCTCGTACTCCATTCCATGTTCTATTTAGCTCATTCTCACAGTAACTCCATTTTCCTTCAAAAGTGTTTGCGCTTGAATCAAATTCAAATCTTAATCTTCCTTTATCATTAGGGCATTCATAAGTTGGTGATTCATACCAATATCCTTCTAGTATATTACCATTTATTATTCCTTCTATTCTAGCATCCCCAAATTTGTATATACCTGTAACATTATTATCCTCTTGATTAAACATTACTTTTCCATCATCTGTATTCCATTCACCAGATATATTTAATATATCATTTTGTCTATTACTTAATTTGTTTTTATATTGTTCATACTGTTGTTGCAAAATATATTGTTGCCACCAATAATAGTTAAATTGATAATAGTTACATAAGTTATTATTTTTACTATAATACATATCATACACCACCTCTATTAATATAAATTTATTCATAAATAATCAAAAGGTGATGTAAAAGTTGCTTATTTTTTATATTCCGATTTTAAGTCCTTAGCTCTACCTATATTTCCACCTAGCTTATCCCAAAAATAGTTATGTTCATCAACTCCATTTGAGAAATCGCCTTTTTTCCATGATTCTATGATTCCTAATATCCGACTTTCTTCATTTTCATCTAAATCATTATTACTTACAACCATTTCTTCTATTTCAGTTATACTTTTTTCATTTATTTGTATTTCTCCCCACACTTGTCCATCTCTGGCTACTATTAATGTATTAGACATTTCGTGCATTGTAGAAAATATTTGATTCTTATCATAATTGCTAGACGTATCCTTTTTTTCTACTTCTTTACTTTCTTTTGTAATTTCAGTTTTAAACTCTTGATTTTCAACTTCCTTTGGCGGCGTTTGATTATTTAATACATAATAAGTTACTCCTCCACCTATTAAAAATAATCCTAGTATTAATCCAATTATCTGTCCTTTTCCCATAAAATATAATACCCCCTTTAGTAAGTATATTATACCATTTTAACTATACTTGTGTAAGGGGGATTATGGTTAAGTTTTCCAATACTATTATGCTGCTGATTTTATTTTTTCATCTTTTGACTTATTGTTAAAAGATGATTTTAACATAGTTATAGAAGTATATAATATTACCCCTACAACTAGCCATTTTAATGTATTTAATGGTAATGACTTAACTAAAAATGCAGCTATTAAAACTCCAACTATTCCACCTAATGTTATACCGAAAGAAACTTTTCTATCATATGATCCTTCTTTTATAAACTTAACTGATGCAACTGGTCCTAAAAATGCACAAGATCCCATCATTATAGGGAATGCTACAGTTGGAGACATTCCTAAGAAGTAAACAAGTGCCATACAAGGTGCATATAGCCCTATTCCCGCAGTCATCAATGCTCCTAATACAAGGTTACCAGCTACACCTATTATTAACTTAGTACCTGTTAGACCAACAGCATCTCCTCCTCCAGGCATCATATTTAATTGACCTAACAACATTAATATAGCAGTAATAAGTAAAGCTACCCCCATTGTTAACTGAACTTTTTTCTCAGGTAATTTAGATATAACTCCTGCGCCTACCCAGGCTCCTATTATAGATGCACTTATCATGCTTAATAATGTTATAGGCTCAACTGTTATAGCCGTCATGAATATAAATGCTTCTAATACCATAGATATAGAATGGCTTACATTTAAAGTACCCGGTAAAACTTGATCCTTTGACATTTTTGCTCCTTTTAATATTGCCGTTGTAATGGCAAAAGAACCTATCCCTAAAGTATCAAAAAAGTCAGTTATAAATCCAATACCTATAGACTTAGTAAATGAACTTTTTTGTAATTCATGTTTATTTTTTATAGTGTCTATAACATAATTTATTCCAAACCATGAAGATATAACAAATAATATTCCTAGAACAAATTTAATAAGCATTTAAAAGACCTCCTAGATAATTATTTTTTTGTCAATATTCTGAATATTATTATTATATCATCATTTATGTCAGTTTTATATATATTATTTCAAAATATGACAAATAAAAACAAGAGCCTGTAGGCTCTTGCTTATACTTTCGCTAAGTTATTTAACGCTTCATTATGTACTCTATACACAGTCCACTCATCTAGTGGTATAGCACCTATATTTTTGTAAAACTTAATTGATGGTTCATTCCAATCAAGACAATACCACTCAAATCTTCCACAATCTCTTTCTAAAGCTAAGTTTGCTAAGAAAGATAACATTGTTTTTCCTATACCCTTGCCCCTTAATTCCGGCTTTACATATAAATCCTCTAAGTATAATCCAGGCTTCCCTAAAAACGTTGAAAAGTTATGGAAAAACAAAGCAAAACTAACTGGTTCATTGTTATATTCACCTATAACAACTTCTGCTGCCTTACGTTTAAATAGGGAATCCATAAGTACTTCCTCAGTTGCAACTACATCATTTAACATTTTTTCATAGTCAGCCAACTCTTTAATAAAGTTAAGAATTAAATTAACATCATCTTCCCTGGCAAATCTTATCTTTAACCCCTCTAGTTTTGTGTCAAATACTTTATCCATATTATACTCCCCCTGTTATAATAAAATATCTTGTGTAATTATATTATCATAATTCAAACAAAAATTCCAATTTTCTAATAATATTACCAGGGAAATTAAAGTTATAAATATACTTTATTAATAGTAAATTTATTACTAGCCCTTGGTTCACTAGCACTTTGAACTTTGTTGTCATCATTTGCTAAAAATTAATTTCAATTATTTCAATTTATACCAGCTATAATAGTTCCTCAAATATTATTTAGTGGTGTGTTTGATATATCAAACTCTCCAAAATGGGTTGAAATTCTATCAAAATTATTCCCTATGACTTATGGAGCAGAGGCTCTAAAAAATGTAGCTTTAAAAGGATACAATTTAGGAGATATAAAATCTGATATTTTAGTATTAAATATATTAGCATTAAAGAAATATAGAAAAGTATAAAAATAGACTACCTATATGTGTAGTCTATTTTTATACTAAATACTTTTATATTAATTATTAAAATTCATTAAGCAAGTTTGCCATTTCTATAGCTGTAACTGCTGCATCATATCCTTTGTTACCTGCTTTTGTTCCAGCTCTTTCTATTGCTTGTTCAATAGTATCAGTAGTTAATACACCAAACACTACAGGAACTTCAGTTTCTAAAGATACACTTGCAACACCTTTTGTCACTTCACTAGATACATAATCAAAGTGAGGTGTAGCTCCTCTTATTACCGCACCAAGACATATGACTGCATCATATTTTTTAGACTTAGCCATTTTCTTTGCAACAAGTGGGATTTCAAAAGCTCCTGGAGCCCATACTATATCAATTTCAGTGTCTTCTACTCCATGACGTTTTAACCCATCTATTGCTCCTGATAAAAGCTTACCACCAATAAACTCATTAAATCTACCAACTATAATTCCGTATTTTTTTCCTTGAGATATTAATTTTCCTTCAAAAGTTTTCATATTATTTCCCTCCATTGTTTTCGTTAAATTTTAATATATGACCCATTTTTTCTTGCTTAGTTCTTAAATACTGCTCATTTCTTTCATTATGATTCATTTGTATTGATACTCTATCTACAATTTCTATTCCATATCCAGTAAGTCCAGCTATTTTCTTTGGATTATTAGTCATAAGTTTTATTTTTTCTACTCCAAGGTCTACAAGGATTTGGGCACCAATTCCATAATCTCTCATATCTTCAGGGAAGCCTAGAGCTAAGTTTGCTTCTACTGTATCCATTCCTTTATCTTGAAGTTCATAAGCTTTAAGTTTATTTATAAGGCCGATTCCTCTTCCTTCTTGTCTCATATAAAGAAGTATTCCTCTGCCTTCTTCTTCTATTGATTTCATTGCTGCTGCAAATTGTTCTCCACAGTCACATCTTAATGATCCAAATGCATCTCCTGTAAGACATTCTGAGTGAACTCTTATAAGTACAGGCTCACCATTTGAAATATCTCCCTTTACCAAAGCAACATGATGTTCTCCATTTAAGATATTTTCGTATCCTACGATTTCAAAGTCACCATACTTTGTAGGCATATCTGCTTTTGTTACTCTTTTTACATATACTTCTTTTTCTCTACGATAAGATATTAAATCAGCAATAGTAATAAGTTTAAGATCATGTTCTTTTACATAATCCATTAAATCAGGAACTCTAGCCATAGTACCATCTTCATTCATAATTTCACATATAACACCTGCTGGATAAAGTCCTGCCATTCTTGCAAGGTCTACAGCTGCTTCAGTGTGTCCTGCTCTTTTTAGTACTCCACCAGCTTTTGCTTCAAGTGGAAATACATGTCCAGGTCTTTTAAAATCTTCATGTGTCGTATCTTTTCCTAAGACCTTTGCTATTGTATCTGATCTTTCATGAGCTGAAATCCCAGTTGTAGTTTCTATAGCATCTATTGATACTGTAAAAGCTGTTTGATGAGAATCTGTATTTCTACTTACCATAGGGTAGATATCTAATTCCTTTAATCTTTCTCCTATAATAGGCATACAGATAAGTCCTCTACCATATTTAGCCATAAAGTTAATAGCCTCAGGTGTAACTTTCTCTGCAGCCATAAGTAAGTCACCTTCATTTTCTCTATCTTCATCATCTACTACAACTACTATCTTCCCAAGCTTTATATCTTCAATTGCTTCTTCTATAGTGTTAAATTTACTCATTTTTTTACCCTCCTCTATACGAATCCATTTGCACTTAAAAAATCAAAATCAATACCTTTTTTAACTGGAGCTTGTTCTTTAGCTCCTAAAAGTTTCTCAATATACTTGCCTATCATATCGCATTCTAAATTTACTTCATCGCCAACTTTTTTTCTAAGAAGTGTAGTCATATCTTTTGTATGTGGTATTATAGAAACCTTAAATATTGATTCATCTACATATGCAACAGTTAGGCTTACACCGTCTATTGCAATAGACCCTTTTTGAACTATATATTTTAAAATTTCAGGTGATGCAGAAATTGAAACCCATATTGCATTGTCTTCTCTTTCATAGCCTCTTATAATTCCCATGCCATCAATATGGCCACTTACTATATGTCCACCTAGTCTATCACCTAATCTCAAAGCTCTTTCTAGGTTAACTTCATCTCCAGGAGAAATACTTTTTAGATTACTTCTCCTCATAGTTTCTGCCATAACATCTACACTAAACTTGTTACTATCAAATGAAGTTACTGTAAGGCAAACACCATTAGTAGCTATACTATCTCCTAACATTACATTTTTAAGTACTTTATTAGCTTTGATTATTATTTTCGCTGACTTCTCAGATTTAATAATAGATTCAATTTTTCCTATTTCTTCTACTAACCCTGTGAACACACCTTATTCCTCCTTTCTTATATAGCCTTCTATCATTATGTCATTACCAAAGGCATGAATATTTATATTCTTAAGATTTATAGCATTTTTCATATATGATTTTCCTATTCCACCTACTGGAGTTTTTGAATTACTTCCTCCTATTATCTTAGGTGCAATAAAAGAATTTACCTTATCTACAATTCCTTCATTAAGTGCAGAATAATTCAACTCGCTTCCACCTTCTAAAAGAATACTGTCTATTTTTCTTTCTCCAAGAGCTTTCATTAAAAATACTAAATCAACTTTATCACTAGAAGGGGTAACAATTACTTCTGCTCCCTTTTCTTCTAAAGCTTTTATTTTGTCACAATTAGCATTTTGGGTAGTTGCTATAATTGTTTTTGCATCTGATTTAAGATTTAAGACATTTGATTGTAGTGGTATCCTAAGTTTACTATCTATAATTATCCTTATTGGATCTTTCCCTTTTCCATCTTCTAATCTTGTATTTAAAAATGGATCATCCTTTAGAATAGTTCCTATCCCTACCATAATACCTGACACCCTATGTCTTAATTTATGTACATATTTTCTTGAAAGCTCTCCTGTTATCCATTTAGAGTCTCCAGTATGTGCTGCAATTTTTCCATCTAATGTCATAGCTGTTTTCATAATACAAAATGGAAGTTTTGTGGTTATATATTTTAAAAATATCTCGTTAAATTTTCTTCCTTCTTCCTCTAACACGCCACTAACTACTTCTATTCCATTATTTTTTAGAATTTGTATACCTTTTCCTGAAACTAATGGATTTGGATCCTTTAAACCTATTACTACCTTTTTTATTCCCTTTTCTACTATTGCATTTGCACATGGAGGTGTTTTTCCATAATGCGAACAAGGTTCAAGGGTAACGTACATAGTAGCTCCTTTAACGTCTTCTGTTGCATTTTTAAATGCATTTATCTCAGCATGGTTACCACCGTAAATTTCATGATATCCTTCACCAATTATTTTTCCATTTTTTACTATTACTGCTCCTACTAATGGATTGGGGCTTGTATATCCGGTTCCTTTTTGTGCTAATTCTAAAGCTCTTTTCATATACTTAACATCCAATATAACCCCTCCAATTCATTTTCTTAAATCAAAAAATTCGCTTTGCTCATGTCGCCAACGACCTAAAAAACAGGTCCGTTGCTCAAGTTTATATGTTGGAAATTATCATTTCCTTATAACTAAAATAAGCCCTGAGAATAAATTCTCAGGGCTTATTATGCACAAATAGACAACAACTAATACTATTATCCCAAACTTTGGAATAATAATATTCGTACATATATTTTAATCTTCTTCCATCCAGACTTTACTGTCGGCCTTGGAATCTCACCAAGTCAACCTTTCGGCTCGCGGGCTTTACCGCCGGTGGGGAATTTCACCCCGCCCTGAAGATTTATTTACTTTTGTTAAATTTATAATAACATCACAAAATGATACTGTCAATTATATATTTTTATAAAATTCGACTTATTTTTCATTTACCACCTTTTTGTTATATAACTCAGTCTAAGCGATCTTTTTAGTGAATCTACAACAATTGTAATTATATAGGATAAACCTATTGATATAACTAAGGAAATTAATATTGATATTTTAGCAATATCCGTAATTTCACTTGAATTACTAAAAGCTATTTCAGATACAAAAATAGACATTGTAAATCCTATACTTGCAAGTACAGCTACGTTGAATATTGATAGCCAACTCGCATTTTTAGGTTTTTGTGTTATATGAAGTTTTGTCGCTATGTAAGTAAATAACATTATACCTAATGGTTTTCCTATAACTAATCCAAAAATAATTCCTTGAATTAAAGTACTGCCTTCAACAAAGTTGATATTTGTGTTTAATTTTATTGCTGTATTCGATAAAGCAAATAATGGCAATATAAAAAAGCTTGATAAGTTTGATATATTATGTTCCAAGTTGCGATTAAGTGGCATAACTAATCCTAACAATACTCCACTAATAGTTGAATGTATTCCACTTTTATGTACAAAATACCAAAGAAATAATCCTAAAATCATATATATATATGTCTTTTTTATTTTAAATACTTTATTCATAATATATATAATAACTGTTGTTAAAGCTGCAATTAAAACATACTTAATATCTATGTTAGACGGATACAAAACACCTATAACCATTATTGATATCAAATCATCTACAACTGCTAATGATAATAAAAATATTTTCAATCTATGATTTAATCTATTTTCTAACATCATAAATATACCTATAGCAAATGCTATGTCAGTTGCTATGGGTATTCCTACCCCTTCAATATAAATGGTATTATTGTTAAATATAATAAATATTATTGCTGGTACTAATACCCCTCCAATAGCAGCTATTATAGGAAATGATGCTTTTTTAAAACTTGATAAGTTACCATATAATACTTCTTTTTTTATTTCTAAAGACGCTCCTAAAAAAAATATTGCCATTAAAAAATCATTAACAATCATATGAACATTAAAGTCATTAAATATTTTTATCTCATTAAAAAAATAATTATGAATATATCCAAATGGACTATTGGCTACAATTAATGCTATTAAACTAAATACAACTAATAATATTCCCGGCAAACATCTCATAGTACTTCCCCCATTTAATAATAATAAATATATATTAATATATAATGTTATGCAGACATGTACTATGACTATTCTATATAAATAAAATATGTTTATTATTTTCAAAATATTTCCATATTCCATTGACACTAATATATCACTGAGCTAAAATAAATGTGTACAATATAATATATTGTGTTAGGTGTTCCTTTAAGGAATTAAAAGGGAAAGCGGTTAGAATCCGCTGCAGCCCCCGCTACTGTATACGGTGACGAAACTCATTATCCACTGATTTTTTCGGGAAGGAGAGTTAAGGATGACCCGTTAGCCAGGAGACCTGCCTAATACACTACTAAATCTTTCGGAGGGAGAGATGGATGTACATGCCTTTTTAGGTACATTCAAATTAAGACTTCGAGCAAGTCTTTTTTTTATTGCCTTTTTACAATATACGGGGGAAGAAAAAATATTTTATTAGGGGGAATTTGAAATGAAAAGTTTTTCAAAGAAAGTCGCACTATTATTTTTAAGTATTTTTATGGTTTCATCATTATTAACAGGCTGTACTAGTACTACTACTAATACTGAAAAAACTGAAAATACTACAAACACTACATATCCACTAGAATTTACAGATGCATATGACAGAAAGGTTACCTTAGACAAAAAACCTGAAAGAATAGTATCATTATCTCCAAATATGACAGAAACAGTTGCAGCACTTGATTCATTAGATAGATTGGTTGGTAGAACTGATTATTGTGACTATCCTACTGATGTAAAAAATGTTGAATCAATTGGGGATATTACAGAGCCAAATATAGAAAAAATAGTTGAATTAAAACCAGATGTTGTTTTAGCATCTTCACTTACTAAAAGAGAAATTATAGATAAAATAGCACAATTAGGTATAAATGTTATTGTAATAATTGAACAAGAAGACTTTGATGGCGCCTATACTTCAATAAAGAAGGTTGGTCAAATTATAGATAAAAATGAAGATGCAACTAAAGTAATTAAAGGAATGAAGGACAAAATTGCCGAAGTAGAAACTAAGGTTAAAGATGCAAAAACTAATCCAAAAATTTATTATGTTGTAAGTTATGGTCAGTATGGAGATTATACTGCGACAGGCGAAACTTTTATATCAGCAGCTATTGATAAATCTGGTGGTTTAAATATTGCAAAAGACGTTACTGGTTGGAAATATAGTCTTGAAAGTGTTGTTGAAAACGACCCTGATATAATAATATGTCCAATAAACCCAGCAAAATTAAAATCAGAATTTGTTCAAACAAATGGATATAAAGATCTAAGAGCTGTTAAAGAAGGAAAAGTATTTGAAGTAGATAATAGTAAACTAGACAGACAAGGACCAAGACTTGCTGAAGGTCTTGAAGAACTTGCAAAGGTTATTCACCCAGAATTATTTAAGTAAAATAGTTGAAAGAAGGAATTATAATGAATTTTAATGACAAGAAAAAATACTATACAGGTTTATTTGCTATAGGTATAGGAATTTTAATGCTTTTAATTATAATTTCTATAACTTTAGGTTCTGCTGATGTTTCAGTTACTGATTCTTTTAGAATTATTGCCTCTAAAATCCCTATTATTAATGAATTTGTTAATATAGATGATATAAAACTATCCTCTAGTGTTATTATATTAAAAATCAGATTACCAAGGATAATTTTGGCAGCCCTTGTTGGTATAAATCTTTCATTGGTTGGCGCTGTATACCAAGGGATATTTAAAAATCCAATGGCTGATCCATATGTTCTAGGTGTATCCTCTGGTTCTGCACTTGGTGCCGCTGTTTCCATAGTATTTGGCATTCAGACAATGCTTTTAGGAATCAGCGGTGTAGCTTTAGCAGCTTTTATTGGAGCTATAATAACAACAGTTTCAGTTTATAACATAGCAAGGGTTGGGAATAAGGCATCTACAATAAATTTACTTTTAGCAGGTGTTGCTGTTAGTTTTTTCTTGTCATCTTTAATATCAATATTAATGATCTTTAATAGAAATGAAATTGATAAAATAATTTTTTGGACTATGGGTAGTCTTTCAGCTGCTAGTTGGTCTCAGGTTATTTTTCTATTATTTATTACAATACCTCTATCTATTTTTGTTATGTTTTTTTCAAGAGATATAAATATCGTTTTATTAGGAGACGACTCAGCCAAAAACTTAGGAATTGATGTTGAAAAACTAAAAAAGATTATGTTACTTATATCTTCTTTATTAGTAGCTTCTTCAGTATCTGTTAGTGGTGTTATTGGATTTGTAGGTCTTATAATTCCTCATTCGGTAAAAATACTAACAGGCTCTGATAATAGAGTATTAATTCCTTTTTCAGCATTAGCAGGTGGATGTTTTATGATTATTTCAGACACCCTTGCAAGAACATTATTGTCTCCAACTGAAATGCCAGTAGGTGCTATTACTTCACTTTTCGGAGCTCCTTATTTTATTTATCTTCTTTATAAAAACAAAAAGAAGGTGTTTTAGATGGCAAAAAATAATTCAATTATAATAAAAAATTTAAATTATAGTATAGATAATAAAAATATATTAAGTGATATTTCATTAGATATAAAAAAAGGTATGTTTTATAGTATTTTAGGACCTAATGGTTCAGGAAAAACTACGCTTTTAAAAAATATTTCAAGAACACTTGAACCAAATAAAAACACTGTTTATATTGAAGACAAAGATATTGTCAAACATAAGTACAAAGACCTTGCCAAAGAGCTTGCTTATGTGCCCCAAGATACTAGTGTTGACTTTGACTTTCCTGCTATAGATGTTGTATTAATGGGAAGAGTTCCATATCTTAGAAGATTTGAAAATGAAAGTAAAAAAGATATTGAAATTGTTGAAAGATCAATGAAATTAACTAATACTTGGCATTTAAAAGATAAAAATATAAAAAATTTAAGTGGTGGAGAAAGACAAAGAATTATTATTGCTAGGGCATTAGCTCAAGAAAGTAATATTATACTTTTAGATGAGCCTATATCACAATTAGATATACACCATCAAATAGAAATAATGGATACTATTAAATCTCTAAATAAAAAATGTAATATAACTGTTATTACTGTACTTCACGATTTAAATATAGCTTCCCAATATAGCGATTGTTTAATATTAGTTGATAAAGGAAAAATAGCTTCAGTTGGTGAACCTGAAGTAGTTTTATCACAGACTAATATTAAGAAAATATATAATATGGATGTAATAATGATTAAAAACCCCTTAAATGGAAAACCTCATATAATTCCAGTTTCATCAGGTTTTAAATCCTTATAAAAATCGCTACGCTCATGTCTTAGCGGCCTGAAAAGCAGGTTTGTTGCTCAAGTTTATCAGTTGGAAATTATAATTTCCTTGTAATAAAAAAGGTCCTAGAATACAATTTGTATCTAGGACCTTTTTTATTTATTAGATATCTAGACTATGAATTTTAGCTATTGTATTAACTACAGAAAAAATTAACGTCGAAGCTAAATTTGCAGTAGTATTGTCTTGGTCAAATCTCGGTGATACTTCTGCTATATCAAAACTTATTGTTTTATTAGATTTTAATATATATTTAATAAGTTTTAGCACTCTTTCTGGGTCTAGGCCTAATGGTTGTGGTGCACTTACACCAGGTGCAAAAGCTGATGAAAATACATCAGTACATATTGTCATATAAATATGCTCTTTTGATTTCATAAAATCATCTATTTTATCTATTACATTCCAATGTCCGCTATCTGCAATATCCTTTGCCCATATATATTTAACTCCCAGCTTGTCTGCTGTTTTGAATAACTCAACTGTATTCCCACGTTTTTGTATTCCAACGCAAAGATAAGAATAATCTATATCTTTATATTTGCATATATCTGCTATTTGTCTAAACATTGTTCCTGATGTTCCACCATTTGGATATGGTCTTAAATCAAAATGGGCATCAAAATTTATTATTCCTATATTAGGCTTTTCATTAGTTTTTAACAAATGATTTAATAATCCGTTATAATGTCCAAAGGCAACTTCATGGCCCCCACCTAAAACAATTGGAAAAAGATTTAAACTTAAAATCTTTTCTATAGCTTTTGAAAGTAATTCTTGAGCTTCTTCTAAGGTGCAATCTTCACAGAATATATTTCCTGCATCAAAAAGTTTAACATCTTTTGAAAACCAGCAAGGCAGATTAACTAATTCCCTTCTAATACTTAAAGGGCCATTAGCAGCTCCTACTCTACCTTGATTTCTCATAACCCCTTCATCACAGCAAAATCCTATAAATGCAAAGCCTAGTTTACCATCGTATGGGATTAACTTTTCTCTTAAGTCGATATTTTTAACCCATTGATGCCATCTAAATGCATCAAAATTACTTTCACTATCTACTCTACCTTTCCAAACTTCATCTTCTGTTATCTTATAGTTTGAGCTAAACATGGTATCCTCCCGTTTTATGTTATGCTAAGATGCTTAGTATATTTTTTATGAATATTATCTATCATTAATAGTAGTTTAATTTTATATATTTTTCAATAATAAAAAAATACCACATTGAGTAAATGTGGTATTTTAGGATAACTATTCAAATGTTGGAATATTATCTAGATTATCGCTTTTGTCTTCATTTGGATTGCTTCTTAAATACTCTCTTCCATTTCTAGCCTTACCTACATTTACACCCTCTATACGATGATCCTTGGCCATCATTATAGCATCCTCTATTGCATATACATTTCCATCTTGTAGCATAACATCAGTTATGTCTCCTTGATTATTTTTTCTAACTTTCACTATCTTTGTTTTATCATTCATGGTAACATCTCCCTTATACTTATTTATATTTAGTATTAGAAGATATTTTATTATTATTCTATTTTTTATAACTATATTAAATCTTAGCGTTTTCTCTTATATCAACACTTTTTGTAATTTTAAAATATTTAATAATAAAGTAAGCAATTAAACTTCCACCTATAGTACTTATTAAAAATGGAGTTACGAAAAATAATGCAGCGACTTCTTTACCTAATACAAATTTGGCTATTGGAAATGCTAATAATCCTCCAAGTATCCCTGTTCCAAATATTTCTCCAAATACAGCAAAATTCACTTTTTTTGTTTTTGCATATAGTATCCCAGCTAAAAATACTCCAACCATACTTCCTGGAAAAGCCATTAGAGATCCTGTTCCCAACACATTTCTAAGTAACGAAGTGCAAAATGCTATAGCAACCCCATACCAAGGTCCTAATATTACAGCACTTAATACATTTATAGTATGCTGAACAGGAAAACACTTAGCTGCTCCTACAGGTATAAAAATAAGATTACTTCCTATTACCCCTAATGCTATCAAAAGTGCAGATAAAGTTAATTTTTTTGTTTTCATTTGTTAAATCTCTCCCTTCAAAATTTTCAAATAAAAAAACACAAACCCATAGGATTTGTGTTTAAATTAGCACATTATATAATAATATCCATCAACAACAACTTCCTACGCTGGCATTACCCAGTTCAGGTTATTAGGGTCAAAGAATTAAGGTTCTTACTCTCAGTTGGCCTATCCAACACCCCTGTGTTATATTTATTTAATTTTATAAAGTAATTATACCATAATATCTTAGAAAATATATATATAATCTTTATAAATTGATAATTTTAGTAAATATAATTTTTATAATATGCCGATACTATATATAAGTATATTTACATAGGAGGTTTTTTGTATGGCACTTACTAATAAAGAAAAAAGTTTACTTTTAGATAATTTAAATGCTGAGTATTTATGTATAAGAAAATATGAACAATACTCTGCAATGGCTTCTTGCCCAAAATTAAAGCAAACATTTAAAAATCTTGCTCAAAAAGAACAACAACATGCTACTACACTAACAAATATATTAACTTCAAATGGTGAAAACCCTCAAAGTATATTTGCAAGCTATAATAGCCCTCAAGGCGATTTATCAAACATGCAAGCTAGTCTAGGAATTACAGATGCACAACTTCTAGATGATGCTTTAAGTACTGAAAAACACGTTTCAGGTTCTTATAATAATGCTGTTTTAGAATCAGTTGATGCACAAATAAGACAACAACTACAACATATACAACAAGAAGAGCAAAATCATGCAGAAACATTATTTAACGAAATGAAATCAAGAGGATTCTACAATCCATCTTAAATAAAAAAGGAGCCATAGTTTAGTCTATGGCTCCTTTTTTATTTAACAATCCAATTTTTATTATTCAAAGCTATATATACTTTAATTTTTACATTCCTTTTTACTCATAATTCCAGTTCTAATTTGTCCTAAATTAAGTAACACAATAATTATGACAAGCATATTATTATTATGAGTAACTATTTATAAAAGGATGTGTATAAATTATGTTAGCTTATGCTCTTTTAAATGGTGGGCCTTTGGCTCCGAATCTAAAAGGTAATGTGTATTTTATGGATGTACAAGGAGGGGTTCAGGTTTGCGTTTGGGTAACTGGTTTGCCAGAATATAAACCTGGAACAAATGGCGATCTTCCAATAGGACCACACGGTTTTCATCTTCATGAAAATGGAACTTGTGAAATAGGAGATCCTAACGACCCTTTCACAAGTGCTGGTGGTCACTGGAATCCAAATAATCAACTTCATGGAAATCATGCAGGAGACTTCCCTACTTTATATTCAAATAATGGAGTTGCAATGATGTGCTTCTTCACTAATAAATTTAAGGTTCAAGATGTTATAGGAAAAGCTGTTATTATCCATCAAAGCCCAGATGATAACAAAAGTCAACCTGCTGGAAATGCCGGTAAGAGACTTGCTTGTGGAGTTATTGTTGAAGGAGCCACACCTCCTCAACAACAGAACAGAGTTTATTATTAATGCAAAAAACCGCAGTAGATTAGTTTAAACTAGCCTACTACGGTTTTATGTTATGCTGATTTTCTATTGTTTTGTGAAGTGTTATTTTTAAATATTCCGAAAGGCTTACCTACTGGTAAAAATACTCTTCCAAAATGGTTGTTTAATACAGAAGCTGCAAAACCATAAAAAGATAATAATGATATTATAAATTCTGAGTATCCTGCTAAATCATGTCCGAATTCTGGCATTATACCAAGAGAGTTCATACTTAACCCTAAGAATAAAAAGTTTATTAGGAAGAAAATACTAAATAATACCTTGTGTGTTTCCATAGCCCCTATTGTCATAAATATAGTAAATATTAAGTATCCTACAAATACTACACCTGTTTGCTTAGGGTCTGCATTTTGAGCAAGGATTGGTCCAAATGTTCCACCTTGAATTAACCAAGTAAGTGCCATTCCTAACCAGAAAAACGCATAGCCTCCAAATGCAGTTGCTCCGAATGTATTATTATGTTTAAAATCATTAATACAAGCAACTAACTGTGCTGATGCGCCTAAAAATATGGCCCATGGTAATAATAATGACGTTCCTTCTGTAAATCCTAGTTTTTGTGAAGATGCTACTAATGTTATTATGGCCAGACCAAATAACCCTAGACCAGACGGATCAGCAGTTACAATTTTCACATTTGTTGTTTCTTTCATCCCTTACCTCCATAAAATATATTTATTTTTATTATAGCCAACGTATAGAATAACAAAATCTCAAACAACTTTCAATTGATTTTTGATTATAATAAAAATAATATATAAAAATAAATTTATGTAATAAAACTAAGCTATTTAGCCTAGAATTTTTTAAATAGTGTTAACACTCGTTGTCGTAATCTTACCATCTACTTTATTTAAGTTTTTTATTTTTAGAGTTGGATTATTAACACCACACTCATCTAAAATGCTCTCAAATATTTTGAATTCTTTTCTCTTTATTACAACTTCAACTTTATATCTAATATCTCCATTATTACCTTGAGCTAGGAAATTATTCACAGTATAACCTGCTTCTCTAAGTTTTTCTGCTACATTAATCATTTTTTCTTTATTATTTAAAAATAAATCTACTTCTAATATCCCCAAAGCTAATAATTTTTCAACTTTATTACCAATTAATACCCCTACCGTTCTACCTAAAGCATATGCAATTGTGTAATGTATTCCGTCCGAACTTGTAACCTTACTAACTGTCGTTGCGAAAATCACAGAATCTATAAATACCAAAACATAAACTGGATTCATAATTCTTTTTGATTGAAGCATTGATTTTAAAGTTGCTAATACATTAGTAAGTGCTGTTATTAAAAATAAACCTATAAGTGAATATATAATATTTGTTGCCATCTCCATGACACCTCCTTTTAATTGTCATTGATGTATTAATTGACACGCCAAAAACTACTAATGATATATTAGCAATCTCTTAAATAAAACAATAATTTTAATTTAATCATTGGAATTTTTTTAGGATGGAAAGTACTGTAATAATATTTCTAGGAATAACGATAAGATTATTATGAAAATTTATTTTTTATACTTTTATTCAGCTATATACGATCAATAGACCAATCATATTATATTATCACATATATAAACTATTTGCAACTTTTTTTAAAGGGTGAATATAAAATCCACCCTTTTTATGACTTTAGTTCATTTTTATCTATATTAGAGTTATAAATCATTCCCGCTATAATTAATAGCCCTCCTATAATTTTACCTTTTGAAATTGAACCTTTCATTACATAATCTATAATAATACCTGTGAAAATCTGTCCTATAAAAATAAGAACCGTACTATATATAATTGGTATTTTAGGAATTATTATATTAGAGCTAGCTACAACCATTACTCCA
This sequence comes from Sporacetigenium mesophilum DSM 16796, assembly GCF_059569055.1. Taxonomy (NCBI): domain Bacteria; kingdom Bacillati; phylum Bacillota; class Clostridia; order Peptostreptococcales; family Tepidibacteraceae; genus Sporacetigenium; species Sporacetigenium mesophilum. The sequence goes on along the minus strand of NZ_JCANUR010000001.1, from coordinate 366,319 downwards.
ATAAAACCTCCTAGAAAAGCCCATAATGGTATATTAGTGAAGTTGTTAATTTTAACTATATTTAAACTTCCTGTACTCACTGCTAAAATTAGAGCAATTAATAGACCTACTACATAGTTTATAAATGTACTTTGCAATACACCTATTTTGCCTGCTAAACGAGAATTTACAATCATAGATAGTATTGTTAAACATCCACCTATAATGGCCAATATAATATACATCATGTCAACACCTCCTAATATACTGTCATTACCACAATACCAATTAGCATTATGGCAAATCCTATTAATTTTTTCTTATTAAACTTATATATATCCATTCCCCACAATCCGAAATGATCTATAATAATAGATAATACTAGTTGTCCAAAAACCCCTAATGATAAAGTTAATGAAACTCCTAAATTTCCAAAACACAAATTATTTAATAGTACTAATAAAACGCCTATCGCTCCTCCACTAAACATATAAAAAGGTAATTTTTCATTAAATATAATTTTTTCCCTTTTTATAATTAAAGTAAGTATCACAGTGATAAGTCCTACTATATGAATTATTAGTATCGATAAATAATTACCTGTATAACTATCTAATGTCCCATTAAATGTTACCATTATAGAAATTAAGAGTCCTATAAATACCGCAGCAAATTTATACATATGAATCCTCCATATTTTTTATTATTAACCTATATTATCAAATAAAGCAGTACACATATATGACATATGTCATATTGTATACAATAATTAAATGAGAAACTCCATTTATTTTTTCTTTTTAAAATTTTTTTTATTTAATGAATAAAAAATATTAATTTTGTTGATAATAACATTTGTAAAAGATTTACTTTTATGCTATACTTATATAACCGATACAAAACACGGTTGATAAAATTTTAAGTATCAATAGTAATGTGTTTAAATTTTAGGAGGATTACAATGAAAACAGGAACAGTAAAATGGTTTAACTCAGAAAAAGGATTTGGATTTATAGAAGTTCAAGGAGAAAATGATGTATTCGTACACTTCTCAGCTATACAAGGAGATGGATACAAATCATTAGAAGAAGGTCAAAGAGTTCAGTTCGAAGTAGAACAAGGATCAAGAGGACCTCAAGCAACTAACGTTACAAAATTATAAATCTAAATTTTGATATATTAATTTATTAATATATTTATGTTTGGCCACCTTCATAAAGGTGGCTTTTAACTTATCTTAAGGAGAATACTTATGTTTAAAAAAAATCTTAAAAAAAATTATAATATGAAAAAAACAATATCAATGAAAAAATTCATTGCTGAACTTGGAGAAAACTTCTCTGATCATATGAAAAAAAGACTTTTAGAACTTGAGGTAAGATGTGTATTAACAAGAAAAGAAGAAAATAACATTCTTGATATAAAACATGTAGAGCATATCCAACATGATAATAAAGAATATGTATTTGGACAGTTTATAGTTGTTGAAGGTGTATTGTATTTTTCAGAAAACCATATGGAAAATAGCGAAGTAATGCCATCTCCAGTTGTAAGTACTATATATAATTCTTTAGCTACTGAAAGCACAACCTTTGAAGACGGTAATACCGGAAAAATAATAGATGATAGTAATATTGACTATATACTAGACGAAATATTGTCAGTATGTCCTCCAGTTTCTCAATCATATTTGGATATAATGTCTAAATATATGTAGAATCAAATTAAGAATTTCTTAATTTGGTTTTATTTTTTAATTATGAATATAAAAATATTAAACGGAAATACTAATTATCGTTAGATATTGTTAATCTTATATATTTAATTTACAGTTTACTACAACTTAGGAGGATTTACAATGAAAAAAGGAAAAGTTAAATGGTTCAACAATGAAAAAGGATATGGATACATAGAAGTTGAAGGCGAAAATGATGTTTTTGTACACTTTTCTGCTATAACTGGCGAAGGATACAAAACATTAGAAGAAGGCCAAGAAGTTGAATTTGAAGTAGAACAAGGACAAAAAGGACCTCAAGCTGCTAACGTAAAAAAAATATGGTAAAAAGCTATAAGCTTTTTACCATATTTTTTTATATTCCTAAATCAAAAGACAATTGTGGTTTAACTGGCTCATAGTCTTCCATCTTAAAATCATCTATTGTAAAACTATAAAAATCCGTTTTATCAGTGTCTAATACTAATCTAGGTTGTTTTTCACTTGGTTTTCTATTTAACATTTCTTTTGCTTGATCAAAATGTCTATCATATATGTGTAGATTATCTATAAAATGAGTAAACTTACCTGGAGTAAGTCCAACTGATTTTGCAACCATCATTAATAGAGCTACATATTGTATTTTATTTATATGTCCAGCTACTAGATAATCACTTGATCTTTGATGAAGGCAAAGGTCTAAATACTCTCCTCTAACATTCCAAGTAGTCATAAATGCACAGGGTCTAAGGCCACCGTTATCTAAGTGCATATATTGCCATAAATTTATTATATGACCTCTATCTAGTGGATTATTTTTAAGTCCATCTAGTAACTTATTTATTAAATTATATTTTTTTACTATATAACCATAACACTCACCTATTGAGCCACTATTTTTATACTCCCACGAGTCCCACCAGTGTATATTATATTTTTCTTTAAGTACTGATAAATCAGTAGTTTGATCTTGATATATCCAAAGGATTTCTTTAACACCACTTTTCCAAGGTACAGGTCTTAAAGTTATTATTGGGAATTCTCCTTTTGATATATCATAAGTTTCGCACACATGAGTTATATACTTAGTATGAGCTGGCACTCCATCACTATAAACTGGTCTTACTTTTTGATCAAGTGTAGATTGTCCTTCATTCATTACTTCGCTACATGCATCAAAGAACAATTTATCTGCTTTATTCATATGTTAATATCCTCCTAAAAATCTATATAAACTAATTATACAAGAAAGCAAAGAAAATTAAAAGGAAGCCCTTTGATGTTAATAATATTCTATATTAACTATTTTTCCTAATTCTTCTGCTGATTTCTTCAGTTGCTCTAATATAGTCCACTTTATACTTAGTTCTTTAGGAAAATTTGAATTTTGATGTGCTGGATTTATAGCTTTACCAACAAGCATCCTCAAGTGTGTACTGTCTTCTATTATTAGCTTTGCCAATCTAGATGCTCCATCCTTCTGTTCTAAAAAACTTAAATCTCTAGAACCTCTTGCTATTTTTAACCTTTCAATAACTGCATTTAATGTAAGTACTCCCTCAGTAACTAAATTAATTCCTTTTATGTTTGCAGTAGGTGGTATATTTTTATCATAAATATCAAAATTAGTTCTTAACTTTTCATTTAATTCCCTTGCAACTATATGAGCTGCAGTACCTCCACTTACAACCTTCATTCCTTCACTTTCTATTAGTTCCTTAATAATTACTTTATCCATCTCCCTATCTTCTGGTGGGCCAGAAAATAATACAGTATGTTGTGGTTTTCTCATTTTTATTGCTAATACAGTTGTATCATCACCAGGTTCATTTAAATAAAGATCTTCACATGCATTTAGTAAATTATTTGCAATATATTTAGCTGAATTGTATGATCTATAGGCTTTTTCAAGATATTCTGCCACATGTTCCCATTTCCACCCTAAATTCAAAACCTTTCCTACCCCTGCATGAATTGCTCCATCACTAGTTAAAACTATAAGATCATTTTCTTGTAATTTACACCTAGTTTCCTTAATTCTTCTGTTGTTAATATCTACGGTTTTGTAAGGTAAATTTGCAATTTCTCCATCTCTTATAAAAAAGATACTAGGGTTGTCAAACTCAACTATATAAGCTTCATTATTATTTGATATCTTTACAATTGTAAATGTTGAATAAGCTAAATTTCTAATTTTGCATACTGGTAGTGTGTTAGTTATTGTCTCAACTACCTCTTCTATATCCATACCCTCTTTAAGCATAGTAATAGCTATTTTTGATGTAAGGGTAGCTAGTATATTAGCTTTAACCCCACTTCCCAGTCCATCAGCCAAAACAGCTATAATTCCATCTTCAGTTCTAAAATGCTCTGCTTTATCTCCACACAGTTCTTCTCCAAACTTATTTAAGCTTGTTGATGCAACATCTATAAAAAGATTCATCTTATATCATCCTCATTATCTTGCACAACTTTTTTAAGCTTAGTTAAGATAACTTTGGTTTCTGCTGTTGTTTCCCCTAGAAGACTTGCTATTTCCTGAGCTACCCTCATTTGCTTATTAATAACTTCTTGTGCCATATTAAGTGTATTCATTTTTAACTCTTTAAGCTTCTTTTCTTTTACCTCATCCTCAGTTATGTCAGTCATTATAACGACCATTGCCTTATATTCTTCTACATATAAAACAGTTTTTAACATTGAAGAATTGTGTTCTTTTAAGTGTATCTTCTTAGCAATTATATCTTTTTTTGTATTTTTCACATTGATAAAATCTTCATCGTCCATAAACATAACTATAGGCTTATTTATTGCAAATCTCTTCTTAACATTGAATAAAGCTTCTGAAGATGGGTTAAATTCTATAATCTCTAGATCGTCATTTAAAATAAATATAATATTTGGAGTTACATCAAATATTATATTAGATATAGTTTCTGCCCTTTGCCTCATATAAGGCATACACATATTATTTTCTGCCATTTTATTGTATACTGCAATTGCCTTATCCCTACAGCTGTCGTATCCACAAGCCCCACAATTAAGCTCATCCGATTCCTTTAACTTTCCTGTACTAGATAAAATTTCTTTAATCTCATCTTCACTTGGAATATTAATTATGGGTGATAAATCCTTAAATTTTGTAGATATATCAATATCTTTATAATCATAGTCTTTTGGTTTTAATTTAAAATCGTCGTTACTTTTTTGGCAATTTTGAACATATTTTTTTACTTTATTTTTTCTTATATAAACTGAGTTTTCACTAGGCATTGCAGGACCATTTATACAGCTATTATCACATAAACTAATTTCAATAAATGTGTTATTTATTTTTCCTTTGTCCATACACTTTAATAAATCAATACAGTTTTCTATCCCATCTACGCAAAATATATCTTTACCATCCGAGTTATCAAGAGTACTTGCAATCCCCTGTATAATTGGATACAAACTAGCGTCTTTATTTTCTAAGTCAAAAGGTATAGGGTCTAAATCTTCAAGAACTATTTTTTCATTTTCAAACCATTTTATTATTTCATCAAAAGTTAGTATGTAGTCTATAGCTTCTTCTCTTAATGCTTCTATTTTCTTAGCAAGACAAGGGCCTATGAACACTGTTTTTATATGTTGTCCATATTTTTCCTTTAACATCTTTGCATGACATACCATAGGTGATACAACAGGAATCATTTCATCAACAAGGCTTGGATAATAATGTTGTATAAGATAATTTGCTGCTGTACAACTAGTAGTTATATAGTTTTTGTTATCATCTCTATTGTAGTATTCATTATAACTTTGTGATATTACACCTGCCCCTACTGCAGTTTGTTCAACACGTGAAAATCCTATTTGCTTTAGAGCTGTTACAAATTGTTCTGGATATTTAAAGTCAAAAGCAGCTACAAAAGATGGAGCTACACTTACAACAACAGTATCGCCATTATTAATATGTTTTTTTACAATATCAATATCAGACATTATTTGTTTTGCATTCTTTGGACATGCCAAAAGACATCTTCCACATCCAATACATAGAGAATTTACAATTTCAGCTTGTTCATCTTTTAATTTAATAGCTTTTACAGGACATTCTCTTACGCACTTATAACAATTACTACAATTTGCTTTAGAAAAATTAATAATATCCATATCTATTCACCTCTTAATATATATCTTTCAAATATTTCTTTTGCATCTTCAGGTGAAACAGATATTATAGGTTCATCATCTATTTTTACAGAAACACCCTTTACACATTCTCCTAAGCAAAAGGCAGCATTTAATTCTATTTCAGTTTCTAATTTATGTTCTTTTATTTTAGATTGGAAAATTTCTATAACATCATAAGATCCTTTTAGATGACAAGCACTTCCAATGCATATCTTAACTGTTTTCATACATTACCCCCAAACTAATAAGTTATATACTAATATTATCACTTTGTTATTTTTTTTTCAAATTTTCCTATTACGCACTTTAACAGTAATTAAAAAATAGATGGAACTAAAATTACAGTTCCATCTATCTCAATATCTTTAATTAATAGCTTTTATTATTTAATCTCTAGCTTTATGAACTTTAATAGCTTTACCTTTTATAGTTGAATTTTTAAGATTACTTACAACTAAATTTCCTTTGCCTTGGTGTATATCTATATAAGAGCATCTTTCTTGAATATCTATTATACCAATATCATCAGCGTTAATGCCTTTTATATTTGTAATTGCACCAACTATATCTCCAGGTCTTATCTTTTTATTTTTTCCAGCATTAATATATATTTTCATAATGTCTTTATTTAATTTATCAGCCTTATTTACTTTTAATTTTGGCTTAGAAATAAAGCTTGTTTTATCACTTATGTTTTTCTCAATATTATTTAAATCATTGTCAGATGGTATTTCTTTTTTTATTATTTCGTAACCAAGGTATTCTTCGAGTTTTTCTAGATATTTATATTCACTAGAAGATACAAGTGTTATTGCCATGCCAGTATTTCCTAATCTACCTGTTCTTCCTATTCTATGAACGTAATTTTCATTTTCCATAGGAATATCATAGTTTATAATATGAGTTACATTTTCTATATCAATTCCCCTAGCTGCTAAGTTAGTGGCCACTAAAAAACTAAATTCGCCTCTTTTAAACTTTTCAATTGTATCTATCCTATCCTTTTGAAACATTCCTCCATGAAGTCCCCTACATGGATAACCTTTGTCTTTCATTTTGTTTACTAGTTTGTCTACACTTTCCTTTGTACTGCAAAATAAGATGCAACTATCTGGTCTTTCAATATATATTATCTTATTTAAAGCATCAAACTTTTCCTTTTTTTCAACTTCATAGTAAACTTGCTCTATTCGCTCTGACGCAAGGCTTTTAGGAGTAATCTCAACCTTTGTAGGATCAATCATATATTTTTGAGATATTGATTCAATTTCATCTGGCATAGTAGCTGAAAACAACATAGTTATCCTATTACTTGGTAATTTCTCTATTATAGCCTCAACTTGTTCTATAAATCCCATATTAAGCATTTCATCAGCTTCATCTATTATTAAATACTTTATATGGTCTACGTTCATATGTCCTTTGCTTATTAAATCTAGAGTTCTTCCAGGAGTTCCAACTATAACATGAATCCTTTGTCTTAAAGCTATTATTTGTGCATTAATAGGCTGTTTTCCAAAAATGGCAGCACAACGTACTTTTTTATACCTTCCAATATTAGTCATTTCTTCACTTACCTGCATAGCCAACTCTCTAGTTGGTGTAAGTACTAATACTTGTGATCTTCTTTCCTCTAAGTCTATTTTCTCGCAAATAGGAATTGCAAATGAACCAGTTTTTCCACTTCCAGTTTGAGACTTTACTATAATATCTCTGCCTTCAAGAGCTAATGGTATAACTTGCTCTTGAACTTCTGTTGGGTTTTTATAGCCTAAGGTTTCTAATGTCTCTAATATCTCTTTATTTATTCCAAATGCTTCAAATTTTAATTTATCCATATTATTTATACCTCATTTAATATAATATTCATTATTATAATCTACAAATCTAAATATAAAATACACCATTACCTATAGTAACACAAATTTTATTATAAGTTGTAAATATTTAGTAATTATAAAAAAGCTGTACCAGTATTTGATACAGCTTTTATTAATTGATTATATTATTTTTCTAAAAAACTCTTATCAATTCCGTCTGCTATAGCTTTAGCAATAATTTTATGATTATTTTCATCACTTATAAATTTATCATCTTTTGGATTTGATAAAAATCCAGTTTCTAAAAGTACAACAGGTACATTAGACCAGTTAAAACCAGTTAAATCTTCTCTATAGACAACACCTCTATTTTTTAATCCTAGAGAATTTGAAAAAGTATTTATTATAGTTTCCCCGTAACATTTACTTTTTTCATATATAAGCGATGTATATTTAGTATTAGCTGGAATTTGCATAGAAGCTCCATTTACACCGCTATCATTAGATGCATCACAATGTATTCTCATAACTAAATCTGCATTGTTATTATTCCCTATATTTGCTCTTTCAATATTACTTATAGAATCATCTATTTTTGTCTTAGTCATTACTACATTATATCCACGTGACTCTAATTCACTTCTTAATAGTAGTGATATATTAAGGACAGTTTTGTATTCAGGTATTTTAGTTGTAGTACCTGTAGCCCCATGGACATCTTTAGCTTTTAAAATATTCGAACCTGGCGCTGTAGGTTCTTTGTCTGAGTTTCCTATGGACGAATGTCCAGGATCTATTACTATAGTCTTAGGTTCTTTAATAGCTTTAGATTCTTTAACCTCTTTTGATACTACTTTATTTTCTACTGAATCCTTTGTAGAATCCTTAACTTCAATTTTACTATATTCTTTGGTACATCCTACCAATAAAAAACATATAGTTATTATTAATAATCCTATCTTTTTCACTTTGTAACCCCTTATTTTTTATTTTCCTTCTAATTCCTTTATAAGTTCTATATTATATTTTTCTACATCATTTAGCTGATTAAAGTTGCCTGTAAAATTAGGGTTTGGTATATACCAAGATTGTTTAAGGAAATAATCCTGATATGCCTTAGTCTTAAATATATACCCATGTCTAGCAAAAATTTCATTTCTAATAAATCCTAATGTATTATAAGTATATTGGGATAATTCACTTCTAGTAAGATATCTATGACTACTATCAGGTATTAAAAATCCGTCGTAGTTTATTTGGTTGTATGGAATATATACTACTTCATAAGTTTTATCATTATTATCTTCTTCTTCACTTCCATCTTCTTCTAAAGCAGCATTTAACTCAGAGTAATTTTCAAATTGGCTTATGTCATACCCATAATTTTCAGCTTTTTGTAAAAGACTTAGACAAGCTTCATAATTTAACTTATCAAAGTTCTGCTTTGCTTTATCTACATATATATTTACGTATAGTTTATTTATCTTTCCTTTGTCTAATATAAGACTGAGTTTTGCCATTTTATCTTCGAATTCTGAGTCATTTTTTAATACTTCTCGAATTTTTCCTATTAATACATCATCTTTTTTAATATTTAATGCATCTATATAATACTCTGTTTTTATAGACGGATTAGACTCTTTATCTCCTTTACTTATGTAATATGAATAAGTCATATTATCTTTAAATGTAAATCCTATAGCTAAAATAACAACAATTGTAACTGCTACTATAATACCTATCTTTTTTTCTTTTCCAATACTCTTTAAACTTTTTTCATTTTTTTTAACTTCTTTATCAATCTTTGTGTCATCTAATTTTTTATCTTCGTTTTCAAGTCCATTTAAATATTCTTGCATCTCCTTAAGTGACTTAAATTCTAAATCATCTTTTGTATCTTCTATAGGCTCTCCACACGTACTACAAAACTTACTATTTTCATCAATACTTTTACCACAACTACTACAAAACTTCATTTAATAACCACCTCCATAATAACATATATATGAACATTTACATGGAAAAATAAACCATTTCTAGTATATTAATTTATTTATTAATACAAAAAAACAAGAATAAATCCATGTTACTAATGAATTTATTCTTGATACATTAATTGAAATATATTATTTAAGTTTTAATTTTGCAAGTGCTTCTGCAAATGCATTATTAAGTGGCTCTTCTGCTTTGTTTTGTTTTTTAAGATAATTTGAAACATCCTTTTTAGAAGCCTTGTCACTTTCTTTTTTCTTTCTTTCATTAAAAGTAGAAAGTTTTTCTTTGTGTCCACAAACACATACGAAAACTTGTCCTTCGCCTTCTCCACGAAGTTCTAGCTTTTTGTGGCAGTTAGGACATCTTGAATTTGTTACTCTAGAAACACCTTTTTTGTATCCACATTCTCTATCTTGGCAAACAAGCATTTTACCTTTTTTACCGTTTACCTCAAGAAGGAACTTTCCACATTCAGGACATTTACTTCTAGTCATATTATCGTGTTTAAATTTTTTTTCACTATTTTTTATTTCTTTTACAACCTCTTTTGCATAAGTCTTCATTTCATTTATAAAAGTATTTTTATTTAGATTTCCTTTAGAAATAAGACTTAATTTTTGTTCCCACTCACCAGTTAATGTAGGTGATTTTAAATCTTTAGGAACTAAGTCGAGAAGCTGCTTACCTTTAGAAGTTATATATATATCTTTACCTTTTTTTTCTATTAAAAAGCTATTAAATAATTTTTCAATTATATCAGCTCTAGTTGCTACAGTCCCAAGGCCTCCAGTTTCTCCGATAGTTTTTATTAAATCCTTATTATTACTATTCATATATTTTACTGGATTTTCCATAGCTGAAAGTAAAGTTCCTTCATTAAATAAAGCTGGTGGTTTAGTTTCTCCCTTAGTTTGGGAAATACTTGAAATATTTAGTATATCCCCTTTATTTATATTAGGTAGTGTTTGATCAAGTATATCTTCTTCATCATCTTCAAAGTTGTTATTATAAACTTCCTTCCATCCTTGAGATATTACTATTTTACCTTTTGCAATAAATATCTCATTTTCAATTTTAGCTTTTATTGTTGTCTGTTCATATTCAAATGGAGGATACAATACAGCTAAGAATCGTTTAACAACTAAATCGTATATCTTTCTCTCCTTATCACTTAATGAACTTAAAAATGGAATTTCTTCTGTTGGTATAATAGCATGATGATCTGAAACCTTACTGTCATCAACAAAGTTTTTGTTTGCTTTTATTTGATTTCTTAAAATGACAATACCACATTTTGAATAAGGTCCAACAGAACAAGCCTTTACTCTATCTTTTAGTGTTTCTACTATATCGCTAGATATATACCTTGAATCTGTTCTTGGATAAGTTAAAACTTTGTGATTTTCATACAATCTTTGCATAATAGACAATGTTTCTTTTGCTGAATAACCAAATATTTTATTTGCGTCTCTTTGTAGTTCTGTTAAATCGTATAATTGAGACGAATATTTCTTCTTATAAGATTTATTAACTTCTATAACTTCAGCATTTTTGTTTTTAGTTAACATAACTATGTTATTTGATTTTTCTTTATCAAAGGTCTTTGTATCTTTTGTTTTGTCATCTTGCCATATAAGTTTCAGATTGTCTGAAATTGCTGTAATTCCATAATATGTTCTTGGCTTAAAATCTTTTATTTCTTCTTCTCTTTTTGCTATCATCGCAATAGTTGGAGTTTGAACTCTTCCACAAGAAAGTTGAGCATTGTATTTTGTAGTTAATGCACGAGTTGCATTAATTCCAACTATCCAGTCAGCTTCTGCACGAGCAAGTGCCGATTTATAAAGATTTTCATATTCCTTACCGTCTTTTAAATTCTTAAACCCTTCTTTAATAGCTTTATCTGTAACAGAACTTATCCATAGACGTTTAATTGGCTTATTTACATGTGCCTTTTCTATTATCCATCTTGCAACTAACTCTCCTTCACGACCAGCATCAGTTGCTATAACAATTTCATCTATATCTTTTCTATTCATTTGAGATTTAACAACACTAAATTGTTTACCACTTTGCTTTATAACAACAAGTTTTAGTTGATTTGGAAGCATTGGTAAATCTTCAATTCTCCATTCTTTATATCTTTCATCATAGGTCTCTGGATCTGCTAAAGTTACTAGATGACCTAAAGCCCATGTAACTATATACTTGTCTCCTTCTAAATATCCATTACCTTTTTTATTACAATTTAAAACTCTAGCTAAATCCCTTCCTACTGAAGGCTTTTCAGCTAATACTAATATTTTATTCATATAAACACCCTTTCAGAGTCAAATACTAAACTTGAGCAACGGACCTGATTTTCAAGATCGTTGGCGATATGAGCTTAGCGAATTTTTTCTATTTTTGATACATATGAAATATATAATTATTTAATAATAAATTATATCATAGTTGTACAAGGGATTTGAGTACTTTTAATAAATAAACCATTATCTTTTATTGTTGCATCATTCTCTATATGATATAATAATAGTAGAATATTATACCAGGTACTAATAATAAGGAGATAAACTATATGGACTTAAAAGAATTGAAAATAGGAAATATTACTGTGCCAATACCTATAATTCAAGGAGGTATGGCAGTTAGAATATCAACTGCTCCACTAGCAGCTGCAGTTGCAAATGAAGGTGGAATAGGTGTAATTGCTGGAACTGGAATGAGCGTTGATGAACTTAGAAGTGAAATCAGAAAAGCTAGACAAATGACAAAGGGAATTTTAGGCGTAAATATTTTATTTGCTGTTAAAGAATTCGCTGACCTTGTAAAAGCTGCAATTAAAGAAGATATAGATTTAGTTATATCAGGTGCAGGGTTCTCTAGAGATATGTTTGGATGGGGTAAAGAATCAAATACTCCTATAGTTCCTATTGTTTCTTCTGCTAAATTAGCAAAAATGGCAGAAAAACTTGGAGCATCTGCTGTAATAGTAGAAGGTAAAGAAGCTGGAGGTCATCTTGGTACAGATAGACCAATGATGGATATACTTCCTGAAGTATGTGAAGTTGTAAAAATACCTGTTATTGGAGCAGGTGGAATAATCGACGGCTATGATATAGCAAAAGCTATAAAACTTGGAGCAAGTGGTGTTCAGATGGGTACAAGATTTGCTGCTAGTATAGAATCTAACGCTTCACAAGAAATGAAAGATTTATACATAAAATCAACTAAAGAAGATGTCGTACATGTAAATAGTCCTGTAGGTCTTCTAGGCCAAGGTCTAAGAAATCCTTTTTTCAACCTTGTTGAAGAAGATTCAGCTAAAATCAATAGTTGTCAAGATTGCTTGAAGCGTTGTTCTCGTAGTTTTTGTATTATGGACGCTCTTGTAAATGCATGTTCAGATGGTAGCTATGATAAAGCTTTAATATTTGCTGGAGAACACGTTCATAGAATAAAAGAAATACTACCAGTTAAAGATATCTTTAAAAATCTTTTAGATGAGGTATCACAAGCTTAATATAGGATTTAACTTTCAACTCAAAGAAAAGCTAAGGATAATATCCTTAGCTTTTTATTTTAATTTATTAATTTTTCCAACTAACTATATACTCAGTATCTATATTACATTCAATGTGTTTTGGTTTATTTACTACCCATTCTCCGTGTATTCCTAGTTCATTTAATGTCATTTCAAAGTGACACATAGCTATTCCTATATCTATCTTTTGTATATCCAGGCCCAGGGCCTTTCCATATCCTTTATCATGTCTTAGATAAAAGTGGAATGTATCATTTTCTTTTACTATTCTCCATGGTTGCTTATTAGATGCAGAAGGTCCTATTCTCACCATTTCTAAGGCTGTTGAATATTTTCCAGCTACTTGTTCTATTAATGGATTATCAAAGCTTTTATTAAAGAATAAATCGCCCCACTCTTTTCTATTATTAGACCCTGCCATTGTTCTCATTACCCTATCAAGCATTCTCTTTTTATTTTCTACATATCCTATAGGGGTAACCGCTGGCATAAGTTCAATATCTTTTACATCTGCAATTTTTTCAAAGCCGCTCCTTGTAAATGTTCCTCCTAGCCAACAAGTTCCAATATCTAAGGATGTTGCATAGAGAATTAATTTTTCAAATGTATATCCTAATTGCTCTATACTATATTCTCCATTTTCTACTATACCTGCTATATATGACTTCGCTCCTTTTATTACACCATATGTGCCTATCTTTCCACCAGTTTTTTCAATTGTATCAGCACCATCTATTATTTCAAAACGAAAGTTTGGTTTAAATGGACCTTTAATGCTCTTAGCATAGTTTATTAACCTAAGCTTTACTTCATCACTTAATTTATCTTCTTTATAAGTTCTAATTGAAGTACGGTTTTTGATTACATCTGTAATTGGCTTGTTAAAATACTGGTTATTTTTATTCATTTTACTCTCCTATTCCCAATCTTATTTATATATCCAAGTTGTTCCTTCTCTAGAGTCTATTAATTCTACATTATGACTCAATAGTATATCTCTAATTTCATCTGCTTTTGTCCAGTTTTTTTCTTTTCGTGCATTATTTCTTTCTTTTATAAGGTTTTCTATAAATTCTATGTCGACATCATTATTTTCATTCTTATCTTGTATTAACAAATCTAATGAAAACACCTTATCAAAATCTTCTATAAGATAAACTTTTTCACTATTATTTAAATTTTCATCTTTTATAACTTCTGATAACACAGTAAATGCATTTGGTAAATTTAAATCATCACTTATTTGATATTTAAACTTATTTTGATACTCTTTTATCTTGCCTAACTCTATACTATCATTATTTTTATTTTCAAGGATATATTTTACTTTATTTTTTAATTTCTTTAACGAATTTTGTGCATCATTCAAACTTTCAAAGCTAAACATTAGCTGTTTTCTATATCTAGATTGCATACAGAAATATCTATAATCTAGTGGACTATATCCTTCTTCTATAAGTCTAGATAAAGTTAAAAAATCTCCACTAGACTTTGACATCTTCCCATTATTTAGTACTAAAAACTCTCCATGCATCCAATAATTTACCCACTTATGACCAAGTGCACATTCTGATTGAGCAATTTCATTTGTATGGTGAACTGGAATATGATCTACTCCTCCACAATGTATATCTATTCTTTCTCCTAAGTATTTCATTGACATTGCTGAACATTCTATATGCCAGCCTGGAAATCCCACTCCCCATGGTGAAGGCCACTGCATTATTTGATTTGTAAATTTTGAATTCGTAAACCAAAGTACAAAATCTAATGGATTTTTCTTATATGGGTCTACTTCTATTCTACTCCCTGCCTGTAGTTCTTCTATTGTAAGATTTGCTAATTTATTATAATCATCAAACTTATCAATTGAAAAATAAACGTTACCATTAGCTATATAAGTATATCCCTTTTCTTCTAACTTTTTAATAAGCTTTATCATATCTTCTATATGTTCAGTAGCTCTAGAAATCACATTTGGTCTTTTTATATTAAGTTTATTGCAATCATCAAGAAAAGCTTCTTCATAAAATCTTGCAATTTCCCATACTGTTTTCTTTTCTCTACTTGCCCCTAAAGCCATTTTATCTTCACCTTCGTCTGAATCAGACTCTAAATGACCTACATCTGTTATATTCATTACATGGTCTACATTGTATCCTATATAATCCAAAGATTTTTTTAGTATATCTTCAAATATATATGTTCTTAAATTTCCTATATGGGCAAAATGGTATACTGTAGGCCCGCATGTGTATATCTTAACCTTTTTTTCTTCTATTGTAATTAATTCTTCCTTTTTTCTATTTAAACTATTGTATATGAAAAATTTCATTTAGATCACTCCTTTTTTATTCAAAAAAACTGCAGTATATCAGTAGTTTCTCTAAATAGAAAAACTACTGATAATAACCTGCAGTTTGATATTTTATATCTTTATTTTATAAAACAAATTATATTTAGTATTTAAGTTATTTAAAAAGACGCAGGCCTGTTGTTATTTAATTTTTTATTTATTAAACTATTTAAACAACAGCAACAACAACGCATCATCTTTTATAACCTCCTAAATTATATTTTATTTATTATATAATATATTAAAAATAATTGATACCCATTATTTACAGAATTTAACTATATAGTAAATATATATTATTATTCCTACTATTTATGTTATAAATCGAAATTTTCAGATATAATATATAGTAAGTACTAAATTTTGATAAGGTGGTGTGGTGTGATATGAAAAAATTCATTTTTATTATTGTTCTAGTATTTTCCTTTACACTAATGTCTGGCTGTAATAATTCAACAACAAATAACAATAATGATAACCCTCCTAAAGAACAAGGAGATACACAAGATCCTTCATCAAATGACGATGAAGTAACTTATGAAATAAAGGACTACTATCCATTTGAAGCAAATACAAAGTATATATATGAAGGAAACGGTAATGAATATGCGTCATATAATACTTTTGTAGATTATTTAAAAGATAGCCGTATGCAGTTAAGGGTAGATAATGGTGGCTCTCAGCTAATGAAAGTCATTGAAAATAAAAATGGTCAACTTCAAGTTATAGAATCTAGAGGTGAAATATATTATAGAGAAAACTTAACTTCAAAAGAAGGGACTACAAATGAAATTTTACTAAAAGAACCTCTTATAAAAGGTACTTCTTGGACTTTACCTGATGGTAAAAAAAGATATATATCCAATACTGATGTAAAAGTAACTACCCCTTTAGGAACTTATACATCAATCGAAGTAACAACGGAAGGTAAAGATTATAAAAATACCGATTATTATGCACTTAATATAGGTTTAGTAAAAACTGTATATTCTTCAAATGAAACTACAGTAACTTCTTCACTAGCTAAAATTGAGAACAATTCTTCCTTTGTTCAAAATATAAAGTTTTATTATCCTAACATAGCTGAAGATAAGATGTATTTTGCATATAAAAATATATCATTTAAAACAAATGATATTACAAAATCTAAATTCGAAAAAGCTTTTAAAGAATCTTTAGGTAACAAAACAGAAAAGCTATTAGGCCCAGATGTAAGGATAAACAGTCTTTATTTAAATAAAGATAATATTGTTTATGTAGATTTTTCAAAAGAATTTACAACTCAAATGAATGCAGGATCAGGATATGAGTTAATGATTCTTCAATGTATAACAAACACACTTGGTGAATACTATGGAGTTAATAAAGTTTATATAACAATTGAAGGCAAACCATATAGCTCAGGGCATATTTTAATGCAAAAAGGTGAAACATTTAGTGTAAACACAAAAAATTCTATTGAATATAAAAAATAGAAAAAAAGACTGTACATCTTATAAGCATGTACAGTCTTTTTTAAATCTATATATTATTATATTTCTGCTACTACTTCTATTTCAACTAATGCATCTTTTGGAAGTGCAGCTACTTGGAAACAGCTTCTTGCTGGCGGTTCTGATGTAAAGAATGTAGCATAAACTTCATTCATTGCAGCAAAATCTGCTAAGTCTTTTAAGAATACAGTAGTTTTTACTACTTTATCCATGCTAGTTCCTGCTTCTTCTAATATTGCCTTACAATTTTCAAGGCTATATTTAGTAGCTTCTTTTATTTCAGTAGCCATTTCACCTGTCGCAGTATTTATTGGAAGTTGCCCTGAAGTATATACAAGATTTCCAGTTCTTATTCCTTGAGAGTATGGTCCTATAGCCCCTGGTGCCTTTTCTGTACTTATAACTGTTTTTGCCATTTTGTTACCTCCTAAGCTTTCGCTACTTCTTTTTTTGGTTTTCTATAGTAAGTTTTTTCAAGTGGAAGTTTAGTTCTAAACTCTCCATCAAGCTTATAATAAGCTCCTTGAACAGCTGGTGCTGTAGGTATTGTAGTTATTTCTCCTACACCTTTAGCTCCAAATGCCAATCCATCTTTGCTATTTTTTTCTATAATTATAGATTCAATTGGCGGTGCATCAGTTGCTCTAAATAATCCTATTGTTCCGTATTTTCCTTTTGGAACACCATTTTCTAGTGGATAATCTTCAGTTAAACCATAACCAAGACCCATTACAACTCCACCTTCTATTTGGCCTTCTACATTTACAGGATTTATTGCTTTTCCTAAATCATGTGCTGCTACAACCTTTGTAACCTTACCTTCTTCATCTAATATTACAACTTGAGTTGCAAATCCATAAGATACGTGACTTACTGGATTTTCTTTATCAACTCCTATTTTGTCAGTTACACATGTGTATTCACCACTAAATGATTCACCTTCTAGATCTGCTAATGTTTTACCACCATCTAAAGCTTTTTTAAGTTTTATTGCTGCAACTCTTGTTGCTTCACCAGTAAATGTTGTTTGTCTAGAAGCTGTTGTATTTCCAGAGTTTGGTGTTGTAGCAGTATCAGGGAAATCATGAACAACCTTATCAAGAGATAAGCCTGTAGCTTCACAAACCTTTTGTACCATAACAGTTCCCAAACCTTGACCTATACATGAAGCACTAGTTCTTACGTGAACTATTCCATCTATTATATCTAAATTACATCTTCCAGTATCAGGTACTCCAACACCTAGTCCTGCATTTTTCATAGCACAAGCTATACCTGCATACTTAGCGTTTTCATATTGTTCTTTAACAGCGTCTAAAGTCTCAACTAATCCTGTACTTTCATCAGCTATTTGTCCGTTAGGCAGTACTTGTCCTGGTCTTATAGCATTTCTATATCTTATCTCCCATGGAGATATGCCAACTTTTTCAGCAAGTAAATTTATATTAGATTCAGTTGCAAAACAACTTTGTGCAACTCCAAATCCTCTAAAAGCTCCCCCTGGAGGGTTGTTTGTGTAAATTGCCTTACCTGTAATATCTATTACTTGATAGTTATATGGTCCTGCAGCATGTGTACAAGCTCTTTGAAGAACCGGTCCACCAAGTGATGCATATGCACCTGTATCAGATATTAAAACAGCCTTCATAGCTGTTAATTTTCCATTTTCATCACATGCAGTAGTAAATTCCATTTCCATTGCATGTCTTTTTGGATGTACCATTATACTTTCTTTTCTAGTCAATTGAACTTTAACTGTTTCTTTAGTAAGGTATGCAATAAGTGCAGCGTGATGTTGAACACTCATATCTTCCTTACCACCAAATCCTCCACCAACATACTTGTTAGTAACTCTAACCTTTTCATGAGGAAGACCTAACATATCAGCACATTCATGCTGAGATGCATAAACACCTTGATCAGTTGTAAATAATCTTACACCATCTCCATCAGGCATCCCTATTGCAGCTTCTGGCTCTAAAAAAGCATGTTCTGTAAATGGAACAGAGTATTTATTAGTTACAACATACTTAGAGTTTCTGATTACTTCATCAGCATCTCCTCTAACTAGTTTTTGTTCAAATAATATATTTCCGCCTTCATGTATATGAGGAGCATCTTCTTTCATTGCCATTAGTGGTGAAGTTAATGGCTCTAGTTCTTCGTATTCTATCTCAACTAAATTCTTTGCTTCTTCTAAAGCTTCTTTAGTTTTTGCAGCTACTAAAACTATAGCATCTCCTACATAACGAGTTATTTCACCTTTAGCTATAAGTACTGGCCAGTCTTTCTTTAAGTGACCTATTTTTTTATCTCCAGGAACATCATCAGCTGTAAATACTCCAACTACTCCTGGATGTTTTTTAGCTTTTTCTATGTTTATATCTAACACTCTTGCTCTTGGATACTTAGTTCTAACAGCAGATCCGTATATCATACCTTCAATACGCATATCATCTACATATTCAGCTCTTCCAACGACCTTTTGAACAGCATCTACTCTATGAGTATTTTCTCCAACTAAGCCCTTACACGCAACTTTTGGAACTTCAGTATTTTCTCTTAATAATTTAGCAGCTAATGCTATTGCATCAACTATTTTCACATAACCTGTACATCTACAGATGTTACCTTTTATAGCTTTTCTTATATCATCTTCACTAGGTTCTAAGTTTTTATCAAGTAATGATTTTGCACTTATAACCATTCCCGGTATACAGAACCCGCATTGTACTGCTCCAGCACTTGTAAATGAATATGCATATACATCTAATTCTCTTTCGGATAATCCATCCACTGTTATTATTTCTTTACCAACTAGTTTAGATGTTTTAAGAACACAAGCCTTCATATTTCTTCCATCAACTAAAACTGTACAAGTACCGCAAGCACCTTCTGCACACCCGTTTTTAACTGATGTAAGTCCTTCATCTTCTCTTAAGAAATGTAGTAAATTCTTGTCTTCTGTAGCAGTAACTTCTTCCCCGTTTAAGATAAACTTATACATTTTCTCTCCACCTCGCATCAAATGGTTTTCTTTTTATGTATATTCCTATTTTTTCATTGTTAACAAGCTTTCCTTGTTCAGCCATTAATTCTCCCCTTAAGAAAACCTTATCTAATGAACACTCTGACTTAAGACCTTCATAAGGAGTGTAGTCTACATTTTGATTTTGATTATCTTTTGATATAGTCCATTTTCCATTTGGATTTAAAACCACTATATCTGCATCGCTTCCTACTTGAATTTCCCCTTTTCTAGGGTAAAGTCCAAATATTTTTGCTGCATTAGTAGATGTAAGTCTTACCATATCGTTTATTGATATTTTGTTTTTTGCTACACCTTCTGTATAAATAACAACCATTCTATGTTCAACCCCTGGTGCCCCATTCGGTATCTTAGTAAAATCGTCCTTACCGATATCCTTTTGGCCCACAAAGTTAAATGGACAATGGTCAGTTCCTATAGTATGAATATCTCCATTTCTAAGTGCTTCCCAAAGTGCTTCTCCATCTTCTCTTTCTCTTAAGGGTGGAGACATAACGTATTTAGCTCCTTCAAAGCTATTGTCGTTTTTATCTCTATATAAATCTTTAAATAATGTTAAATATTGTGGGCAAGTTTCAATAACTACCTTTGCTCCATCTTTCTTTTTTTCTAATGCTTTATTAAGTCCAGCCTTAGAACTTAAATGAACTATATATGCAGGTGCATCTGCCATTTTTGCAATAGTTAACAGTCTTTCAACTGCTTCTTCTTCTATTATTGGTGGCTTAGTTAATGCATGATATACAGGTTTTAAGTTATTATTTTTTTTAGCATCCTCTATTAAAGCATTTGCTAAATCTCCATTTTCACAGTGGAAACCAATTAACCCATTAATTTCTTTCGATTTCTTTAGAGCCTTAAAAACCGCACCATCATCAACTTGTAAATGTTTATAAGCCATATACATTTTAAAAGATGGTATTCCTTCTTCAACCATATATTCCATTTCTTTTTCTATTTCTTCATTCCATTCACTCATAGCCATATGGAATCCATAGTCACAATAACAATTTTTATATGTTTTTTCTTTATATATATTTAATGTTTTTCTTAGGGAATCTCCTCTAACATGATTTGCAAAATCTAATATCGTAGTTGTTCCTCCTACGATAGCCCCCTTAGTTCCTGTTCCAAAGTCATCCGCTGTTTTCGTAGGCCCTTCTCCAAGATCAAAGTGTGTATGAGTATCTATACCCCCAGGAAGTAGATAACATCCATTAACGGATATTATCTCATCACCAGGTTTTTCAATATTTGTACCAATATCTTTAATTTTATGATCTTCAATTCTTAGATCTGCACAATACGTTTTTTCAGAGGTAACTATGAAACCGCCTTTTAGCACTTTGCCCATAGCATATTCCTCCTTACTGGTATTAAAGAGTTTTTGTTTATTATATAATTAACGACTTAATATTTCTTTGGGCGCTGACTCTTCAACAGCCTCTTTCTTTTGACCAAGGACATTGAAAAATAAGTTTAATAATATAGCAGCTAATGCTCCTGTAGTTATTCCACTGTGGAATATTGTATTAACCCATTGTGGGAAATTGTGATAAAAATCAGGAACTGCTGTAGGTATCATAGAAAGACCTATACTTATTGCTATTATCATACCGTTTTTAGTACCAGCAAATTGTACCTTAGTTAATGCACTTATTCCACCAGATACAACCATACCAAACATTGCAAATCCAGCTCCACCTAATACTGGATATGGTACTGATGCTACTAATGCTCCTAATTTTGGAACTAACCCTAATATTATTAATATACATCCAGATGTTGCAACTACAAATCTACTTTTTACTCCCGTTAGATTTACCAATCCAACGTTTTGTGCAAATGCTGTATGTGGGAAAGTATTGAAAACTGATGCTAACATAGTTGCCAGTCCATCGGCTCTTAAGCCTCTAACTAGTTGCTGTTCATTAATTTCTTTTCCTACCATTTCGTGCATAGCTATTATGTTTCCAGTTGCTTCTGTCATTATAACTAACATAACTAGAACTATAGAAATTATAGCTGTTGGATCAAAATTCCAGAATCCAAATTCAAATGGTGTATTTATATTTATCCATCCAGAAGCTGTAACTCTAGTGTAATCTGCCATACCAAGTGCTGTTGCAGCAACAGTACCAATAATGATACCGAATAATATTGCCATACTAGACCATTTTCCTTTTAGGAATCTATTTAAAACTAATATAGTTACTAATGTAAATAAAGCCATCATTATATTTTGTACACTTAAATATGTTGG
This sequence comes from Sporacetigenium mesophilum DSM 16796, assembly GCF_059569055.1. Classification (NCBI taxonomy): domain Bacteria; kingdom Bacillati; phylum Bacillota; class Clostridia; order Peptostreptococcales; family Tepidibacteraceae; genus Sporacetigenium; species Sporacetigenium mesophilum. The sequence goes on along the minus strand of NZ_JCANUR010000001.1, from coordinate 343,930 downwards.
AGATGCTGGATTATTACCAGTTGACCATCTAACTGCTACTGGTAGTAATGATAATCCTATTACTGTAACAACTGTCCCAGTAACAACGTGTGGGAAAAATCTAATTAATTTACCCCATATTGGAGCCATTAAGAAACAAAACAATCCTGCAATAAACACTGATGCAAATATAGTGGCCATTGCTGTGAAAGGGTCACCCTTGTAAGTGTTTGCTATTGCAACCATTGCACTTACTGTTGCGAAACTAGTACCTTCTACCATTGGAATTTTAGCCCCAATGTGCTTTCCAAGTCCTAATGATTGAACAAGTGTTGCTATACCTGCTATGAACAAATCGGCATTTATAAGAAATATTATTTGTTCCTGTGTTAATCCTGCTGCATTTCCTACTATTATCGGTACAGCTACTGCTCCTGCAACCATTGCCATTACGTGTTGAAAAGCAAATAATAGATTTTGACCCATAGGTAATTTTTCATCAACTGGGGCCACTTTCAAATTTTTGTCTTCTTTCATTTCACTACACTCCCTTTAAGTTAGATTCTGTCCCATAGTTTTTGGGAAATTTCTCTAGACTGTCTGAAAATTTCAGCCTCGTCTACGTTTAGAAGTTGTCTGTCTTTCATTAATACTTTTCCATTAATAATAGTTGTGTTTACTGCTGTTCCATTCATTCCAAACATTACGTGGCTGTTTATATTGTTTTCATTCATAGGTGTTAATGGATTGTAATCTACTATTATTACGTCTCCAACAGCACCTTCTTTTATTACTCCAGCTTCTACATTGAAATGTTTGTTCATAATTTGTCTATTATTGTCAAATAGCATTGTAGGAATTTCTCCCCAAGCTACCGATGGATCACATAAATTGTGCTTATGAATTATATTTCCTACTTTATATGACTCTATCATATCTGATGTGTAACCATCAGTACCTAGACCTAATAGTATACCTTTATCAAACATTGATAAAACAGGAGAACATCCTACTGCATTACCCATATTTGACTCTGGGTTGTGTACAACCATTGTATCTGTAGCTTTTAATATATCCATTTCTCTTGAATTAACATGGATACAATGAACAGCTATAGTTTTATCACCTAATATATCAAAACCATGTAATCTTTCAACTACTCTTTTTCCATGATTTTTAAGTGAATCATAAAGATCGTCTATTCCCTCTGCTGTATGAACATGATACCCTGCATTAAGTCCACTCATTTCTTCTCTGCACTTATTTAATGTATCATCTGATAATGTAAATGATGCGTGAAGTCCAAATAACCCTGTTTGCATGTTATCATTTCTCTTTGATGCATGCTTTATGAACTCAACATTTTCTCTTATTCCTTCTTCTATTGTATTTCCACCATCTCTATCAGAAACCTCATAACAAAGAGAGGTTCTTATTCCAAGCTCATCTGCAACTTCACCTATTGTAAATAGAGAATCTCTTATTGCAAATGGACTTGCATGATGGTCATAAACTGTTGTTACTCCATTTTTTATACAGTCTATATATGTTGTATATGCACTATATTTTGTATCTTCAAGAGTAAGCTTTTTGTCTAATCTCCACCAAAGGTTTTCAAGTATTTGTCCAAAGTTTTTAGAAGTAGGGCCATCTAATGCCATTCCTCTAGCAAATGCACTGTATATATGCATATGTGTATTTATAAGCCCTGGCATTATTACCTTACCTTTAGCATCAATAAACTCTGAACCTTCATACTTAACTTTAATATCTTGAGTACTTCCAAAGTCAACTATTTTTCCATTTTCAATAGCTACTGCTCCATTTTCTAAGTAAGGAGCTAATTGGTTTCTAGTAACAAGTCTACCATTTCCTACTATTAACATTTAAAATCCCCCTAAGATCTTCTTATGACCTTACCTGCCTTAATTTTGTTGAATTCACCGTCGTCTATAACTATATTTCCATTAATTATAACGTAGTCTATTCCTTTCGGATACTGAGTTGGGTCTACAAAAGTTCCTTTATCGCATATCTTGTCAGCATCAAATATAACTATATCTGCATACTTTCCTACTTCTAATGTTCCTCTATTTGGAATTGAGAAAACATCTGCTGCTTTTTTAGTCATTTTGTATATGGCTTCTTCTAATGACATTACTTTTTCTTCTCTAACAAATTTTCCAAGTACCCTTGGGAATGAACCATAAGCTCTTGGATGTGGTTTTCCTGGTGCTAAAAGTCCATCAGTACAAACATTTTGCTCAGGTAACTTCATAAACTTTATAATATGTTCATCAAGACCATAGATATCAAACATACCAACAGCATTTTCTTCTTCAAATAAAAGATCAAATGTTGCGTTGTACGGATCTTTGTTTCTCATTTGTCCTAATTCTATTAAATTTTTACCTACAACCTCTTGGTTTTTTTGTGTTTTTACAGATGTAACGAATATTCCATCAAAACCTGCAAAGTCTACAAAGTTGTCCCATCCGTGGATACCGTTTTCCATATCATTAATCATTCTTTTTCTATCATCTTCATTATTAAGTCTTTGTAATAACTTATCAGTTCCCCCATCATGTACCCAAGGAGGTAATATTACACCTAACATTGTACTTCCGGCAGCATACGGATATTGGTCAAATGATACAGTTATTCCTTCTGCTTTTACCTTATCTAATAATTTTATTACATCATCTATATACTTCCAGTTTTGTTTTCCGCAAACTTTGAAATGAGAAAAATGTACTTTAACTCCAGATTGTCTACCTATTTCTATGATTTCTTCCATAGAATCTAGTATAGTATCAGCTTCACTTCTTTGGTGAACTACAAATACACCATCGAATTCTGCGACAACCTTACACATTTCTACTATTTCTTTTGTTTGTGAATATGCACAAGGCATATATATTAATCCTGTTGATAAACCAAAAGCACCTGCTTCCATTTCTCTTCTAGTTATATCACACATTTTTTTAATATCTTCATCAGTTGGTTGTCTATTATCTAGACCTAAAACTTCCATTCTTATATTACCATGAGGAACAAGATAAGTTTCGTTTAATCCAACTCCATTTTCTTCCATCATTTTAAGATAGTTATTAGTAGTTTCATATGTCCAATCTATATCATCAGAATCTCCATCAAGACCTGCAAGATTTTTTCTCCATGGGCTTATATATTCTACTGGAAGTGGCGCCATTGATATTCCATCTTGGCCAAGAACTTCAGTTGTTATCCCTTGTCTAACCTTTATTTCGTTATAAGGGTTTATTAATATTTCTAAGTCAGAATGTGAATGTGTATCTATAAAGCCAGGGGAAACAACTTTCCCCTTAGCATTAATAACTTTGTCAAAAGTTTCATTTTCATCACATTTACCAACAAAGGCTATTTTATTGTTCTCTATTACTAAATCTCCGATAAAAGATTTCTTTAAGGTTCCGTCTATTATACGTCCATCCTTAATTAATATTTTCATAATATCACCTTCTTGTTGTAAACAGATTTTGTCCTACTTACTGTAAACTGATTTTAATATACCGTAGTATCCTCTTGCACCTATGAATAATTGTTCTTGTTCTATATACTCATCTATTGTATGAGCAAGGTTTTCTTTAGATGGACCAAATCCTATAGTTCTTATTCCTTTTTCTCCAGCATAGTGGCTACCATTAGTACAGAATGAATATTGAGTAACTTCTGGATTTATACCAGCTTCGTTTAATCCTCTATAAGCGGCTTGAACAAACTCATCTTCCATATCGTATAACCAACCTGGGAAAAATCTTTCACCTTCTATTGTTTCTCCAGTGTAGCAAGTTTCTTTACCTATTGCATAAGATACTTTAACTTGTAATTCACTGTCTTCTTTTCTAAGTTCTTCTAAAAGAGATTCTATTGGAGCAAGTACTCCTTCTCTTGTTTCTCCAGTTAAAAGTCTTCTATCAAAAGTTGCTTTACAATAATCTGGCACTACTGAAGCTCCTGGGTATGGAGATGATTTTATATCTGTTAATACAAGTATACCTTTTCCTAAAACATCATGTTCTGGGGCTTCTATTTCTTGTATTCTATCTATTACTTTAGACATTTTATAAACAGCATTTACACCTTTTTCTGGGTTAGCTGAGTGAGCTGGTTTACCAAAAGTTTCAACTACTATTTCAGCTCTACCTCTTTGACCTATTTTAAGGTTAAGTTCTGAAGACTCACCTATTACAACGTAATCTGGGTTTACTCTATCACTTATAGCTCTTGCAGCTATACCTTCAAATATTTCTTCATGAACAACACCAGCAACATATATGTCACCTTCAAAATCTTTATTAACATCTTCAGCGAAGAAAGCAGCAGCAGCGATCATTGCACTTGTTTGCCCTTTCATATCTGAAGCTCCTCTTCCATATATTTTTCCATCGTGTATTTCTCCACCAAATGGTGCATAAGTCCACTTTGAATCATCTGGAACAGGCACTGTATCTATATGTCCATCAAATAATATTTTCTTTCCTGGTTTGCTTCCTTTTATATGACCTATAACGTTTCCATAGTCATCTATGTAAACATCATCATATCCTAATGCAAGCATGTTGCTTTTTATAGCAGCTACAACTTTTTCTTCTTCTCCTGAAACACTTGGGTTTCTTAAAAGTTCTTGACATAATTTAGTTAGTTTATCTTGTCTTACTTCATTTAACATTTCTACTTTGCTTATTGCTTCGCTACACATTTTATTGTCCTCCTAAGATTTTAAATTATATACTTGGGTATTCTCCATCCCATACTATGCTCTTGTATTTATCTGGATCTGTATCTCCTTCTGTACTAAATAAAAGAACTTTTGAATTTTCGTTAAGTTCTAAAGCTTCTTTTAAATCTTTGTACTGTGGATTGTTCATTATTTCAAATAATAATCCTGTTGGAACTGCTCCTGATTCTCCTGAAATTACATGAGCATCTCCTTTAATTGGGTTTCCTAATATTCTCATACCCTTTGCTGCAACCCAGTCTGGGCAAGATACAAATACAGCTGAATGGTTCTTTAATACTTCCCATCCTATTGTGTTTGGCTCTCCACATGCAAGACCAGCCATTATAGTTTGCATATCTCCACCAACTACTCTAAAATCACCATCATTAGCTTCTGCTGATTTATATAAACAATCTGCTAAGTTTGATTCTACAATTACAGTTTTTGGACAATCTTCTCCAAATTCAGAAGCAAAGAATCCTTGAACTGCTCCTGCTAAAGAACCAACACCAGCTTGAACGAATATATGAGTAGGTCTATCTATTCCTTTATTCTTTAATTGATCTAAAGACTCTAAAGCCATAGTTCCGTATCCTTGCATTATCCATGCAGGTATCTTTTCATAACCTTCCCAAGCAGTATCTTGAACCATAAGTCCATTGTTATCTTCTGCATACTGATTAGCTAATCTTACAGCATCATCGTAGTTCATATCAGTTATAGAAGCGTCTGCTCCTTCTTTTCTTATATTTTCAAGTCTTGTAAGAGATGAACCTTTTGGCATATAAACAACTGATTTTTGCTTTAATTTATTTGCAGTCCATGCAACCCCTCTTCCGTGGTTACCATCTGTTGCAGTTACGAAAGTTATTTCTCCAAGTTCATTTCTAACTTCATCTGATATTAATCTTTCATAAGGTAATTCTGATATATCTTTATTTAACTTCTCAGCCATATGTTTGGCCATTGAGAAAGAACCGCCTAAAACTTTAAATGCATTTAATCCAAATCTATATGATTCATCCTTTAGATATACTCCACCTAAACCTAAATGATTTGCAAGGTTATTTAAATCTACTAAAGGAGTTTCCTTATATTGTGGAAAGCTCGCATGGAATTCTTTTGCCTTTGCAACTTCACTACGGCTTAAGAATTTTATAGAACCTTCTTTGTCACCCTTTGGAAGAGTATTTTCTTTCCATAGAATCTTTTCTTTCATCCTAATTCCCTCACTTCATCAGTATTTTTTTAGTCACCTTATTATTAAGCAAGTACCGTGCCAAACTTTTAACTATGTTTAGTTTTTTCCAATGCATATTTTTTGCGTTTCATGAGTATTTTTGTGTAAAATTAGCTTATAAAGTAATTTTTTGATATTTTTTATAGAAAAATATTATTATTTTATTATCATATCGATAATTCATTATCAAAACGATAATGCCCCTGAAACCTTTCAATTCGTTTATTTTATATCAATGAAAGCGTTTTATTATCAATTTGATAACATTTAATATTTATTGTTCATTTTTTATATTAAGCACTATATTTTTAATTAAACTAACTTTTTTATTTAATTATTATTAAAAAACCATAAAAAAATTCTCATTTTGATAACATATTATCAAAATGAGAATTAAGTGCAATCCATTTACATTCCCGATTTTTAATTTTTTTAAGCTGTTTATTATCATTTTGATAACTAATTTTGAGCTATTTTTCTATATAGAGTGGCTACTCCTATACCTAAAGCCTTTGCAGCTTCTTTTTTTCCTTTTGTATCCTCTCCAAAATACTTTAAAGCTCTTTTTATATTTTCTTCCTCTATATCTTTCAGTTTTCTAAATCCAGTATCACTAGATGTATTATTAACTACATCATTGCTTATTTCTGTTTTTAGTAAATTTTCTGATACCATTTCTGTTTTTAGTAAATGTTCTGGTACCATTTCATCTGTTATTATACCTCGTTCGTCTGATAAATTTATCATAAACTCAACTACATTTTCAAGTTCTCTTACATTTCCAGGCCAACTATATCTTTTTAGAATTTCTATAACATCAGGATTTATTGTATGAACATACTTATTAAATACATTATTGTACTTTTCAATTAAATTTTTCGTTATAGTTTCTATATCGTCTGGTCTTTTTTTAAGAGGAGGTAATTCTACAGGTATAACATTTAATCTATAATATAAATCTTCTCTAAACTTACCTTCATCAATAAGTTTCTTTAAGTCTTTGTTAGTTGCAGCTATAACTCTAATATCTAAATCTAGTAGTTTATTTGACCCAATTCTAACTAGTTTTCTTTCTTGAAGTACTCTTAAAAGCTTAACCTGTAGGAATAATGGCATATCTCCTATTTCATCTAAAAATATAACTCCTTTATTTGCAAGTTCGAATTTTCCTATTCTTCCATTTGGGTCTGCTCCTGAAAACGCACCCCTTACGTATCCAAATAATTCACTTTCAAGTAGCGAATCTGGTATAGCACCACAGTTAATAGCAATAAAAGGTTTATTCCATCTATCACTTTCTGAATGTATGGCTCTTGCAATAAGTTCTTTACCAGTACCACTTTCTCCTGTAATTAATACAGTTGATTTTGAAGGGGCTATTTTTTTTATTTTACTTTTTAGCATTTTTATTTCTTTGGAACTTCCGGCTATATCATCCATTCCTACTGTATTTCTTCCATAAGTCAGTTTTAACAAATCAGACTTAACTTTTTGTATTTGGTTAAATATTAATATTTTATCAAAATCCCCAAGAACTGGATACACTGGAATCATTTTACCTATAATATCGTACTTTTCTGATCCTACAGCTACTGTAATAGATTCTCCACCCATAAAAAACTCATTTGTTTGCTTAATCTTAATACTATCTCCTATGTTTGATGGCAGTAACTTTAATTGTTTCATAGCATTTTGATTTAAAGTTGCTATTTTACCTTCATGATTTGTTACAATAACTCCATTTTCTACTGAATCAATAATTTGCTTAAGAAGATTTGAATTATTCAATGCTCCTTCTGTTTCTAGATATTCGTGTACTTTAAATACAATAAGTTCTTTCATTTGTTGTATAAATTGAATCATTGAATCTAGATTATTTTCTAAGTTTTTCTTTTGTTCTTCACTAAAAGAAATAAGTCCTATAACTCCTATTATTTTATCTTCATATACTATAGGAGTACCAACTTCCATAGTCTCATTGCAAGTTTTTTTACCTTTACAATTTACGCAAAGTTCATTTTCACGTGGATTCGTAATAATTTTCTGTTCTCCAGTTTTAATAACATATTTATATACATCTCCACTGTTAGATATATTTTTATTTATATCGTTATTATAAATACCTGTTCCTGCTACTCTTATTAAATTTTCATCTACAATTTCAACATCTACTTTTAATACACTTGCCATAATATTTGCATGTTTTATTATAGCATTTTGGATTTTCTTTAAAAGACTTTCACTCATTTATATCACCCTCTACTCTAAAGCTATATCTCAACTACGTCGTCTCCTAAGGCAATTTTTCCACCTTTTATAACCTTTGCAAATATTCCATTTTTAGGCATTATACATTCTCCAACTCTATAGAATATTTCACATTTTGTGTGACAAGTTTTTCCTATTTGTGTAATTTCTAATTCACATTCTGCGACTTTAAGTTTTTGTCCAACTTCAATTTTTGATAAATCTATACCTTCAATAACTAGATTTTCTCCAAAATCTCCATAATCTACATTTCCACCTTTTACATTAAAATTATCTATTTTCGATAAATCCAAAAGAGAAACCTGTCTATGCCAGTTTCCACCATGGGCATCCCCTTCAAGACCAAAGTTTTCAATTAAATTAATTTCATTTATTTGTTTTTTAGCAGTTCCTTTTTTTTCACTTTTACAAATTGCTATAATCTTCCCCATGATTTAGCCTCCTATTTGATGCATTAATCTAACATCACCATCTTTTTTGCCAAAACTGTGTTCTTCAGGTTTTTCATAAATATTTTTCTTTATTATTTCTAATACTTCTATATCATTTTTTTCAACTCTAAGTGCATCTTTTAAGTCTTCACCTTCACTCCAATAAAGACATCTCTTTAAAAAACCATCGCTAGTCAATCTAATTCTATTACATTCTTTGCAGAAGTGATTTGAAATAGGACTTATAAAACCTAATTTTCCTAATCCACCCTTAAGTTTTATATATTGTGCTGGTCCTTCTTCTTTAGTCTTACGTTCATTATCATCTAATTGATCTTTTAATTTTTCTAAAATATATTCTTCAGAAACTCCTTTAAAATTAACCCCTTCTCCAATAGGCATAAGTTCAATAAACCTAACATCTATAGGATACTTTCTTGTTAAATTTGCAAGATCACTTATTTCATCCTCATTTATTCCATCCATAATTACAGAGTTTATCTTTACTTTTATGCCTAGTTTTAGAGATAGCTCCAAGGCATCCATGACTTCATCTAAATCCCCACCACGAGTTATTTTGTTATATCTATCTTTATTTAAAGTATCTAGGGATAAATTAACATGAGTAAGCCCACTTTCTTTCAATGAAACAACCTTTTGTTTAAGAAGAACTCCATTAGTTGTTATACATACCTTTTTTATAGTAGGGATATCGCCTGCCCCTTTTATTAAATCTTTAATTCCTGTTCTTAAAAGAGGCTCTCCTCCTGTAAATCTCACCTTACTTATACCTATACTAGCCATAAGGTTCATTGTTCTAATTATTTCATCATTAGTTAGCATATTGTTTTTTTCAAAATAATCGGCTTCCTTTTCAGGCATACAATAAACACATTTTAAGTTACATCTATCTGTCAAGGAAATCCTAAGATAATCTATATATCTACCCCATTTATCCTTCAAATTTATCACCTACACTCCTTTTCCAAACCCACATTTAGGGAATATGCAAACTGGACAACTTAAGCACATACCACCGTGTCCATAAGCTGCTATATCATCCATAGTAAGCTTTTCATCTACAAGCACCCTTGGTAATACTAAATCAAATATTGTTCTCTTTGAAAACATTACACACCCAGGAAGTCCAAGTATTGGTGTATCTCCTTTATATGCAAGTAAAAACATTGCCCCAGGTAAAACTGGCGCTCCATAACTTATAAGCTCTGCACCTGTGCTAATAATAGCTGTTGGAGTAACATCGTCAGGATCTACTGACATTCCTCCAGTACATATTACAAGTTCTGCCCCTTTTTCAATCCATTCTTCAATAGCATTCTTTATATCTTCTGCGGAGTCAGGTAGTATTACTTGACCTAATACTTCACAGCCGTACTCTTCTACTTTATTAACTATTACAGGTCCAAAAGAATCTTTTATCCTTTTATAATATACTTCGTTCCCTGTAGTAATAATTCCTACTTTTTTTCCTTTTATTTCTTCAACCCATATAAGTTTATCTTTTATTTCATTTTTAGCATTTATTAGTTTTTCTTCTTCAATCATCAAAGGTATTACCCTAGTTCCACCTACTTTATCATCTTTTTTAACTGGAGTATTGTTGTGGATAGTTGAGAATATCATTTGACCATAACTATTTAATTTTTTTAGCTCATCTATGTTAACTTTTAGAAGACCATCGCAAGATGCATAAAAATCTATTTTTCCTTCTTTTATATCGCTAAATTCTAGATTTTTTCCTGCTCCAATTTCTTTTAGTATTAAAGCTCCGTCATTTTCATGAACCATGCCTTCTGAGTTTTCCCAAACGTATATATTATCCTTACCTAATGATAATAAAACATTTACATCTTCTTCTCTTATAACATGTCCTTTTTTAAACTTTACTCCCTTAAATTTTCCCGGTACTATTTGAGTAATATCATGACATAACACTTGTCCTACTGCCTCTATAGTCTTCATTTTTTTCATGTCAATCCCTCCAATTAGTTTGTTTTTAATAATTTATTGTGTAAAAAAATCAGTGTTGTACTTATAATAATGACTATCATTAATATAATATTAGCCTCTTTTAAATTTCCACCCTCTACTAAATAATACATAGCCATAGGAATATTTTGTGTTTTCCCAGGTATATTTCCACTTACCATCATAGTAGCCCCAAATTCTCCAAAAGCTCTACCAAAAGCAAGTATCATGCCTCCAAATATTCCTTTTTTTGATATAGGTAAAACAATTTTTAAAAATATATCATAGTCACTTGCCCCATCTATCTTTGCAGCTTCTTTATACTCTTTTTGAACTTCCATAAATGCAGTCTTAGAGCTTTGATATATTATGGGCAACGACACTATAAACATAGCTATTATAGCTCCCTTTATGGTGAAAATAATCTCCAAACCAAATAATGAATTCAGGGTAGACCCTATTATTCCATTTTTTCCAAATACAACTAATACAATATACCCTATTACTGATGGTGGAAAAAATAACGGAAACATAAGTAATGATTCTATTATATTTTTTCCTATACCTTTGTATTTTAATAACCTATAAGCTAATATAACTCCGATTATAGTAGTTAACAGAGTTGATATTGTAGCTGTCTTTAAAGATATAATAAGAGCATCTTTTATCATAAATTATTTACCCTTTACATTGAACTTGTACTTCAAAAATATATATTTACTTTCATCAGATACTAACTTGGTATAAAAATCATTGGTGTATTTATCCTCTTCTCCTTCTTTAAGTATAGCGATAGGATAATTTATTTTTGTATGGTAATTATCTCCAAACTCTTTGTAAATCTCCCAATTTTCGAGGTTTCTAAAGTCACTTTTATAGATAAATGCTAAGTCCACTTCATCTTGTCTACAATAACTTACTATAGCCCCTGCATCTTTAGCCATAATAATACTTTTACTTACCTTATCCCAATAATTTAATTTTTTTAAAGTTTCCTTCGTATATTGTCCTACTGGTGCAGTCTCAACTTCACCAATAGCTATCTTATAGTCTTTTTTCGTTATATCTTCAAGGGATTTTATGTTTATATCTTTTCTCTTTATAAGAACTAAGGAGTTTTGAATCATGTTTTCTTCAATTTTATTTGAAACTAATTTTTTATCTTTTAGATTGTCCATAAATTCTTGAGATGCAGATATAAATATATCTACCTCTGCCCCTTCTTCTATTTGCTTTCTAAGAGTTCCAGATGGTCCATAGTTTATATAAACATTAACATCACTTTTCTTTTCAAAATCCTTTTTTATTTCATCTAATGGTTCTCTTAAGCTTGCTGCTGCACTTATTGTAACTGTGTTTTCTTCTTTAGGAGTGCACCCTGTTAATACTCCTGTTATAGCAAATGCTAATCCTAAAGTTAGCATTATCTTTTTATGCATAATTACACATCCCCTAGGTTATGTTTTTATTAATCTTTATATAAATTTACTATTAATGATTACTTGTATATTACTTGGGAAATATGTCAACTTCCAGCATATTTTTTTTTAAAAAAAGTAATCCCTCAAGTACTGCTCCGCCAATTGTTCTAGCCTTATCTGAAATAGTAAAGCAATTTTCATACTCTTCTTTTCTTGGATCTATGTCTGCAATTTTCATCCCTTTTAGTACATAAGAACCGTCTCTAATTATACCTCTTAGTAATCCTTCTATAGTTGCATAAATTTCTTCATCATCTACTTTGCAAATTAATTCTCCTTTTTTTACAAAGCTTCCAATATCTTTTAGTAATTTCACATTACCTTCACAAGTACTGTGTATTACTCTTTCCTTATCAAAACCTCTAACTTTACCTGGAATTCCTGTGTTCTTTTGTGCTGGTCCTTTGAAAATAAGTCTTCCAAGATTGTGTCCTCTCATAGTTTCAACTACTATATCCACATCTTTATCAGCTTCATATCCTGGACCTAATGCTATGGTTATTGGGGCCATCGATTTTGAAGTTCCTATATTTTTTTTACATAATGTAGCATCTATTACAGATATAGGATTTAGTTTTTCTATTATATTTCCGTTTGGATCTATCATAATTGGAACTATTTTTTTGTTAAAACAATAATCTAAATCACAAATATCATCTATCTTTTTTGCTTTTATATCTTCTACTATATATTCTCCTTCGTAAACAGCTTCACATAGAGATACTTTTCTTCTAATAGCTGTAGGTAGAGGAACTTCCAAAGAAACAACATTAAATCCTGCCCTATGAAGTTTTTGAATAACACCAGTTGCAATGTCACCTGCTCCTCTTACAATAACTAAGTCATTCATATCTCATTCTCCTTCATTTTTAGAAATAAATATTCTTTTTGACTATCTACATCAAAACCTTCCAATATATCATCAATTTCTATAAAAGTAACTTTTTTTGGATGACTTTTAATTACTTGCCTTCCTCCCATGTCGCCTTCTAAACTTCTTAATTCATCAAAAAACTCATTTGGAAATATCGTTGGCATTCCCCTTTGTCCTTTGTATAAAGGAATAACTATTTTATTGCTAATTTCAAATTCTTTAATCATACTTTTTATTGTATTAGATTTTAGTAAAGGCTGGTCACCTGTAAAAAACATAACTGCATTACCTGTATAATTTTTTAATGCTATTTTTATTGACTCACTTTGTCCTAAATTTGCATTTATATTATATACAGCATTAAATTCAAATGATTCTGCAATGTTTTTTACTTTTTCATCTTTATATATAACATCTACTTCTTTAAAATTAGTTTCTTTTATTCTTTTTAATGTCCAATATATAAGTGGCTTATCTTTAAATGGAAGTAGTAACTTGTTTTCTCCCATCCTTCTCGAAAAACCCGATGCTAATACAACTGCTTTTATCATTTTTTCAACACCTTAAAGTTTTTTTCTTTTAACGAACCTAATATTATAAGTTCGGTATTTCTACCTATATATACTAGCAATAATCGTGCCAATTCGACTTCTTTTTTAGTTTCAACACCATTAATTAATAATATTTTTTTCCCCTGAGAATTTTTAAAAATTCCTTCAGGATTATTTACTACATCTGCTAAATGTTTTATGTTTATTTCATCTTCTTCTTTTGAGTTTGTAAGAGTCATAAACTCCTTTAATCTATGTATGTTTTTTTCATTTACTTTTTTCCCTATGTTTTTTATTGATAATATTCCTAATGTTATAGTTGTGTCTTCTAATACTACAGGTTCTTCATCATTCCAACCTTTTAATGGTTTTTCTTTAGACCCATCACCTTCTATAAGAATATAGTCAAATTTATCAGATATTTTATTTATATTTACTTTACTTGGAGATAAAAGTTTTCCACTAGAATCTACTTCTTTTCCAAAAACCGTAATTCCATTTTCAAAATTTATATTATCAAAATTATCACTTTCTAAAATCAGCCTATCGTACATGTTTTTGTTAGGTTCATAAATTTTTGTAGTTGTAGTTACTAAAACATTATTTTCTTTTAGTTCATCAGCAAGAGTAAAAAGGCACGTTGTCTTTCCCCCTGCCCCTACAATTGTAATTTTTTCACTTTTATTTAAGTTTAATAAATCACTAAGCTTCATACTTACACTTCCTTACAGTATTGTTATACTTATATTGTATATCATATTGATAATTTAGTAAAACAAAGGTCATACCTGAAACCATGTATGACCTTTAATTTAATTATATTTAATTTTATATGCAAACTTTATGAACATATTGGGATACCATAGTAGATAAACATCCACCATAATTCATATTGAATTCAATTTTATCCCCAACTTTATAATTATCTGCACATTTATTTATATCTAATATAAGATGATCACTATCAGCATCTATAATATTTATGTATTTATCATAAGGAATTAAATAATTTGGGTCTACATCATCTTTGCCTATTGCACATATAACTTTTTTATCTTTTTTTATAGAAACTATTTCTACTACTAATTTAAGAGCATCTGTAAAAAGCCCTTCTATTGGGTCATCATTTAATCCTATTCCCATAGTTAGAGAGCATCCTAGTCTAAATTGATTAATTTCTTCAGGTACTCCATTATTTTTTAGCAAAGTAGTGGTTCCAGAAGTACCTCCAGATATTACTTTTAAATTTATATTAAAATCACTTTCAATTTTTTTCTTAATATCTACTAACCTTGATAAATTTTCTGTAGTTGGCATTACTCCCCCATAGCATAATAAATTAGTGCCTACCCCTAATAGCTTAACACCTTTAAGTAATAATATATCTTTTATAGTTTCATATATTTCTTCTTCATAAAATATTCCTTCTCTTAAATCTCCTAAATCAACCATAAGTATTATATTGTATATTTTATTTTGTCTTATAGCTTCCCTTGAAAGTTTTTTTGAAGTTTCTAATTCAGATACTAAAGATATATCCGAGTACTTTATAACATCGCTTACTTCACTTAACATCGGAATTCGAATAAGCATTTTAGGAATATTAAACTCAGAAAGTTTTTTTAGATTTTGAATTCTAGAATCAGCTAGTATATCTACTCCAGAGCTAATTAAAGCTTTTGTTATATTTGCATTTGCACAAAACCCTTTTGTTACTGCAGCCACATCGATTCCCTTACTTTTACATTCATCTACCATTTTATTAGTATTATACTTTATCTTATTTATATCTATTTCCAATCTTGGATAGTTCATTTTTATCCCCCCGTTAATTGAACTTACTTATAATATACTTACATCTTAACTACTGATTTATGAATCACTTTAATATATTATTATATTTCTCTATCCAATTTCCCTTTTTCAATATATAAAATAAGACCGAATCTTAAAATTAAGACACGGTCATGAATTTTCTCTTAGTAAACAGGTGTACAGTAAGAACTGTATTTAGGATTATTTCCTGTAGTTAATCCAAAGAATAATTCTTTGACTTGATTACATACCTTACCAGGTACGCCATCTCCTATTTTTCTATTATCTACTTCTACAACAGATGTGACCTCCATTGCAGTTCCACTAAAGAATACTTCATCTGCAGAGTACAGTTCACTTCTAGATATACTTCTTTCTACTACCTCTAATCCTAACTCATCTTTTGCAAGTTTCATCACAGTATCTCTTGTTATACCTTCTAATATACAATCTGAGGTAGGAGGTGTAATTAATTTATTGTTCTTAAATATAAACAGGTTCTCACCTGGTCCTTCACAAACATTTCCTTGCTCTGTTAAAAATATAGCTTCATCATATCCATTTTGTAATACTTCAAGGGATGCTAGGGCAGAATTTAAATATCCTCCAGTTGGCTTTGTTCTTGCAGGTATAGCATTATCTCCTACCCTTCTCCATGAAGATACTGCTACTCTAAGTGCGTCTTTACCTGCGTAACTTCCTAAAGGTTGACAATACATTAAAAGACGATTGTCATTGTCATATAGCGTAGGAGTTAGTTGCTCAGATCCCTTAAATGCAACAGGTCTTATATATGTAGTCGTTTTAAAGTTATTCTTTCTTAATAGTTCAACAGTAAAGTCACATAGTTCATCAACAGTATATGGTAAATCCATATACAATGTTTTACATGATTGAAGTAGTCTTTCATAGTGTTCACGCATTCTAAACACATATAACTGTTGATTTTTATCATCCCAGTATGCTCTTATTCCTTCAAAACATCCTAGCCCATAGTTAAAAACCTTACTTCTTATACTTATATTTACATCTCTTTCTTCCATAAATTCCCCTTGATAAAATACAACACTATTCATAATTTATACCTCCCAATTTTCTATTATATTGTTTATTGGTTCCCCTGGCGGAACAATCGGATATACATTTTCGTCTTTATTTATTTTACATTCTATGAATATTGGACTATTTCCAAATTCTATTTTATTTAATAAACTATCTAATTCGTTCATATTTTCTATTTTATAACCTTCTATTCCATATGCATTTACAAGTTTTACATAATCTACAGCATCATCCATATCTGTTTGTGAGTATCTTTTATTAGAGAACATTTTTTGCCATTGTCTTACCATCCCCAATGTTTGATTGTTCATAAGAAGTATTACTAACGGAATATTAAATCCTGAAACAGTTGCTAGTTCATTACAGTTCATTCTAAAACTTCCATCTCCCGTAACCAAAAGAACATGGTTATCTTTATTAGCATACTTTGCTCCAATAGCTGCCCCAAGACCAAACCCCATAGTTCCTAATCCTCCAGATGTTATAAAACTCCTCGGGAAATTAAAGTTCCAGTGTTGTGCAGTCCACATTTGATGTTGACCTACATCAGTAACTACAAATATATCATTACCTAGTTTTTTCCAAAAACTATTTAGTATGTTTTTAGGATGAAATACTTCATTATTTATTTTATATTCTGATCTCCATTTATTTATTTCTTCTTTCCATATAGAATTGTCTTTCTCTTTTATTTCATCAGTTAATAATTTTAATATCTCATCTAAATTTCCTATTAATGATAAATGGCTATATATATTTTTATCTATTTCAGAAGCATCTATATCTATATGAATTATATTTGCAGATGGTGCAAATGCACTTATTTTGCTTATAACTCTATCGCTAAATCTAGCCCCAACTGCAATTATTAAATCACTATTTGTAACTGCATAGTTACTTTCTCTATGTCCGTGCATTCCTACTAATCCTAAAGATAATTCATCTTCTCTTTTTATAGTTCCAAGTCCCATTAAAGTGTTTACAACAGGGATGTCACCTTTTTTTGCAAAATTTACTAAAGTATTACATGCATCTGATGTTTTTACTCCTCCACCTGCATATATAATGGGTTTTTTAGAAGCATTGATCATTTCCAAAGCTTTTGATATTTTTTCTTTTTCTATTAAATATCTTTTATTTTCAAATAAAATATCTTTTTTTTCATAAACTCCATTAGCTAAAAATATATCCTTAGGAATATCTATAAGTACAGGACCTGGTCTTCCACCTTTTGCAACTTCGAAAGCTTCTCTTACTACTTGAGGAATTTGTTCAACTTTTCTTACAAGATAGTTATGTTTAGTTACAGATACAGTCATACCTGTTATATCTATTTCTTGAAAAGAATCCTTTCCTAAAAGAGGTGTTGCCACCTGACCTGTAATAATAACTAAAGGAACCGAATCCATATATGCCGTTGCTATTCCTGTAATAGTATTTGTTGCCCCTGGACCTGATGTTGCAAAACAAACGCCTACTTTACCACTACTTCTTGCATATCCATCAGCTGCGTGTATTGCTCCTTGCTCATGTGATGTTCTAATATGGTTAAAATTATTATAATCATAAAGTGCATCATATAGAGGAATTACTGCTCCTCCTGGATAACCAAATATAGTGTCTATCCCCTGTTCTTTTAAACACTCTAATACCACTTGAGCTCCATTCATATATACACCCCCCTACCCTTATTTACAAATAGCTCCTTCACATGCTGAAGTTACTAATTTAGAATATTTGTTTAAATATCCTGATAAATTCAATTCTTTATGCTTTAAATTTTTTCTTCTATCTGCTAACTCTTTTTCATGTACTAATAAATCTAATATTCCATTAGGTATATCTATTTTTATTAAATCACCATCTCTAACAAGAGATATGGGTCCATCTTCTAAAGCTTCAGGAGATACATGACCTATTGCGGCTCCTCTTGTTCCTCCTGAAAATCTTCCATCTGTAATAAGTGATACGCTTTCATCAAGGCCCATACCAGCAAGTGCAGATGTTGGTGTTAACATCTCTCTCATCCCTGGCCCCCCTTTTGGACCTTCATACCTAATTACTATTGTGTCATTTGGCTTAATTTGCCCACCTAATATAGCTTTTACTGCCTCTTCTTCGCTATTAAACACTCTTGCTGTTGCTATAGCTTTCATCATATTCTCAGATACGGCTGATTGTTTAACAACAGCACCTTTAGGAGCCAAACTTCCATTTAGTACCTTTATTCCTCCACTTAAACTATATGGATTTTCTATATCAGCAATAACTTTGTTATCACTTTTTTCTTTTAGTAATTCTTTAACAGTTTTTCTACATACTGTTTTTAAATCCAAATGTAAGAAACCTTTCTTTGCTAGTTCATTCATAACTCCATGAATACCTCCAGCATAGTAAAGATCTTCCATATGATATGGACCTGCTGGACTTAATTTACACAAATTTGGAGTATTATTGCTAATTTCATTTATTCTATTTAAATCTATTTCAACTCCAGCTTCATAAGATATTGCTGTAAGATGCAAAACTGTATTTGTAGAACATCCAAGTGCCATATCTACTCTTAATGCATTTTCAAAACACTTTTCATTCATAATGTCTCTTGGAAGTATGTTTTCTCTTAAAAGTTTCATAATCTGCATTCCAGTTTGTTTAGCTAATCTCTTTCTCTCTGAATATACAGCTGGTATAGTGGCATTACCTTGAAGTGCCATGCCTAATGCTTCTGTCATACAATTCATAGAATTTGCAGTAAACATACCTGAACATGATCCACATGTAGGACAAGCAACGTCTTCTAGTTCCTTTAATTCATTTTCACTCATATTACCCCTATTTACCATTCCAACGCCTTCAAATACAGTTGTTAAATCAACATTTTTACCTTTATATTTTCCAGGAAGCATCGGTCCACCACTTACAATAATACTTGGTATATTAAGTCTTGCTGCTGCCATAAGCATTCCAGGAACAACCTTATCACAACTTGGTATTAAAACAAGTGCATCTAGTCCATGGGCTTTAGCCATTATTTCTATACTATCTGCAATTATTTCTCTACTCACAAGTGAATATTTCATTCCCTCATGGTTCATTGCAATTCCATCACAAACTGCAATAGATGGGAATTCCAAAGGGGTTCCTCCTTCAATTATTACACCTCTTTTAACTGCTTCAGTTATTTGTCTAAGTTCTACATGACCTGGAACTATTTCATTAAATGAATTTACTATTCCAACAAATGGTTTGCTTATTTCTTCATCAGTAAGTCCTGAAGCTTTGAGTAATGATCTATGTGGAGATTTAGTTATTCCTAGTTTTACTAAGTCACTTTTCATATTAATCCTCCTATTCATTTATCCAAGACATCATTTTTCTTAAGTTTTTACCAACCTCTACTATTGGATGTTCTAACTCACTACATTTATAGTTATTAAAATTTGGTCTATCTAATTCATTTTCTTCTATCCAGTCTTTTGCAAACTTTCCATTTTGTATTTCTTCAAGTACCTTTTTCATTTCTTCTCTTGTATTTTCATTTACTATTCTTTTTCCAACAACATAGTCTCCATATTCTGCAGTATCACTTATGCTATATCTCATTCTTTCAAATCCACCTTCATATAATAGGTCAACTATAAGCTTCATTTCATGAAGACATTCAAAGTACGCAACTTCTTTTTGATATCCAGCATTTACTAAAGTATCAAATCCTGATTTTATTAATTCTGTAACTCCTCCACAAAGAACCGCCTGTTCTCCAAACAAATCTGTTTCTGTTTCTTCCTTAAATGTGGTTTCAAGTACACCTGCTTTTGTTGCCCCTATCCCCTTTGCATATGCAAGTGCTATCTTTTTACTATTACCACTATAGTCTTGATGAACTGCAAATAATGCTGGAACTCCTTTTCCTTCTTTATATACACTTCTAACAAGATGCCCTGGTCCCTTAGGTGCAACCATTACAACATCTACATCCTCTGGAGGAACTATTTGATCAAAGTGTATATTAAATCCATGTGCAAATGCTAACACTTGCCCTTTTTTCATATTTGGTTTTATACTTTTTTCATATACTTCTTTTTGTTTTGTATCAGGTAATAAAATCATAACTACATCACTTTCCTTAACTGCATCTCCCACATTCATAACATCTAGATTGTCTTCTAAAACCTTATTCCATGATTTACTTCCTTCATATAGTCCAACAACAACATCTATGCCACTTTCTTTTAAATTAAGTGCATGAGCATGCCCTTGGCTTCCATATCCCAAAACTGCTACCTTTTTATTTCTTAAATCTTCTAAATTTGCATCCATTTCATAAAACATCTTTTTCATAATGCTTCCCCCTGTATATTTTAATTTTCTTAGAATACCCTTATTTCTTCTACATCTACAAGCTTTGATATCTGTTTAATAACATCATTTGCACAAAAATTTGTGTCCTCTATAACTATATCTAAGTCAATATTTTCATAGTCATCGTATGTCATGCTTATTGATTTTACATTGATTTCTTTTCTTCTTATTGTATTGGTAACTCTTAAAAAACTATCTATTCCATTATTAAGTTTTGCACATACTCTATTTCCCATATAAACCCCTCTTTCTATTTTACCTTTCATTTTTTCATACATTATATTGAATACAAAATACATTTATATTTTTGATTTTTTCATATGTACAATTCTTTGGTATATATTTTTATATAAAAAAATCTTCCATCCAAATAAGCATAATTCTACACTTATAAGGACGAAAGATTATCTTCCGCGGTACCACCTTATTTACAGTTAATAAGTAATTAACGGTCTCTCTTCAGGTCATTTATAACCCTAACCATATAACGCTGGTATACGTCTTAGATTACTTGGCTGCCCTTTCACCTAAGAAGCTTCGGAGTGATTATTATATACTCTAGCTAACACCAACTCTCACCAAACGTTGGCTCTCTGTAATCAGCCCTTGAATATTTTTGTCTCCATCATCGCTTGCTATATTAATTTTATATTTATTTATATAATTAAAATATACTTATTATTTTAATATTCATTATATTCTCGTTTTTTATAATTGTAAATATATTTTTTCGTTTTTTTTTAAATAAAAAAATCTTTCATCCAAATAAGCATAATCCTACACTTATAAGGACGAAAGATTATCTTCCGCGGTACCACCTTATTTACAGTTAATAAATAATTAACTGTCTCTCCTCAGGTCTATAAACCCTAACCATATAACGCTGGTATACGTCTTAGGTTAATCGATTAGTCTTTCACCTAAGAAGCTTAGGAGTGATTATTATATATTCTAGTTAACACCAACTTCCACCATACGTTGGCTCTCTGTAATTAACCCTTGAATATTTTTGTCTCCATCATCGCTTTTGTATTGAGTTTTAATAACTGTGAATATTCTTTAAATTGGAAATATTAAATATAATTGTATTACCATATCTTTCAATTGTCAATATAGTTTTTAAAAACTTTCATTAGATTTAATATACTTTAAGTTTATTTATATACTTACGATAATATTCATTGTTTTTTTATTTTAATGTAAATTATGGAAATATTTTTCGAAAAATTATTGACATAGAAAA
The DNA here is from genome assembly GCF_059569055.1 of Sporacetigenium mesophilum DSM 16796. Lineage (NCBI taxonomy): Bacteria > Bacillati > Bacillota > Clostridia > Peptostreptococcales > Tepidibacteraceae > Sporacetigenium > Sporacetigenium mesophilum. The sequence continues at coordinate 321,873 of NZ_JCANUR010000001.1, read as the reverse complement.
GTATTTAACATAATATATTTAGAAATATAAAAAACATATAAATTAAAAGCTATGATTAGGAAGAGTAAATTTAACCCAGTTAAAAGAGATGGAGATCCTTGGCTGAAAGATTTCCTTAACATGGAATATTGAAAACCACCTATGAGTTCAATTCTGAAATCTAGTAAGAATTGACGTTTGCCGCGTTAAGGTTTTAAGTGGATTTTATGTCAATTTGGGTGGAACCGCGGGAACTATGCTCTCGTCCCTTCTAGGGATGAGGGCTTTTTTGTGTTTAAAAAAGGGGTGATATTATGATTTATACAAGTACTAGAAGTGACAAAGAATTCATAAGTTCAAGTGAAGCTATACTAAAAGGGATTGCAGACGACGGAGGATTGTACGTACCAACAGATATTCCTAGAGTAAGTATTACTGAAGATTTATTGAAGATGAGTTACACTCAATTAGCATACTTCATTACAAAACAATACTTTACTGACTTTGATGATATAGACCTTAAAACATGTATTGAAAAAGCATATGATAATAAATTTGACACTGAACTTATAGTTCCATTAGTAGAAAAAAACGACTTATTTTTTATGGAACTTTATCATGGCCCTACCCTTGCATTTAAGGATATGGCACTTTCTATACTTCCTCATTTATTAAAAACTTCCATAAAAAAGAATAAGATCGACAAGGAAATTGTAATTCTCACTGCCACATCTGGAGATACAGGAAAAGCTGCGCTTGAGTCTTTCGCAAATATTGATGGAGTAAAAATAATAGTATTTTTTCCAGAAAACGGAGTAAGTGAAATTCAAAAAAGGCAGATGATTACTCAGGAAGGTAATAATGTATTTGTTGTTGGTATAGATGGAAACTTTGACGATGCTCAAAATGGAGTTAAGGAAATATTTAATGACAAAAATTTCATCGACATATTATATAAAGACAATTATATGCTTTCTTCAGCAAATTCAATAAATGTAGGGAGATTAATTCCTCAAATTGTATATTACTTTTATGGTTATTTAGAGTTGTTAAAAAATAAAAAAATAAAATTTGATGAAAAAATTAATCTAGTAGTTCCTACTGGAAATTTTGGAAATATACTGGCATCATATTATGCAAAGAAAATGGGTCTTCCAGTTAATAAACTTATATGTGCATCAAATGAAAATAATGTACTTTATGACTTCTTTAATAGTGGAATTTACGATAAAAAAAGAAGTTTAAACTTAACAATTTCTCCTTCTATGGATATTTTAGTATCTAGTAATTTAGAAAGATTATTATATGAAATAAGTAATAAAAACAAAGAATTAACAAAAGAACTTATGAAAAGCCTTCAACTTAAAGGTGAATATGTAATTACAAAGTCTATGAAAGAAGAATTAAAGGACTTCTATGCAGGTTATGTTTTAGAAGATAAGGTCCTTTATAATATAAACAAAGTTTATAACTCATCAGGGTATGTTATGGATACTCATACAGCAGTTGCCTACTCTGTATACGAAAAATACAAACAAGAAACTAAAGATTATACACAAACTATTATAGCTTCAACAGCGAGCCCTTATAAGTTTGGAAGAAGCATTTGCAAATCTTTAAATATTGAAGTTGATAAATTAAATGATTTTGATGTAGCAAAAGAGCTTTCTAATAACACAGGGATAAAAATACCTGATTCAATTAAAGCTCTCGAAAACAAAAAAATAATTCATAATAACTTATATAAAAAGGATAAAATTAAATATGCAATAAAAAAATTTTTGAATGTGTAGGTGAATAATATGATAGAGATTAAGGTACCAGCTACAAGTGCAAATTTTGGCCCAGGCTTTGATTGTTTAGGAATAGCTTTAAATATGTATAATACTTTTATTGTGGAAGAAACTGAAACTGGACTTGAGATAAATGGATGTGATGAAATTTTTAGTGATGAAACTAATTTAATGTATAAGTCAATGAAAGAATCTTTCAAAATAATAGGTTATAAGCCTAAAGGTCTAAAAATAAAATTTGAAAGTGATATCCCTATATCAAGAGGTCTTGGAAGTAGCGCATCTTGTATATTAGCTGGAGTTATGGCAGCAAATGAAATAGCTAAAGCTAATTTAAATAAAAATGAAATACTAGAAATTGCCTCAGAAATAGAAGGTCATCCAGATAATATTGCCCCTGCTTTGTTTGGAGGAATGACAATATCAATACAAGAAAATAATCAGGTTTACTATGACAAAATAAAAATATCTGATGGTTTAAAGTTTTGCGCCTTAATACCTGACTTTACACTATCGACAAAAGAGTCTAGATCAGTTCTTCCTAATACAGTTTCTTATAAGGATGCTGTGTTTAATATAGGAAGAGTATCTCTTATTATATCAGCTTTGATTAATGGAAATTTGGATTTAATTAACCTTGCTTGTGATGATAAACTTCATCAAACTTATAGAGGACGACTTATTAATGGTTATGATGATATAATACAAAAAAGTAAGCTATCCAATTCCCTAGGTGTATTTTTAAGCGGAGCAGGACCAAGTATCATGGCTATTCTAAAAGAAGAAAATAATAACTTTTATAGTGACATGGAAGATTTTTTAGCTGATTTTGAAGGTAAATGGACTGTTAAAGAGTTAAAAATTGATTTTGAAGGTGCTATAGTGAGAAGGTATTAAACACATTATTAATTTGTTTTTCTTTATGTTTTTAAAATGCAGCCATAATTTATTTGACAAAAAGGTATACTAAGTATAAAATCTAATAAGTTTTCATAAAAAATTCGCTACGCTCATGTCGCTAACGACTTTGAAAATCAGGTCTGTTGCTCAAGTTTAGTAGTTGCATTTAAAATTTAAATTCATAAGGAGTATCAAAATGTCAAATTCATTTAGTGCATTAGGATTAAATTCAAATTTAATAGAGGGATTAAAAAAGGAAAATATTACTGAACCTACAGATATTCAGATAAAATCAATACCACTAGCACTACAAAACAAAGATATAATAAGTCAATCTCAAACTGGTACAGGAAAAACTCTAGCATATTTACTTCCAATATTTCAAAAAATAGATAGTTCTAAAAGAGAAATGCAAACAATAATACTAGCTCCAACACATGAATTATCTATACAAATAGATAAGGAAATACAACTTTTATCTAAAAATTCAGGAATACCTATAACTTCTACTCCTATAATAGGAGAAGTTAATATAAAAAGACAAATCGATAAGTTAAAGGAAAAGCCTCATATAATTGTAGGTTCAACTGGAAGAATTTTTGAACTTATAAAAAAGAAAAAAATTAGCGCTCATACTATAAAAACTATCATTATAGATGAAGGCGATAAGCTATTAGATATTAATAATTTAAATGGTGTAAAAGACGTTATTAAAACTACAATGAGAGAGAGACAATTAATGCTATTCTCTGCTACAATAACTTCAGAAACATTGAATATAGCAAAAGATTTAATGAAGTATCCTGAATTTCTAAAAGTCGAAGATAAAAATATAGTAAATGAAAATATTGATCACATGTATTTTGTATGTGAAAGAAGAGACAAAATGGAAATTTTGAGAAAATTAATAGCTTCAATAAATCCTCAAAGGGCAATTGTGTTTATAAATAAAACAGAGGAAACTGAAGTAACTACAGAAAAACTTCAATATCACTATATTAAAGCATATGGACTATATGGTAAAGCTTCAAAGGAAGAACGTAAAAAGGCTTTAGACGGTTTCAAAAATGGAAGTATACAAATATTAGTAGCTTCAGACTTAGCAGCTAGAGGATTAGATATAAAAGGGGTAACTCATATAATTAACTTAGATTTACCTGAAGACTCAAAGGAATATCTACATAGAGTTGGTAGAACAGGTAGAGCTGGAAAAACTGGTACTGCTATTTCAATAGTTACTGAAAGAGAATTACCGTCTATAAAAAGATATGAAAAGGATTTTAACATAAAAGTTCAAATGAAAGATATATATAAAGGTAAAATAATAAACCCAGGATTTAGTAGACAAAAATCTAACAGTACTATAAAAAAATCGAAATAATAATATTAATATTCCTCCTTATTTGAACATAATATATATTTATAGCTTTTATAAAATTATAATGTATATAATTTTATACCTATTTGTTATAATATAATTGTAGAATCTAAATAAGGAGGTTTTTTATTTTGAATATGTATATTAGAGAACCTATAAATGGATTGACTCATTTAATTGGTGCTATTTTATCTTTTGTTGCTTTAATTGCGATGGTTATTAAAACATCAGTATCAAACCCGTCACCGATAAATCTTTTAGCAGTAATAGTATTTGGAATAAGCCTAATGCTTTTATATTCTGCTTCTGCTACATATCATATGGTTATAGCTTCTGAAAAAGTTATTAAGTTTTTAAGAAAACTGGATCATTCAATGATATTTATACTAATTGCAGGGTCTTATACTCCACTTTGCTTAATAGCATTAAATGGAGTGAGCGGATGGGTAATGTTTTCACTTATAATGGCTATTGCTATTTGTGGAATACTCTTTAAGATGATTTGGTTTAGTTGCCCTAGATGGCTTTCAACTTCAATATATATTTTTATGGGCTGGATATGTATGTTTATTATATCTCCGCTTTACCAAACCATAGGTTTTGAAGGAATTTCTTGGCTTCTAACAGGAGGTATTTTTTATACTATTGGTGCTGTAATATATGCTACAAAACCAAAGTTCCTTCAATTCAAACATCTAGGTTTTCATGAAATATTTCACGTTTTTATACTATTAGGAAGTTTAAGTCATTTTCTTTGTGTATTTAAATACGTTATATAAAGTTCGCTTTTTAGCGAACTTTTTTATTTTTCACTTTGATAATTTATAACTCTATAAAACGTTTTCAAATTGTTAAAAATATGATAATATATAATTATAAATTATAGTTTGATATATATGTAAGCTATGGAACTCTAATATCTTGCTAAAGCAATTTATTTTATTCATGGCTTTTTATTATATAATATGAGACATTAAGGGAGGGACATACCATGTTTAGTCCTATATCAAATCAAAAAACCTATGAATATGTTATGCAACAAATTCAAAGAATGATATTAAGTGGTCAACTTGAAAAGGGAGATAAATTGCCATCAGAGAGAGAATTAGCTGAAAAAATGCAAATTAGTAGAACTTCTATAAGAGAAGGCCTTAGAGTATTAGAAACTATGGGAGTTATTGAAAGTAAACATGGAGAAGGTAACTATATATGTTCAAATACAGCTTCATCTATTATGGATTCTTTTTCTATGATGTTTGTATTAAATAATGGTAAATCCATGGATATATTAGAGCTTAGAAAGTATACAGAATTAATAACAGCAGATTTAGCAGCACAGAGAGGTACTCAAGATGATTTTTATGAGTTAGAAGAAATTCTAATAAAATTAGGGGAATCAGATAGTGAAAGTGAACAAATATTATTAGACAAACAACTTCACTATAAAATAGCTTCTATGAGTGGAAACTACCTTATACAAAATATGTATATAACTTCTGCTAACTTATTTGAGAAGTTTATAGAAGATACTAGAAAAAACATTCTAACTTGTAGTGAAAATAGCTATATTTTACTAAAACAACATGAAAATATTGTAAATGCAATAATTGAACAAGATTCAGTTAAAGCAGTTGAGGCAATGAGAAGACATTTAGATTTTATTGAGAAATCTCATAAAGAATAAGCTATACCTATAGGTATAGCTTATTCTTTATGAATCACTTTTTAAAGATTTAGATATTATAGGTATTCTCTGAACCATAAACATAATTATTGATGTTGTTAATGCAAATAATGCAAATATTGTCCAAGGAAACAAGTCAGTATTAATTCCATAAATACTTATTATCTTCCCTCCTAGAAAATTTCCAAAGGCATTTCCTATACCAGATATTAAATTTGCTACACTAAAATAAGCTCCAATTAATTCTGCATGGGCAAGTTGACTGGTTATACTATCAATAGTTGGAAACACCAACATTTGGCCTATAAGAAAAATTGATGCACTTAAAGTTAAAAATAAAAAGTTGTAAGATATACCAATTAAAAATAAACCTACTCCAAAAAATAAAACTCCTATGGTAATTCCACTAAAAGGATTGATTTTCTGCAAAATATATTTAGATATTATCCCCTGAAAAACGATTACTATTATACTAGTTATCGTCCATATAATTCCTACCATCTTCCCGTTATCTAAAACAGCATCTGCTCTTAAAGGTATTAAAAGATTTAACTGTGCAAATATAGCCCATACCAATATAGAAACTAATGTATAGATAATAAATGCTTTATTTTTAATTATCAACACATAACTATTTAGTGGTATTTTTGGACACTCTTCGTCTCCACATCCTTTAGGTAATAAAATTGCTGTTATTATTCCAAGCACTAAAAATATTGAACCTGCTATAAAAAATATTGTAGATGATTTTCCATTTACCAATATAAGTATCAGTAATCCTGCTATTCCTACTCCTGAATTAGCTGCTATTCCTCTAATAGAAAATGCTGTAGTTCTAGTTTTTGCTGATTTTGATGTAAGAAATGCTATTGATGCTTTGACACTTGGAGAATATATGCCATTTCCTAGTCCAAATATCATTGAACATGCTAAAAACGATACATATTCATTACTAACTCCATATCCAAATACTGCTAATGCTTCAATAAATGAGCCAAGAGTAATAGTTGTTTTTCTTCCTACTCTATCCGATAATAAACCTCCTAAAATATTTCCAATCTGAGAAGTTAATGAAATCATACCTATTATCAAACCTATTTTTGTCGGATTAATTCCTTTATCAGAACCTAATATAACTGGAAATATTGGAATAAATAAATAAGCTCCAAGGTGAGTCAAAAGTTCTGCAAATAATAATACTATTATATCTTTACTTAAGGAAAATTTCTTCATACCAAACTTCATATTATTCACTTCCTTAATGCATGTCTTTACTCTATTATTACCTCAAATTTATTAAATAATTATAACAAAACTTTTAAAATCAATGTAAACCACATATTGGTATGAGTTCTATTTTTTATACAACATTGTTTATTAATTTTTACATAAAATAAAAACCAGTATTTTAAAAACTGGTTTTTAGGTACTTAAAGTATTTTTAATTCGATTTAGCACTATATCCGATTGGTATAACTTTCCTACATTTTCTCCCACTAATCTACTGTCACCTGTAGTTATTGCTATATATAAATTATCATAAGCATCTTTATATACAGTCAATACTTGTAAGAGTTCTTGGTGAACATCTTTATATTTTTCAGGAACTCTATTTTCTTCATATTGAAAATTATTTATTACTCTATTTCTTAATTGTATAGCTTCCCTATTAGCATCGAGATATTTTGTCTCAATACTAAATATCAGTGGATTTTCCTCTTGTATTTTCACAAATTCATCAATCCAAGTTAATACATATTGTTCATATTCTTGTTCATTTCCATTGTCTATAGAGTGTACACTTTTTAGGTTAAATCCTAATATAGATATTATAAAGACTAAAATAATTAAAATAGATTTACTTTTTTTCAAAATCATAAATCATCATCTTCTTTCTACAAAAATATTGTCTATAATATTTTTTCTTAGAGTTTGTTTATATATCCCTGTAATTAAAAGTAAATTATATTTATTGAATTTTAATAAAAAAAAAGCAATGTATAAACATTGCTTTTTGGGTATTCTTAAAATTTTATTAAGCTAATTTCCCTATGTTTCCTTTAAGCCAGTTTTTACCTTCTACAAGTCTTGATACCATCATAGAGCAAACTGTATTCCCTGCAGAATTAAGAAGAGTTGCAGGTGCATCTATTATCGTACTTATAACAGCTATTATAGGAAGTACTTCTGGTGAGAATCCATATATACTAAGTATTAACATTTCACCTAGCATCCCTCCTCCAGGTATAGCCCCCATAACTGCTCCAACTAAGAAAGATACTACTATTATACCTAATATAGACGAGATACTCGTCATATCTTTTCCAAATATTCCAAATAAGAAAGTTATCTTTAATACTCCACCTACTACAGATCCATCTTTATGAGTATTAGCTCCAAGTGGAATAACTGTTTCTGCTATGTCTTCAGGAACACCCATTTTTTTAGAAGATTCAAGATTTATAGGTATACAAGCAGCACTTGAACAAGTAGCTAGTGCTGTAACTGTTGGAGCTATTGCATTTTTCCAGAAAGTTTTTACTCCGACATTTCCTGAAGCTACATAAGCATATAAAGTGAAGAATCCAAAGTAATATATCGCAGTAATAACTAAATAAAGAACAAATACTCTTACATATCCACCAAGTATTTGAGGTCCAAGTTGACCTATAACTGTTGCAAAATATGCTCCAAGTCCTATTGGCGCATAATACATTATTATATTAACAATTTTCATCATAACATTAGAACCAGCTTCAACGAATGCAGCTATAGGTTTTGCTTTTTCTCCAGCCATTGCTGTTGCTGTTCCAAATAATACTGAGAATATTATAAGTTGTAACATATTACTTCTAGAGAATAAATTTACAAAGTCATTTACTGTTACAGTATTTACAAGTTGAGTAAATACACTAACTTTTTCAGCATCTGTGTTTTCAGTTGCTTGTGCCATAAGTTCATTAAATATTGTAGGATCTAGACCCTTTGTAGGATTTGCAATTAACACTCCTAGAAGAGCTATTATGGCAGCTATTAATGCTGTAGCTGAAAATACTATAACAACATTTCCCATAATTTTTCCGAACCTTTTCATTCCGCTCATATTAGCTATAGCTGATGTAACACTAAAGAATACTAGAGGCACTAATATTGTGAATAATAAGTTTAGGAATAAATCTCCTAGGGGTTGAAGTACTGTTGCCTTTGGTCCCATAACCAACCCTATTATCCCACCTATTATTATAGAAATAAGTAGGATTAATGAAGATTTATAATTTTTTAAAAATGAATTCATATATTTCGCTCCTTTTCTTTTTATTATTATAATATAATTATACTCTAATTTTTTGCTATATCCATTGTTAATAATGCTTCGAACATTGCAAATAATGCTCTAAATTAGATTATACATTAAATTTAGTATTTTAAAATAGGTAGTTTAATGGAAAAAGTAATAATAATTTTAAAAAAATATTTTAAATCAAAAAACTTCTATATATTTTTTTGGGTATATATACATGAAAGACATTAATAAAGGGGGATTAAAAAAATGAAAATTAACAAAAAAAGGATTTCTATTTTAATATTCACAACTTTAGCAATTTTAATATATTTGCCTTCATTTATATACTTTTTTGATAATAAGCCAATAGATAGGTCAAAACCTATACCTATTGTAGAGGAAGTAGTGGCAGTAGAAAAAGAAATTATAATAAACGAGTCTAAATTAAAAGATAATGGACCTGATGTTGAATATGTTCAAAATCGATTAATTGAATATGGGTATGAGGTAACAGCAGATGGTGAATTTGGTTGGGCTACTTACAACGCTATATTAGATTTTCAACACAAAACTAACCTTAAATTAAATGGAACTGCAAATAGAGAAACTATCGATGAACTAAAAAAAGATCCTACATCAGAAACTATGTATACTTTCAAAAGACCTATAGATTATACTTATATTAACTCTGATATAACCAAATTTGTAAACGAAAATGATATAGTAAGTTACAGCGACTACCTTTTAGTTACTTCACTATCAAATAAAATTACTTATGTATTTAGAGGAAGCATGCACAACTATGAACTTATAAATACATTTACCTCTACAATAGGAGCTCCATCTACCCCTACGAAAACTGGGATATTTAGAGTTGGTATGAGAGGGACATCATTCGGACAAGAGGATGGATTTCAAGCCAAGTATTACACTCAATTTTCTGGCAATTTTTTATATCATTCAATTATATATGATAAAACTGGTATAAAGATTACAGATGGTAGACTTGGCCAAGCCTTAAGTCATGGTTGTATTAGACTTTCAACTGAAAATGCTAAGTGGATATACGAAAATATACCTGAGCATTCAACTGTAATTGTAAAGTAATATTTTCTATAGTAGTTGAATCATTGCAAAAAATACTCTAAAATAAACTATAATTCAAAATATATTTTTGCAGAGGTAAAATTTTATGGAAAATACATCTATAAATAATAAAATAGGTTATTTAAATGATAATTTTAAAATATTTCATATTAAAGACAAAAAAAATATTGAGTTTGAATACCATCATCATGATTTTAATAAAATAATTATATTTATATCTGGAAAAGCAACTTATTTAATTGAAGGTAAATCATATAATTTAAGACCATGGGATATTTTATTTGTAAACAATAATGAGATTCATAAGCCAATAATAGATTCCAGTGAGTTTTATGAACGTATAGTTATTTGGATTAATCCTGAATTCGTATCTAAATATAATGAAGATGAATGTAATTTATTAACATGTTTTGAACTTGCTCTTCAAAATGAATATAACCTACTTCGTCTAAATATAGAATACATTGAAAAAATCAGATATCTTATATCACAACTTGAAAGCAACGATAAAAATAAGGAGTTCGGAAGTGAAGTTCTAAAAAATGCTTTATTTTTGCAACTTATAATTATTATTAATAGGCTGTTTTTAAGAAGTGAAAAAAATAAGGAAATAGAAGATATTAAATACGATAAAACAATAGAGTCTATTTTAAATTATGTAAACAATAATCTTCAAGAAGATTTATCTATAGACAATATAGCTTCTAAATTCTTTATGAGTAAATACTACCTTATGCACAGATTTAAGTCTCAAACTGGAAGTTCAATTCACAATTATATTATACAAAAAAGACTAATACTTGCAAAATTCCTTATTAAAAAGGGATTTTCTATGAATGATGTATGTATTGAATGTGGTTTTAACGATTATTCAAGTTTTGTCAGAGCCTTTAAAAAAATGTATGGTTTATCTCCTAGAAATTATTATAAAAGTATTTTTCAATTTGACGATTCTTATACCAATGAATAAGCCGTATATATTATCTATTACGGCTTATAATTTATTCTTTACAATTTTCTTCACTACAATTTTCTTTTTCTATTTTTTCTTTATTTATAAATTTTGATCTTAAAAGTTTTATATCATCATCAATAAATCTATGGTTAACTTCTTTAACATCGAATTTGAAAATCTTAAATGCAAATTGAACAAAATGTCCAGTGGTAAGAGCTGTAACTAAAGTACCCATACCTACAGAACCACCTAATAAATATCCTATAATCAATACGCATGTTTCAATAGAATTTCTTACAAGTCTAACAGATCTATTAGTCTTTTTAGTTAAAGTAACCATAAGTCCATCTCTAGGTCCTGCTCCTAACCCTGAACCTATATATAAATAACTTGCAACTCCTATTACAAACATCCCTAATAACATCATTATTAATCTAGGTAAAAAAACTTGAAATACAGGAATAATATTATTTAACATTAAAATATCCATAAAAACTCCAATGAATATCATGTTAAATACTGTTCCCCAGCCTAGTTTTTCTTTAAAAATACTATTTGTTATTATGAGTATAAATCCAATTAAAATATTAGCCTGACCCATAGTAATATTAATTATGTTTGTTAATCCCTGATGAAACACTTCCCAAGGTGCGAGACCTAAATTTGCATTAATAATCATAACTATACCAACAGCATACAAAAAAAGCCCCGTAAATAACCTTAAAATACGAAAAATTATTTTTTTCAATTAAATCTCCTCCTATTATCATTATAGTACTTAAATTGAAATTATAATATATTATATTTTTTTGAAAATTTATTACTTCACATGTTCTTCATATTATTGTCATTGTAAATTCACTTGTATTGGGAATTACTAATATTACGGAGGTGAAAAATATGAAAAGAAAAATAATGACTTCTTTAGCTTTATCAATGATTATTTTTGGATCTTCCAGTGCAATTTATGCAAATGACTTAGAAACTGATTTTAAAACTATGATTACAGCCTCACACAATGAAGATAAAGATTGTCCAAAGCATAAACATCATCATAAAGCTAAACACAAAAAATTTATAGTTGATTTTTTAAAAGAAAAACACAAAATGACTGATAAAGAAATACAAGCTCAGTTAGATTCTGGAAAAAGCCTTAAAGATATACTAAAAGAAAAAAATATTAAGCCTGAAGAACTAAAAAAATATATGTTAGAACGTAAATACAAGAAAATTGATGAAGCTGTAAAAAATGGAGAAATGACAAAAGAAGAAGCTAATAAGAAAAAGCAAAAAATTAAAGAAAGAATGGATGAAAGACAAGAAATGAGAGAAAAAATGAATAAAGAAGGCAAAAACTAAAATATATTGTTTTTTTCATAAATTAACCCTCTAATATTATTAGAGGGTTAATTTTAATCAATTTTATTTTCACCATTAATAGCTTTTGAAACATAGTATATAAGTCCCCCATATAACAGTCCTAGACCACATATAAGCATTACTACTGCCCCTGGAGACAAACTATCGACCATACTACCCCTCCACCTTTTTATCTTCTATATTTTTATGCCAAGGCTTTTTACTTAATACTATAGCTATAATAAATATACCGACTGCAACACTTGCCCCAAATGCTATTAGTGCGCTTGGCGGATAACCTTCATATGGGTTTTTGAATTCATTTATTAAATTTTGAATAAAAATAAACCCTAAAACTACTGGTGTTAAATATTTAATACAAAACAACCACCATTTACCTATCTTTACATCTGATACTTCATTTACTTCTTTCATCATCTTCTCTGCATTATAAACATAACCCAAAACTATAGTTTCAATTAATCCCAATAATACAATTCCATAATTTCCAACAAAATGGTCTACTATATCAAGTAAGTATATACTAGCTCTTGTAGCAAACAAACTTGATCCTAAAAAACCAAATATACATATAAATAATACTAGTTTTTCTCTTTTAATATTGTATTTATCTAAAATTGCTGATGCAAATGCTTCAACCATTGAAACACTAGATGATATTCCTGCAATAATAAGTGCAAAGAAAAACATTATACCAAATAAGGCTTTAAATATATCATTCATAGGTAAATTGCTTATTGCCATAGGAAATGCAATAAAGGCAAGACCTGCACCACTTTGCATAATATCATCAAACTCTATACCTGATGTAAATGAATAATATCCTAATAAACTAAATACACATAATCCAGCTAAAAAGTCAAAGGATGCATTTGAAAATACAGCTATACGAGCATTGTTTGCTATATCTGAATTCTTTGGAAGGTAACTTGCATAGGCAATCATAACCCCTACTGCCAAAGTGGTTGAGAAGAACACTTGAGAATATGCTGATATCCATACTTCAGGATCCAATATCTTACTAAAATCAGGTTCTAAGAACCAGTTAAGACCATACTTTGCCCCTTCTAATGTAACTCCTCTTAGAATCATAATTACCATAAGAACTATAAGTAGTGGCATGATAAACTTACATACCTTTTCTATACCGCCTGAAATACCTTTTTTGACTATAATATAATTTACTACCCAAACTAATAAAACAGTACCTAATATATTAAATCTTAATCCCTTTATTTCCCATGGCGAAGATGATAGTTGTAAAAAATCTCCAATAAAGAACTTAGCAGTATCTACTCCCCATCCCATATTAAATGAAAAAGCTAAATAGTTGATACTCCAAGCTATAATGCAACAGTAAAAAGTCATAACTACTAAAGGTATCATAACTTGCCACCAACCAATAAATTCCCACTTATTTCCTAATCTTCTAAATGCAAGTGGAGCCGCCCCTCTCATTTTATTTCCAAAGGCAAGTTCCATGGTCATAAGTGGCACTCCTGCTGTAATAAGAGCAAAAAAGTATGGTATTAAAAATGCTCCTCCTCCATTTGAGTAAGCTTGATATGGGAATCTCCACAAGTTTCCAAGACCAATAGCTGCTCCTATAGCCCCCATCAGAAAGCCTATACGAGAATTCCACTGCTCCCTTTTTTCCAAGTTAATCCCCCCTTTCTATATATCTAAATTTTATTTAAAATATAATATCTATAGAACAAAAATAATAAAATATGTTAAAATAAGGAATACTATAAAGGATAAAATAGAAATAATGTAAAGTGAGGTAATAAACTTGATAAAAATAGGTGATTTTAATAATTTAAAGATTGTAGGTAAAGGAAATATTGGTTATTTCTTAAATAGCGATACTAAAAAAATGGATAAAAACATATTGCTTCCTAAATCACGTGATATAAGTACTGAATTAAATATAGGTGATGAAGTTGAAGCTTTTATATATCGTGATTCAGAAGATAGAATAATTGCTACACTAACAAAGCCTCTAGCTAAAGTTGGAGAAGTAGCTTATCTTAAGGTAGTTTCTACTACTGATGTAGGTACTTTTATCGACTTCGGACTAGCTAAAGATATATTAGTACCTTTCAAAGAAAAATTATATCCATTAGAAGATAATCAAAGCTATTTATTTTATATATATTTAGATAAAAGTGATAGAATAGCTGCTACTACTGATATAGATGTTCATCTAGAAATTGAAGGCGATTATAAAATTGGAGATAGTGTTACAGGAACAGTTTATGGATTCCAATCTAACAAAAGTGTTATGGTAGCTGTAGACAATATGTATCAAGGTGTAATCTTAAGCAATGAGTATTTCACTGATATAAACTATGGAGATGTTTTAGATTTAAAGATAATTAAAATTTATGAAAATGGAAGACTTGGTTTATCGCCTAGAAAGCATACTAAAGCCGCAGTAACAGATCTTCAAGAAATTATTTTAGAATATTTAAAATCTCATGAAGGCTTTATGACTTTCAATGATAAAAGTTCTCCTGAAGAAATATCTAAACAATTTAACGTAAGTAAGAAACATTTTAAAAATGCTTTAGGTGGACTTATGAAAAAGAATTTAATAACACAAGATAGCACAGGAACTAAATTGAAGTAAATATATATTAGAATAACATCTCCTAAATATGTAAATTATAGATAATGTAACCATTAACTATTAAATATATTAAGGAGATGTTTTTATGTTTAAACACGAAAAAAAACTTCTTAGTGAAGTAAAAGTTGAACGCCCTAATCCAAATTATGCAGCAATGATGCAAGAACAATTAGGTGGTCCACAGGGAGAATTAAAAGCAGCTATGCAATACATATCTCAAAGTTTTCGTATAAAAGATCCTGCTATTAAAGACCTTTTCTTAGATATTGCGGCTGAAGAATTAAGTCATATGGAAATGGTTGCTCAAACTATAAACTTATTAAATGGGCATGATCCTGATGCTGAGCATGCAACTATAGGTAATATAGAAGCTCATGTTTTAAGTGGACTTAATCCTATGCTTACTAACGCATCTGGACAGCTTTGGACTGCTGCTTATGTAAATGTAACTGGAGATTTAGCTGCTGATTTATTATCTAATATAGCTGCAGAACAAAGGGCAAAGGTAGTTTATCAAAATCTTTACAGACAAATTGATGACAAGTACGTTAAAGAAACTATAGACTTCATTTTAAACAGAGAGGAAGCACACAATACTTTATTTAGACAAGCTTTTACCAAAATAGAAAATACTGGCTCTCAAAAAGATTGGGGTGTAACAGAGGATTCAAGATTATACTTTGATTTATCAACTCCAGGTAAATATTTTGATTTACAAAATCCTCAGGCTCCTAGCTTTAATAAGCCAGATATGAGACAATAATAAAAAATTCGCTACGCTCATGTCGCCAACGACCTTGAAAATCAGGTCCGTTGCTCAAGTTTAGCAGTTGGAAATTAGAAAATATCGCTAAGTTATCTTAGCGATATTTTTTATTATACTAGGCATTGTTTAAGAAACGGAAGTTGATTCACTTGATTTTTTATTCTTGACAATTTTATACGTTACTATATATGAACAAGTCAATCCTAATATTAGCCCCCCTACTATATCTGTAGGATAATGAACAAATAAATATAGTCTAGAAAAAGCCATAAGTACTGCAAAAGTAATAACCGGGATTCTATATTTCTTTATTAATATACTTATAACACCTGCAACTGCAAATGATGATCCTGTATGTCCTGAAGGAAAAGAATAAGACAATGGTCTTTCTATTAACAATTCAATATTTGTAAGTTCATAAAAAGGTCTTGGTCTTTGTACTATATTTTTTAATATTATTTCTCCTATAAATGTGGTAAGTATCAATGCTAAAATAGATAAAATACCTACGTTTCTATATTTTTTACTAAACATAAGTATTATAGATATTACAATCCAAATCATACCACTATCCCCTAGAGATGTAATAATAGGCATTAGTTTATCTAAAATAGGATTGTGAAAGTTATTATTAATAAACTCCAGTATAGCTATATCTATTTTTTGAATCATATTTTCCTCCCCTAATTTCATGTCTTTTTATTAATTTTACTATAGATAATATATTTAAAGTAGTACTAAATTTCCTTTTCTAATCTAATTCTAATCTTCAGCTAATACTACTCTAATCATCTCCCCTTATTATATTAATATAAAATAAATTAGAAATTTGGAGGGTGTAAAATGGAAATTAAAATTGAGCAAGTTGATTTATTGAAGAAAAGAGCTAATATAAGTTATAAAGAAGCAAAAGAGGCACTTGAAAAGTTTAATGGAGATATAGTTGAAGCTTTATCATATTTTGAAGAGCAAAACAAAATAAAATCTGATATAAGTACTACAAGTTCAACATTTTTTAAAAAGGTTAAAAATCTTATAGTAAAATCAAATAAAATAAGATTCATTATATCAAATAATAACAAAACATTAATTAATATACCTGTATCTATTGCAATAATAGTAACGATGATAGGTATACACTTTGTTATTCCAGCTATAATACTTGCTTTAATTGTAGGTTGCAAAATGAAATTTGAAAAAGAAAATGGCGAAGGATACGATATTAATAATAAAATAGATAAAGTTTCTAATTGTGTAAATAATTTTACAAATAAAATATCTGATGAAATAAAAAATTCATAATAAACAGACCCTGCTACTATCTAATATAGCAGGGTTTATTTACTATTATTTTAAAATCCTAGTTATAAGAGTATACTATGATTATATGTTTAGTTTTTAATATGGAGGATAATAAATGAGCGAAAAGATACTTATTATAGAAGATGAAACTAAAATAGCTAGATTTGTTCAACTTGAGTTAGAACATGAGGGATATAGTGTAGATATTGTACATGATGGCAGATTAGGTTTTGAAAAAGCTTTAAGTAATAATTATGACCTAATAGTACTGGATGTTATGCTTCCATCACTTAATGGAATGGAGGTACTGAGAAGACTAAGACAATCTTCTAATGTACTTGTTATTATGCTTACAGCTAAGGATGGTGTTATGGATAAAGTCATGGGGTTAGATATTGGCGCTGATGATTATATTACAAAGCCATTTGCCATTGAAGAACTTCTCGCTCGTATTCGTGTAGCATTTAAACATAAAAGGTCTAATTCATATAAATCAAATATAATTCAAATATATAAGCTTAAAATTGATATAGATAAATACACTGTTACTTATGACTCTGAACTTATAGAATTGACTAAAAAAGAATTTGATTTATTAAAATATCTTATGATAAATAAAGACATTGTATTAACAAGAGATTCTATATTAGAAGATGTTTGGGGATATGATTTTGTAGGTGATACTAATATAGTAGATGTTTATATAAGATATCTAAGAAGTAAAATAGATGATAAATTCAACAACAAATTTATTTATACCATTAGAGGAGTGGGGTATCAACTAAAACATGAATAAAATAAAATCATTTTTTAAAACTATATTTCAAATCTTCAGAGTTTTATTATATATTATTGGATTTATTGTAAAATCTTTATTTTATTTATTTGATAAAGTAGTAAAAAAAATAGCTAATAGATTGAGATTTTCTATTAGGTTTAAAATTACTGCAACTTATGTATCTATATTCACATTAATATTTTCATTAATAAGTATAGGTATTATATTTAGTTTTGAGCATTATATCAAAAATAATTCACCACAGGATTATATATTCATTCTTGGTACAATTTTAGGAATTTTTAATATTCTAGGTATAATTTCTATAGTTTTAATAAGCTCAAGAACTAGCAAAAGGTTATTATCTCCTATATACTATATGACACAAACAGTAAAAGAAATATCTATTAACGATCTTCATAAAAGACTTGATATAAGTGGTTCAAAGGATGAATTAAAAGATTTGGCCAAAACATTTAATGACATGTTAGATAGAATTCAAAACTCTGTAGAACTTCAAAATCAATTTGTATCAGATGCATCTCATGAACTGAGAACTCCTATTTCAGTAATACAAGGATATGCTAATCTACTAGATCGTTGGGGAAAAGACGATAGACAAGTACTAGAAGAATCTATTTCAGCTATTAAAAGCGAATCTAAAAATATGAAAATTCTTATTGAAAATCTTTTATTTCTTGCTCGTGGAGATAAAAACAGTCAAAATACTCATAAAGAAAACTTTAAAATTAATGAATTAATAAGTGAAATTTTAAAAGAAACAGAATTAATTGATTCAAATCATAATATATTAAATGAAAAAAACGAGGAATTTATAATTAACGGTGATAAAAACCTTATAAAAGAAGCTATTAGAATTTTTGCGGACAATAGCATTAAGTATACTCCTACTGGAGGTAAAATAAAATTAAATTCTTATAAAAACAATAATAAAGCAATTATTATTATTGAGGATACAGGTATTGGAATTTCTAAAGATGATCTTAAATATATATTCAACAGGTTTTATCAGGTGGATAAAGCAAGAACAAAACAAGATGGTGGAACTGGTCTTGGCCTATCCATTGCAAAGTGGATTATAGATAATCACAACGGAAAAATTGATGTTAATAGTACATTAAATGTAGGTACAACTATTAAAATTGAATTACCCATTAATGATTAAATTAAAGTAAAAACCCATTAAGATTGAATTTAGTATATCTTAATAGGTTTTTATTTTTAAAATTAACTTGTTTTAATTAAGTAAAGTAATGGTATAATAGTATTCGCTGTGTTTTTGCGTTATATAATATTTGAAAAGGAGGAGCTTTAATGGATAACAATAAGAAATTATTAAATCACCTTTATGTATTTGCTATGATATTAATTGGTACATTCTTAATGTCCATAGCTATTAACATGTTTTTAAAACCATACACTATAGCTCCTGGGGGATTAACTGGAATTTCAATTGTAATTAATAAGATTACAGGTATTTCTTTATCAGTAATAATTATATCAATAAATATTCCATTATTTTTGCTAGGATTTAAGCTTCTAGGTAGTAAAGGACTTTTGAAAACAGCCTTAGGGATAGTTACTTTGACATATTTCCTAAATTTAACTCAATCTCTAAGCAATGTTAGAATTACAGATGATGTATTGTTAGCTTCTATATCTGGAGCTATATTAGTAGGTATATCGTTAGGGCTTATATTTAAAGTCGAGGGATCAACTGGTGGTACAGACCTTATAGGCCTTATGTTAAATAGATTTTTCCCTAATATAAGTGTTCCAAAGCTAATGATGTTTGTAGATATAATGGTTGTTATATTATCAGGTGTAACAAATAAAAACTTAGAAACAGCTCTATACTCAGCTTTAGCTTTATATATAATAGTAAGAGTTGCAGATGCCATAATAGAAGGGTTTAGTTACTCTAAGTCATTCTTAATTATATCCGATAAGTCTGAAGAATTAAGCTCTTCTATAATGAACACCTTAAATAGAGGAGTTACTTTATTTGAGGGAAAAGGAGCTTATACAAAACAAAAAAAAGATGTTCTATTTGTGGTTGTTGGCAGAAATGAGGAAGTTTCTTTAAAGCAGTTAGTAAAAACAATAGATAACAATGCATTTATCACAGTATCTAATGTTCATGAGGTTTTAGGCAAGGGATTTGAACCTTTTGATGTATAAAAATAAGCTGTCTTAAAATGATTATAAAAATCATAAAAAAGACAGCTTATTTTAATTAAAATCTATTTTTCATTTTTCATGTTTTGTTGTCTCTCTCCTATTGCTATTAAATCTCTAACACTGTAGTTTCCAAAATCACCATTTTTTCCTTTCTTAAGTGTTACATTATCCATTATTTCATCAGCTATTTCTAAATTCATTTTAGTTAAATCTTTTCCTATTTCTTCTTGTGAACTAATTTTTCTATTTTTCATTTTAGAATACCTCCCTTAATACAAATTATTTAAGTTATTTTATATATCAAGATTAGTATTGTATTTAATTTCATTTCAAATACATAAATTTTACTAATAATATAATTTCATGATAATATAAAAATATACAAATTTGATGAAAGAAGGAAATACTATGGATATTGTTTTTAGTATGTTATTTGTGTTTTTTATGCTGATCTTCTCTATTTATAAAGGAATCTTTATAGGATATCCATTAGTCCTATGTTTTTTAATATTTATTTTCGTTTCATATAAAAGAGGTTTTCTATTAAAAGATATTATGAAAATGTCATATAATGGTGGTAAAAAAGCATTTATTGTTTTAAGAATATTTATTTTAATAGGAAGTATTACGGCAATTTGGATGGCATCGGGAACTGTTCCTGGAATAGTTTATTATGGAATAAAATTTATGAATCCAACCTTTTTTATTCTATATTCATTTTTAATTAGTTCTTTTGTATCTTTTTTATTAGGTACATCATTTGGAACTGTAAGTACTGTAGGTATAGCTCTGATCGTAATGGCTAAAGGTGGAAACATCAATTTAAATATTGTAGCTGGAGCTATTATTGCAGGTGCTTATTTTGGAGATAGATGTTCTCCAATGTCTTCTAGCGCAAACTTAGTTGCTCACTTAACAGAAACAAATTTTCATACAAACTTTAAAAATATGTTTAAAACATCAGCAATTCCTTTTGTTTTATCTATAATTTTATATACTATATTTTCACTAAAAGAACCATTTAATCTTGTATCAATTAACATAAATACTGAAATACTCAATACATTTTATATTAATTGGATAGTTTTATTACCTGCTATTACAATAATAATTTTAGCTATGTTTAAAGTAGACGTTAAAATTTCAATGATTATAAGTATTTTAGTAGCTTGTGTTATAAGCATTATATTTCAACATTATAAGTTAGCAGATATTATTAAATTTATTTTTTTAGGTTTTAAATTAGATGCAGCTACCCCACTTCAAAATATAATAAAAGGTGGTGGTATTATTTCTATGTTAAAACCATCTCTAGTAGTGTTTATATCATGTTCATTAGCTGGGATATTTGATGGAACAAATATGCTAAAAAGTATAGAAGACATATTGATGAAAGGAAGAAATCGATTTGAACTATTTTTATATACAACTATAACAAGTATAATCACTGCGGCTTTTGGTTGTAATCAATCTATAGCTATCGTTCTTACTAGTAGCCTTATGAAAAAACCATATAATGAACAAAATGTCGATAATTATAAATTAGCTATAGACTTAGAAAATACAGCAGTTGTATTATCTGCTCTTATTCCTTGGAATATCGCAGCATTTGTACCTACTACAACAATGGATGTAAATAATATAGGATATATACCCTATGCTTTTTACTTATATCTTATACCAATATGTAATATTATTTATTTTAGACTTTTAAAAACAAAAACAATACAAAAAACCTTGAGTAATTAATTACTCAAGGTTTTTTGTATTACTCAGCTACATTTCCAGCTACGTTAAGTACATCCCAAGTTCTTGCAAAAGGTGGTGCATAACATAAGTCTAAGAATCCTAATTGGTCAGTAGTCATTTTACCAAATATGACTGCTGCTAATACGTCAATTCTTAGTACTGCCCCTTTTGCCCCGATAATTTGTCCTCCTAGTATTACCTTAGTATCGCTATCATATATTAGCTTCACATTAATATCAGACTGACCAGGATAATAGCTAGTTTGATTTTTATCCTTTATAGAAACAGTTTTATAGTTTAATCCCATTTTAATAGCTTCATTTTCTGAAATTCCCGTTCTTCCAGCTTCTAAATCCATAACCTTCACCGCTGCACTGCCTAATGTTCCTTCAAACTTATTTTCTAGTCCAGCAAGATTTTCTCCAACTATTCTTCCAATCTTATTAGCTGTTGTTGCAAGAGGAATATATACATTCTCATTTCTTACAATATGATATACACTAGCACAGTCACCAGCTGCATAAATATCATCTACATTAGTTCTTCCATATTCATCAATTACAATTGCTCCGTTTTTAAGCATATTTATTCCTGTTTCTTTTAGAAATTCCGTATTTGGTCTTACTCCAGTACTAATTACTACTAAATCAGCTTTATAGACTCCTTTATCTGTAACTACCCCTTTTACCTTATCTTTTCCTTCAAAGCTCTTAACATTCTCATTTAAATGAAGATTTACTCCATGATTTATAATCTCAGTTTCCATTATATCAGTAATTTCTTTGTCAAATGAAGCCGCAAGAATTCTATCTCCACGTTGAATAACTCTTACGTTTTTGCCAATATTTTTCATAGCTTCTATTATTTCTATTCCTATAAATCCAGCACCTATAATTACTATATCTTTAACATCATCCTTTTTTACTTCCTCTTTTAATTTTATCCCATCATCTAACTCTTTTAATGTAAATATATTTTGTAGATTATAATTTTCTATAGGTGGTATAATCGAACTTGCTCCTGTCGCTATCATAAGTTTATCGTAA
Source organism: Sporacetigenium mesophilum DSM 16796 (assembly GCF_059569055.1). Lineage (NCBI taxonomy): Bacteria > Bacillati > Bacillota > Clostridia > Peptostreptococcales > Tepidibacteraceae > Sporacetigenium > Sporacetigenium mesophilum. Next base: position 298,939 of record NZ_JCANUR010000001.1, on the reverse strand, counting down.
CTATCTTCAATTTCTTTATTAGTTTTTAAGTCTTTTATTTTCAAAGTTTTATTATTTACATCTACACTTAATACTTCATGATTTATATTTACTTCTATTCCACTTGCTCTAAATTTATCTGCAGTTCTTGCTATCATATTTTCAGAATCACTAAAGAAATCTCCTACGTAATAAGGTAGACCACACGCTCCCCAAGAAACTACATCTGTTTTTTCATAAACTACTACATCGTAATCTTTTGATATTCTTTTTACTTTTGCAGCTGCACTCATACCAGCTGCAACTCCACCTATTATTACTATTCTCATACTGATTCCTCCTGTTAAATGACTATGATACCTAATTATTTTTATATACTATAATATATTTATGCCCATATAAACTAAATAAGTAACACCAAATCCCCTTTAGCATGTATTATGTACTAAAAGGGATTTTATTATTTCCCAAATATCTTTACAAAAACAGCTAGAATCCCAGATGTAATAAGTGGACCTACTGGAACTCCACCTAAAAAGGCTGCTGCAATTATTGATCCTAAAATCAAAGCAGGCATAATATCACCATGTCCTTGAGTTGTCAAATAATTTAATCCAAGTCCACTTAAATAAGTTGTAAAAAGTGAAAGAAGAAGTGCTATTATTCCAATCCAAGAGGTAAAAATACTCTTAATATTGGTAAAGGCCACGTTTCCATTTGCAATTGGAATTAAAATTGCTGCTATGAGTAATACTAAGCCCCAAAACACTCCATTTTTTTCTATAGTTGGAAAAACCAATTGGTCAAAATTTAAGAGTTTAACAATTAAAAGTATACAAGTTGCAACAGCTACTGAATTTGCTTTTCCTAGAACTGCGGCAGCTAATATTAACATTAATATAATATTAGATTCCAAATATATCATCTCCAAAATTTAATTATTCGATTTAAATAATAACTTCTATTTTATATTATGTATAAGTAGTTTAAATTGTTATAACACGCAAAAAAACCACGGCAATACCGTGGCATATTTGTCTGACTTTATATCATCACGCTTATGAGTGTTTTTGAAGTATTTCCTTTATATTATCCTTAGGCTTAAATCCAGTTATAGTATCTACTAGCTTACCTTTTTTAAATATCATCATAGTAGGTACAGTTTTTATTCTATATTGATCTGCTAATTCTGAAGCTGCATCTACATCCACTTTTATAAATTCTACATTTCTCATTTCGCTATTTAAATCTTCAAGTACAGGTGAAAGTAGTTTGCAAGGCCCACACCAAGTTGCATAAAAGTCAACTACTAATAGTCCTTTGCTATTTTTAATTTTATTTCTAAATTCATTATCAGAAACAGTTCTTATCATAATATATCCCCCCTAATAATATTTCTTTAATCGATATATTATAATTATGCAAAACCTTCTATATTGGTACTGCTTTTAGAGAAATCAATTATAAAAATAATAATAGACTAACTGCCATCATTATCATACCTGCCACAAGTCCATACATGGATAGATGAGCTTCTCCATATTCACGAGCAGATGGAAGAAGTTCATCTAAAGATATGAATACCATTATTCCTGCTACTGCTGCAAATATAATGCCAAACATAAGATCATTTAAGAAAGGATATAAAACAAGATATCCAACAACAGCACCTACTGGCTCTGAAATTCCAGAAAGTAAAGAATATAAAAATGCCTTTTTCTTATCTCCAGTTGCATAATATACTGGTACGGATACAGCTATCCCTTCTGGTATATTGTGTAGAGCTATTGCAACTGCAATTGGAATAGCAATATTTGGACTCTCCATTGCTGATATAAATGTTGCAATTCCTTCTGGAAAATTATGAATCCCAATAGCAAGTGCTGTAAAAGTTCCAGTTCTCAATAGTCTATTATTTTCTTTTTCCTTTGACTTAATTTCTTCTATAGTTGACCCTATCTCTTCTACCTTATATGCTTCATGTGGATTTTCATGACTTGGTATAAGTTTATCTATTATAGCAATAATACCCATACCTGCAAAGAAAGAAGCTACAGTAAGCCATGAACCTCCCTTAATTCCTAGTTCTGATACTAAAGAATCTTTTGCCTTTGCAAAAATCTCTATCATTGATACATATATCATAACTCCTGCTGAAAATCCTAGACTAATTGATAAGAATTTTGTATTAGTTTTTTTAGCAAAAAATGCTATTGCACTTCCAATTCCGGTAGATAATCCAGCAAATAAGGTCAGTAAGAATGCAAAAATCAAATTATCCATTGACCGTCCCCCTATTTTCGATACTTAATAAAATTCATATTGATTACATTTTAATTATTATATTAAATTTGTTACTATTTGGTAATTAATATTTACCCATTATTTTTAATAAAAAACACTAATAATTTTTAATCAAAAATCAGTATACTATACTCTTTCTAATAATAAATTTATTATATCTGAATATTCTTATACCTTTAATTAAAGGGGGTCGTTATTGTGAAAATTAAAAAGGAAATACTAGAAGGCTTTATTGCTCTATCTCTCGTTATGATTATTGGGATAAGCTGGGGTAATCGATTTAAGCATAATTTATATATTGATTATAAGGAAAACAAAAAAGCAGAACAAAATAGTGAAAATCAAAAAAAACCAAAAGAGAAGCCAAAAGAAATAATAATACAAGAAACTAAGTTAAGGGATAAAGGAAAAGATGTTGAATACATTCAGGATAGACTAGTTAAATATGGATATGATATTGAAATTGATGGACAATTTGGCTATGCAACATATGAAGCTTTACTTAATTTTCAATATAAAACAAACCTTGAGCTCAGCGGAGAAGCTAACAAAGAAACTATAGATAAATTGAAAACTCCCCCAACCAATGAAACTATGTATAAAACTAAAACACCTATAGATTTTACTTACATACATTCTGATATAAATAGATTTGTAAGTGAAAATGATATAATTAGTTATACTGATTATCTATTAATTACATCTCGTCAAAATAGAATGACCTATATATTTAAGAAAAGTAATGATAGTTATAAACTTTTAGAGAGTTTACAGTGTACTGTAGGGGCTAGTTCTACTCCTACAATAACAGGTGAATTTAGAGTAGGCATAAAAGGTTTATCATTCGGTCAAGAGGACGGATTCCAAGCTAAATACTATACTCAAATATCAGGAAATTATTTATATCATTCTGTAATATACAATCAAGCTGGGACTAGAGTTACAGATGGTAGATTAGGAGGAGCTTATAGTCATGGCTGTATAAGACTTGATACTGAGAAAGCAAAATGGATATACGATAACATTCCTCAACATACAACTGTAATTATAAAATAGTAATTATATAAATTAAGACCGCACTATTTTGTGCGGTCTTAAACATATGCATGTAACTTAAAAGGTTTACCTAAATAATATCCTTGTCCATAATCTATACCTAATTCTACAAGCTTATCTAGCTCTCCCTTAGTCTCTATTCCCTCGGCTACTATTTTAGTATTTGTTTGCTTTGCAAATGCAACAAATTGCCTAACAAATTTTTGTTTATATTCGTCAATATCTATACCAGAAATTACACTTTTATCTAATTTTATTATTTCTGGATGTACCTTTACCAAAATATATTCATTTGAATATCCAGCCCCATAATCATCTAATGCAACTGGTATATTATACTTTCTTAATATATCAATTATTTCTAAAACAAAATTGTTTTTAGTATCAGTTCTTTCTGGTATTTCTACAACTAAATCTTCTAATTTTATCCCCATATTTTTCATTTCAATCAAATATTTTTCAAAGTTTTTGTGTACAACTTCAGGATTACTCATTTCTAAATTTATAAATAATTTTTTATCATCATACCTAAAGTCTTTTAAAATATTATCAATCATAAGTTGATTGAGCTCTGAGTTTTTATTGTGATCTTTGGCAATTTGTATAAGTTCCAATATATTATTAAACGCAACATTAGTTACCCTGCTTAACCCCTCATATCCATACACCGTATTATCTTGTATATTAAATATAGGCTGATATACTGGATATAATTGATTTTCTTTAATAACAATAGGAACTTGACCTATTTTATATTTCATATTTTTACAACTTTCATACTCTTTTTCATCAAATATGCTTACTGTTTTACTAGAATTATCTTTAGATTGATACATTGCAAAATCAGCATACTCTATTAACTTTTCAATTTCACTACAGTGAATATTGTATATAGATACCCCACAACTATACTTTAGTTCCAAATCAATATTTCCTATTTGTATAAATTTATCAAAATTCTCTGTGAACTTGTTTATATATTCATATATGTCTTCTTTATTATCAAAACCATTTTTAAATAGCCCAAATTCATCTCCAGCAATTCTGAAAATTACAGTGTTATCATCATCTAGTTTTGTTAATAGTTCACTAAACTTCCTAAGTAAAATATCTCCTACAGCATGTCCATATGTATCATTTACTTCCTTAAATCTATCTAAGTCTATAAATATAAATACTCCTAATTTATCTTTATTTACATCAATAAGTTCTTGTATTTTTTCTCTGTATCTATATCTATTATATAAACCTGTTAGCTTATCTCTTTGTACTTCATATTGTAACTTTTCTCTTTCTAGCATTTTATCTGTAATGTCTAATATGACTCCTGATATTTTTGCATTATCTAATAACTTTCCGTATTCTCTAACCCATTTCCTTTGTCCATCTATATAAAAGCTATAATCTATCTCATAAGAATTAGTATTCTCATCTACTGATTCAACTATCATATTATAATGAGTTCTAAAGTTAAGACCTAATTTGGAATATAACTTATATACACTCATATATTTCACATCTAGTAATTTATTAAAAAATAAATAAAAGTTAGAGCTTGAATAAAATTTCTTTTTAATTAAGTCAATTTCAAATATTTCATGCTTCTTATCACTTTCAATTAATACTTTAAATCGTCTATTCAATCTTTTATATTTAACTGTATAATATAAAATTACAATAATTAATAATAAAGTATTTAAGATATTAATCCCCCAAAAAATATCCTTCATTTATATCCCCTTTCAAAACAACATATATACTACATATTTCCAACTATTGTAATTATACATTATTTAAATCTATAATTATATATATAACATCTTTTTTGTAGAATAATACAGAAAAAAGCCTTGAGTTAAAATCCTCAAAGCTTTTTTGATATTACATAAATATATTAAGTATTAATAATTCTACAAGACCTACAGCCCATACAACTGTACTTGCCATTGAATATACTCTTATTTGTTCTTTAGCTTCTGTAACACCTAGTGTTCTATTTACAACCCAGAAGTAAGAATCGTTAAAGTGAGAGAATAATAATGAACCTATACAACAAGCTAGTGCTCCTAATATTGGATTTACGCCAAGAGTTAACATCATTGGAGCTGTAACAGATGCAGCAGTAGTCATAGCAACTGTACCACTACCTTGTATCAGTCTAACAAGTGATGCAACTATAAATGGTAATAATACTGCTGGCATTGGAGTTTGAGCTATAAGTTCAGCTAAATATTGACCAGCTCCACTATCTCTTATTATCATACCTAGTGCTCCACCACCACCAGTAACTAACATTATAACACCTGCTGATTTTATACCGTTTTCCATAACACCTATTACTTCTTTTCTAGGTTTATTTCCAGCTAATCCGTATATCGCAATTATTAAACCTATAGCAACTGCTATTACTGGAGATCCTAAAAACTTTATAGCATCAACTACCGGTCCTGCAACGTCCATTTGTGCAGAAACAGTATTTCCAAGTATTAATAATATAGGAACCATTATTGGTGCAAAAGACATAAACGCTGATGGTAATCCTTCTTCATCAAAGCTTGTATCTGAATAAGTTAATTGTGGTTTTTCTTTGTCATCATATACTTCATTAGTTTCACCATCTTCAGATGGTATTCTATATATTTTGTTACCTATATATTTCGCATAAGCAATTCCAGCTATTGTCATAGGTATAGCTACTATTATACCAAATAATAATATGCTACCTACACTTACTTGAAATATTCCTGCAACCCCTACAGGTCCTGGAGTTGGAGGTACTAGTGAGTGAGTTATAACAAGACCTATTGCAAGTGATACCCCTAGAGATATAACTGACTTTTTAGTAGCTCTTGATATTGATTTTGCTATTGGAGAAAGAATAACGAAACCTGAATCACAGAATATTGGTATAGATACCATAAACCCTGTTATAGCAAGTGCCCATTCTTCTCTTTTCTTTCCTAATAATTTTATAAATACCTGTGCCATTCTCTTAGCAGCACCAGATACTTCAAATATTTCTCCCATCATTACACCAAAACCTATTATTATACCGATACTACCTAATGTGCCACCAAATCCACCTGATATACTTGCTAAAACCTTATCTGGTGCCATCCCACCTATAATTCCTGTTGTAGCTGCTGCAATAATTAGAGCTAAAAATGCATGTATTTTTGTTTTTACCATTAGGAATATCATTAATGTTATTCCTATACCAAGTCCTAAAAGTATTTGAGAACCTGAAACAGTAACTTCATTCATTGTCTTTTCCTCCTATGTCTTATTATTTTCTTTTGCTGTTAAAATTAGGTGCATATCGTGATGCAAGTATTATAGCTTCAACCATGCTTACCTCACTTGCTATGTTCTTACCCGCTATATCAAATGCTGTTCCATGGTCTACTGAAGTTCTTAAGAAGGGCATATTGTTAGTTAATGATATAGTTCTTTCGAAGTCTACCATCTTCGTTGCTATATGTCCTTGGTCATGGTATAGTGATAAAACCGCATCAAAGCTTCCTTTTAAACCAAAGTAGAATACAGAATCAGCTCCTATAGGGCCAACTACATTTATTCCTTCTTCTCTTGCTTTTTCTATTGCAGGTTCTATTTCTCTACCTTCTTCATCACCAAATAATCCATGTTCTCCAGAGTGTGGATTAAGTCCAGCTACTGCTATTTTTGGATTTTCTATACCTAATACTTCTAAAGCTTCTTTTGAACGCACTATAAATTCATACATTCTATCTTTTGTTACTAAGTCACAAGCTTTTCTAAGAGATACATGTCTAGTTAAGAAAAATACTCTTAGCCCATGAACTTGAAACATTGTAAGTGGATTATTTGTATTAGTAAGGTCTTCTAAAACCTCTGTATGACCTATATATGGAACTTCTCCTGCCTTAAATGATTCCTTATTTATCGGAGTTGTTGCTATAGCTTCAACTTCTTTTGCCATTGCCATATATATTGATTTTTTTATATATTCAAAAGCAGCTTTCCCGCACATTCCTGAAACTTTTCCATATTCTAATTTATCAATATCTATATTATCTAAGTCTATTAAATTTAAAGTTTTAGTATTGTATTCTCCATCTTCTACCTTAGTTATAACCTTTATGTTTAAATCTACATTGCATATTTCTATTGCTTTTTGAAGTACTTTTTTGTCTCCTATTACAACAGGCTTTGAGCAATCATTTACCTCTTGCTTAACTATTGATTTAACCACTATTTCAGGCCCTACTCCAGCTGGGTCTCCCATAGGTACTCCTATATATGGTTTATTCATATAAATCATCTCCTCTTAAAAACTAAATTTATTTTGCATAATATAAAGTAGAAACCTTAGTTAATAAATAATCTATACATTTTACTAAAGTATTTGAGTCTCCTATAAGGCCTCCCTTTGTAACTACAGGCATACCAGGATATTTTCCACCAATGAATTTCCCATAAACGGCTAAAGGTATAACTTCATCTTTAAGTTCTATACCATTTACGCCTAGTTTGTTCATTACCTCAACTGTTACATCTCCACCACTAGTGTATAGGCCACCAATAGCTGAAGATGATATTTCAAGGGCTATTTCTGTTATTTCTGCTATACCTTTGTTTATTCTTTGGGAAATTTCTTCTTCGTTTGTATTTAATTCTTTAGCAATTTTTCCTAGATCTAATACTTCATCTTCTTCTAAAGTTGTTATAACTCCAAGCGCTTCACATCTATCGTCTTTTAAGTACTCTTTTATTTTTGAAATAGCATGTTTTATTTCTTTTTCTCTTTTATCTTCATAAATTAAATTTTCAGAGCTTAGGTGAACTATTTTAGGTGACTTTTCAGATAATAGTGTTTCTATTTGTTTTCTAGTTATTTCTGAAACACTTCCTATTGCAAAGAATACCTTTTTACCAAGTTCTACTGGTGACGGTCCATAAGTTTCAGTCATCATATATCTTGTAAAAGGCCCTGGGTCTACACATATAATATCAAAACTACAATTTTTAGAAGCCTTGGCAATAGTTATTATTTCGTCATCTGTCGCAGCATCAATAACTATTATTTTGTTTCCATCATTTTTTAGTTCTTCCATTTTTTCTTTTAAATATTCTTCTCCATTCATTACATCGGATAAAAATAGTTCTCCAACTTGATATTTAGTTTGTTGTTTAATAATGTCTTTAACTCTTGACATAGTTACTGGAGCTTTAGGGTCCTTAGATACTGGGGTTTTTTCAAGTGGTATAGAATTTACTAATAAAAATCCTCCTACAGATATCCTTTCAGAATCTGGGTAAGATGCAACTACAACAGCTACTCTCTCTCCATCAAGAGCATCAATTATACCATCTATTTCAGCACCTACATTTCCTCTTAGAGTACTATCTATTCTCTTTGTAAATAATCTAGTCTTGTCCTTCATTTCTCTAGCTTCTTTATAAACAGCATTGTAAGCATCTTCTTTTTTTATTCCTCTACTATCAGTACTTATAGAAACTACATCATAGGAATTTATTTCTTTTTCTGTTATTAGCTCTGGATACATAAATGTTGCACATTTAAAACCGTCCTTTGAAAGAAGAACACCTGTGGCATTAGATCCTGTTAAGTCGTCAGCTACAACGAATAATTTCATATGCTATCACTCCATCTACACTATTTTTATATTTATGTCTTTATCTATTAATGCTTGTTCTACTTGAGAATCTAAGTGAGAATCAACAATTACCATATCAAACTCTTCTATATCGCATATTTTGACGAACCCCTTTTTCATATACTTAGAACTATCAGATACCAAAATCTTGTAATCAGATGCATTTAAAATTGCCTTTTTTACACCTGATTTTTGCGAAGTAGGTGTTGAAACTCCGTACTTATGATGTACTGCGCTGCTTCCTACAAAACAAAGTTCTACATTTATATTTTCAAAGAATTTTCTTGAAGTATCATCTATACAAGATCCAATATTCCTTTGTACGTTACCTCCTGTGCAATATAAGTCTATATTTTCATATTTCATAAGATATGCAGCTATTAAAATATCGTTTGTCACAACTTTTATATCTTTTTTATTACATATAAGCTTTGCAATTTCCATACAAGTTGTTCCTGAATCTAAGATTAAACTAGTACCGTCTTTTACAAGATTTGCTGCTGCACTTGCTATTTTCTTTTTTTGTTCCATATATGAACTTTCTTTTTCAGTATAAGGTAGTTCTGTGACTAAGCTAGACTTAAGCATTACCCCACCAAATGTCCTTGCTACTAATCCATCTTCTTCCATCTTTGTAAGGTCTCTTCTTATGGTCATTGGAGTAACATCAAAGTATTCTGCCAAACTATTTACAGTTGCTTTTTTATTTTCAAGTAGGTATTTATATATTTTTGTTTGTCTCTCTATTTGAAACATTTTTATCACCCATGTTCCTTTATGTTGTTTTACTTTCTTATTTGTTTAAATTATATGTCACCGTTTATCATAAATCAAGTAGTTTACAGAAGATTATTTATTTAACAGTGAGAACACAAAAACCGATTTTATGTTCAATTATGTTTGAATGCACAAAAAGGTTCACATTATTATTCATAACGTGAACCTTTATATTATAGTTCTCATATATTATATAAATAATTCCTTAACTTTTTTAATATTTACTGTTTAGCATATATAGCAAGGGGTATATATCTAATAGAATTTAAAAAAGTTAAATTCAAAACTCCCCAATTTAATTTAACGATTTCCCCCAATTTAAAAGATGCCTAATTGATTAGGCATCTCTTTTTGTTTAATATTACTGCATTTATTTTGTCATAGGTAATTTCATTAGGTAGTAAAGACTTAATAGCCCCTAGTTTTTGCATTCCAACCGTGTCTATAGCTTCTGAAATTTGCTTTTCCTCTTCTTTAGTGAACAATTCTTCAAAATTAATATCCAAATCCAAAAGATTTCCTTCGCCTATACATTTTGTAATATGACTTATTATTGTGGCTATAGTAAGTTCTCTTTCATTTGCAACTTCTTTTATACTCATGCCCTCTTTTAGTAAATTCATTGTTTTTTCATGAGTTTTTAGTTTATCTCCATCTATTTCAACTTTAGATTTTCCTTTGAACTCCCATTTATTACTTATATTATTCTCATTTACATAATCTGAGATAAACTCAATAAAGTTTTCTCCATATTTATCAAACTTTGCAGCTCCAACTCCTGATACATCTAGCATTTGTTGTTTATTTATAGGATATCTATTGCTCATTTCCTTTAAAGTTGAATCACTAAATATAAAATATGGAGGTACATTTTCTTTTACAGCTATTTCTCTTCTCAAATTCTTTAGTATGTCAAATAATTCATTATTAACAATTATCTTTCTAATCTTATTAAATTCTTTTAAAGTAACAGTTTCTTTTCCTTTTAAAATATTTAGTGACCTATTATTTAGCTCAATAGTTGGAAACTCCCCTTCTTTTAATCCCAGGTATCCATGTGATATTAATGTGTTTATAAAACTAGACAGATCTTCTTTTGAGTAATTCTTCATTATTCCATAAGTAGATAACTCGTTAAATCTATTTTGTATAACTTTTTTCTGAGAAGAACCTCTTAGTACATCCACTATCATATTTACTCCAAAGTCCTTTTTCATTCTATATATACAAGATAATACTTTTTGAGTATCCAAAGTTTTATCTACATATTCTCCTTCATTAATACAGTTGCTACAATTTCCACATTCCTCATATTCTACTTCTTCTCCAAAATAGTTTAATATATACTTTCTCAAACAACTATTGTGATGGGCAAAGTCAACTATTAGTTGGAGCTTTTTATACTCGTTAATCTTTCTTTCATCTGATTGTATATTCATTTCTATTAGATACTTTTGAGTGATTACATCTTGAGGAGAAAACATCAACATACATTCACTTAATTCTCCATCTCTACCTGCTCTACCTATTTCTTGATAATATGCCTCAATATTCTTTGGCATATTATAATGTATTACATATCTTACATTTGATTTATCTATTCCCATACCAAAAGCATTGGTAGCAACCATAACATTTACTCTATCATAAACAAAATCTTCTTGATTTTGTTGTCTTTCATTATCTGATAATCCTGCGTGGTACCTTGCAACAGAAATATTCTTTTCAATTAATTTTTCATAAATACTATCTACTTCTTTTCTTGTAGAAGCATATATAATACCTGACTGTTCCTTATTTTCTTCTATATAATTTGATATATGTCTAAACTTATCTCCAACTTTTAGTGAGTTAATTTTAAGATTTTCTCTATCAAATCCAGATATAAAAACTCCTGGATTGTTAAGATCTATAAGTCTTACTATGTCGTCACTTACCTCGGTTGTTGCTGTAGCTGTAAATGCTGTAACTATTGGTCTTTTGGGCAACATATTAACAAACTTTGATATATATCTATAACTTGTCCTAAAGTCATGGCCCCATTGGGAAACGCAGTGGGCCTCATCAACTGCAATTTGAGATATATCTATTGTTTTCATTAAGTTGCAAAACTCAAATGATTCTAGTCTTTCTGGAGCAACATATAAAATTTTTGTTTCTTTGGATTTTAACTTTTCTATTATATTTAATATATCGTTATTAGAAAGGGAGCTATTTATATATTCTGCATTTATCCCTAGGTCTTTTATGTTATCAACTTGATCTTTCATAAGTGATATAAGTGGTGATATTACAATTGTTATTCCATCAAATAATAACGCTGGAACTTGATAACAAATAGACTTACCTCCACCAGTTGGCATAATAGCCACAGTATCTTTTTTAGATAATATATTTTTTATTACATTTTCTTGTGATTTTCTAAATTCGCTATATCCATAATATTTTTGTAATGTCAACAATGCTTCTTTCATTAAATACTTCCTTTCTATGTTAAGTTCTTCTTAGATTATATCCAATTAGTAAGTTAAAAGATACATGAAAACAATTGAAATTAATAACAGCCAAACACCTATACTCAAATCATATAGTAGGTATTTAGCTGTTTCTTGTAAATACTATATCTAATTCCATAAACCAGTGTTTAAGAAATTATTTGCTTTATTTTCAGCACTTTGTACAATATCTTTATTATATCCCATAAACTCTAGAAGTTTTATAGCATTTCTTGTTAAAGTACGTCCAGAATGTAATTTATAATCAAAACTAATTCCATTATCTGTTATATACTCTTGAAAATGATAATTATCAAAAGTATTTTTAAGTATGTGTGTAAGTTCAATATCATGTGTTGCGGCAATGCAAATACAATTACTGTTGCCTAGGTAGCTTAAAACTTCACTTGAAGAAGCTATTCTCTCCACAGTATTAGTACCCCTTAGTATTTCATCTATAAAGCATAAACATGGTATATTATCGTTTATATTATCTAAAATTCTCTTTAATGATCTTATCTCAACCATATAATAACTTTCATTGCTAAAAATATCATCTTTTAGAGCCATTGAAGTATATATATTAAAATAAGGTGATATATATTCTCTTGCAAAACATGTATATATAGTTTGTGCCGTAATCGCATTTAAAGCTAATGTCCTTAAGAAAGTAGATTTACCAGAAGCATTAGACCCTGTAATCAAAATAGAATTAGAAAGTTTATCACTATTAGAGACAGGATTTGCAATAAAAGGATGATACATATCTATAAATTCCAAATGATTATCACTTAATTCACTAGCATTTGTTAATTTAGGTTTAGCATAGTAATCTAAGCTTTCTCTATATGATGCAATTGAAATATATGCATCTATAGTTCCTATAAATTCATATATTACTTTAATATCTTCTTTGTTGTCTATGATTATATGTTTTATTTTTTCAAACTTTATTACTGACTTTAGAAAAAACATATTTAAATATTCACTCATCATCATAGCATCATTTATAGTAGCATATGAAATAGGATTAAAGTATTTATTCCTAAGTCCTTTTAACTTGTGGATGCTATCATTTATTTTGGTGAATTGTGAATTCACTTCTTCTATACCTATCTTTTGTATCTTTTTTGCAGAGTTTACTAGTGAAATCATATACATAAAAGCTTCTATATCATATCCACTTTTACGCTTTATTTTGTTATTTAAATAAGCATTAAAAAGTAAAGATCCTATAAATAATATTACTCCATATTTACTTATTATTGTTATTAATAAACCTATTATTGGTATTATACCTAAAATTCTATATAATAACAAATTACTAGAGTTGTACTCTAATTTATTATAAAAGTAGTCTGAAATATTTATATAGCTTATCTTCCCAACCTTTGCCATAATATATTGTAATTCAAATCTATGTTTCTCATTATTTTGAAAAAAATCAATAACACTATCCCTTTCTTTAAGTTTAGCATCATCATATATAGGAGTTCTAAGAATATCATATAAAACCTCTTCTCCAACAGAGCTTTGAGTATAATTCATATTAAGATAAATTTCATCCATGTTTATATCATTCCATGTAATATCATCAATAAAAAAATTATATTCTGATTTTTTATTTTTAAAATAACTAGATACTCTTTCCATATCTATCTTTATCTCTTTTATATTTCTTTTTTTACCAAAGTTTTCGTTTATCTCTTTCTTTGCATTTTTTAGATATTTAAAGTAATTATAAATAGAAAAAATAGTGTATAGAGATAAAGAACCTAATATGTATGCAGTAATCTCAATCATTTAAACCCTCCGTGTATTTATATAATTTTATTATACATCATTGTTAATATAATTAATGGTGTTTCCCCCCTAATTTATAGTGTTAATTAATTGTTTATTGTCTGTAGCATTGGTAGAATATATAATAGGTATTATGTATTTTATTATAAGGAGATATATATGGATGTAAAAAATAAAAGTTTAATAGAACTTCATCTAGCAGTTTTTTTATTTGGGTTATCTGGGTTATTTGGAAAGTTTCTTTCATTATCACCTATAATAATTGTTCTTGGAAGGGTTATATTTTCAAGTATATTTTTATTAATTTTAATGCTTTATCTTAAAAAAGAAATAAAACTAAAAGAAAAAAAGCATTATTATTATTTAATAGCTATGGGAATAATTTTGTCAATTCATTGGTGTACATTTTTTCAATCTATTCAGGTATCTACAGTAGCAATAGGATTACTTACATTTTCCACATTTCCTGTTTTCGTTACTTTTCTAGAGCCATATTTTTTCAAAGAAACAATTGAAAAAGCAGATATTATTACTGCAGTTATTTCTTTCTTAGGTGTACTACTTGTAGTACCTAAGTTTGAGTTAGGAAATACTTTAACTCAAGGGGTTTTGTGGGGACTAATATCTGGTTTCACATATGCAATTCTTTCAATGCTTAATAGAAAGTATGTACAAGAATATTCAAGCACCACTATTGCTTTTTATGAACAATTTGTAGTTTCAATTGTATTAATTCCATTTTTATTTTTACAAAAACCTACTTTTCAATCTAATGATATATTCTTAATTCTAGTACTAGGTGTTGTTTTTACAGGTATTTCTCATTTAATGTTTATTAATAGTTTGAAAAACATTAAAGTACAAACAGCAGGAATTATTTCCAGCCTAGAACCGGTTTACGGTATTATACTTGCTGCTCTTTTATTAAGAGAAATACCAACTTTGAGAGAATTATTAGGCGGAATTATAATTTTAGGTACTGTTTTTTACTCAACAATAAAGTCAAAAAAATCAGAGCAGTCGAACTAAATAATAAACAAAAAAGAACTGTCACATGACAACTTAAAATGTTCATGGACAGTTTCTTTTTAATTATATTAATCTATAATATATTCAGATGTTAAATTAACTTCATTTGCTATAGTATCTCCTATAGGACAATATTTTTCAATTGCTTCTACTAGTTTTTGAACTTTTTGTTCAGAATCATTTGATTTTATATGGAACTTAGCTCTAACATTTTGGTATCCAGGTCTAACCCCTTCAACGCCACCCATACCTCTTGGATCTAAATCACCTTCTAATTCTACATAGAAATCTTGTAAATCAACTCTCATTTTTCCTGCTAACATTCTAGCCATTATACATTGGCAAGAACCTAAAGCACATAAAAGAGCTTCAACAGGATTCATAGCCTCATCAGTACCACCTAGCTCTACTGGTTCATCTATTAACATTTTAAATTTTCCTGCAGTAGATTCAACCTTTACTCCTTCTTTAAGATGAGAAACAACTTTAAAAGTATTCATATAAAAAACCCCCATTTTTTAATATATTAATTTTATTAGTGCTAGATAATATAGGTATAGCAGTATTTTTATTACGTTATCAGTTTAACAATATTTTACATAATAAGCAATATTACAACAGCTATTTTGCTATTGTAATTATTAATACATGACCAATGAATTATAGATAAAACTTTACATAAAAAAAATAGAGACATATATGTCTCTATTAATAAACTTATTTACTATTTTCAAATTCTTCTTTTATACTATTAAGTAAATTTTCATCACTTATAATATCATATCCTGTAAATGCCAAGGCAGCTGCACCTTGAATTAATCTTTCATGACCAATATCTGTAACTGTCATATCTGCCATTTCTCTTGAGTGCGAAGCTATATCTGGACAATCAAGTCCAATATATGGATGAATAGATGGTACAACTAAACTTACATTTCCCATATCAATAGAACCATAACCTGATCTTGGTTCTTTTATTTCATTTATCCCTGATCTTTTAAGATTTTCTGTAAATGCTTTAGATAGCGTTTCATTTGTTTTTAAATTATCATAACTTATTTCGTAATTACTAATTTCTAAGGTTGCACCAGTCATAAGAGATGCTCCCCTTGCAACATTTTTAACCTTTTCTACAACTTCATCAAGATATTTTCTTTCCTTTGCTCTTACATAAAACTGTGCTATAGCATAATCTGGAACTATATTTGCTGCAACTCCACCTTCTTTAACTATTCCATGTATTCTAACATCAGACTTAATATGTTGTCTTAGTGCATTTATTCCATTAAATGTCTGTATAACTCCATCTAATGCATTTATACCCTCTTCTGGGTAAGCAGCTGCATGGCTTGCTTTTCCTCTAAATTCAAATTGAATTGCATCCATAGCAAGTGATTCTCCGCTTTTAGTAGATTCACTTCCTGGATGTAGTATCATTGCAACGTCAACTTCATCAAATATCCCCTTTTCTACCATATACACTTTTCCACCGTCAGTTTCCTCTGCAGGAGTTCCTAAAACTACTATTTTCCCACCTATTTTATCAATTGTCTTACTTAGTGCTATTGCTGCCCCTGCACTCATTGTTCCTATCATGTTGTGGCCACAACCATGGCCTATTTGTGGAAGTGCATCGTATTCACAAAGATATGCTATAGAAGGACCAGGTACTTTACTTTCATATATAGCACGAAATGCTGTAGGTATATCTGCTACCCCTATTTCTATATTGAAATTGTGCTCTCTTAAAAAATTAGTAAGCTTTTCTACTGCTTTGTGCTCATTGTTTCCAAGTTCTGGATTGTGATACATAAAGTCATTAATATTAACCATATCTTCTTTTATTTTTGAAAGTTGCTCCAAAATAATATTTTTCATAAGTGTACCTACTCCTTACTGTCTATATACTTTTTAAAATTAATGTTACTTTAAATAAATCTCCATCTATTTCAATAAATAATTTTCCACCTTGAAGTTCTACAAGGCTCTTAGCAATTGCTAGGCCTAAACCTGAGCCTTCTGTATTTCTAGATTCATCCCCTCTTTTAAATCTTTCCGTTATTTCACTTGGATCAAAGTTTAATTCATACGCTGATATGTTTTTCATAGATATATAGATATTATCATCGTTTTGTACAACATCTATATATACTCTTGTATTTTTTAGAGAGTATTTTATTATATTTGAAATTAGATTTTCAAAAACTCTCCAAACCTTTCTTCCATCTGCCATAATATATATTTTATCATTTGGCATATTAACTTTGAAATCTAGGGCGGAGTCTATTATTTTTTCTTCCATTTCAGCTAAACTTTGTCTCAAAAGTTGGGTTATCTCTAATTTTGATATTTGTAATTCCATTGATCCACTTGTTGCTTTTGATGCTTCAAATAAATCTTCTATTAAAATTTTAAGTCTTTGAGATTTTTTGTCAAGTACATTAACATAGTCTTTAACATGATCTGGTTTTAAATCTTCGCTTTTTAAAATATTTACATAATTTATAATAGACGTTAATGGAGTCTTAAGATCATGGGATACATTAGTTATAAGCTCAGCCTTCATTCTCTCGCTTTTCATTTCATTTTCTAATGCTTCATTTAATCCTTGTTTAATGTTGTTTATATTTTCTGCAAGTTCACCTAAATTACTTTTATTATTGACTTCTATTTTATAATTTGTGTCTCCCTTTGCAATCTTATCAGTTCCAATGATTATTTTATTTAAATAAGAAAGTTTTCTTGTAGTATATAAGTAAAATAGTAAATTTAAAACAAAACTAAATCCGAAAATTACTACTATACCCTCTAGTCCAAATCCCCCTACCATCGTTAAAAGAGCTACTATTCCAAGTTGAATTAAAGTAAATATACAAAATATTATGGCCCACTTTTGACCTATTGATTTTATAAGATAAGACTCTCTTACAGGATTTAATAACTTAAATGTTATACTATTATAAATTGCATCTTTTTTGTTATCAATTTCTTTAATATATACCATAAGGCTATATAATAGTAATATTCCAACAGTACCCACTAATACAGTTTCAATACTTAGATTTCTATCACTAGCTATTGCATCTAATAAAATTCCAAAAGCCGTAAATATTATTATTAAATTTATTTCTAATGGGATTTTGTCATATATATTAAAATATTTTTCTTCAATTTCTGTTTTATCTTTATTTATTTTTTTGTACTCTCTATATAAAAGTATTAAAGCAGCTAATGATATTAAAAATACCGCAATTTCAATTACTAATTCCATCTTTGTATCATTGTAATTTTTATAGCTATTGTATATGGAGTCTCCGTATTTTATTTTGTTTGGTATTGCAAAGTATGCATTTACATTTTTGTATCCATCTGAATACATGGACTCTGATATTCTTCCATAAAGGTTAGTATCTATAACTCTCTTATTATTAATTTCTAATTTATTACTTTGGTTATAACCATAAATTTGAAGAAAGTAAGGGTAGTCCTTAAAATTATTTGTAAACTCATTTAAACTTTTATACCTTGTGTTTGTATATATCTCTTTTGTGTTATCATTTACAACTATATAATTTACGTTACTTTCTCCTCTTAATATTCCTTTTTTAGATTGCTTTTCTTTGTTAATTTCTTCTATAACAATATTTCTTATTTCTTCATCGGTTTTTGTGTATTTAACTTTTGTTTCCTCTATTTTCTTATTTTTATCTTCCAAGATACTTTTTTCTAAGTCAGTATAATTATTACTTCTAGCATTTTCAATTTGATTATAATATTGATCATCAATATATGCTAATTCTTCACTTAATTTATTTCTTAATTCTTCAGATTTATTATTTATTTCCTGATTATCCACTTCTTTACCTAAGTAAGTTGCATTATAGACTATAGAACTAAATACATCGTAAAACATACTAGTTTCATAATAACTTTTTAGTAAAATATCTCTTTTATTTAAAACATCTCCAATAGATATAATTGAAGTTGAAGTCAAAATAAACATAATTAATAGTATTATAACTTTATAGTTTTTATTTTCTTTTAATTTATTGAATTTTATCGATTTTATATCCAATTCCCCACACCACCTTTAAATATTTTGGATCTTTAGGATTTATTTCTATTTTTTCTCTAATTCTCCTTATATGAACTGCTACTGTATTTTCTGAATTATAACTAGGCTCATTCCATACTCTTTCGTATATTTCATCAATAGAAAACACCCTACCTTGGTTTGACAGTAAAAGCTCTAGTATTTTAAGCTCAATAGGAGTAACTTTAATAATTTCATCATCAACACTAATTTCCTTTGTGTTTTTATCTAATACTAATCCTCCACTTTTTAATACATCCTTATCGTTGGTTTTGTAATTACCTAAATTTATGTATCTTCTCAGTTGAGATTTTACCCTTGCAATTAATTCAAGTGGATTAAATGGTTTTGTTATATAATCATCTGCTCCCATATTAAGGCCTAATATCTTATCTGTATCTTCTGACTTAGCAGAGATAAGTATTATAGGTATATTCTTTTCTTCTCTAATTTTAAGTGTTGCTCTTAATCCATCCATTTTTGGCATCATAATATCCATTAATATAAGATGTATTTCTTCTTTTATTAGTATTTCTATTGCTTCTAATCCATCATAAGCCTTATATATATTTAACCCTTCATTTTTCAAATATATCTCAATAGCTTCAACTATTTCTTTATCATCATCCACAACTAGTATGTTATTATACATTTTCATCACTCTCCTACTACGTATTATACCACTGTAGACTTTCTATATTTTTATAATACTATCTAAATCTTACAAATTAATTATTATAAATCTTAAGAATTTCTTACAATTTTGCACAAAATAATAATATTTTAAAAAACTTTTAAAACAAAAAACTTTTATAAGATATTAAAGGTATATATAGTGAAAAGAAAAATCAAAGATAGCTATCACTGAGGAGGTGTAATTGTGGAGAAGGAGCTCCTAGAAAAAGTAAAAAATAAAGATAAAAAAGCATTTGAAGAACTTTACAATATATATTCTGAGTATGCACTACGAGTTGCTTTTGCAGTTACTAAAGATAAATCTAATGCTGCCGATGCGGTACAAGAGACATTTATCAGAGTATACAAATATATAGATGGCTACGATATTAATAAACCCTTTAAAACTTGGTTTTATAATATATTAATAAATGAGTGTAATAGAGTACTCAAAAAAAGCCCAAAAGTAATATTAATCGATGACTTCACTTCAACAAATTATGAAAAAGAAGTCACTACTGATAATAAACACGAAGATTTATATTCTACAATTGAAAACCTAGAAGATATAAATAGAATACCTATAGTGTTAATGTATCTTGAAGGATTTAGCGAAGTTGAAATATCTAATATTATGGGAGTAAACATTAATACAATTAAGTCAAGGTTGTACAAAGGGAGGCAAAAGCTTAAAAAATTACTAGAAAATATTAAAAGGGGTGAATAATATGATTAATAATGATGACAAAAAGATAAAAGATGCTTTATTAAAAGGCACAGATGAAATAAAAGAGTTAAAAGATTCTATATGGAACAATATTGAAAAAGAAATAAACATAATTGACAGCGAAAGGGTTGACTTAAAAATGAAAACTAAAAATAAACATAATTTTCTTAAATATATAAGTATAGCTGCAGCTTTAGTAGTAGGTTTTGTAACTTTAACACCATATGGCCATGCAGCAATTGATACTATTAAGAAAATATTTGAGCCTAATAAAGTTGTTGAACAGCAAATTGAAGGTACAGGCGAAAAAGCTAATATGCAGTTAAGTGAAAACACAACGAATTATATAATTTACTATGACAAAGATATGTATACTATGAAATCAGTTGATGGAAAAGATATAATTACTCCTATAAATAAAGCAGCAAACTATCCTGAAGTATCTATGACAATAGAACAAATAGCAGATAAAAGACCTCATGTTATAGCTTCAGAAATAGAAAAAGATATTAAAGGAAAGTACGAAACAGTTGAAAATAAAGGATTAGTTAATGAACCTATAGACGCTATTTTAATTAACGCTAGAGCAGGATCTAAATCTAAAGACCCAGTAATTAATTACTATCTAATAGAAAATAATAAAGGCGGTACATTTAAAGTAACACAAAAATACTTTGTAGAAGCTTCAGAAGGGCATGGTTCAAGGTTTTACCATATGCTAAAAGAATTTAAAATTGTAGATTAATTACAAAATAATAACCAGTTAATATATTAACTGGTTATTTTAATGGATAGGCATTTATTTATAATATATTTGTTTTTTAATTAATGCCATTTGATCTTCTAATTCTTCCAATCTTGCTTTTAGTTTTTCACTTTCATCTATAGCATTAATATTCGGTTTTTGAGCTTTGTTTCCAGAACATTTTTCGGACTCTATTAGTGCCACTTGTGAATTTACAGTTTCCATTGTCTGCCCTATACTTTGTAAAAAACCGGCTATTGAATTTTGTTCTTCAGGAGTTAGATTTTTAGCTAGACCTACCCCTATAATAGTTGCTACCGTTGCAAGAACATTTGGCGGAACATTGCATAAGGACATGTATTTTACCTCCTTAAATAAACCTTCTAATAATAATTATATTAATAAAAGAAAACAATTATTATATTTTTAACCAAAGTAATAAAGACCCTAAATTGGGTCTTCATTACTTTTTCATATTGTATACTTCTTTATGTTCGTAATCTTGAATTACTTCAAATACCTTATTTGAGTCTTCTTCTGAAATATTTGTGCTAAAAAATAATATTCCAAAACTTTTATACTTACTACATTCAACATCATAAGCTACTACTTTTCCTTCATATCCATTTAAAACATCATTTATTTCTTCACCTAATTTAGAAAATATCTCGTCTTCATCCCAGGCTATAAATCCAATAAATGATTTTACTATAGATTCATCAATACCTTTATTTATTAGAACGTCTTCCCATGTTATATTTTCTATGTTCATAAATATGACCTCCAGATAATGAAAATATCATATTTAGATTATCCTTAGTTAATTAGTATTATTCTTCTATTCATTAATAAATTTAATAATATCTTCTAAGGATAATTTACTTTGTTCTCCAGTTTCCATATTTTTAAGAATTAATAAATTATCTTGTATTTCTTCTTCTCCAATTAGTATTACATATGGAATACCTAATTTATTTGCATAATTAAGTTTTTTTGATATCTTATTATTTTCTAAGTATACCTGTGAAATTATGTTGCTTTCTCTTAATTTTCTAGAAACCCCTATAGAGTATTCCATATTATTATCAATTGGAACAACCAAAATCTTTGTAAGTGATGAAGAATTATCTTCCTTTAAAATACCAAGTTCTTTTAATTGAGAGAATAATCTAGTTAATCCAATAGACATACCGACACCTTGTAGTTTTTGGTTAGTATAATATCCTGCTAAATCATCGTAACGTCCACCAGAAGATATTGAACCGATATTTGGGTAATCATCTAGAATTGTTTCATAAACAGTTCCAGTATAATAGTCTAAACCTCTAGCTATTTTTAAATCTATAATATAGTTCTTTTCTGAAACTCCAAAATACCCCATATATTTAATAACTTGAGAAAGTTCATCTAACCCATTACTAAATGTATTATTTTCAACATTTAAAGCTCTTAAAGAACTTAGTATTTCTTCATTGCTTCCAGTTATATCTATAAACTCCATTATTTCTTCAACACTAGAATCATCTATTCCTATTTCTACTAACTCATTTTTAACAACTTCAATTCCTATCTTATCCATTTTATCAATTATTCTCAAAACATCTCCTAAATTACTAATTCCAAGATACTCAAAGAAACCATTTAAAATTTTTCTGTTATTTATACATATTTTAAAATTTTCAAGTCCAAATTCTTTAAATATATAATAAATTATACTTGGAACTTCAGCATCATTTATTATACTTAAATCTCCATTTGTAATAATATCTATATCGCATTGATAAAATTCACGATAACGGCCTTTTTGATTTCTTTCACCTCTAAACACCTTTCCTATTTGATATCTGCGAAAAGGAAAAGTTAACTGTGGCATATATTGTGCTGCATATCTAGCAAAAGGAACTGTTAAGTCAAATCTTAACGATAAATCATTACTTCCCTTATTAAATCTATAAATTTGTTTATCACTTTCTTGGCCACCTTTAGCTAATAATATTTCTGTTTTTTCTATAACAGGTGTATCCATTGGAACAAAACCATTACCTTCATAATTTTTTCTTATAATATCCATCATATTATTAAATAATATCTGATCTGCTGGTAATAATTCCATAAATCCTGGTAAAATCGATGGTTTAATAGTTTGATTTTTCATTTTAATTCCTCCTATATTATAATTTATAAATAAAAAACCTCCCGCCTCTAGCTTATAGCTAGAGGACGGGAGTATTACTCACGTGGTTCCACCTCTATTTATTGATATCTCACGATATCAACCTCTTCGAGTACGACAAATAATTGTTTATACTCTAGCACTATAACGGGTGCAGGAATCCGAGACAGTCTACTACCTAAAAAGGGTTCAGTGCCTAGCTCAAAGATGTGTTCAAAATATGTTCTAATGCCCCTCTCACCAAACGGGAACTCTCTGTAAAAGAAAATATATTTCTACTATTTCTCATCAACGCTTTAAATAATTTTTATTTTTTATTAATTTTATATTATTTATATTATTCTGTCCATAATTTTTTGTGATATTTATTTTCTACATAATTTCTTCATAATTTACTACTATAATTTAATTAAAACATATACAGGAGGTAAACTTATGAAAAAATTATTGTCTATAACTCTAGTTGGAATGGCTCTTTTATCTTCTTCTAATTCTGCATTTGCAGCAAATAAGATATCTGAAATGGCTACTACAAAAGGTGGTCAACATGTGGCTGAATGTGCTCAAAAAATGGATACAGGTATATCTGAATGTTTACAAATGCTTGAATGCAAAGATGGAATGTAAATATATAAGTATATTTTAACTAATTACAATACAAAAAAGGAACTATTTCTTTTAATGAAATAGTTCCTCTTTTTGTATATAAATTTTACTAATATAAAATTTATATACTGCTAAAACTATATATAAATCTTAAAGAGAAGGTGAATTTTTATGATTTCTAAAAATAAATATATGTATTTTGCCTTAGTTATTTTAATAATTATGATTACAATAAGCTTTAACTATAAAAATATATATTCAGTAGAGAGTCCTGACGAACAAGAATACAAAGGATATGTAGTTCAATTTATTACTGATTTAAACAAACTCAGAAATCAGTACCCTGTGGTATTTAAGCCTGATATAAAGTATTTATCAGATAATACAATTGCCATACAAAAAAGATTAGAATATCTAAAAACATTTAATTTTTCTGATGATAAAGTACCTGAAAAATACAGAGAAACTCATAATAAGTTAAAAGAAACACTGGCAATATATGAAGATGCTTTTAACAGTATACTCTTGGCAACAGCTAGTGGAGATACTAAATTAATCAGTGAAAACCTTGAAAAATTACGTACTGCAGATAAAGCAATGATTGAAATTGAAAATGTTTTTTTGAGATAAGAGCATTGAAAATTAATTCAATGCTCTTGCTAATATATAATATGAATTGTATAGGCTATATAAAAGGCCCCTAGTTAGCTATTAACTGGGACCTTTCATTTTATTTATTAATGATGGTGATGATGATCTCCATGATGTTCTCCATTATGGTTACATACAATGTCTTTTGATTCTAATGTTCCATTTATAAATTCATTTAAAATACTTTTATATTCTCCAGAAGCTCCTTTTATTACTTCTATTCCTGCATTATCAAGGGCATCTAAAGCCCCTTGTCCTATTCCTCCCACTATTGCTACTTTAACATTATTACTTATTAGCATTTTGGCTAATGCTCCATGTTGATGTGTAAATTCTGCAGTTGAAACCTCTTTTATTTCTTTAATTTCTTTATTATCTATAGTAGCAATAATAAAGCTTGTACTTCTTCCAAAATGTTGATTAACCCTAGTTTCGTTATTTGGTATAGCGACTATCATAAGTGTTACCTCCTAAAGTTATATTTTAGATATATAATTTTATTTATAATATACTTCCAATCATTAAATTTGTAAAAATAGTAATATACAAATATTAAACTTACCAAAATAGTACTTATATATTTATGTTTTGGAGATACTAAATTATATAAATATTTTATAAGGTAAAGGTGTTGAAAATGAATAAAAAATTTATATATTCTATTATTGTAATAGCATTAGTATATTCCTTTGGATTTATGTATCAAAATACAAAGTCTACAACCACATTTAATTTAGTTAACCAAGAAGTAGATTATAAACAATTTGCACAAAACTGGTTAAAGGAACACCAAAGGATTGTTGATGAATGTCCTATAGAGCCTGTAGGTCAAAATGTAGATAATATTCAAAGAGAATATGTTAAATTAAAAGAAGTTCGAAAAGTTTTAGAATCTTATATATATGATGAAACCCTAGTTCCAAAGGAATATAAAGAACTTCATACCAAATTACAAGATTCTGTTATCAATTGTCTGTATGGAGTTGACCAATTAATGGATGGTTTACTACATTCAGATAGTAAACTAATTAAATCAGGCAAAGACGCACTACTTGAATCATATACAAAAATAGCTGAAGTTAGAAAAGAATTAGAAAAAGTAGATTAAGCAGACAGAATAATATCTGTTAGTTTATTTTTAAAATATACCCTTGAATATAGCATTATAAACATTTATATAAAAATTAAAGTGCAAAGATTTCTCTTTGCACTTTAAAATAACTTATGTTTAATTATTCACTACCTTTGCTTTTATACTTATTTCTTTCTTATCTTTTAAATTTGGATAGCCAAATACTATTGCAAGTATTCCAAAAACTCCCATAAGTGCAGGGTAATGTAAGTATTGTAGTATTGCAATAGGTGATATAGACGCTAAGCCCGCTGCTGCTAAAACTTGTGCTCCATGAGGGATAATTCCTTGCCAGCAAGAAGAGAATATATCTAATATACTTGCTGATCTTTTTGGATCTATATCATATTGATCTGCTATATCTTTTGCCAAAGGCCCTGCCATTACAATAGAAATAGTATTGTTAGCAGTACATAGGTCTATTATACTTACAAGAGCAGCAATTCCAAACTCTGCTCCTTTTTTACTTTTAATTCTACTAGTTATAAAATAAAGTAAAAAGTCAATTCCACCATTAAACTTGATAAGCTCTACAATTCCTCCTACAACCATAGCTATTAAAGCTAGATCTTCCATTCCCATCATACCTTGTGAAGCCGCACTTAAAAAACCATAAAAATCA
Organism: Sporacetigenium mesophilum DSM 16796; assembly: GCF_059569055.1. Lineage (NCBI taxonomy): Bacteria > Bacillati > Bacillota > Clostridia > Peptostreptococcales > Tepidibacteraceae > Sporacetigenium > Sporacetigenium mesophilum. Next base: position 272,412 of record NZ_JCANUR010000001.1, on the reverse strand, counting down.
AACGATTTAGAAGCTATTCCAACAATACCTGCAAATATAACTCCACCACCAAGTAATACTAACACATTTACTCCAACTAAAGCTGCAACTAGTACTGCTAAGTAAGGTAATACCTTAACTATATCATAAGAATAATTCCCGCCTACAATTCCGTTATATCCCGATGTCATAACTGTAAGAATAACAGCAGTAATTATAGCTGCTGGAAGAACTATTATAAAGTTAACTCTAAACTTATCTTTCATTTCACATCCTTGAGTTCTTGCTGCCGCAATTGTTGTATCAGAAATCATCGATAGGTTATCACCAAACATGCCTCCACCGACAACTGCACCTAGTACTAGAGCTAATGGTATACCAGTCTTCTCTGCAATACCAATTCCAATAGGGGCTAGAGCAACTATTGTACCCATAGATGTTCCCATTGATAAAGATATAAAACATGCTATAGCAAATAATCCTGATATCAAAAGATTAGGAGGTAATACTGATAAACTTAAATTTACTGTTGAATCTACTCCACCCATTTCTTTTGCTACGTTTCCAAATGCACCTGCTAATATAAATATAATACACATAAGTATTATATTTGACTCACCTGCACCTTTACAAAATATGTCTATTTTCTTTGCGATACTTACTTTTTTATTTAATAAAAGAGCAGATGCTGCAGATATTAAAAATGCTACAAGTACAGGCATTTTATAAAAATCCTTTGCTATAATTCCTGTTCCAATAAATAAAAGTAAAAATATTCCTAACGGTAATAACGCTAATGGATTGCCTTTTTTGATGCTATTTTTCATTCTGACGTTCCTCCTTGATGACCTATCATTTTTCATACTAAAAAAGGCCTTCTCTAGATGAATAGAGAAGACCTTAAAGTTGCACACATAATGAGACTGCAGTCTTCTTCTCATCTTTCAGAACAAATTGTTCTGCTGGAATTGGCACCTTTTCAAACATATTGTTTGATGGTTGCCGAGACTTCGTAGGGCCATTCCCTCAGTCTCTCTGGATAAGAAGTTCAATATTTAATTTTCGCGATAGATTTATAATATATTAATATCAATATGTTGTCAACAATATATTATATGACTTTTTAAAATAATATTTTAATTTATATATTATTCTTGAAAATTTATAATCCAGGAATTATCTATATAATTTTCAACAATTTCACTTGATAAATTAAACCAACTCTTGCACTCATCAAGTATTATAGAATCTCCAGTTACAACTCTTTCCATTTTAGAAAGTATAGGGTCGGCATTTGGAACTAGTTCCACCTCAACTGGAATTTTCCATTCATATGAGTGTTCTAATATCTTACTTTTTAACCTTCCTGAGTTTGATACGGGTGCATCGAGAAAAAATTTAATCTCAGGAACTTTAAATTTGTTGAAGGTTTTGCCAATAAGTTTTAATGCTTCATCAGTTTTATCTATAATCCTATAAGTTCCTCTTAAACCTGCTAGATCCCTTAAAACCCCATCATTTCCCCTTATAAGTAAACTTTCAGAAAGCGCCACTTCGAGAGTTATTATCAAGTTAAATCCATCTATGTATAAACAACCATCTTTATAAGAATCAAGTGAAAGTATAGTTGATTTTCTTTTTTCATACTGAAGTTTGGATGATGTTGCCCTTTTCAGTGCAGTTCTCTGTCTTGCAGTAAATTGGTAATGTCCACCTACTAAGTCTATTATTGAGCTCATTTTGTAACCTCTATCTAATAGCCACCCAACTTCTTGCTGTGCAATCTTAAGTTTTTCAATAGATTCTTTACAAAACCATTTGTAATCCTCTGCATCAAAGCCTCTTCTTATTGTTTTTTGTGACAATCTTATTTCACCTCACATTTTCTAATTACCTTTATTTTTTCACTTATTAGTAACTATATATACAACTTTTTATAGGATTTATTATTGAATATGAAAAAGGAAGCTAGTACTAGCTTCCTTTATAAAATGTTATATTTTTAACAGTTAAGTTATATATTATATTCTTCTTTAGATGTCAATTTCTCATAGTTATCTAATATATTCTGTTTATTTCCTGTCATAACTATTTTCCCATTATGTATATAACTAACCGTATCAGCTATTTTATATACATCATCAGTTTTATCCGATAATAGTAGTGCGCAGCATTCTTCCTCTTTTACAACTAGTTTTATCCTTTGTAATATATGATTTTTAACTAATGGATTAATATCCGATGGTATTTTATCTAATATTAAAAGTTTAGGATGATGGCTTATAGATAATATCAGTTGAAATTTGACTAGATTTACCCTCGATAGATTTTCTATCTTCTTAGATAAATCGAAATCAAACTCATCTATTAAAGCTGAAAATAAAATATCATCCCAATTTTCATAGGACTTTTTTATATCTTTATAAAAATCAATGCACTTTATATCTTTACATATAGATAAATTTTCTGAAATATATCCTATGTATTGTTTAATCTGTTCATTATTCTTTTTTTGATTTATACCATCTATATAAATCTTTCCTGAATTATATTTTACTAGTCCTAGTATTGACTCTATAATTTTACTTTTTCCAGATCCCTTTGGACCCAAAAGCGATAGAATCTGCCCCTTATTTATAGTTAAATTTATATTTTCAATATTAAATTTACTACCTACAATAGATAAACCCTCGATGTCTAATATACAATGACTCAATTTTATACTACCCCCTATTGAACTTCATTTTAATTAGATTACATACTATTTTACACTGTATATCTATTATCTCCTTTTGGCCTTGATATTTCAAGTATTTATGAAAATTCAATCCAAAAAATACTATTTCTAAATAATAAAAAATATTATTTAAAAATAGTATTTTACTAATTTTCATTCATTAATTTAAATGCAAAATATTTATCTGCAGGAGTTAATTCATAATTTGTCAATTCATCTTTACTTACCCATTTATATTCATCATGGTCAGTTAGAGTTATATCTCCATTTATTACTATACATTTGAACCCTATAAGTTTTATTGATTTATCTTGTTGGTCTGAAATTGTTTCTCCAAAATATTTTAATATTTGTATATCTATACCCATTTCTTCTTTTAATTCTCTTATTGCTGTGTCTTCATAAGCTTCTCCTTTTTCTACTTTACCCCCTGGAAATTCCCAAAGGCCTCCATATTTTAGAGATACCTTACGTTTTGCTATTAGTATTTTATTTTCATTATTTATAATTATAGCAGCTACGACTTCTATCATATTTAGTCTCCTTTTATCACATAGGTTATTATTATAATATGAACAATAAACTATATTGCCACAAAAGTCCTTTTTTTATACATTTCACCTTTTTATCTTATATATATTTTATAGAACTTTCATAAGTTACTATGGGGTTCAAACAATTAAAATTACTGCTGATTATTATGGATATACTCCTAACTTAGTATATATTAAAAAGGATATACTAACTAGATTTATCATAGATGGAAAACAATTATCAGGATGTAATAATTCAATAATTATTCCTTCATTAAATATAGAAAAAGAGCTACAAGAAGGTGAAAATATAATAGAATTTACTCCTAATAATGTTACAAGTATAGATTATAGTTGTTGGATGGGTATTATTGGTGGTAGTATCGAAGTTATAGATGATTTACCTAGTTTAAAATAATTTGAATAAAAAATTCGCGACACTCAGGTCGCGAATTTTTTATTTTACTATATCAAATGGTTTTAATAACTTGTAATCCTCTCCTACTTTAGCATATGCCCATCCGTCTATTTTATTAGGATCTACTCCTGCTTTTATAAAAAGCTCTGGATTTAAAACAAATACTATATCTTTATCGTTTTTGTCCATATGGTATGCCCACTCAAATTTGTTTCCATTGTCTAAGTCTAAACCATAGTGATCTAGTTCATGATGATATCCAAGTATATCTCTATGGTTATCTATTATATAATTTAGTGTATCTACAGGCTTTTTATCATTACTTTCAAATTTTGTATCTCCTATATTTGAATCAATACTTATAGTTTTCTCTTTGTCATTGTATATATATGACTTAGGAAGTTTTGATACATCTAATCCACCATCTATAAATGGTTTACCGTCCATTTCTATAGCAAAATCTACATTGTCACTAAAGTCTTTACTTATATTAAACTTTGTTTTGTCAGGGGCTTCTATTACCCATCTATTGTCTTTATCATTTGAGTATACATTATTTTTATCTACCATTATATCAAAGGACTGTGCTCCATATTTAGCTACTACATCAGTTGATTTACAACCAACTAGTCCTATAGCCAAAGTTAATATAGATACACCTAATGCTAGTTTCTTAATTTTCATATTCTCACCTCAAATTCCTATTTATATGGCTTGAAACTTCTAAGTCTTAAGGCATTAGTTAAAACTGAAACTGAACTTAATGCCATTGCAGCTGCTGCAAATATTGGATTTAATTGTGGTCCTCCAAATATATGAAGTACCCCTGCTGCTATAGGTATACCTATAACATTGTATCCAAATGCCCAGAATAGATTTTGCTTTATATTTCTTATTGTACTTTTACTTAGTTTGATGGCTGTCGGAACATCCATTAAATCACTTCTCATAAGAACTATGTCAGCTGATTCCATTGCAACATCAGTACCAGAACCTATTGCTATACCAATGTCAGCTTGTGCAAGTGCTGGCGCATCGTTTATTCCATCTCCAACCATGGCTACTTTCTTACCTTCTGATTGAAGCTTTTTAACTTCATTTGCCTTATCTTGTGGAAGAACTTCTGCAAGTACTCTATCTATTCCAACTTGTTTTGCTATTGCATTTGCGGTCTTTTTATTATCTCCTGTTATCATAGCAACTTCTATGCCCATTTCATGTAGTTTTTGTATAGCTTTGGCACTACTTTCTTTCACAACATCTGCAACCGCTATTATACCTGCTAGTCTGTTGTCTACTGCTATATACATAGGAGTCTTACCTTCTTCAGCCAATCTGTCTGAATCACTTTCTAAATCTTCTAATGATATACCTCTATCTAACATTAATTTTCTATTTCCTAATAATATTACACTATTTTCTATTTCAACTTCTATACCATGACCTGGTATCGCTTTAAATTTATCTACCTTAAGAATTGGTAAATTTTCTTTTTCTCCAGCTCTAACTATTGCCTCACCAAGTGGATGTTCTGATCCTTTTTCTGCGCTTGCTGCAATTTTTAATAAAGTGTTTTTGTCTACAACATCAGTTACTACTATATCTGTAACCTCAGGTTTTCCTTCAGTTATAGTACCTGTTTTATCAAATACTATAGTGTTTATTTTATGAGCACTTTCAAGTGCTTCTCCACCTTTAATTAAAACACCATATTCTGCACCTTTACCTGTACCAACCATTATTGCTGTTGGAGTTGCAAGGCCTAGTGCACAAGGACAAGCTATAACCAATACTGCTATAAATATTGTAAGTGAAAATACTAAAGTTTCTCCGCTAAAATACCAAGCTATACCTGATAAAGCAGCTATCCCAAATACTATAGGAACAAAATAACCTGATACTATATCTGCCATTTGAGCTATAGGTGCTTTTGATCCTTGGGCATCTTCAACAAGTTTTATAATTTGCGAAAGTGCTGTATCGCTTCCTACTTTTGTAGCTCTAAATTTTATAGATCCATTTTTATTTATACTTGCACCTATTACCTTATCACCTGAATTTTTTTCAACAGGTATACTTTCTCCCGTTAACATTGATTCATCTACTGATGTGTGACCTTCTATAACTTCACCATCAACAGGTATCTTAGTACCTGGTTTTACTAGTATTATATCTCCTACTTCAACTTCTTCTATAGGTATTTCTATTTCTTTGTCATCTTTTATTATTATTGCTGTTTTAGGTGCTAGACCCATAAGTTTCTTTATAGCTTCACTTGTTCTTCCCTTTGAAACTGCCTCAAGTGATTTTCCAAGTAATATTAAAGTTATTATTATACCTGCTGTTTCAAAATACATATTATCAACAGCTATAAATTCTCCAATAGATATTCTATATACTGAGTATAAGCTATATATTACAGCTGCTGAAGTACCCATCGCCACTAACGAGTCCATATTAGGACTTTTATTCAATATTCCTTTTGTTCCACTTGTATAAAACTTATTTCCCGCTATAATTATAGGGATTGTTAAAAATATCTGTGTTAATGCGAAATTCATTGGATACATCATTGGCTCTATAATAGTAGGTACTGGAAATTCTGGAAATGGTGGCTTTAACATAGGACCCATAGCTATATAAAATAAAGGTATTGCAAATATAGCCGATATTATAAACTTAGTCCATAGAGTTTTTATTTCTTTTTCTTTTCTTAATTTATCTTCATCTACAGAACTTTTGTTTTCTATTTCTAATGGTTTATATCCAGCTTTTTCTATTGCCATTTTTATTTCTGAAATCCTTACTTTACCTGGGTTATAGCCTATAGATGCTTTTTCTGTTGCCATATTAACAGATACATTTTCTATACCATCTAGTTTTTTTACTACTCTTTCTACAGCCTTAGCACAAGCTGCACATGTCATACCGCCAATAGGGATTATAACTTCTTTGGCTTTAACTTCTTCTAAAACTCCGTATCCTGCCTTTTCTATTGCACTTTTTATAGCTTCATAAGTAGTTTTTGTACTATCATATTTTATATTTAATTTCTCAGTAGCTGCATTAACATTCGCTTCTACTGTTCCTTCTAGTTTTCTTACTGCCCTCTCGACAGCTTTAGCACAAGCTGCTCAGGTCATTCCCGTTACATTTATTGTTTGTTCTTTTATATTCATAATCAACCCTCCTATATATTTATAATATACCCTTATAGGGTATATGTAAACTATTTTTTTACATTAAAAGAATATTACTATATTATGTGTTTTTTATGAAGAAAAAGTATAGTAACAATTTTTTATTTATCTTCATATTATAACTTAGAAGGTTAGCAAATCTTCAAAAACTTACATCTATGGAGGTATATTATGGCAAACTTTTTTAGTGAATTCGATGGTTGGTGGATAATAGTATTATTCTTTTTATTCTTAGTATTCCAAGATACTTTGGATGAAATATGTTTATCTGATTGGATACCATTCTTAATATTAATATTAATATTACTATGTGTTGATGACGATTCCTTCAATCACTGTTAATATCGTAAAAAAGCCAGTATTTTTATACTGGCTTTTTCCATTGATTTGCTATTTATCAATAACCTGGAAAAATATACATACTCTTATATTATTGAAAGTTTTTTCTTCAAATGTTACAATATGGTTACAGAGGGGTTACAAAAACCAACAATTTTCTTGGTTTATTTTTTTTGCCTATTTACATAACCGTTCAAATACAGGAGGAGAATTTTTTATGAAAATATCTAGAAAAACTTTTTACATATTAGCACTGTCGAGCATGATAACTTTTTCTAATGTAAGCATGGCATCGGCACATGATTTCAAGTTAAATTTATATAAGTATGGAATGAGCCATAGTGATGTAAATGTTATTCAAAACAAATTAAAAGAAAATGGATACTTAAATATCTCTAAAACAACTAATTACTATGGTAGTGCAACTAAAAGTTCTATAATAAAATTCCAAAAGGCATCAGGACTTAGCGCTGATGGAATAGCTGGGAAGAATACGTTAGGTAAGCTATTTGTAAGTTCGACTCAAACTAATTCAGCACCTGTAACTGAAGTGACTACTACTACTGATTTAAATATACAAAAACAAACTAAGGCAAACCTGAATATGAGATCTGGCGCTACTACAAGCTCTAGTGTAATACTTACTATACCTAAGGGAAGTAAAGTAGATGTAATGTCTCAAAGCGGAAATTGGTCTTATGTAGAATATAACGGAAAGAAAGGACATGTTTCTAACTCTTACTTAATATCAGTAACTGAAGGTACTAGTCCTGCAAATAACGACGCTCCAAATAGAGGAACTAATGTATCTAGAGAAAGTGTAACTGCCATTGATTGGTCAATTGCTCAAAATGAAGTTCCAAGGGGAGCAACTTTCGTTGTAGAAGATTACAAAACAGGAATAACTTTTAATATGAAAAGAACCTATGGAACAAACCATGCTGATATTGAATCTTTGACAAAAGAAGATACTCAAAAAATAAAACAGGTATGGGGTAGCTTTAGTTGGACAAGAAGACCAGTTATTGTACATATAGATAATAAGCAGATCATAGCATCTATGAGCGCTATGCCTCATGCAGGTAGAGATGACAAGCCAGCTAATGTAACTGTAAGCAATAGAAGTAATGGCTATGGATCAGGATTAAATCTTGATACTGTAAAAGGAAATGGAATGGATGGTCACGTTGACTTACATTTCCTAAATTCACGTACGCACGGAACTAAGGTAAAAGACACTGCACATCAAAACAATATAAAAGAATTGATGAAGATATTTTCTCGTTAATTTACATACCTAATGTATAAAAAATTGCCACTAAATTTAGTGGCAATTTTTTATATTACATAAATAGCTTCAGTTGGCTCTTTAAAGCTTTCTAGATTATTCATAGCCATAAGTATCTTTTCAGGTGTTATTGGTAAGGTATTTATATTAACTCCTACTGCATTATAAACAGCATGTGCTATAGCTGGTGGTGGAGTATTTACAACAATTTCTCCTATGGACTTGGCACCAAATGGGCCTGTTGGTTCAAAACTCTCTTCAAAATCCACTATTATATTTCCAACATCTTTTCTACAAGGTATTTTATATTGCATAAAAGTGTCGCTATCTAACTTACCTTTATAATTAAACTTAATATCTTCATACATAGCCATTCCTATACCTTGAACTATCCCTCCTTCTGCTTGTATTCTCGCTAAGTTTTTGTTTATAACTGTTCCACAGTCTATTACAGCAACATAATCTATTAGTTCTATTTTCCCAGTTTCCTTGTCAAGTTCAATTTCAACAAATCCTGCAATAAATGGAGGTGGTGAAACAGGACTTCCATGGGTTGCATTTCCAACTAGCTGCGAATTTTGTGGTCCTACAATAGATGTTATTGCAATTTCTTTAGTTGATATACTATTTTCATTGTTTATATCTATTACTAAACCTTCACTAAAATCAACTTTATTATTAGATAATTCTAATAGATTTGCTCCAGCTTCTACAATTTTCTCCTTTAATTCTTCACACGCCTTTACTACTGCCATTCCTGTAACATAAGTAGTACTTGAAGCATATGAACCTGGATCGTATGGTGATATATCTGTATCAGCTGCAACAACTGTTATATTATCCATTGTTGTTTCTAAAACTTCACATGCCATTTGAGCAAGAATTGTATCACTTCCTGTGCCCATATCTGTAGAACCTATAAGTAATGTATATGTTCCATCATCATTTAATCTTATTTGTGCTGAAGCTGTGTCTATTCCAGCTATACCTGACCCTTGCATAGTAATAGCCATTCCCACTGATTTAACTTTGTTTGGAGCTACTTCTCTACTAGGATATTTATTGTCCCATCCTATAAGTTCTTTTCCTCTTTTTATACATTTATCTAATGTAGAACTATTTATATTTTTATTATAAGCAACAGAAGTTTCACCTTCTTTTATAAGGTTCTTTTCTCTTAATTTTATAGGATCAATACCTAATTTTGATGCTAACTTATTAACTGCTGATTCTACCGCAAAACATCCTTGTGTTGCTCCATATCCTCTAAATGCTCCCGATGGTGTTTTGTTAGTATAAACAACGTGACCCATAAATTTATAGGCATTTAATTTATTGTATAATGGAAGAGTTTTTTCTCCAACCAATCCAAATGTTGTAGATGCATGTTCCCCATATGCCCCAGTATCAGATAAAGCATACATATCCACTGCTTTTATATTACCTTCCTTATCTGAACCAATTTTAACTTTTATTTTCATAGGGTGCCTACTTGTGGTAGAACTAAAAGTTTCTTTTCTAGTATATATAAGCTTTGCAGGCTTGCCAGTTTTTAGTGTAACAATAGCTGTAAATATTTCAACACAGGCAGTCTGTTTTCCTCCAAACCCCCCACCAATTCTAGGTTTTATAACCCTTATTTTACTTGCAGGTATATCAAGAGCACGAGATAAGTGCCTTCTAACGTGAAAAGGTATTTGAGTAGAACTTACTACAACCAATCTTCCCATATGATCTAGATAATTGTAAGCTCTGTAGGTCTCCATCATACAATGAGCTTGAGCTTGAGTTTCATAAGTTTCTTCAATTACTACATCACATTTATTTATTTCTTCTTCTATATTTCCCTTTTCGCTTTTATGAGTAGATACTATATTTTTTTCTTTATCCATACCTATATCAAAGTTACAATGTAAGTCTTCACTATGAATTATTGTTTTATGTCCTATAGCTGTATCTGAGTCTAGTACAGGTTCATAAATTTCATAATTCACTTTAATCATATTCATAGCTTTAGTTGCTATTTTTTCATCTATAGCTGCGATTATTGCAACTTCATCTCCTACATATCTAACTATTTCATCTAATATTAATCTGTCATAGGGTGATGGTTCTGGATAACTTTGTCCAGCCAATGTAAATCTAGTATTAGGAACATCTTTATATGTAAGTATACATTCAACACCTTCAAGTTTTTCCGCCCTTGAAGTATCTATAGATTTTATTTTTGCAAATGCATGAGGACTTCTTAAAATTTTTACAACTAATGCATCTGTACTAGACAAATCATCTGTATATACCGGCTTTCCTGTAGCTATAGCCATTCCATCTATTTTAGATATACTCTTACCAACTATATTCATAACTACTCTACCCCCAGATATTTTTTCACTGCTCTTAGTTGTCCCATATATCCTGTACATCTACATAGATTCCCATTTAAATAGTGAATTATATCTTCTTCATTAGGATTTATAAGTTCATTTTTCATCGCAAGTACAGTCATTATAAATCCTGGACTACAAAATCCACATTGCTCTGCTCCTTCTTTTACTAAAACATCTGCAAATTCTGAAGCCTCATTTTGTAACCCTTCTATAGTAGTTATTTCTTTTTTATCAGCTCTTATGGCAAGTGTAGCACAAGATAATGTCGGTTTTTTATCTATCCATACAGTACAAAGTCCACAACAACCTGTATCACACCCTCTTTTAACACTTAAGTTACCTTCTTTTCTGAGTACATCTACTAGGTAATCATCACCATTAACTTCTAATTTAATATTTTTTTTATTTAATATTAATTCTATTTGCATTGTAGCACCTCCACAATGGCTCTTTTTATAAGGGCTTTAGATATAACCTTGCGATAATTTTCACTTGCTCTCATATTACTTCCAAAGGTTAATTCTTCACATGCTATTTGAGCTGTTTCTTCTATTGTTTCATCACTTATTTCTTCACTTGAAATAAACTCACATGCATTAATTGCAACACTAGCTCTTCTTGGTCGAGCCCCTAAAACTATTTTCCAATTACTATCTATTTTAGAAACAGATACATTTAATATTGCATAATCGCTTGCTGAATTCCTCATAGAGGCGTATACAGATTTTCTATTATTTTTCTTTATGTACACTTTAGTTAATATGTCTTTTTCATAGGGCTTTTCTAAAAATTCTTCTAATGTCATTCTACCGCCGTTATAAAGTTCTACCTCTGTATCTAGTGATAATAATGCCGTTAATAAATCTGAAAATCCATATTTTGAAAATACACTAGCTCCAACAGTTACTACATTTCTAAATTGAACCCCTATTATATCTCTCACACATTTTGATAATACTCCATTAAAATTTCTATTTAAAATAGTACTTATTTCTATATCTCTAAAAGTAGTCATAGCTCCTATTTCTATACAATTTTCATCTTCTTTTATATAATTTAAATTAAGCTTTGATAATTCAATTGCAGTTCCTATTTTCTTACAACCCAGTCTTAAATAGGCAGACCCTCCAATTACTGTATTGCTCTTTCTTTTAATTAATATCTCATAAGCTTCTTTTATACTTTGAGGTTGGACTATATCTAATACTGTAAACATTTATATTCCCCCTTGGTATTTTTTCATTTATTAAAAATTTGCTACATCCTTAAGTTCTTGTTTTTTATCTTTTGGTAATATTATGTTAAGAACTATAGCTATTAAAGCTACTAAAACTATTCCAGATTCGCCAAATACTAATTGGATTATGTGAGGCATTTTTTCTAGTGCGCCAGGTACTTGACTAAGTCCTACACCTACTCCTAAAGACAGGGCAACTATAACACTATTTCTTTCTCCTAAAGGTTCGCTCATTATAAGGTTTATCCCACTTATAGATATCATACCAAACATCATTACTGCAGCTCCACCAAGTACACTTGGAGGCATTAGTGCAACTATAGTACCGAGTTTTGGAAATATACCAGCTAAAATTAAGAATACTCCACCTATTGCAACTACAAATCTATTTATAACCTTTGTCATAGCAATAATTCCTGCATTTTGACCAAAACATGTATTCGGTGGTACATTAAATATTGCACCTATAATACTATCTACTGCATCTGCTATTATTCCACCAGAAATCTCTTTTGCACTAGGTTCTCGATCAGCTCCACCCTTTGTTATTGCTGATATATTACCTATACTTTCAAGTGCTGAAACTATGTATAAAAATGCCATAGGAAGTATCGCATCTAAATGAAATTCAAACCCATATCTAAATGGTGTAGGAATAGATATCCAAGAAGCCATCATAACTTCCGAAAAATCTATTTTACCCATTGGTATTGCAACGATATAACCTACTAAAAGCCCTATAAGTATTGAAGATATACTAGTTAATCCCTTTGTATATTGCTTGAAAAATATTATAGTGACTAAAACTATAGTTCCTAATAATAAATTTGATGGCGATCCAAAATCAGAAGAACCTACCCCTCCAGCAAAATAATTAATTCCTACTGGCAAAAGTGATAAACCTATAGATAAAACTACCGTCCCTGTAACTAATGGCGGCAAGAATTTTTTGAGATGTTTTAGGCTTACTCCAACTGCTATTTGTACAATTGCAGCAACTAACGATGCCCCAAGTATTCCTTCCATACCATATTTAGCTCCTATAACTAAACTTGTTGGAACAAATGCAAAACTTGTTCCCATAACTATCGGTAGTCTAGCTCCTATTGGCCCTATAGGATAACATTGAATTAATGTTGCAACTCCAGCTACAAACATAGCACATTGAATCAAGAAAGTTTTCTCTACAACTGGTAAATTAAGTGCACTAGATATTATAATTAGTGGTGCTACATTTCCTACAAACATTGCAAGTACATGTTGAATTCCAAGTGGTATTGCTGTTTTTAATGGCGGTATACCATCTAACTTATATACCGAGTTTTGAGATTTTTCATTCATTCGATTACCTCCAAAAGTTTATTTTATTTACATTAACTATATTTTTTAATTTTTTGTTCGTGTATTTTCAAAGTTATATTTACATAAAAAAAGACCTATATAATAATTTTCTATAAGCAAAATTATTATATAGGTCTTTAATATCTATTTAATAAACTTTAAGTCCAACAAACCTAAAATTCTGTCAAATAGACAATTTCCTATGATAATCTTGCTCATAGTCAGTACATTTACGGTGTACCGGTAGAAACGTTCAGTCCATATCACTGAGTATATATGAGCATATATAATTTTTGATGTATCTTGTATACTAATCTATCAAAACATTCGTGTTTTGTCAACATCTTTGTAAAAAAAATAACCTTGCCTATAAAGCATAAGCAAGGTTACTGTCTTTTATTTTTATATTTTTCTTCTAATTCTTTAAGATATTTTTTCAGTTCTGAAAATTTTCCTTTGAATATTATTGGCTCTTTTATATCTGATACTTTAACAGTATACATATTTTCACCCCTTTAGCTTGTACTTTTTTATATTAAAGTATATTACCAAAGTGTAAAAAATATACATAGTTAATTATATAATTTAAAAAGCAAGAGCACATTACATTGTACTCTTGCTTTTTATTATTTGAATTTTATAAAAGTATAAAACTCCGCTGATTCAAGATTTACTTCATCAGTAGATCTATTTTCAAAGCCACTTAAGTTTTTAAAAACAACTTGGATTTTGATTTCTTTATTTTCATCTTTGAATGCCATTTCTTCTTCTTTAAGTCTTTCTTTATCTGTAGCTTTTCCTTTATTTTTATTGTGAATATTTGATACAACTTTTTCTAAGTTAGTTTTATAAAGAATTTTTTCTTTATTTTTAATAATAAGCTCTTTTTCTTTGTGGTCATAGGCAATATTATAATCTCCATTTGATTGTTGGAAACTTTCAGAGCTATATATCTCATATGTTGTAAAATAATCAAAATCTTTAATATCAACTAAACTTTCTCGTCTCTCTAAGAAATAGTTAAAATACTCTCTACTTTGATCAAATCCTAGACCATCATCTTTTAAATCAAATCCAAATAGATTTTTCATATCGCTAATTTCAAAATCTGCTGGCAGATATTTTATATCTTCTAAGTCATGGTAATGGTTGAAGTATGAAATTATCCCACTAACTTGAACTTGATCTGCTTGTGAAAATTCATCCTCTGAATTTTTTATATTTCCAGATTGGTCAATCATATCATATCGTTTTACTATTTCCTCAAATCGTTTATTTTGACTACTCTTTGAAACTGAATAAGCGCTCCAAGGACCTGTAACAGTTAAAACAGCTACAATAGCCAAAGATATAGTTACAAAAATATTAATAATATCTTTCTTAACTGAATAGTAAATCATGACTCCAGTTACCCATAACCCCACTATCAATACAAAATATCTGTTTTCTGTTATTCCATAAGCATTAATTCTTATTGCAATGGCAACAAACATCATTGCAAGCAATGGAAGAATAGCCTTTGGGAAAATATTAATAAATGACTTTATCCATTGACTTTTTTTCCTTAATGGATATATGAAAAAAAGAACAATAGTGCTTACAATGGAATACCATAAAACTAAATTACCTATAATCCCTTGTGGTAACTGTCTCGTTATTACAATTTTTCCGAAATAAACATATAAAATTATCGTATATACTGAAATTAGCGGAAGTATAATAAATTGTAGTAAAATACTTAATACTTTCGGATAACTCTCAGGCAAAACTTCTTCTTCTCTTCTTGGAACATCAGCTAAGAAAAATGCCGGAGCAAAAATCCCCGCTACAATAAGGGCCATATCAGCAAAAACCTCACCTGGTATATCTGCGTTAAATAGTAAGTTTATAGTTACTAAAATAGCAACTATACCTAAATAAAGAACTATAGAATATACATAAGTTGTAACAAATCTAGTAAATAATTTAATTACATAAAGTTCATAATTTGTTTTTTTGCGAAAATATGGGATAATACTAAAAAGCATATAAAGAGCAATAGTATATGCAACATATCTTGTCATTGTTACCATTTCTTGATTTTTTAAGAACAAGAAATAATAGACACTCAATACTACCATAACTGCTATATGAGATAAAATTTTAACTGGTGTCTTAACATGAACATTTCTTTCTAAAAAAACATGTAAAGACAAGCTTAGTGGAATACCCAATGCTAATGCCATAGATACACGAGTATAAATATCCCTTGATTTTTCAAGATTAAAATCTAAGTGGTTCATAAAAATAAGAACCCCCACCATTAACGTTGCAAATAACAGTGTCACAGGGAAACGCTTAAAGCTGTGGGATAACTTGTTTGCTAAAACATTAATTTTTGTAACAATTTTCATAATTTTCACTCCCCTCTACATTTATTATATCACAATGGAAGAAGCTACCTTTGTTGTATTTTTAAGTAAACATTTCTATTCTCTAGCTTATTCAAAAAATTAATACCTTATGTATTCCTTAGTTAAACTTGGATTATATTATTACATAATCAGAAATTCTAAATCGTCCCATATCCACTGTTCTGTATCTAGTTCTTCTGCTATTCTTTTTATTAGTTCATAAGTTTCTTTAGAAATAAACACCCTCTCTTCATTTATTCTAGAACATAAATGTTTTAATGCTAATTCGTAATCCTTAGATTCTAAAAATCTTTTAGCTATACTTATATCTTCAAATGATAATATATGTATCTGACTTAATAAATTAATAATTTTTTTATCTATATCCATATTTTTACGCTCCCTTATTACCAAAAATTCGCTTCGTTCATGTCGCCAACGACCAGATGGAACCTTGCCCAAATATATCAGTTGGATATTATCATTTTTACCCAAAATTTTTATAGTTAAATCTTTTTTGTACTTCTATTATTTTACTCTAAATACATTTATCTATATCAATTAATTAACAAATATTTATATTATAAAACAATAAGAGAGCTTAAATATAGCTCTCTTATTACTCTAATCTTCATATCCACACAAACTCAAACCAGAATTTATAGCTTCTTGTTTTGGTTTTTCAAATATTTTACTTGCCTTAGCTAATCCTCTACAATCTTTATCTAAGTGATACTTGCTGCCAGTTTTTGTTGTATATACCGAATTCTTAACATTATTAGAACTACTACTTAAAGGGCTATCTTCATATACACTCATATCGTATTTATCGCCTTTATTAGTAGCATAACCTTCTTTTTCCCATATGTTTAGTTTATTGTACTTAACACTTTCTTCAGCCTTTTTCAAGATATCTAAGTGTTTTTTACTATCATATACATATGCGACTTTAGATAACGACGCTAATATTATTTCTTTATTGTACAACTTTAGTTGTCCATTTTTTTCATACCAAACGTACCCTAGAAGTCTATTATACTTATCTCTATCTTCTACATCTGGCTCTATATAAACAGTTTTATTGTTTAATTCTTCATAAGCAAAATTTGAAGCTTCAAGTCCAAATTTTTCATTTTTTTCAGGTGTATTTATAAGAAGTATTCTTATTGATTCTACATCGCCATTTTCAAATTTAACTTTTATAGTGTCACCATCTATTGAATCTATAACTGTACCTTTTCTACTATTCTCAGGAACACTAAAAATTTTAGTTGTTTCTTCTATCTCTTCCGTTTTTTCTATTTCTTCATTTTCTATTGTATTTTCATCGTCAGTAATATTACTAATAACTGTGTCTTGTTCGTCGTATGTGTATATATCATCACTTGAACAAGCTGTTAAATTCAATCCGAACATTACAATTAATGAAAACAACAAGCCCTTTGCCTTTGATGTCATGTTTCTTCCCCCTTGTAGATACTACGGTTGCTATTGTTGTTATTATATTATATAAATAAATATATAAATTAGTTAAAACTTTATATTATATATTTAGTATACCATTTTATGTAATATTAGTCACCTAACATACCATTGAAAAAGAGCCCTGGCATAAGCCAAGGCCCTAATTTGTGTATTAAGCATTTTTCCTTTTCATATATGTATAAAGAGGTAATCCTAAGAATGTTATAAGTAATCCTAATATGGCATTTTTAGGTTGAGTCATTAACGTGTTTATAACTACATACCCTCCACCTACTATAGCTACTAGTGGAGTTATTGGATATAATGGTATTTTGTATGGTCTAACTAAGTTTGGTTGATCTTTTCTTAATTTAATAACACCAAAGAAAGTCATTATAAAGAATAACCATATTACGAATACTGTTAAATCTGTTAAGAAGTCAAACTTTCCTGATAAAGCGTAAACTGATGCTAATATAGCCATAAACCAAGTAGCATTAGCAGGAACTAAATTATTATTTAATTTAGAAAACCAATTACTTGCTGGTAACATTTTTTCACTAGCTAAAGTATAAGGCATTCTTGCTCCTGTTAATATAAATCCATTTAATGCTCCAAATACCGATACTAATATACCTACAGCTATTATTTTACCACCAACTGGTCCAAATATAGCAGTAGCAACTGCTGCAGCAGGAGTTTGTGTCATCATTAATTCATTAGCTGGCATAACCCATAAATAAGCTATATTTACAATTAAGTATACTGCCATAACCAATGATAAACCTCCAACTATAGCTCTCGGTAAATCTTTGCCAGGGTTTTTCATTTCACCAGCTATAGCACCAACATTCATCCAACCTTCAAAAGCAAATAATACCGCTATTAAAGCTTGACCTAATGCTGTTCCTATAGATACACCATCCCCAACCATTGGAGACATTACAGGGTTACCATTACCATTAATAAATCCAAATATAGCTATTAAAGCAAGTGGTATTAATTTACCTGCAGTAGCTAATGTTTGTATAGCACCACCTGTTTTTGAACCTAATGTATTTAAAAATGACAATAATACTATAGCCGCTATAGCTATTCCTACTTTTGCACCCATATTGTCTACGCCTAGCCCTAATAATCCAGCTGCTTGAGTACCAAATATAACTGCAAGTGCTGCACACATTCCAGGGAAATATAAAACAGTTTGCATCCAACCTGTTAAAAACCCCCATTTTTCTCCGTATATCTCTTTTAAATAAACCATCATACCGCCAGTTTTTGGTATTGCTGCAGATACCTCAGCTGCGGTAAGACCAGCAGCTATCGTTATAAATCCACCAACTATCCAAGCTAATATCCCTACCCCCGGCGCTCCAGCTGTAGCATTGTAAATAGCGTAAGGTTTAAAAAACACCCCTGAACCTATGACCATTCCAACAACTGTAGATATAGCAGTGGCAAACCCTAATGTCTTTTTTAACTCTTGATTACTTGTTTGTGTGTTTAATTTTTCTTTTACGCCTAGCGTATTTGCTCTTGTGCTCATTTAATAGCCCCCTGACATTATAATAATTATAATTGCGATTATAATTCCCCGCTTTCTTATACCCCCTTCCCAAGAAAACGTTATCCATAGATTTATTTAGATTCTACCACGGTATGATTTAATCTGCAATGATTATTTACAGAATTTTTTATAAATATAGAATTTTGAATGTTGTAGTTAAATAAATGTCAAACAACATAAAAAAATTCGCTACTCTCATATTGGCATATAACATAATTGCAATTAAAAAAGCCTTGGTATATACCAAGGCTTTTAATTATATATTAAGCATTTTTCTTTTTCATATACGAGTAAACAGGTAGTCCTAAAGCTGTTATTACTAGTCCTGCTATAGCATTTACAGGTTGAGACATTAATGTATTTATAACTACATATGTTCCACCTATTATAGCTATTGCTGGAGTTATTGGATATAATGGTATTTTATATGGTCTTACTAAGTTTGGTTGATCTTTTCTTAATTTTATAACACCTACGAAAGTCATTATATAGAATATCCATATTATAAATACAGTTAAATCTGTTAATAAGTCAAATTTTCCTGTTAAAGCATATATTGAAGATAATATAGCTATGAACCATGTAGCGTTTGCTGGAGATCCACCTTCATTTACCTTAGATAACCAGTTGCTTCCCGGTAACATTTTTGCAACAGCTAAAGTGTAAGGAGATCTTGGTCCTGTTAATAAATATCCATTTAATGCACCAAATACTGATATTAATATACCTACAGCTATTATTTTACCACCAATTGGTCCAAATATAGCTGTAGCAACAGCTGCAGCTGGAGTTTCTGTCATCATTAATTGATCAGCTGGCATAACCCATAAATAAGCTAAGTTTATAAGTATATATACTGCCATAACTAATGATAAACCACCAACTATAGCTTTTGGTAAGTCTTTACCTGGGTTTTTCATTTCTCCAGCTATAGCACCAACGTTTATCCATCCATCATAAGCAAATAATGTAGCTATTAACGCTGAACCAAGTGCTGTACCTACACTAACACTTTCTCCAACTATTGGAGACATTATAGGGTTACCAGTACCTTTAATAAATCCGAATATTATTATTAAAGCAAGTGGTATTAACTTACCTGCAGTAGCTATTGTTTGAATAGTACCACCCATTTTTGAACCTAAAGTATTTAAGAATGATATTAGAAGTATAGTTATTATAGCTACTCCTATTTTTAATCCCATATTATTTGTATCTAATCCTACTAATGTAACTACTTGAGTTGCAAATATAACCGCAAGAGCAGCAGTTGTTCCAGGGAAGAATAAAGCTGTTTGCATCCAACCTGTTAAGAATCCCCATTTTTCTCCGTATATTTCTTTTAAATAAGTCATCATACCGCCAGTTTTTGGTATTGCTGCAGCTACTTCAGCAGCAGTAAGACCAGCAGTTATTGTTATAATACCACCTATTATCCAGGCTATCATTCCTAATCCTGGTGCTCCTCCTGTAGCATTATACATAGCATAAGGTTTAAAGAATACCCCTGAACCTATAACCATACCTACAACTGTAGATAATGCTGCGGCAAAACCTAACGTTTTTTGTAAGCCTTGAGTACTTGTCTTTGTGCTCATTTTAAGCCCTCCTATTTGTTATTATTTTAATTATGATTGCACGTATAAAATTTTCGTTTTATACATTTTATCCTAGAAAACGATGTCTTTCGACATATTTTGATTTTATCACGTTGTTATATAATCTGCAATAGTATTTTTATTTATTTTAAAGTTTGTTTTAGTTGTTGTAATAGTCAAACAATATACAATTCGCTAAATCATTTTTTTCTTCGACATATTTCGATTTTATTACATTGTTATTTATTATACAATACCAGTTTAACCTCCAAAATTTTCAAATTTGTTTTTATTAAATGTAATATTATAAACACAAAAAAAGACTGTTATAATAACAGCCTTTTTACAACCTTCTAGTATGGTGTTTTGTCATCCTTTACTGACCACTCTTTAAATGCATCTAAACATTCTTCTCTTAGTAACTCTTCTAATTCTATTGGATTAGTTTCTGTTTCACCTTTTATATAATCATATATGAACTTATCTGCAAAACCGATATCTTCAGTATCTTGTGCTGTACATCCATAATAAACTTTTTTAATTCCAGCCCACATTATAGCTGATAAACACATAGGACATGGTTCTGCTGAAGTATATAATTCACAATCACTTAAATCAAATCTTCCTAATTTTTTAGTAGCTGCTCTTATTGCATTTACTTCACCATGAGCAGTTGGATCGTTGTCTCTTAATACAGTATTATGAACTAATGACACTATTTCTCCATCTTTAACTATAAGTGCTCCAAATGGTCCACCATGACCAGCTTTAACGCCAACTATAGCTTCCTCGATACACATTTTCATATAATCTTTATTCATACTACTACCCCCTAAAATTTTTATAATAAAATTCGATATAAACTTACTTAATCTATTACTGGATCTAATATAGTAAAATTATTAACGTCTATTAATCCCTTATCTGTTATTTTCCACTTTGGACTTGTAGATAATGCTAGGAATGATAAATGCATAAATGGTGCGTGTATAGTACATCCTAGATCATTTGCAGTTGTTTTTTCTAAAGAAGCAATTTTTTCACTTACTTCTTGACCTGTAAGTTCATCTGTTATAAGTCCACCTACAGGAAGCGCCATTTCATCTAACACTCTACCATTATTTACTACACAAAGCCCTCCACCCATTTCTATAACTCTATTTACTGCAACAACCATATCTTTAATATTAGTTCCTACAACAGTTATATTGTGTGTGTCATGGGCTACACTTTCTGCAAATGCTCCTTTTTTAAGACCAAAGCCTTTTACAAAAGCCTTTCCTATATTGTTATTTCTTCCATATCTTTCAATACATGCTATGTATAATAAGTCCTTTTGAGTGTCTGCTTCTACTATACCCCTACATACTTTGGCATCATCTTCTATACACCCAGTTAAGTTTTGATCTGGTATAGCTTCTATACATCTAACTCTTACTCTTGATTTATCACTTCTTATTTCTAAGTCTGATTCTTTTAATAAGTTTCTTTTTACTGAATTTTTAACACTATCTGGATATGTATATTTAGGAAGGTCAACTAAAAGTTTTCCTTGAGCTGCAACTAATTTTCCTTCTACAAATACGCCTTCTACACTCATTTCTTCTAAATCATTTATTATCGCTATATCTGCCATCTTAGATGGTGATAAAACCCCTCTATCTTCAAGGCCAAAATAAGTTGCTGGATTTATTGTAACCATTTGTATAGCTTCAACAGGGCTTACACCTTGTTTGATAGTTCTTTTTACTATTTCATTCATATGTCCTAATTTTTCTAAATCTTCAGCAACCATATCATCAGTTGCTAATATACATCTTCTTGAATCAAGGCCTTCTTCTGTTACGGCTCTTATACATTCAGCCATGTTCTTTTGAGTAGAACCTTCTCTCATGAATACATATACACCTTGTC
This sequence comes from Sporacetigenium mesophilum DSM 16796, assembly GCF_059569055.1. Lineage (NCBI taxonomy): Bacteria > Bacillati > Bacillota > Clostridia > Peptostreptococcales > Tepidibacteraceae > Sporacetigenium > Sporacetigenium mesophilum. The sequence goes on along the minus strand of NZ_JCANUR010000001.1, from coordinate 250,017 downwards.
TTAACTTTTCTACACATTCTTCCTTTGTAGTAGTTTCATGACAAGAGCATTTTCCACCAGTACAAACTATATGTGCTGCAAGTTCTTTTCCAAATAATTCTGGTGCATTTCCATCAACTACTTTTCCTATACCTTTTGCATAAGTTGTTGATGCTAAAAGGTCAGTTATAACTTCTGGTGTGTTTCTATATACATGTTTTGCATTACTGAATCCTTGAAGTTCTCCTATTCCTATTATGTTTTGATAGTTTAATAAATCTTCCATATCTTTTGAAGTTACGTCTACTCCTGCTGTTTCCAAACTTGGACAGTCAGGTGTAAGAGCTGGAACAACAAATCTAACATGATTTGGAACATGATTTGCTTCATCAGCCATAGCCTTCATTCCAACAAGACCTAATGCATTACCTATTTCATGAGGATCTGCAATTAGTGTAGTAGTTCCTGATGGTATAGATAATCTTGAAAATTCTGTAACTGTAAGCATACTACTTTCAAAGTGCATATGTGAATCTATAAACCCTGGAGATAAGTATTTGCCTTGTACATCTATAACTACAGTATCTTCCCCGATAAGAGATTCACTATCACCAACTAATAGTATATATCTTCCTTTAATAGCAATATCTGCAGTATATATTTCTTTAGTTATTACGTTTATTACATTTCCACCGTAAAGTACAATGTCTGCAAAGTTTTTGTCTCCCATAAGCACATCTATAAGTTCTCTATATTCCATAGCTTGTTTTATACTTTTTACATTTAGCAAATTTATTCCTCCCAGACATCTATATTATCAACTATACCTACAATAGCTGCATCTATAGATGATTCTCTTTTTCTTGCTGCATTTCTTGCAGCAGTTCCCTCAGTATAAATTATCAATTCACCTATACCTGCTCCAACAGTATCAACAGTAATAATCGGTTCACCTTTTGCTTCTTTATTCATTGTAAGTGGCTGTGTAATCATGAGTTTACATCCTACTAACGTATCATCTTTTCTTGTCGCTACTACCGTACCAATAACTCTGCCTATATTCATAAATTATCGCCCCTAATACTTAATTATTTTTATCCCTAACGTTTTTGCCGTATCCCTAGCCAAAGGAGTAATAATAGTATTTTCGTCTATAACAAGTTCTTTTACATTTAATTTTGTTAAATCATTTTGAGTTATAATTTTTTTAGGTATATGTTCTGATACTTCATTATCTTGAACTTTCATGTCTTGAACTTTGTTATCTTTGGTTTGATTGTTCACTACACCTTTATCTTGTAGATATTTTAAAACTTCATTGATTTGATCGTTATTAACTGGAATTACTATAAGTGATTGGTTATTTGATATGCTAACTGGCTTTATTGAAGTTGTATTATTTGTGTTATTATTTTTGCTTAAAATTTTATTAGATATATTATTTAGTATATTTTTAGTTAGATTGTGTTTGTTCATATCTAACATCTACTTTCCTTATTAGTCTCTTTTTAACATTACTCTTTCAACTTCTGAGTGCGGTCTTGGTATTACATGAACTGAGTGAAGTTCTCCTACTGCTCTAGCTGCTTCTGCACCTGCATCAGTTGCAGCCTTTACTGCACCTACATCCCCACTTACCATTACAGTAACTAATCCAAATCCTATTTTGTCATATCCTAGTAAAGTTACATTTGCAGATTTTACCATTGCGTCTGCTGCTTCAACTGCTCCTACTAACCCTTTAGTTTCTATCATTCCTAATGCTTGACCCATAATATTATTCCTCCCCATTATCTTCATTTTGTTGTTTTTTTGTTTCTCTTCGATCTTGATTTTCTTTTAAGTTTTTTTCAAATTCTTTTATTAAAAAATCTACTTCTTCATGTGGTCTTGGTATAACACGACTTGCTACTACTCTTCCAACTCTATTTCCAGCCGCTACACCAGCTTCTACTGCTGCATTTACTGCCGCTACTTCTCCTGCTATATGAATAGCTACACTAACTGCTTTTTCAACACCTATTACTTTGTCATATCCTACCAAAGTAATGTCTGCAGCTTTACTTGCAGCATCTAGCGCTGCTATTGCTGTAGTTAGTCCTATAGCTTCTATAATACCTAGGGCTGATCTCATGTTATTCCCCCTTATTTAATTAAATCTTCTAAGCGAACCATAGCTTTAGATTTACTTATATTTTTCTTTGGAATTTCTTTATTTGTATTATTATCTTTTTTGCTTAAATCTTCTAAAGATCTCATCAAAGGCTTCTTGCATTCAGTCTGTTTTATACTTTGTTTTATATTTTTATTTAATATACTTTTTAGTAATTCTTCTTCATTTTTATTAATATTTTCGATTTTTATTAAGTTACTTTCACAAACTTTGAAACTTTTATCCGTAACTACTTTCTTTGATATATTACTCATTATTACCGTAGCTAGTGGATTAGCCATTTATCTCACCACCATTTAGCTTATAATATTTTACTAACTTCATCATGAGGTCTTGCTATTACATTTGTTGAAATTATTTCAGCAAGTCTTCCTGCAGTTTCTACACCATTATCTACAGCCGCCTGTACTGCTGCTACATCACCTGTTACTATAGCTGCTACAATTCCTGAACCAACTAATTCTATATCAACAAGTTTTACATCAGCTGATTTAACCATGGTGTCCGCAGCTTGTATAGCAGCTATCATACTTTTAACTTCTATCATGCCGATTGCTTGTTTCATGAGTTATTCCCACCTTAAAAATATTTTTCTATATCAATATGCTCATATCCAGGAACGATAGCCCTTTCATACAGTTCACTTTTTTCTCCTAATGGTTTTGTAGCATCTATTCCCATCTTGTCAGTTAATCCTCTATGTACATGTGAGGCTTCAAGTCCAGATCCTAATGCATTAGGTATTATAACTACATCTTGAGATGCTTGGACACGAGATGCTAGTGCAAACTCTACATCCTTATAACTATATATGTCTACATCATCATCTACTATGACAACATGTTTTACATCTTTACTACTTCCAAGGGTAGATATTATGGCACTCTTCCCATCACCTTCATTTTTCTTATTTATTGATACTATTGCATGTAATCTACAACCTCCACCAACTGTTACATTTACATCTTTTACATCTACTATTCCAGTTAATGAGCTATATATTTCTACTTCTCTTATAAGTCCATTTGCTAAATGTTCTTCTCTACAAGGGAATGCATGTTGGAATATTGGATTATTTCTATGCATTACAGTTTTTACTTCCATTATAGGATTTGGAGCTATTTCTCCGTAATATCCCATAAGTTCTCCAAAAGGTCCTTCTATTTCACTTTTGTTGGGTATTAATTCTCCTTCTAATACAATCTCACAGTACGCTGGTACTTCTATATCAACGCTGTGACATTTTACTAGCTCTAATGGCTCACCTTTTAAAGCACTGTATACCTTATATTTATCAAGGCCATACTTAGATGAACTTATTTGTGAAGCTATTAAATACTCTGCATCATAACCTAAAACTACTGCACATTCTAGAGGCTTATTTTTTTCTTCACATTTTCTAAATGCTTCTCTTAAATGTGGAGAGGCTCCAGATATTAATGCACTTATAATGTTTTTATCATTTATTTGAAATCTTCTAACAGCCATGTGAGTATCCCCACTCTCAGGATCTTTCACTATAAGCATACCTGCTGTTATAAAGCTTGATGAATCTTTTTCATGTGATGTAGGAATAGGAAACATTCTTTGTATATCTATATTTCTAGTTATTATATTTTCTTTTATAGGACCATTATCTACTATTCTTATAGGCTTTGGATTAGCTATAGCATTCATAAATTCAAATATACGATTATCTTTATTTAATCCCATAAGATCATAAAATATTTGTCTATTACCGTATATACCGCCTACAACCGGCATATGGTATCCTTTAATATCTTTAAAATTTATAGGCACCTCATTATCGAAATGTTTTAGTATGGCACCTAATTCAAATTTTATATCTACCTTTTTATCGCAGGTTTTTAAATAATTTAGTTTGTCTAGTTTTTTTAGAGTAGATCTTAGCATTTGAGTTTCCATAAATCTTACTCTCCCCATCTATTTAATAAATTGTGTTCTATGCCTATGTGATCTAGTGTTCTTCCAACTATAGAAGTCACTATGTCAGATAAATCTTGAGGATGATGATAAAAAGCTGGTGACGGTGGCATTATAGTTACCCCTAAGTTTGAAAGTTTCAACATATTTTCTAAGTGTATAGAACTAAGTGGTGTTTCTCTTGGTAATAATATTAGTTTTCTTTTTTCCTTTATAACAACATCCGCAGCTCTAGCTAGTAAGTTATCTGATAATCCCATTGATATTGAAGCTAATGTCTTCATAGAACAAGGAACTATAATCATTCCATCTGTTTTGAAGGAACCGCTAGCTATAGATGCTGCTAAATTATGATTTTCATGATAATATGTAGCCATTTTTTTTAATTCATCTAAAGTTACACCGCACTCATGATTTACAACATATTCACCCATATTTGATACTACAAGGTGAGTTTCTATATTCAAATCTTGCAGAGCCTTCAAAAGGGCAACTGCATAAATAGCTCCACTTCCTCCTGATACTCCTACTATAATCTTCATAAATCTCTTCCCCTTTTATAGTAACTGCCTCCCAGAGGAGGCAGTATTCTATATTATATTCCTTTTGTATAAAGATAGATTATTCTACCTTATTTTCAGTGTCTCCACCGCCAACCCATGGGTCAAGTCCTTTTTCCCATGCATCTATATACTCATCTATAGTTATAACTTTTGTAAATATACTTAAATCTCTTAATCCGGCTTCATGCATTTCATCGTTTTTAGAGTGTACACCATCGCTTAGAGTTATAACTTTGTATGCATTGTATAAAGCATCTGATGCAGTACTTCTTACACATACATTAGTCCATACACCAGTTACTACTACCGTATCTAAGTTTTCTTCTCTTAAATATAAATCTAAATCAGTATGTGCAAAAGCACTGTGTCTTCTCTTTGGAATTGTATATTCTTCTCCTTCTGGATAAAGTTCTTGTATAAAATCAGAACCCCAAGTACCTTTAACAGCATGACGCGGTCTTACTCTAAAGTCAGCATCATTTTTTCTATGAGCTTCTTGTATGTGTATTAATTGTATATCATCAAGTCCTTTTGCATTTCTTTCTCTTACCCATTTAAATAATTTTTGTAAATTTGGAACTATTTCTTCTCCTCCTGGACATCTTAAAGAAGCATTTTCTCCTATAAAATCATTTAACATATCTATAACAACTATTCCATGTCTTGCCATTTTATATTTCCCCCTTGTATTATCTTTTTATATTTTTTAGAACTTTATAGTTTTATCTAATTTCATTATTTGTTGTCTCTTTACAAAGTTACCAAATCCAGGCTTAACCATTATTCCTTTTATGTTTTTAACATGATCAACTATTACTTCTGGATGTTGTTTTCTATAACTTACCTTGAATTCATTACTTTCTAATTCTTCTGGATTATTGAATAATACGTCATAACTTTCTAATTCTCCAAGTACTCCAGATTCTTCATCTTGATATACTAAGTTTCCACGAACTATAGTTTTAGCTACTTTTCCTTTTAATTCCATTCCTTCAAGTGGAGTGTATCCACACATAGAAACCATAGTTTCTCTTTCTATAGTCCATTCTTTATCTAAATCTATTATTGTAAAGTCTGCATCTGAACCTATGTTTAAAGCACCTTTCTTTGGATATAATCCGTAGTGCTTAGCAGCATTAGTTGATAATACTTCTACTAATTTACTTAATGATATTCTACCTTTATTGTATCCTTCACTTACAACTACAGGTACCATAGTTTCAACACCAGGGATTCCTGGGAATGCAGTCCATATATTCATACCTTCTTTAGCTTTTTCACTTTCTATTTCATATGGAGCATGGTCAGTAGCTATGAAGTCTATGCTTCCATTGTTTATCCCTTCCCAGTGAAGTTCATTATCTTTTTTAGTTCTAAGAGGTGGTGCTATTTTTGCACAAGCTCCGTGTTTAGTCATAGCTTCTTGATAATTTAATGTTAAGTAGTGAGGGCAAGATTCACTAGTTACATCTAAGCCTCTTTTCTTTGCATCTCCTACTAATTTAGCACCTATTCCAGTACTCATATGAACTATATGTAGTCTAGCTCCACTTGCTTCAGCAAAGCTTATACCTAATTCTATTGCTACTTTTTCAGCAAGTTCCATTCTTGCTTCAGCCCAAGCTGGACCATCTAATCTTCCTTCTTCTTTAAATCTATTTACATAGAAATCACACATTGCAAAGTTTTCTGCATGTATTCCTACTGGAAGTCCAGTTTTTGAAACAGCTTTAAATGCTTCATACATTTCTGGATCTGTAACTCTTGGGAAAGTTGGAACCGATGGAGTCATATATGCTTTGAATGCTACTACTCCATAATCTGCTTGTTCTTGTACATTATCTAACCAACCATTTCTTACATCCTCACCAGTAACTCCACCCCACATAGCATAATCAACTACAGCTTGTGGTCCACATAATGAAAGTTTAGTTTCTAATTGTTCTATACTTCTTACTGAAGGAACTGAACAACATGGCATATCTATTACAGTAGTAACCCCACCAGTTGCTGCTGCAGCTGTTCCTGTTAAGAAATTTTCTCTATGTGGGAATCCTTGATACATAAAGTGAGTATGAGAATCTATACATCCTGGAAGTGTTAAATTGTTGTTTGCATCTATTATTTCTTTTGCCTCAACACCTTCTATAGAATCTAAAAATCCAGCTATTTTTTCGTCTTTAACTAATATATTTGTAAGTACCGTGTCATCACCTTGAGGTATCCTTGCATTTTTAACTATTACATCATACATAATTTTGCACCCCTTATTTTTAATTAATATCCATTAAATGTGTTTCTAATATTTGGCTTTTTCTAAATCCTTCTAATCTAAAGAAGTATTCAAAAGAATCTATTATATAGTCTAGTTTTATTGGTCCTACTAATTCAGTTCCTGTAACAGCCACTCCATATCTTTCTGCTTCTCTTTTTACAAATTCGAAAGCTCTGTACATAGGAGTTTTTGAACAGTCAAGTAAGTTCATTGAAACCACTACTCCTTGTCTTTCTGGGAATCTTATTCCTACTGCTCTAACAGTAGTAAATCCACCGCTTGGTCCTCTAAGACCCTTAGCTATATTTTTAGCTATTTCTAAGTTTTCAGTTCCTAAGAATATATTATAAGCTGTTAATCCTTCAGCTTCTGCACTAACTATTGCAGCTCCAGCAGTTTCACTTAATAATCCATCTACACTTAAATCCGGCTTTCTATTACAATATTCCTCACTTCTTAATTGATCATCTTTAGTTTCTTTTAATAAATCTTTTAAACCTTCATATTGACCTTTTCTTATATAAGCTAGTGCTTTTCTTTCTTCATTTCTTGCATTTTCTGCTGCAAAGTATACTGGTACTTCTGTCTTTTTATGTAATTCTTCACCTATTTCTCTAGCTAACTCAACACATTCTTCAACAGTTATATCTTTAAATGGGAATAATGGTATAGTATCTTGTGAACCTATTCTTGGGTGAGTACCTTTTTGTTCTCTCATATCTATAAGCTCTATTGCCTTAGCAGCCATATTTACTACAGCTTCCTTTAGGGGCTTCGGCTCTCCTATTAAAGTTACAACAGTTCTATTAAAATCATGCTCTGGCTCATAACTTACTAACTTTACACCTTTAAAATCTTTTACTTCATTTACAATTGCCTCTATTATTTCAGTTCTTCTTCCTTCACTGAAGTTTGGTACTGCTAATACGTATTGTTTTTTTGACATTTTCATACCCTCCTAATCTTACTTGTACTTTTTTATGTAATAATGAAATTATTTAGTCAGAAAACTTTATGTAATTTGACTATTTGTAAATTATATTTTGACAAGCTCAAGAATATAACTATAAAAAAATATTTTGTTAATGTTAAAACTTTTTTAAAATTTTGCTATTTGTAAATTATATTTTGACAAGCTTAAGAATATAACTATAAAAAGAAAATTTTTTTACTGGATAAAACAATCTTTATCTAATTTGTAGGAGGAGAAAAATTATGGGGTTAAAATTAATCGATTTGTCACAAGAAATATATCAAGGTATGTCTGTTTTTCCTATGCATCAAAAAACATTTATAATGACTAATATGTCGCATGAGGAAAATATGAAAGTTACAGGAAGTAAAACTTTAGGATTTTCAGCTAGAAACATACTTATAAGTGAACATGGTGGTACTCACTGTGATGCTGTTTCAGAGTACAAGCCAGGAGGTGCTACTATTGAAAATATGCCACTTGAGTACTTCTGGGGAAGTGCAATATGCATAGATTTATCACACGTTCCAGCATCAAGATACATAGAACCAAAGGACTTAGAAAAGGCAGTAAAAGATTCAGGACAAGAGATACTAAAAGGAGATATAGTTCTTTTGTATACTGGCCACTATGACAGAAACTTTAATACTGATAAATGGCAAACTGAATATACTGGACTTAGTTATAACGCTGCTAAATGGTTAGCTGAAAAAGGCGTAGTAAATATAGGAGTTGATGCTCCAGCAATAGATCATACTGATGATTTAGATTTTTCTGGCCATTTGATTTGCGGTGAATATGATATATCTAACTCTGAAAATTTATGTAATTTAGATAAACTTGTTAATAAAAGATTCTTATACTTTGGTCTACCACTAAAAATCAGAGCTGGTTCTGGCTCACCTATACGCGCTGTAGCTTTAGTTGAAGAATAATATATAAGGACATCCTATACACAGGATGTCCTTTTTTCAATATTTTTATATTTTTGTAATTTTTATACAATATTTACAGTACTAATATACTAATACGTAATAAATACATATTAAAAATTTTACAAAGGGGGATTTTATTTATGAGTTCTAACATTTCTTCTGGCGATAAAGCCAGGTCACAACTACTTTACAAAATTGGGGATAAGCCACCAGGTTCACTTTCTGTTCTTCTTGGATTTCAAAACATAATAGCAGCCTTCGGTGGAATTGTTGCACCACCATTAGTAATAGGAGGTGCTCTTGGGCTTGATATTACTACAATGGCTCTTTTGGTAAGTTCTACAATATTTGTAGCAGGACTTGTTACATTTATGCAAGCTAAAGGGATAGGAATTATAGGTTCTAAAACACCTTGTATGATGGGTACTGACTTTACATTTGTTGGACCTTCTATTGCAGTTGGAAGTGCAATGGGTCTTGGTGGTGTATTTGGAGCCACTATACTTGGTTCTTTTATAGAAATAATTTTAAGTAGATTTATTAAGCCTTTGATGAAATTCTTTCCTCCAGTTGTAACAGGAACGGTTGTTACATTAATAGGTCTTACTCTTGTACCAGTTTCAATAGACTGGGCCGCTGGTGGATTTGGATCACCTGATTACGGTAGCTTACGTAATATTTCAATAGCTATGGGTGTTATGTTTATAATACTAATGCTAAATAGATATGCTAAAGGATTAATTAGTAGTGCCTCTGTACTTATAGGAATGGGTATAGGATACATAGTTTGTATACCACTTGGAATGGTTGACTTTACTTCTGTTAGAGAAGCTTCATGGATAGGATTACCTGGTATCCCTTTGATTTTAGAGCACGGAATAAAGTTTAGTCTTGCTGGTCTTGTTACTTTTGCAGCAGCTTATCTTGTAACTACTATAGAATCAGTAGGATGTTTAATAGCTGTATCTGATGCTTGTGAAGAAGATATAAGTAATGACCAGTTAAGTGCAGGTATACTTTGTGATGGTACAGGAAGCTTATTGGCTGGATTTTTAGGTACTACGCCTAATACTACATTTAGCCAAAACGTTGGCCTTATACCTATAACTAAAATAGGAAGTAGACATGTAGTTATGGTAGCCGGTATACTTTTAATGTTACTTGGAATATTTCCTAAACTAGGTGCTTTAATAGCTGTAATGCCTAACCCTGTACTAGGTGGAGCTGGTATAGTTATGTTTGGTATGGTTGCTGCATCTGGTATGAAAACTTTAAGTAGAGTTGATATGAATAATAGAAACTTACTTATAGTTGCTGTAGCAGTTGGATTAGGTCTTGGTGTAACTTTTAGACCTGAATTTTTAGCATATCTTCCTGAAGGCTTAAAAATGGTATTCTCATCTGGTATAAGTACTGGTACTATAGCAGCACTTTTACTTAATATGATATTATTAGAAGAAGAATAACTTTATAAGAACCCATAGCTCACTAATAATGAGCTATGGGTTCTTATATTTTTTCAACTTATATTTTAATTAGGATAATCTAATACTTCGCCTTCCCATGTTCTAATTTTAATATGATCTTTTCCCCATCCTACTATGTAATTAGGTAATATAGGAGTTTTTCCTTTTCCATTAGGAGCATTTATGATATAAGTAGGTATTGCCAATCCTGATGTATAACCTCTCAAATACTCCATTATTTCTATACCTTCTTCCACTTTTACCTTAAAATGACTTGTTCCTATGACGTTTTTGGGATGGAATATATAATATGGTCTTATTCTTACTTTAAGTAGCTCTTGATTAAGTTTTCTCATAATATACGGATTATTGTTTATACCATTAAGTAATACAGCTTGATTACCTAGAGGAACACCAGCCCTACATAATTTATCAGTAGCTTTTGCCACTTCTTCTGTTATTTCAGCTGGAGAATTGAAGTGTGTGTTTAGGAAAACAGGATGATGTTTACTTAGAATTTCACATAATTCATCGGTTATTCTTTGAGGCATTGTTACCGGTGTTCTTGTTCCTATCCTTATTATTTCCACGTGGGGAATTTCTCTAAGACTTCCTAATAGCCAATCTAACATCTCATCAGATATTGCTAAAGTATCTCCACCAGTAATAAGAACATCTCTTATTTCAGGGTTTTCACTTATATATTGTATACAATCTTGGAGTTCTTCTCTTGATACTGCTAAATCAACTCCACCTATACTTCTTCTTCTTTGACAGTGTCTACAAAACATTGCACATTGATTTGTAACCTTAATTATTAATCTATCTGGATATCTTCTCGTTATATTTTCCACCGGAGATGTATGTTCTTCAGACATCGGGTCTGATTCCCCAGTTTCTGATAATTCACAAATAGTTGGAATTGACTGCACCCTTATTGGACCATTTTGGTTATTTACATCCATTAAACTTACATAATAAGGAGATATAGCCCATCTATATTTGGTTTCGACTTGTTTAATTCCCTCTATTTCCTCTTCTGATAAGTTAATAAATTCTTTCAACACGTTTACGTCTGATATTCTATTAGATAATTGCCACTTCCAATCATTCCAGTCCTCTAAAGTGGCATTAAAATAATTTAGTATTTTTTTCTTATTCTTTTCAATTTCTTTTTTTCTATCTCTACCCGTTAATATTTTTTTACTAACTTCCGTATAATCCTTTATACGGGATTTCAATACATCTGCTCTTTTAATTGATATCTCTTTGTTATTCATCTTAGCCCCCCTCTAACAGTATAAATTGTATATTTTATATAATGTTAACACAATTCTAAATTTATTGCAAATTGGTTGGTTTTATTCATATTGAAAGTAAAGTATCATTTTTTTCATTTTGACATTTTTTCAAACAAAACAAGGTAGATATAGCTTATATTTGCCATATCTACCTTGTTACTAAAATTGATTACTTAATCCAATAGTTTGGACGACTTAATGATATTGGTAATATTGTATTAGAATCACCCTTCGCTGCGTTAATTTGGGCTTGGGTAAGAAATATACTATCTGTTAAGTTAGCTCCTCTAATGTCAGCATCTCGCAAGTCAGCCCCAATGAGGTCTGCACCACTTAAATCAGTCCCCCTAAGGTCTGCTGCTATAAGAAATATTCCTCTCAAGTTAGCCCCTCTTAAATTAGTTTTTCTAAGGTCTGCACCAATAAAATCTAATCCTGAAACTAATTTTTTCTTATTCTTGGAAGAAATTTTCTCTCCTTGGCGAAATTTAGTTCTCACAAGTTCGCTTGTTTTTAAAAGTAATGCATTTACTTTAGCACGGTGTGCTGATACATCTAATTCTATGAGAGAATTTGGATTTAAAAGAGTAAGTCCTTCAGTTTCAGCTAATATTAAACTGACTTCATCTTTTATAGAAGAAGCTGGTTCTAAGGTAAGTGCTTCTGTAAGATACCATATCATTTCATGAAGTTGCCTCATAACTAAAAAAACATCAAACATTTGCTTTGCCGATTCTGGTACTTGTCTCCAGTTCTGTCCACCATATGTAACCTGAGCTACTTTTTGGCCTGCTCCAAAGCAGTCATAAGCAGTACAACCTTTAAGTCCTTGTTTTCTAAGATTTTTGTGAATAGAACAACTAAAATCTGATTTTAGATTTATACAAGGCTCCCCAGACTCTTTATCATTTGGGAACCCTTCTGAAGTAGAAAAATACAGTGCAACACAACAAAGTCCGAAACATTTTTCACAGTCAACTCTCAAATTTTTGTATAATTCTTTATTTTGCTTATCTCCATGTTGAAAAATCATATTTGTTAACCTCTATATTTTGATTTTATTTCATAATACTTTCTCTCACCAAGTCTATAAAGCTCTTCTTCTTCTTTTGATGTAACAACTAATTCAGGTACTTTAGCCGGCTTATTATCTACTAGATGAACCATAGTAAAAAATGCAGTCATTGCTGTTTCTTGTTGTGAATAATCAGTTGGTTCATGTACTACAATACTCACCATAACTTGTATCGAAGATTTACCTACATATGCTACTTGTCCAATGCAAGTCACAATATCACCTATATGTATTGGTTTGTGAAATACAATTTCATCAACTCTTGCAGTTACAACAGTTCCTTTTGCATGCTTAAGTGCTGCTAACCCTGCAGTATTATCCATTATCTTCATAAGCTCTCCACCGTGTACATTGCCATATGGATTAGCATGTATAGGCTCCATTATCATACATGTTTCAACTCTTGAAAAAGAAATATTGTTTGTCATTTATATAACTCCTTTACTTTATGAAATTTGAAAGTGCTAGAAATAGCACACAAGATTCTAATAAATATAGCTTCATTATATCATATTAATTTATTCTATTTTCATATAAAATAAAAGCTGTTATAATAACAGCCTTTATTTTATAATAATTATTTTTTATACGATATATTGTATACATTATCAATTGCTAACCACTTCTTGTTTACTTGAAATCCCAACTATTAATATATACTTTATTATTTTAATATATATTATATTATATCCTCTAACGCTTCCTTTTCACCTAGCATATAAGCTTTTGAATAATACTGTGTATGTAAAAGTTCATATGATGTACGAGACATAGGATTTTCGTAAAAATCTTTATATACTTTTATAACCTCTTGATTTTCATAACTAGATTTTACTTTTACTTCAAAATCTTTTTTATACAAACTATCAATTCTCTTATTTCTTATTTCATCAGTAACTCTAATTTTTGTTTTAGGTTGACCTGCTCCACCTATGCATCCACCTTTACATGTCATAACTTCTATAAAATGATAGTCAGCTTCTTTATTTTTTATTTTTTCTATTAATGTTCTCACATTAGCTGTGCCTTGAACTGCTGCTAGATTTATCTTTTTATCATTAACTATGACACTTGCTTCTTTTACCCCATCTAAACCTCTTATTGGAGAAAATTCTAATAATTCTTTCGGTGGCTTTTCTCCAGTTTCTATATAATATGCAGTTCTAATTGAGGCTTCCATTACCCCACCACTATTTGCAAATATAATACTTGCTCCACTTCCTTGTCCTAATAAATTATCAAACTCACTTCCTTCTAAATTTACAAAGTCAATGTTTTCTTCTTTTATCCAAGACGCAAGTTCTTTGGTAGTTATTATAATGTCATTATCTCTTAATTCATCTATATTGTTAAACTTTGCTGAGTCATTCATCTCAGGTCTATCTATTTCATACTTTTTGGAAGTACATGGTGTTATCGTAACAGTTACTATTTTTGAAGGATCTAAATTTTGTTTTTTAGCAAAATAAGTTTTTATAGTAACTCCTTGTATTGCTATTGGACTTTTTGTAGTTGATAAATTTGGTATCAATTCTGGATAGAAAGTTTCTACAAAGGTAACCCAAGATGGACAACAACTCGTAAATTGAGGTATATTTTCGTTTTTATCTATACGATTAAGTAACTCACTTGCTTCTTCCATTATTGTCATATCTGCTCCAAATGTAACATCAAATACGTAATCCCCACCAAGTTTTCTAAGTGCATCTACCATCTTGTCTTGAACATATGAACCTGCTTCCATTGAAAATTCTTCACCTAATGCAACGCGTACTGCTGGCGCTGTTGAAAATACAACTATTTTTTCTGGATCATTTATGGCTTCTTTAACTCTATCTATATCTTCTACTTGTGTTATTGCTTTTACAGGACATGCTACTGCACATTGACCACAGTATACACAAATTGCAACATCTTTAGTTTCTTCTAAATCAAAGTGATTTGCAACGCCAATTTCTTTTTCACAAACTCGCTTACAAAGACCGCATTTTATACACTTATCATAATCTATTTTTATAGCAGGATTGTCTGGTTCTATTGGTACAACTTTTTCTACGAATAAATGCTTCATGAATCATATCTCCTTTATTTTCAGATAAAGTTAACGTTTTCCTATGCACAATATAAATTTTCTTAGTTGTTTGCATTTTTCAAACTTACACGTTTTTTTATCATATTTTGTCATTTTTCTTCAATTTAGATTTTACCATCATTTTTTGTAATTGTAAACGGACTTTATTGTAATGTAATTAAAAATAAAAATAGAGGCCGTTATAATAACAGCCTCTATTTATCTACTTAACAAGTACCTTATCGAATATATTTTCAAGACCAGTCTTTTTAACTCTTTCTCTTACTACATCACTATCAGTGGTATAAAAACCTAATTCCTTCATTCTATTAAAATATACACTTCCTGCAAAAGTAAACTTTAACTTATCTCCATCTAATTTATTCATCTCAGAATTAGAATAACTTATAAAGTCACCTATTAAGGTATTAGTTGGTAGTTGTAGTAAATACATACCTATAGCAGATCTAACTGCGTTATGTCCTGCAAGTGTTCCAGTTACAATAGCTTCTGTATGACCTACATAAAAGCCACTTTTTTCTCCTCCAACAAACAAGTTATCTACTCCATTAACTCTTAAATAATTATCTCTTGGAGATGTAGAGAAATATCTTATAGAGTTTCCTTTTCCACCTGAATATGGATCAACTATTAATACTTTTTCAAATCCAGGTATCTTTCTTAATTTTTCTATTGGATAAAACGGTGCCATAAGCTTAGCATGACCAGTATCAATTAAAACTATATTTTCAGCAAACTCAGGAAGATTATATTGTTGGCACACCTTCATATCTAACTTTTCATTATTTATTTGTTCAGGTGGTAGCGGTATAACTGCAGAACCTTTTTCATTTAACTCTTTTTGTATCTCTTCACTTAATGATTCTTTTAATAACTTTATAGAACCACTAAATGCTCCGTACTCACCTGTATTTCTTCTTCCTATCATATCTTCTACACCACATTTTGAGCTAATACTTACCCTTCCTCCAAATGATGGACATCTTAATACACACATTGCACAACCGTTTCCGTACTTTGTACAATTGCCCATAGGTCCTGTAGATCCTGTAGTTTCTACAAAAGCATCACCAGTTATAACATCTCCGTCTTCTAAAACTATAGAAGTTATTTTTTTATTTTCAATGTTTACATTAACCGCTCTTGAAAAAAATCTTATTTCTATTCCCATTTCTTTTATTGTATTTCTAATTGGTGTCTCTATTTTGGTAACGTCATATATTGTCGCATGTTTATGCCCCGGGAAATCTATATCTTTATGAGTATAATAACTATCTGTAATATTAAATAATTCACCAGCTCCTAGTGCTATAACTTCTTCAGCGGCAGTATATCTTCCGTTATTTCTCATTATTCCGCCAACATTTCCAAGGCCCAAAAGCATATCCGTTCTTTCTAGAATTACAACATCAGCTCCAGCTTTTTTTGCAGATATTGCAGCTGCGCAACCAGCCCATCCGCCACCAATAACAACAACCTTAGCCATTACTTAACAACCTCCCTTAAAAAATACCTCGGTTCTATTTGTGCTTTACAAGACTTTAGTCTTTGACCATTTATCTTAACTGTACATGCACCACATATACCTTCCCCACAACTTATTAAGTTATTGTTAGTTATAACTAATCTTATATCTTCGTCAACTTTATCTACAATTTCCATTACTCTTTTATTAAAATTATTAAAACTTGCAGAAACTACTAATTTAACATCGTTTCTTCTAATATAATCTTCTATCATATTACTATCTTTTTCAAAATCTATAAACTGAATATTTACACCCATTGATTCTACTAACTTAACAACGTCTTCAACTGGGTTTTTATAGTTGTCTATAAAAACCTCTACATGATTATTATTTTTTAATAGTTGTTTTATAGTTTTTACTATAGTAACTTGTGATAGACCCTTAGATACAACTACGGTATTAGAATCCTTAGTTAATTTAAGATATTTAAGTCCAAATACTCCATTTCTAAAAGGCCCTCTTATCCATACTTTGTCATGGTTTATTATATTCTTTGTTTTAACTCCAACAGTCTTCACTACTACAGTTAATATATCTCTAGATGTATCTACATTCATTACAGATATAGGTGTGTTAAATTTGCCATCGTTTTTATCTTCCGCTCTTAAAAGAACATACGACCCTGGATTTATAAGGTCCATGCATAATTTCTTAGGTAATTTTATATCCAATTGATATAGATTTTCTCCTATTTGTTTTTTGTCTAATATATCGCATAGTATGTCTGTTCTTTCCTCATTAATAATGTTGTTGTTGTGTATGAAGTTATTGTATATACATACTCCTTGCCATAAGCAGTCACAAAACTCCTTACCTTGCATCATTGGACATAACACGCAGTCGCCTGTAGTAGCTAGGTGACACGGACAATAGTCACTCCCTGCGTCTACACATATCTGTCTATTCATTTTTTCCATTTACTACACTTCCTCCTGATATAAAATTTAGGGTCAAATTTTTCACTATATACTATTAATTTATTTTTATTATCTAAATATGTGACTATATTGCAGATATTAAATATTTATATTTAATTATGGATTTTATTTTTATGGGTGATGTGTTGAAGGATTAATAGGATTTAAATTTTTATATATAAAAGACAAAACTTGATTTAAGTAGTATTTAGAATAGGCCCGGCAAAAGAGTGCAAATTAAAATTTGCACTCTTTTTTATTGTTTATTGTTATAAGTTAGTTTTTTCCCTTTTGATTTTTTTACTTCTATAAGACTTTTAATTTCCTCTATATATTTCTCATCGTCAGATAATCTAATTAAACTTCTAAGATAATAAAAACTTTTTTCTTTTGGAATTTTCTTTTTAATAACTAAGTCAATAGCAGTTTTAGCGGCATTAAATGAGTGTAGATGAGTATGTGAATCCTTCCAATCTTCCTTTTTAGTATTAATTGCAATAAATCCATTAGCTACAGCTACGATTACAAAATGTTCTCTCTGATATATAGCCACTACATCACCCCAAATAGTAGTATTTAATAATATTTACAATCTTATTTTCATTTGTATGTTAGTCCAAAATTTATCTGGTGTTATTATATACTATGTTTTATATATGAAAATATTGAGAATAAAATAATTTTATTTATAATTTATAATATCAAATTATTATTAAATGAATATATTTATATATAAACAATTAAATTTAAATAATGGGGGGATTTTATGGAGTATTTGTTTAGAAGTAACATTGAAAGTGTCCATTTTAATTACTTCTCTCCTACACACTTATATATACTATTATTTATAGCCGTATTTTTTTATTTTGTTCCTATTCTTACTAAAAATTTATTGCCACATGTCTATATGGTAGAGAAAATTATTGCTTTCATATTTATTGGAGAGCTTATATTAAGCCAACTTTTTTTCATAGGAATAGGAAGATACGATGTAAATTTACATTTACCAATAGGCATAGGTAGGATAGTAACATATTTATTTATATTAATACTTTTATTTAAGCAGTATCATTTGTTTAACATAGCATTTACTTGGGGAATTATCTCATGTATTGGAAGCTTTATATTTCCTGATATGAGCCAATTTAATTTTCCTCACTTTACAAATATAGCTTCTATATTTTATCATTGTTTAATAATATATACCTTGCTGTATTTAGCTGAAGTTAGAAAATTCAAAGTAAATGAACATGCAGTTAAAGATAACTTAATAGCATGTTCATTGTATTTTAGTATAATATTAATTATAAATATAATATGTAAAACAAATTACGGATATCTAATTACTCCTACTTTAGATTTTATATATATTTCAGGACCTTTATATACAATAAGTTTCATAACTTTATTTATAGGTCTTACTACACTTATATCTAAACACCTTACTCCAAATAGAAAAAGAGGGTACTAGTCAGTACCCTCTTTGAATGTCTATTAAAATTTAGATTCTTTAGTCAATTTATTTATATATAACTTACTACATACATAACTTACTATCGATAATAAGCATATACTCCAAACAGGTATTATAGTCTTTATATTTACTAATGAATCTTTAGTAGCAAATACAGATATAAACAATGCCATAACCATTGCAGTAGTCAAAACTTTATATTTTATATTATTAAATCCTATTTTTTGTGATTTTAAAGTTATGAATAACATCTTTTCTGCCTCTACTTTATTTACATAATCTATAATTATAGAACACAAAATAGTTAAACTCACAATTGTGATGCTATATAAATTCAATTTAGATAAGGGAAGTAATAATGATATTATCATAGTAAATATGCTTAGAATTAATGAAAACTTTTTAATATATTCAACACATATACTAAACTTAGATGTTTTTTCTTTATATGGACTTATTATTTCATCACAATAAGTTTTAGAGTCGCCTATGACATTTTCTACATATTTATGTTGCTTATTAATCTTAAATACTATTTCAGACACTTTCTTTATACATTCTTCTTTATAAGAATCTAGTATATTGCTACATCTTATATATCTTTCCATTGATATGTACATTTCTTGATTTTTTAGATTTAGTTCTTTATAAGAAACTTTCCCCATAAACCATCCCCCTAAAACCTTATTTTTTGCTTATTAATATATGTGGTATTAAATACATAATTAATAGTAGTCCTATAATTATATATATGGGAATATTTATCATTATATTAGGAATTATTTTTGTTATTATACTTAATATTATATATAAAATAAAAGCTACTGATGTTAGTAATATAGCTCCTTGATTTTTTATAAAATTTTTATTAACATCAAAACATCTTTTTTTAGTTTCTTTATTTATAGCATATATTGCTATATGTATCATTATTACAACCAGCGATATAAGTAATAATATATTTGAATTTATTTGTAAGTTTAAAGATATATTATTATTATTTTTTATTGACATGAAACTTTGTACAAAATAATAAGCTCCTGTTCCTAATACTATAGATCCCGCAGATTCTTTAATTTTATCTAGATAATAATCTATTTTAGAAGTATCTTGTGTAACTTTTTTTATAATAGATTCACAGTATTCCTTATAACCTGTACCTATTAATTCATCTATAGTTTTATTGTCATTTTGTATACCTGAAAAATCGCTTAAAATAGTTTCATTACATTTTTGTTTATCTTTCTTTGTTAGTTTGCATAGCTTAATATAAGTAACCATATCATTGTAAATATCCTTATTTTTTTCATTTAAGTTTTCAAAAATACTTACTTCCAAATTTTATCCCCCCAATTTATATATATATATTGATTATATCATATATAAATTCCAAAATTTTCAATTATAATTTATCTATAATGTTCTTTTCTATAAAATCCAATGTATTTATAGGTATGTTTTTATATCCGCACTCAATACATGTAACTTCTTTTACAAAGTATTCTAAGTCTTCTATAGTATAAACATCTGTATATCTATGACAAATACCTGTTTTTAGATGATTTTTGATACATTTATTTATAGTATCCTCATATAAATTTTCTTGTCCAAAATCTATATTATCAAATACACAATCGTATATCTTATCTTTCATACCGACTAAATAACATCCATTATCGGAAGTCGGCCCTATACAGAGATTATTTTCATCTAATAATTCAAAAGCTTCTCTTATAGTATCGACCTGTATTTGAGGAACATTTGCTCCTATTAAAACAACTTTCTCATAATCACTAATTAAGGTAATCATAGAAGTTTTTAATTTTTCTTCTAATGTCTGTCCATATTGTGGAAACAACTGCACATAATCTGGAATTAATCCTCTTATTGTATCTACTTCGTGATCTGGGGAATAAGCAATAAATATATCGAGCTCATCTTTTAAATTCTTAATAACACTAAAAGTATCCCTTAAAAAACATCTATGAAGATTAGAATACTTTTCCTTCGATAGCAAATTAACTAACTTTGTTTTATTTTCACTTGGTACTGGAATTTCACTTATCAGTATCAATGCATTTTTCATAATATTACCTCTTTGTGATTTATATTTTAGTTTATAATGCAATTCCATATTAATATATTATAAAAAAAATAAGATGTCTATACTAAATATAGACATCTTTTAAATGGAAATTTATTTCATATTTTTAGCCATATAATATAATGTTCTAACTCCAACTCCAGTTGCACCTTTTGTTAAATAACCTTCGTCTTTAGTTGATGTTGCTGTTCCAGCTATATCCATATGTATCCAAGGCTTATTTTGAACAAATTCACCTATAAAAAGTCCTGCTGTTATAGTTCCAGCATATCTTCCACCTGTATTTTTCAAATCACCTAATGTTCCCTTTAATTCTTGTTTGTATTCATCAAATATAGGTAATCTCCATACTTTTTCTCCAGTTATTTTAGATGCATCTTCAAGTCCTGAATAGAAGTCATCATTATTAGATAAAACAGCAGTACTAACCGTTCCAAGTGCTACAAGTGCAGCCCCTGTAAGTGTTGCAATATCTATAATTTTAGTAGCATTTTCTTTTTCTATTATATAATGAACAGCATCTACTAAAGTTAATCTTCCTTCAGCATCAGTATTTAGTATTTCTATAGTTTTGCCTCCCATAGAATTTATTATATCTCCAGGTTTATATGACTTATCAGATATCATATTTTCACATGCTGCAACTACAGCAACTACATTTATATTTAGCTTATTTTCAGCAACTGCACACATAGCTCCTATAACAGCTGCAGCTCCAGCCATATCTGTTTTCATATCAAGCATTGAACTAGTTGGCTTTATAGAGTATCCACCTGAATCATAAGTTAACCCCTTACCTACAAGACCAAATATGTCCTTTTCATTTTCCTTATCTCCAAAATATCTCATAACAATAAATTTAGGTGCATGTTTTGACCCCTTAGCAACTTCTAAGAAAGCTTCCATACCTAACTCTTTTATTTTATCTTCATCAAATACCTCTACTTCAAATCCATGTTCTTTCCCTATCTTTTCTGCTTCTTTTGCCAATATCTCAGGATACATAAAATTAGCAGGTTCATCAACTAAACTTCTAGCTAATTTAGTACTATTTCCAAGTATATATCCTTCCTTTAATCCGTTTTGTACAAATTCTATATTTTCATGAGTTATTAGTGATACATCTTCTATAGACTCTTCTTTTTTATCAGATTTGTATTTATCAAACTTATATTCTCCAAGAACTAATCCTTCTGTTATTGCTGAATAATATTTTTCTATATTGTATTCAAGATTAGGCATTAATAAATCTAATTTTTGTGTTTTTAATTTTTTTGAATGTTTAATAGTCATACCAGATACTGTTCTTAATTTTTCATTGTTTAATTCTTCTTTTTTTCCAAGACCTAATAATATTATATTTTTTATTTTATCATCTACTATTATTTTTATAGTTTCAACTTGCTTATATCTACCAGTAAACTCTTTATTTTCTTTTAATAACGTTATTAATTTAGAAGTATTTTCATCTAAATTTGCAGATATATTATCCCCTTCAAAAACTAACATAGCCAATGTATTACCGTTTTGACTATATTCACCTATGTTTAAAACTTTTATTTCCATTATTGTCCTCCCCCTATGTAAAAATTCCCATTATATATTATTTCAATATATTAATTTCATTTCCTTTTATTATAGATATAAATGACCAAAGTTTTTGTAATTAAAAAGGCTATCCATTAGGATAACCTCTTTTATGCCATTTCTTCTTTAATTTTAACTTTATTAGTTTGTGGAGCAGTATTATGCCAATCTTTAAACTTATAGTATGCATAGTTTAGTATTGCACCTGTTGACCATCCAGCTCCTGCTGATAACCAAATACCTTTTGGACCCATAGACCCAGCAAAGTAATAAGCTACTGGTACTCTAACAATTAGTGTTGCAAGTATTGCACATATCATAGGTGGTATAGAGTATCCGGCTCCTCTTACTGCACCCGATGTTACGAATAATATATTAAATGCAAAGTAGAATATAGGAACTATTCTCAAATACTGAACTCCCGCTTGTATAACTTCCTTGTCAGTAGTAAATAAAGATACTAGAGGTTCGGCAACAAAGTATATAATTATAGCAGTTACTATTGATAATCCTGTACTTATCATCAATGTAGAACTAGCTCCTTTTTTAACTCTATCAATCTTTTGAGCACCTATATTTTGGCCTACAAATGTAGATATGGCTGCACTAAAGTTCATCATAGGCATAGTTGCAAATGTATCTATTTTAGATGCTGCATTATATCCTGCCATTGTAACAGGCCCAAAGCCATTTACAAGTCCTTGTATTGCCATCATACCTAAAGATACACAAACTTGTTGTATTGATGTTGGTAGGCCTATTTTTAATATTAACCTTAATATAGACTTATCAAATTTTAAATTTCTAAATCTTATTTTAAATGTATCTCCCATTTTATTTAAACTTAATATAGCAAATATAAATGAACAACTTTGAGCTATAACTGTTGCCCAAGCAGCTCCTGCTACTCCTAATCCCATATATCTTATGAATACTATATCTAATATTATATTTACTATTACTGCAACAATAAGAAAGTATAGCGGACTTTTAGAGTCTCCAATTCCCCTTAATATAGAACTTAAAGTATTATAACCAAACACAGGAAAAAGTCCTATAAATATTATGTTTAAATATTCTTTTGACATATCAAAAACTTCTTTTGGAGTTGATAACAACATTAATATTTTGTCTGAAAATATAAGACATATTATAGTTAATATAATTGCACCTATTGACATTACTATATTAGTAGTATCTAATGTTTTTCTTAACTGTTCCATATTTTTGGCACCGTAGTATTGAGCTATAAGTACCCCTGATCCCATTGTTATACCCATTATAAGTGATAGAACTAAAAATAATATAGGGAAACTTGTTCCAACTGCGGCTAATGCTTCTTTTCCTAAATATCTACCTACTATTATACTATCGACCATATTATACATTTGTTGAAACACATTACCTATTAACATAGGAATAACAAATCCCACTATTACCTTCCATTCTTTACCAGTTGTCATATCCTTCATCTATTTCACCGTCCTTATTTATTTTAATAAACTATTTACTACAAAATAATTTATATTTAAACAAAATTATAGACTACCAAAGTAGTCTAAAAAATTTCATTCATTATTTCTTTTAAATTTAGTAAAGTTTCATACAATTTTTCTTTTTTATCTTCTGATAATTTATTTATTTTATTATCTAGTATCTTAAATCTATTTGTTTTTTCAATTTCTAATGTTTTAACTCCATCATCTGTTATATCATAAAATGTATTTCTTCTGTCTTTTTTATCTTCTTCTCTATATACATACCCGTTATCTACAAGTTTATTCAGAAGAATACATAAACTTGATGTAGATACATTCATTAGTTTGCTCAAATTTTTAAGCTCTATTTTTCCTGAATTTTGCATATATATTAAAGCGTGAAATTGCTTATCTGTTAAAAAGGGGTTCATGGTTTTGTTATATTCATTAATTACAGTTTTAGCCATACAATGAAATTTTCTAGTGGTTTCTAATAGTTCTTTTGATATTTCTGTATTATTAGCCATATTTTCACTCCCATAATCTAAAAAACTCAAATGATTTTATATTAAAACATTTTATTTCATAAACTATTTTATCATGTAATAATTTAGTTGTCAATACAACTAATATCTAAAGCAAAAAATTGCCAACGATTAAATCAACGTTGGCAATTCCTTGGCGTTTAGTAAATTATCATTTATCTAATATCATGGTTTACGTCTTCTGGATCTACATTTTGTATATCACATTGAACATTATCTTCAGTCTGCTTTCCTTTTTTCATATTTTGTAGTTTTTCTATAACCTTAGGAGTTATATTTAAAACTGTATCTATCATATTTATATTATGGTCTAAACTCATAAGTCTAGTTTCCTCATTTTCTACAACTACGAAGGCTACTGGTTGTACAGATATAGCTGCTCCACTACCTCCTGCAAATCCTGGTTCTTGGTTAGTAGTTGCTTCTTTTTTGTCATATCCTTTGGAGTATTCTCCACCACCTATACCAAATCCTATTGTTATCTTTGATATGGGAACTACTATTGTATTATTGTTTCTTATTGGATCTCCTACAATAGTATTTGCATCTATTACCCCTTTAATAGTATCAAGCGTTGTGTCCATTAAGCTCTTTATCGAGTTTGTTGCGTTGTTCACCTTCAACACCACCTTCTGTTTCTTTTAGTTTAATTAGTCCTATTCTAAAGTTAAAAACTTTAGATGCAACCATTGCTAACCTTAGTATATGTATTGTTCTGGAATATAAATCAATTTGTATCAATCCTTTTATTTCATTTCTATCAAATCCAGGTGTAACAGTTAGTTTTACTTTTTTGCTTTTTACCTTTTCGTATAAAAATGCATATAGGGCATTTACAACTGAAAACACACCAATTGTCAATTCCATTTCTTCATTTGCAAAATATATATCTGATACAAATTCATTTATGTCTAATTTTTTAATTGGTTTTTTTAATCTCTTTAAATCTCTTATATCATCTAAATGAGTTCTTATGGCTAATTTTCCAATATTATGTTCTATCCACCATATTAATCTATAGGTTTTATCAAGCTTCTCCTTTCTACGCTTTCTTGGATATATTGGAATATGAAATTCTAATAGATTAAATAAACCTCTGAAAATTAGTTTTACACTATGTTTGTTGTTTTCTGTTCTTATTAATATTACATAGTGTTGCCTTGCAGCTAGACCTATTATAATACCTATAACTATTAAAACTATTTTTATACTTGTATTGATTTCCATACATATATTATTTTCTAAAATTAGAAATATATTCTTTAAATTAACTTATCAATACAATTTAAATTATAATATTTTCAAAAAATTCATGTACATATTGACACAAATGGCTATTTGACTTATTATATCAATAGTGAGTAAACATAAAGTTTACTATTAATAAATTCTTTTTCCTAAATAGGAGTTGATCGGATTGAAAATAGGTGAGAAAATTTACAGATTAAGGACGTTAAATCAATTAACACAAGAAGAGCTTGCTCAAAGATGTGATTTAACTAAAGGTTTTATATCTAAAATAGAAAGAGACTTAACATCTCCATCTATAGCTACTTTAATGGATATACTAGAAGCTTTAGGTACGGACTTAAGAAGTTTTTTTAATGAAGAAGAAGAAGAAAAAGTGGTTTATAAGAAAGATGATATATACGAATCAATAAATGAGGAGTTAAAGCACACAATTCACTGGCTAATACCTACTGCTCAGAAGAATATGATGGAGCCTATTTTAATAGAAATAGAGCCAGGTGGAATGTCACAAGAAGATTATCCTCATCAAGGTGAGGAATTTGGATATGTTACAAAAGGTGCTGTTACTTTAATAATAGATAAGAAAAAATATAAGGTTAAAAAAGGTGAAAGTTTTTACTTTAAACCAGACAAAGATCATTATATAGTTAATCATACGGATAAAGTAGCATCAGTAATATGGGTATCTACCCCTCCGTCATTTTAAAAGCTAGGACTTAGTCCTAGCTTTTTTGATTATCTAAATTATTTTCAATATTTTCTTCAAATCCTTCTACCTTTGGAAGATCTTCTATCTTTTCTATATTAAATAACCTTAAAAATTCATCAGTGGTTTTATATAGTATAGGTTTCCCTATTTTATTAAGTCTTCCAGCTTCTTTTATAAGACCATATTCCACAAGAGTTGATAGAGCTTTATCACTTTTTACTCCTCTTATTTCATCCACTTCCACTTTTGTTATTGGCTGTTTATAAGCTATTATAGTTAAAGCTTCAAGTGTGGCTTGGGTTATTGTTTTTTTCTTTTGTGGCTCCAAAACCTTTTTAATATAATCTGAGTATAACTTATTTGTACACATTTGGTATTTGTCCTCTAATTTTATAACTTGTATACCTCTATTATTTTCTATGTATTCATTTATAAGATCATTTAACATTATCTCTATTTCTCTTACGTCTAATTCTGGATTTATTATATCTCTTAGTTCTTTTATTGATATTGGTTCTGCATATGAAAACATAATAGCTTCTATTATGTACTTTATATCTTCTCTTTTCATTAATATCACTCTTTCTTTTTCTTTAGTATTATATCTTCAAGGAAATTTTCTTGTACTATTTCTATTTCTTTAGTTTTTATAAGTTCTAACATTGATAGAAATGTTGCTATTATTTCATCTTTGTTTTCTTTTTTAACTAAATTTTTAAATGGAATTTTATCTTCTTTATTGATAACAGACCTAATATAGCT
Organism: Sporacetigenium mesophilum DSM 16796; assembly: GCF_059569055.1. Classification (NCBI taxonomy): domain Bacteria; kingdom Bacillati; phylum Bacillota; class Clostridia; order Peptostreptococcales; family Tepidibacteraceae; genus Sporacetigenium; species Sporacetigenium mesophilum. Next base: position 222,886 of record NZ_JCANUR010000001.1, on the reverse strand, counting down.
TATTTTTTGCTCTATTGATATAATGGGAGCTTTATATATTCTTTTTAAATTTTCATCTTTTATTTCTTGAGGTCTTTCTATTTTTATAATTTTAGGAATTATATTTATTAGATTATCTAAAGTTAAATTAGATAAATCAGGTTTATCGTCTATCAATACTTCTTCTTTTTTACGGTAAAATATATCTACACTGTAATCTACTCTATCTTTTAAAAACTGTGAAGCATTTTTAAACTTTCTATATTCAACTAATTTTTCCATAAGTTCTTTTCTAGGGTCTTCTTCTACTTCATCTTGTCTTTGTTTGTAAAGCAAATACTTAGACTTTATTTCAAGAAGCTTACATGCCATAGTTATAAAATCACTAGTTATTTCTAAGTCCATTTTTCCCATTGTATCTAAATAATTTATATATTGATTTGTTATTTCAAAGATAGATATATCCTTTATATCTATCTTTTGCTTTGTTATAAGGTCATATAATAAATCTAATGGACCTTCATAAACTTGTAAATGTATATTGTATTTCATAATTTGCTACCACCTATCTAAATCTATATTACAACAAAAGATATTATAGTGCTTATTACTCCATATATAGGAGTTAATATTATTGAAAATGTATTTGTAAATATTAATAGTATAAGAATTATAGATCCCATACTTTCAAATTTATATGCAAATTCACTAGCACTTCTAGGCAATAATGATGACACTACTCCCCATCCATCAAGAGGTGGTATAGGTAGTAAGTTAAAAGCACCAAATCCTATATTATACATTACCATAGCATCTAACATTTTGTTTAATGCATATATATTAATATTGTTGTAGTTTATAATATATATAAACAATACTGCTGTTACTATATTAAAAAAAGATCCAGCAAGAGATACTAATATATTTCCTATTCTTTCGTTTTTGAAATTTGTTGGATTTACAGGTACAGGCCTTGCCCATCCTATCCTAGCAATTAAAAGCATTAAAAAACCTATAGGATCTATGTGTTTAAGTGGATCTAAAGTCATTCTCCCATAATCTTTTGCTGTAGAATCCCCAAGCATATAGGCAACTGCCGCATGACCAAATTCATGTACCGATATAGCTACTAATATAGCAGGTATTATTACTAAATATTCAATTAATATATCCATATCAATCTCTCCTGTATCACATTTTTTGTATAAATTATATTATATCAAAATAACATATGCAAAACTAGAAAATTCGTCAAACCAAATAAAATTCGCTATGCTTATTTCGCAAACGACCTTGAAAAATAGGAACCTTGCTCAAAAAAAAGGTCTAGTATTAAATACTAGACCTTTTATCTATATCATTGAATCAAATACTCTTTCTATCATCTTAATGTAGCCAGCTTTTTTAACTTCTTTATTTGTTACTAAATCAACTTTTCCTACTAATTTCTTATCTTTATAAATTTTCACTTCACCTAACTTCTCACCCTTTTTTATAGGTAGCTTAGGATTTTCGTTTACAGTTACTTGTTTAGTGAAATTTTTCTTTTCACCTTTCTTTATTAAAGCAGTTAAATCATTTTTAGCTGTTAATTTAACTTTGTTTTCTTCTGCTTTATCCATTGTTAATGTAGCTAGTAAATCTCCTTTAGAGCAAAGTTTAACACTTTCATAATTTGCAAATCCATAGTTTAGTAAAGATGAAGCGTCATTAAATCTTTCTTTAGATGTTTCTGCTCCTAATGTAGCGGCTACTAAGTGAGTATCTCCTCTTTTAGCTGCAGCTGATAAACAATATTTAGCCTCTTGAGTAAATCCTGTTTTAACTCCTGTAGCACCTTGATAATGTCTTATTAATTTATTTGTATTTGCTAGACCTATTTTAGCTTGTTTCTTACCTACTACAACTTCATCCATCCAAGTTGTTAAGTATTTATGCATAGAATCATGTTTTAATAATTCCTTTGACATTAAAGCTATATCGTTAGCTGTTGTATAATGATTTTCCACTGGTAGTCCATTTGTATTTACAAAGTTAGTGTTTTTCATTCCTAATTCTTTGGCCTTGTTATTCATCATCTTAACAAAATTTTCTTCACTTCCACCTATATACTCAGCCATAGCAACGCAAGCATCATTACCTGAGGCAACCGCTATTCCTTTTATTAGGTTTTCAACAGTTTGTACTTCTCCAGGCTCTAGGAATATTTGACTTCCGCCCATTTCTGATGCTCTTTCACTTATTTGAACCTTATCAGTTAGCTTTATCTTTCCACTGTCCAAAGCTTCTGAAATTAATAATAATGTCATTACCTTTGTAACACTAGCTGGTGGAAGCTTTTCATGAGAATTTTTTTCAAATAATATTTGACCACTTCCTACGTCCATTAGTACTGCTGATTTAGATGCTAAGTTTATAGTTGCCTGATCTTTTGCAAATGTCACAGTAGTACAAGATAGTACAATTGCAAATGCCACAATCATACTCATTATTTTTTTCATGCTTTTCACCTCTCGCTATTTGTATTTAAGAATATTTTTACACTTTTGTTCAAATTTTATACGAACTGGAACATTTTAATAATTTGAATTTATTGCTCTATTTGTATTTTTAAAAGATTTTTGTATTCTAGTTTGGGTTTCTGGGTCATATATTTTAAACTTTCCATAATTCTTTAGGCATTCTAACACAGGTATTATTTCATATACAATTTTATCTTTATCGTTATTATAATATTTGTGTACCCATGTGGGTTTGTAACTGACTTTATTTATATTAACTTTTTTTGTAGTTAAATCTTTTTTCACTTCTATATTCAATATAACTCCATTTTCTGTATATGTACTTCCAGTCATTTCAAATCTTTGATTAGACAAAAAATTTCCCATTGAGTAAACTACTAATGTTTTATGGCTACTATTATTAGATTTTATTACATCTATAGGTTGTATAACATGTGGATGAGAACCTAATATTATATCTACACCACTATTTGCAAGAGATTTGGCCAAAACCTTTTGACTATAATTTGGCATTAAATTATATTCATTTCCCCAGTGAGTTACAAATATAATAAGTTCAGCTCCATCTTTTCTCATATTTTGTATTTCTCTTTGAATCTTCGGTACTTCATAGGTAAGATTATCTGAGTTAAAAGTATTTATTGAATCTTTAATTTCATCTGGAATTTTTATGTTATTTATAGTTTTAGAACCATTTATTGGTGGAGTTTCATATGTATAAGCAATAATTCCTACTTTGACTCCTTTTATATCTCTTATTTCGTATCTTTTATCATTTAAATATTTTTTAACACCTAAAGGATTTAATTTATTTTTTTCTAATACTCCTATAGTCCTTTCAAGACCTTGTATACCATAGTCTAATGTATGATTATTTACAATTGATATAAAATCAAATCCAGATTTTTTTAATGCATGTGCTAGTGAGTCTGGAGAATTAAATCTTGGATAACCTGAATACCCATTTTCTTCTCCTGATAAAGTGGTTTCTAAATTTGCTATTGATAAATCAGATTTTTTTATATCGTCACTTATATACTTAAAGTTATTGTAAAAATTATATTTATTAGAGTTTATATCATGTTGGGCATTTAGCTGACTACTGTGTACCATTATATCTCCAACAGCACTTATATCTATTAAAATTTCATTATCTTCTTTTGTAGGTTTATCTATTGCTAGCACTAAATTACAATTTAAAAAGAAGAGTATTATAGTTAGTACAATTACCCTCACATCTGCCTCCTATAATATTTATTTTAAAGTTGTATATTATAACTTATCCAAAGACCAGATAAATTATAATATTCCCCATAATATAAAAAGTCTAGCAATATATGCCAGACTATAAATATCATTCTTTTATTATTCGTTTATAGGCCTCTAAAACTATATTGCCAACTATTCCTACCGATATTAGTTCTCCTATCATTATAGACCCTACCATAGGCCAGTAAGCCCATCTTTCTCCTAAGACAGTAGGGGACAATACAACTAAATATGCTGAAGTTAAAAATCCATTAAGTATAACTGGTGGTAGAACTCCTATCCATCTATTAGGGGCATTACTTGTTAAATATGCTGCTATTAAAGATATAAACGAGCCTAAAAATACATCTGCTATTCCAAATGGACTTGAAAGATTAGAAAAAATACAACCTATAAATATCGCCGGTATAGCTGCTGGTTCTATTAATGCAAGTAATATAAGACCTTCTGCAAACCTTATTTGAACAGGCCCATAACTAATAGGTGCAAATATTAACGTAAAAACTATATACAATGCTGCTATTATTCCAGCTTTTGCTATGTACCTACTATCTATCATTTGTTTATCCATATAAAGTCTCCTTTTAATTAGCTTTATTATTTATAATCAATCTCTACTGCCTTTGCTAATATTTTATTTATATCTTCCATAGTCTGCATAAACTTTAATTCGGATTGAAGATAACTGGAAAGTTTTGGATTTAAAGAAGCTGTTTTATATAATTCTTCTAATTTGATTATTTTATTTTGGTCTATTTTTTCACCTAGCGCTTGAGATCTTTGTAAGTCTAATTGTCTATTTCTTAAATCCTCCAAAAGTTTTGATGCATTTCTGTCTTTTTTTACTTCTTGCATATGTTTTTTAAATTCCTTATATTCATTGCTATTTTTTATAGTCCTTGCCAATTGGTGTGCACTATCGTATATATTCATATTATCCCTCCAAGCGAAATTTTAAACCTATATAATTCTTTGTATATAAAAAGAGCGAATACAATTATATTATATTCACTCTTTTATATACTATGTTTAAACTTCCATTATTATAGGTAATATCATTGGATTTCTCTTAGTTTTTTGATATAGATAATCTCTTAAGTGATCTTTCATACTATTTTTAAGATATGCCCACTCTTTTATATTTTTAGACTGGCAGTCACTTAAAACGGCTTTTACAACGTTCTTTGCATTATCCATCAAATCCTCAGATTCTCTAACATATACAAATCCTCTTGATATAATATCTGGTCCTGAAAGTATTCTTCCATCTTCTCTAGATATTGTAACTACTACTATCATAAGGCCATCTTCTGATAAGTGCTTTCTATCTCTTAAAACTATATTACCAACATCTCCAACTCCAAGTCCATCTACTAATATATTTCCAGTAGGTATATGTCCTGATACTTTTGCTGAATTTCTATCAAGTTCAAATACATCTCCATTATTTAATATAAACATATTTTGACTTGGCATTCCTAACTCTTCAGCAAGTTCAGCATGTTTTTTTAGATGTCTATATTCACCATGAACTGGAACAAAGAACTTAGGGTTGGTTAATCTATGGATTAATTTTAATTCCTCTTGGCAAGCATGACCTGAAACGTGAATATCTGCCATGTCATCGTATACAACCTCAGCACCTTTTTCAAACAATGAGTTTATAACCTTTGATACTGATTTTTCATTGCCTGGTATTGGACTTGATGATAGAATTATCAAATCACCTTGTTTTATTTCTATTTTTTTATGTTCACCTGCGGCCATTCTTGAAAGTGCTGCCATAGGTTCTCCTTGAGATCCTGTAGTTATTATAACTACTTCACTATCGTCATATCTGTTTATGTCGTTTAAGTCTACTAACATTTCTTCAGGCATATTTAAATAACCTAGCTCTATACCAACATTTACAACGTTTACCATTGATCTTCCTGATACTGCTACTTTTCTATTAAATTTCTGAGCAGAGTTTACTACTTGTTGTACTCTGTGTACATTTGATGCAAATGTAGCAACTATTATTCTACTTGATCCAGCTTTTCTAAATACTTCATCTAGTGTCGCTCCTACTGTTCTTTCTGACAAAGTCGACCCTGGTCTTTCAACATTTGTACTGTCAGCTAATAAAAGCAATATTCCTTCTTTACTTAATTCACATATTCTATGGAAATCCATAACTTCTCCACCTATTGGAGTTAAATCTACTTTGAAGTCACCAGTATGGAATATTATACCTTGGTCTGTGTGTATAGCTAAGGAAAATGCATCAGGTACACTATGAGTAGCTCTTAAAAATTCTACTTTTAGATTTTGGAAGCTTACTTTATCCCTAGGGCTAACTATATTTAAATTAACATTATTTAGTCTATGCTCTTTTAATTTAACTTGAACCAAACCTAAAGTTAGTTTTGATCCGTATATAGGAATATCTAATTTTTTTAATACATAAGGAAGAGCTCCAATATGATCTTCATGTCCATGAGTTATAAATATACCTTTTATCTTATCTCTGTTTTTTATTAGATAGTTTACATCAGGTATAACAATGTCTATACCTAACATTTCATCTTCTGGGAAACTTAGTCCACAGTCAATAACTATTATTTCATCCTTATACTCGATTAAAGTCATGTTTTTACCTATTTCATTTAAACCGCCTAAAGCCATAACTTTGATTTTGTTGGTGCTTTTTTTAAACAATGTCATCATCTCCTTTTTATAAATACATTCCGACTAAACTACTAATATACATACATCACGTACCCTCTTCCAGTTATTTACAATTTTATCATAAATAATAAGATACTTTAATATTATTCAAATTACATAAATAGAGCTAATCTGACAATTATATATTTTGACAAATATTTTTAATTTTGATATTCTCAAGTTATACTAATTAAGGAGGATATCATGCGTGGTACAACCCATCTAACTATAGGAATATTAACTACAATTGAAGCGTCTGTACTTTCACAAAGACCTCTTAATTTTTTGACATTTGCAGTCGCTGTTGTATGTTCATTAATACCTGATATGGATAGTTCTAATTCAACTATCTCTAATGCTATACTAAATCATAAAACATCTAAGTTTATATATCGTTGTTTTCTATATGCTATAAATTTATTTATTTTTTTTGTAGTTATGTCAATAAATAAAAATTTATTTTTTAGCTTACTTATAACGTTTATAGCAATAGTAATTGTAGATTTAAAACTAAAACATGATTTTTTAAGAAAAATATTATTATCATCACTATGTTTAGCAATGGGATATGTATTATACATAGTGAAGCTACCTATTGCATTTATTTTGCTATCTGTTATATTAGCTCTATTCCCATGGCTAAAACATAGAGGAATCTCACACAGTATTGTTGCCGTTATTCTTACATATACACTGCTAAAACAAATAGAATTAATAACTTATATAGAAAATCTTGCTTTTTTCGGATTTATCGGGTATATGTCCCATCTATTTTTAGGTGATATATTTACTAAAATGGGTATACCTATATTCTATCCATTATCTAACAAAAAAATATCTTTAGGTTTTTTAAAAGTTGGAAAATTTTTTAGCAATATATTAGAAGTAGTTTATGTAATATTTTTATTATTAATAGTTTTTTATACATTTAAAATTTATGTATAAAAGTCGCTAAAATCAAAAAAGCCCTCCTTCATAGGAGAGCTTTATTTTTTATCTTTGCAACTTGGACATAATCCATAAAATTTAACGTCGTGGTCTATTATATTAAATCCATAAGTCTCTTCAATTTTACTTTCTATAGACTCTAGCAAGTCATCTTTTACTTCCATTATTTTAGAACAACCTCTACATATTAAGTGATGGTGATTATGAGTATCTTCTTTATCTAAACTTATCTCATATCTTATACAACCATCATCTAAATTTAGTTTTGAAATTACTCCTATTTCGTCTAATAACTGCATAGTTCTATATACAGTAGCAAGTCCTATTTCTGGACAATCTTTTCTAACTAAGTCGTATATTTCCTCACTACTAAGGTGATTATCTTTGTTTTGAAGTAAAATCTCAACTACAGCTCTTCTTTGAGGAGTTATTTTAAACCCAGTCTTTTGAAGTCTTTCTTTTAATATATCAATAGCGCTCATAATCTTCACCTACATTTTCAATTGATAATCTTTATTAATTGTATTTTAATAAAAATTTGATAAAATGTCAATACATATTAAAAAAGATGCGTTTAACACGCATCTTTTATTCAAAATATTGGCCTTCTTTATATATAAAATTATGAAGTTTATTTATATTTTTTACTTTGTCCCATTTTATTACTAAAATATCATTTTCCTTAAATTTCACTTTAGCATCGCTTCTATACTCTGCAAGTGGAAATTGAAGCTGCTGCATATCATAGTTTCCCATTTTATGAGCTATTAAAGCCAATTTCATTATTTCTCCAGGAGAAATGTTAACTTTAACATGAGTTAATACATCTTTTATAAGTTGCGGATAGTTTGTTATAGATGTTTGTGATATCTTCTTAGTTAAATTTTGTAAAACTTCCCTTTGTCTTTCATCTCTTTTAAATGCACTATCATTATATCTTATTCTTGCATAAGCCAATGCTTGATATCCATTTAAATTTTGAATTCCAGTACTAGTTATATATTCTATAGGCTCTTCTTCTATTACTTTGTTGCTAAAATCATAGCAAACTGATATTACTTTATTTAAATGGTCTATTTCTGTATGTTCAACATTTACTTCTACACCACCTAGAGTATCTATTATATCTATAAATGATTGAAAGTTTACAACTGCATAGTTTTTTATATTTAGTTTAAAGTTTTTGTTTATAGTATCAAGTAGTAGTTTTTCTCCTCCATAAACATATGAATGAGTTAATTTTTCATAGCCACGCCCAGGTATGTTTACTAGTGTGTCTCTAGCTAGTGACGTTAATTTTAAAGTTTTATGCAAATTATCTATTGTTAAAATCATCATTGTATCTGATCTACTTTTTTCATTTTTATTTCTCGCATCAATACCAATAAGAAGTATATTAGTTATTCCATCGACATCTTTATAAGTTTTTAAATTTTCTTCTTTTTTTATATTCAGAGCTTCTTTTTGATCTGCACTTACATTTTCTATTTTTTCAACTTCTTCAACTTTATTGTTATTATTATTATCTTTTTTTACTAATTCTTTATTTAAATATGTTTGTTTTGTATTTTCATTATTAAATGATTTTACTTTATGAAAGGTATAAGCATATGTAACAACAGGTACTATAATAACTACGATACTCATGATTATACATATACGTTTAAATTTACTCAATAATATCACTACCTTTTTGTCAATTTTTATAGTAGTTATTCTAACCTAAATTTAGAAATTTATAACAAAGGTTAAAATTATTATTGTACAAAAAAAGACTAACAACTTGTTAGTCTTTTTTATGTAATAATATATAATTATTAGTGTTCGTGTTCATCTTCATCGAAGTTTAATCCTTCTTCTTCCATTAATGTTTCATACACTGCTATAACAGTATCGTATTCTTCATCACTTTCTATTGGAACTAAAAGATCTCCTTCTTCGTCGCTTTCTATTCTAAATATTAAAGCGCCTTCTGATTCATCTTCATTTAAAGGCATAAGTATAGCATATTCTTGATCTTCTGCTTCCAAAGTCATTATAACTTCAAATTCATGCTCTTTTCCTTCTTCATCTATTAATTTTACTATGTTCTCATCCATTATATTCACCTCATATCAAAATATTTAAATCCATTATATACCATTGTATTAAAATTTTATATAGTTTTTAGAAAAATGTTTATAATTATTATGTGGAATTTAATAATTACCTATTCAAATATATTTTTTAATAATTACTTTGTCTATCCAAATATCCTTGTAATATTAAAACTGCTGCAAGCATATCAATAACTTTTTTTCTTTTTTGTCTACTTACATCAGCTTCAATTAAAGAACGTTGTGCTGCCACTGTTGTAAGTCTTTCATCCCAAAATTCTATTTCTAAATTTGTTTCTTCTTTTAGCTTTTCGCAAAACTTAATTACTTTTTCACCTTGAGGTCCTAAAGTTCCATTCATATTCTTTGGCATTCCTGAAACAATTTTAGTAACTTCTTTTTCTTTTATAATTTTTTTAAGTTCTTCCATATCTTTTTTTATACTTTCTCTTCTTACAGTTTTTATACCTTGTGCAGTAAATCCCAATAAATCGCTAACTGCAACGCCTATAGTTTTGTCTCCAACATCAAGACCCATTATACGTCCTATCATAATATTTTCTCCTTAAATAACTTTTATGCAAAAATCCTTACAATATTTAGAACAATAGCTACATAGTACACATTTTTCTTTATCTACTACTGCTTTATTATCTACTATTGTAAGAGCTTTATGACTACAATTTTTAACACACTCACCGCAACCTAAACAATAATCTTGTATTTGTAACTCTCTAGTTTGGTTATTTAACTTTTCTTTTATATTATCTGGTATTTTCTTATTGTTAAATTTAAATATATTTGCATGTACTTCTTCTATAGACTGCATACCTATAGCTATTGAATCTATGCACTCTAAGTTTAACACAAAATCCAATGCTTCATCATATGATTTTATAAGATTACCTCCACCTAAAGGTTTCATAGCGTATATACCTATATCTTTAGATTTTGCAAATTTTATAGCATCTAACATATCATCTATATTTCCATCGTGTATCCCTATCCCTACTTTATTTACTATTGGATGAATTATATCCACTTCTGGTATTTTAGATGCTGCTTTTACTGCAGCAACATTATGAGTTGATATACCAATTGATCTTATATATCCTTTATCCTTCATTTTCATAAAATACTCAAAGGCTTCATAATGACCTCTTAAAGTGTGTTCGCTTTCTTGCTCATGAAGTAAAAATCCATCTACATAATCTGTATTCATTTCTTTTAAGGCCTTTGATAAACTTTCCTCTGCCGTTTTAATGTCATATGCATATGATTTAGTTATTATATGTACTTTACTTCTATCAAAGCTTTTTAATGCTTCATTTATATGTCCATACGTTTCATATAACTCAGCTGTATCCATAAGATTAACTCCATTATTTAAAGCTTCTAATATTATTTTAGCTCCATCTTTATTACTCATATTTCTTTGTAGTGGTCCTATTGTAAGAGCTCCAAAACACATTTTAGATACCTTAAAATTAGTTTTTCCAAGTATTTTGTAATCCATAACAACCTCCTCCATAAAAAATTTGCTACACTCAATATCCTATTAATTAAAATTAGTCAGGAAATTTCCTGACTAATCATTTTTGTTTAAAACAGATGTGTCTATTGTAATTACTAGTAATGGAATTAGTACATATATTATTGCTGTTGCAGCTGCTACTATTCCTGAGTCATTTACTAATAAAGTCACTATACATCCAACCAATGATGCTATCCATCCCTTAAATATATATGGGTATTTATTAGCTAAATTTTTAAGATGAGTAGGTGGTCTAAACATCATTACTACAATTATAATTATAGATAAAAATAGTATATTGCTCCATGCACTAGTTTGAGCTATTTTTACGTTCATTGATATTTTTCTAGCAAAGGTCTGAACTATAGCACCTGGCCCTTCAACTAATATTTGATTTACAAATACTGATAAGTGAGACTGAGTTCCTGCAACTATATCTATTACAGCAAATATTCCAACTGCTACCATTGCCATTATTCCTAATAATATTATTTTTTTGAAATCTAGTTTTATATCATATATTAAAAGTATAAAGAATAAAAAGGCAACAGTGTTAGATATAGATCCTCCTACATTTGCTCCCATACCAGGATATCCACTTATAAATAAAATTATAAGTGAAAATACCATTACTGCCCATTTAGGTATCTTTTTATAATTTAATAAGACAGCCAATGTAAATATAGTAGCTCCTATAGTTATCCCTTCGTATTCATTTCCTACACCATAATATCTAGCGCCAACTATTGCATCATATGACATTATGCCATTTTGCATTAAATAAGATCCCGTTGCTGCATCTATTAATATGGCTAGTATTGCTAAAAGCGAGAATAAACACATTTGTTTTATATCATTTTTAAATAATTTTATACCTATTAAATATAAAACAGCTGTAGTTATTATTATACCTAAGGTTATAGTTAAAGGTGTTTTAAAGTTATATATTGGAGATATTAAAAATACAAGTGGCATTATTAATCCAAACTTAATTATCTCTCTTAGTGGTTTAAATATAATTTTGTTATTAGGTATTTTCTTTCTAATAAACATAGCAGCTATGGCAATTAACCAAGTTAAAGCAACGCAACCTATAAATGTATTTATTATATACATTCTTATATTTGCTATTGATACTATTTTTTCATACTCTGAATCTAAGTAATCTATATTGTCATCTTTATTTATCTTTTCAAGACTTCTACCAATCATCTTATCTGATTTTACGTCAAAGTTGTTTAATATATCTACTCCTATATCTACATTTCCAATTATACCGTCTCTTCTTGTAGTAGCAGATTTTAGTAATCCTTTTTGTTGACCATCAAATAACAATACTGGAGACAATCTTCTTTTGTTTTTATAATCTAAATCTCCTGGAAATGAACTTAGTATATAAACCTTGTCATTTTGATTTATAATATTAGATACTTCATTTAAATAATCACTTATGTTTTTGTATACTTCTTGTTGAGTTTTAGCATAAGTTTTTTTATTTAAATAATCTCTATATAAGTCTAATCTATAAGTATCTCCTAGTTCAACAAATACAACATCGCTATTATCATAGTATTTTTTAGTTTCTAAGGCTAGCTTTTGATAATCAGTTCTTATGCCAAATGGCATGGTGTTATCTTTTACATTTATATTGTCTATATTTCCTTTTTGAACTCTACCAAAGTTATCCATAGCCATTAAAGCTATATCTCTATTTAATTCTTCTTTTTTAGTTCCTATATCAGCATTTCCTATAACTGCTGCACTTAATTTATTTTCTTTTAATGCTTGGCCAAGAGAACCTAAAGTTGATGAATATTCTCCTTCTTCAACATTTGATTTTATTTCTCTATTTATACTTATATTGTTTATATGTCCTGGCCTTTGTCCAACGCTACTTTCGTATAAAGCTTTATTATCATCATTAGCAGTTTCAAAATCTATAATTTCATCATCTTTCATATTAGTACGAGAGCCTGCTCCTATTGTAGCATAAGCTCTTCTATCACTAGTTCCTTTGTCTCCTCTTATATTCATAAGACCTACATATCCACGCTCTGACAACTCCTTATTTAAATAAGGTATTTCCATAAATTGTGTAAGGCTAGTCCTATTCATACTTATTACTATAACTTTTTCTTTAGGCTCAGCATATACTAAATTAGTTGTTGTGTTTAATAACGTAAATAATGTTATAAGTACTGCTAGAAGCTTTTTCTTCATAAACTTTAACCTACCTTCTGTCAAGATATTCCTGTAATATAACCTCTAATATCTCATCTCTTTCAAACTTCTTGATTATAGATCTAGCATTATTGTGACTTGTTATATAACTAGAGTCTCCTGATAATATATACCCTATAATTTGATTTATAGGATTATATCCTTTTTCCACTAATGCTTCATGAACCAATTGTATAACTTCTTCAACTGTAATCTTTTCTGGATTTACAGCTTCAAATTTCATAGTATAATCCATATTATTATCCATAATTACCACTCCTTATTTTATTATTAAAAGGAGCGTATAAACGCTCCTCAAATTACTTAACTTGGCTTTCAAGTACTGATGTTGCGTGACTTAGAGCTTCGTCTACTTTAGATACATCTGAAGCTCCAGCTTGTGCCATATTAGGTCTACCTCCACCTTTTCCGCCAGCTATTTGAGCAATTGCTTTAACTATATTTCCACAGTGAACCCCTTTATCTAATACATCTTTAGTTGCTGTAGCTACAAAACTCACTTTATCATCAGATATATTTGCAAGCACTACAACACCTGAATTCATTTTGTCTCTTATATTGTCTGCTGTAGTTCTAAGAGTATCAATATCCATTCCTTCAAACTTTGTAGATAATAGATTTACTCCTTTAACTACTATTTTTTTATCAAGTAAATCTCCTGCTGATTGTAAACTCATTTTTGTTTTTATTTCATTTAATTCTTTATTTAATTCTTTATTTTCATCAACTAAAGATTTTGCTCTATTTAGCATATTATCTTCTTTAGTTTTAAGAAGGTTGCATATTTCATTTATAGTTGATTCTTTTTCACTTAGATAGTTATATACACCCATTCCTGTTATAGCTTCTATTCTTCTAACTCCTGCTGCTACACCATTTTCAGATAGTATTTTGAATAATCCAACTTGAGCCGTATTTTTTAAGTGAGTTCCTCCACATAATTCCATAGAGTAATCTCCCATTGTTACAACTCTTACATTATCTCCATACTTTTCACCAAATAGTGCAGTAGCTCCTTTTTTCTTAGCTTCTTCTATAGTCATGTTTTCTGAAGATATATCAATCCCTTTCATAACTACTTCATTTACTTTGGATTCTATCATGTGTAATTCTTCTTTAGATATAGCCTCAAAATGAGTAAAGTCAAATCTAAGCCTTTCTGGAGTAACTAGAGACCCCGCTTGTTGGATATGATCTCCTAATACCTCTTTAAGTGCTTTGTGTAGTATATGTGTCGCTGAGTGGCTTCTAGCGCTAGCCATTCTATTAGTTTCATTTACTTTTGTATTTAATGTTTCTAGTGTGTTTATAATTCCAGATCTAACTATACCAACATGTTGTATAACACCATTTGGTCCTTTTTTAGTTTCATTTATTTCTACAACTATATCTTCATTTTCATTTACAAGAAGTCCAGTATCACCTACTTGACCCCCACCTTCTGGATATAAAGTAGTTTTATCTAGTATTACTATAACTTCATCTCCTACTTTAGCACTATCTACTATTTCATTATCTTTAATTATAGCTTTTATTGTTCCTAAAGTATGGAAATTATTATATCCTTCAAATTCACTTTTTATGCTTTTATCCAGCTTTGAAAGTGTATCTTCCTTCCAACCTTCAATATCGTTATTTTGTCTAGCATTTCTAGCTCTTTCTCTTTGCTTTTGCATTTCTTCATTAAATCCATTTTCATCTATTAAAAGGTTTTCTTCTTCTAATATTTCTCTAGTTAAATCTATAGGGAATCCATAAGTATCGTATAATTTAAATGCATTTTCCCCACTTAAAGTATTATTTTTATTTTCTTTTAGTTCATTTATATAAGTATTTAGTATTTCGCTTCCTTGGTCTATAGTTTCATTAAATTTTTCTTCTTCTATTTTTATAACTTTTTTAACGTAGTCTTGCTTTTCTATTAACTCAGAATAAGCTTCTCCACTTACTTTTATTACTTCATCTACTAATTCATATAAAAACGGTTCTTTAACTCCTAATAACTTTCCATGTCTTGATGCTCTTCTAAGTAATCTTCTTAGAACATACCCTCTACCTTCATTAGATGGTAATACTCCGTCTGCAACTAAGAAGCTTACTGCTCTTATATGGTCTGTTATTATTCTTATAGATATATCTGTCTTTTTGTCTTCTCCGTACTTTTTATTTGCTACTTTTTCTATACTATTTAATATATGTTTTATAGTATCTACTTCAAATATAGAGTCAACATCTTGCATTATACAACCTATTCTCTCAAGACCCATTCCAGTATCTATATTAGGCTTTGGTAATCTGTTATAATTACCTTCTTCATCTTTATCAAATTGAGTAAATACGTGATTCCAAAACTCTAAGAATCTATCACAGTCGCATCCTGGCTTGCAATCAGGGCTACCACATCCATATTTTTCTCCTCTATCAAAGTATAACTCAGAACATGGACCACAAGGACCTACTCCTATTTCCCAGAAGTTATCTTCTTTTCCAAGTCTAACCATACGCTCAACTGGTACCCCTATTTCTTTTGTCCATATATCAAATGCTTCATCATCATCTTGATATACAGAAACCCAGATTTTATCTTGTGGCATATTAAGATGTTCAGTTATAAATTCCCATCCCCACTCTATAGATTCTCTTTTGAAGTAATCTCCAAATGAGAAATTTCCTAACATTTCAAAGAAAGTACCATGTCTTGCTGTTTTACCTACATTTTCTATATCGCCAGTTCTTATACATTTTTGGCAAGTTGCCATCCTTTTATTTTGCGGCTCTTCTTTTCCCATAAAATAAGGCTTAAGAGGTGCCATTCCTGCATTTACAAGTAATAAACTCTTATCATTTTGAGGCACTAGTGGATAACTTCCAACAGCTAAATGATTTTTAGATTCAAAGAAGTTTAAGAATTTACTTCTTATTTCATTTAAGCCCATCTTTTTCATTTTACTTCCTCCCATTCATAGTTAATATTTATATTATTTTTTTGACAAAAACAAAAAAACTCGCCTCTATAAAATATAGGGGCGAGTTTGTATCTCGCGGTACCACCCTACTTACTGCAAAATGCAGTATCTCTGGTACAAAACCTTCGTTATAACGGAACTACCGGCAACTTCTACTCATTTCAAAGTTGCTGCTCTAAGGCTGCTTCAAATACCCTATTCTAAAGACTTTTCAGCCAAGAGTCTTCTCTCTGTAAGATATCAGATAATTTACTATTCCTTTTCATAGCATTTCTCTCAAAAATTGTAATTTTATATTAGTTATATTACTAGATTTTGCATAATTAATCAATAGTATACCAGTAAATCACTCTATTTTATTTTATTTTTTTATAAAGAAGTGTATAATTGAATTGGTATAAAAGCTTTAATTTACTGGAGGTGACTTAGTGGGTCTTTTTATAAGTCTTATTTTATGTAGTGCATTATCTAGAATATTTTTTTATGGATTAATATCTTTTAATAGTAAAAATAATAGAATAAAAATTTTCATTCCATTGTTGGCTTTATGTACAAGCTACATATTATTATTGACTGAGATAATAGCTACAAAAAAATATAATATTTATATGATTTTAATTTATATTGCATATGAACTTTTGAGTACTTTAATAGATTTAAGTATATATAAAGAAATAATTAAAGTTAAAAATAATTTTAAAACTAAAAATAATAAAATTACCGACTTTAGTTTATTTCCATTTTATAAAATATCAACTAGAGTATTTGAAAAAGAAAAATTATTATTTATAAATTGTTTTGGAGTAAAAGAAGTAAATTTGCATAGGGCAAACACTAGAGTAGTATAAAAATTCGCTACGCTCATGTCCCCAACGGCCTTGAAGATCAGGCCCGTTGCTCAAAATTCGCAACTAAAAAGGAGTGGAAATTCCACTCCTTTTTTTATATAATAGGTCTTCTTCTTTTTGCCCCTCTTGAAAACATATTTTTCTTAGTATTTCCTTTAGTAGTTGCTGCCGACATCAAAAAACCATATGTAGCAGCGCCAATTACTGCACTTGCAATCATTTTACGCATAAGTTGCCCTCCTCTCAAGATATTACTTTTATTGTTTGTAGGATGGACTTATATATACTGCACAAAATTTTCATATTTTACAAACTTTTTTCTATTATTCCTCCGCCTACTACAATATCATCTTGATACATAACTACAGATTGTCCTGGAGTTATAGCCCTTTGAGGTTCATCAAATACAACTCTTATTTTGTCTTTATCTTCTTTATAAACTGTAGCATTTGATACCTTTGCTGAATATCTAACTTTAGCTTGAACTTTTATAGGCTCATTTATTTCATCAAAAGGTATAAAATTCACATCTTTAGCTATAAGCTCACTACTAAATACTTCTTCATGGTCACCTAATACAACAGTATTTTTAGCTGAATTTATATCTACTACAAACATAGGTTTCCCAAATGTTATTCCAAGACCTTTTCTTTGACCTATAGTATAATTTACTATACCTTTATGTTTTCCAAGTAAGTTTCCCTTAGTATCTACAAAATAACCTTCTTCTATTTTTTTATTTGTATTTCTTCTAACATAGTTTGCATAATCGTTATCTTTAACAAAACATATTTCTTGACTGTCAGGCTTATCAGCAACTATTATACCTATTTTTCTAGCTATTTCCCTTGTTTGATCCTTATTATAATATCCAAGTGGAAGTAAAGTATGTTTTAATTGTTCTTGATTTAGATTATACAAAGCATAGGTTTGATCTTTAGCAATAGTTACAGATTTTTTAAGTGAATATCTATCTATACTTTCGTCATATTCTACTTTTGCATAATGGCCTGTAGCGACATAATCGCACCCTATTTGACGTGCTTTTTTAAAAAACTCATCAAATTTTATGTATTTGTTACATGCTATACATGGATTAGGAGTTCTTCCTTTTAAATACTCATCTATAAAATTACTTATAACCTTATCTTTGAATTGCTCTCTAAAGTTTAAAACGTAAAATGGTATTCCTATTTTTTCTGCAACCCTTCTTGCATCTTCTGCAGCTGCAAGTGAACAACATCCACCTTCGTTTTCTATAATATCATCGTCATCGTCTTCCCACAATTTCATAGTTACTCCAATAACGTCATATCCTTGTTCTTTTAATAAATAAGCTGCTACAGAACTATCAACTCCACCGCTCATTCCTATCATAACTCTTTTTTTCATAACTCACACCTCCAAAAACAAAACCCGGGATTTCCCCCGGGTAATAAATCTATTCTTCTTCTTCAATATCATGGTGATGATCATGATCATCATCTATAACTACATCTTCTAATCCTTCTATATTTACATTGTGATTTTTAGCATAATCTATTAATGCAGCTTTAACAGCTTGTTCTGCAAGAACTGAACAGTGCATTTTCACTGGTGGAAGACCATCAAGTGCATCAGCAACAGCTTTATTAGTTAATTTTAAAGCCTCTTCTACAGTTTTTCCTTTTATCATTTCAGTTGCCATACTTGAAGTTGCTATAGCTGAACCACATCCGAATGTTTTGAACTTAACATCAGATATAACATTGTCTTCTATTTGTAAATAAACTCTCATTATATCACCGCATTTAGCGTTTCCTACTTCACCTATACCACTTGCATTTTCTATTTCGCCTACATTTCTAGGGTTCATAAAGTGGTCCATAACTTTTTGACTATATTGCATATTCAGCACCCCTTACTATTTATTTTCTTTAATTGCTTTTTCATATAATGGTGACATACTTCTTAATCTCTCTATTATTGGTGGAAGATTTTCTATTATAAAATCTATATCTTCTTCAGTTGTGAAATCTCCAATTGAAAGTCTTAGTGAACCATGAGCTATTTCATGTGGTAATCCTATTGCCATTAATACGTGTGATGGATCTAATGATCCAGATGTACAAGCAGATCCACTTGATGCTGCTATACCTAACATATCTAGCATTAATAGTATTCCTTCACCTTCAATAAATTCAAATGCAAAGTTTACATTTCCAGGTAATCTAGATTCTAAACTACCGTTTATTCTTGTATAAGGTATTTTTTCAAGTATTCCATTCATTAACTTAGTTCTAAGTTTAGTTAATCTTTCTATATGTTCGTCCATATGTTCTTTAGCTATTTCTGCAGCCTTACCATATCCAACTATAGCTGCTACATTTTCTGTTCCTGCTCTTCTTTTTCTTTCTTGAGAACCACCATGTACAAATTGTTGAAGTTTAGTTCCCTTTCTTATATACATAGCTCCTATACCTTTAGGGCCATATATTTTATGAGATGACATACTCATTAAGTCTACATTTAATTCTCTAACATCTATGTTTACACTTCCAGCAGCTTGAACAGCATCTGTATGGAATATTATATTATTCTTTTTAGCAATTTCTCCTATTTCCTTTA
The DNA here is from genome assembly GCF_059569055.1 of Sporacetigenium mesophilum DSM 16796. Classification (NCBI taxonomy): domain Bacteria; kingdom Bacillati; phylum Bacillota; class Clostridia; order Peptostreptococcales; family Tepidibacteraceae; genus Sporacetigenium; species Sporacetigenium mesophilum. The sequence continues at coordinate 203,167 of NZ_JCANUR010000001.1, read as the reverse complement.
TAGGTTGTATAGTACCTATTTCATTGTTAGCGTACATTATAGTTATTAATATAGTTTTATCAGTTATTGCTTCTTCTAATTGTTTTAAGTCTATCATTCCTTTTGAATCAACATCTAAATATGTTACTTCAAATCCATGATATTTTTCTAAGTAATCACAAGTATGAAGAACAGCATGGTGTTCTATTGTAGTTGTTATTATGTGGTTTCCTTTATCTTTATGAGCAAAAGCTACACCTTTAATTGCCCAGTTATCTGATTCTGTACCACCAGCTGTAAATATTATTTCTGATTGATCTGCATTTATAAGATTTGCTACTTGCTCTCTACCTTTATCTATTGCATTTTTTGCATCTCTACCAAATGAATGAAAACTTGATGGATTACCAAAAGTTTCTGTTAAATAAGGCATCATAGCATCTAATACATCTTTTTTCATAGGAGTTGTTGCAGAATAATCCATATATAATCTTTTTTGTTCCATTAAATTCATCCCCTTAGCTATTTATATAATATAGTTGTAATTATTATTATTTTGATTTTTCATATGATCATCTATCATATCTTGCAAAGTTATAGAGTCTATAACTTCTTCGATACTAGTTTTAATTTTTTCCCATACTATTTTAGTTACGCATTCTTCTGAATTCTCGCAGTTTTCAGAGTCAAGTACACATTCAGATGGAGCAACAGGCCCTTCTAGGACAACTATTATATCTCCAACAGTTATTTCATCAGGAGTTCGTCCTAATAAGTAACCACCTTGAGCACCTCTTATACTTTTTACTAATCCTGCTTTTCTTAAAGATGCAAATATTTGTTCTAAGTACTGCTCTGATATATTTCGTTTTTGAGCTATATGTTTAAGTGGAACTGGCCCATTACTTTCATTTAGAGCTAGTTCAAACATTGCTTTAAGGCCGTATCTTCCTTTTGTTGATAGCCTCATTTGACCACCTTCTTCATCAATTTATTAAATCTTGACCGATTTAGTATGCTTTACAAAATAAAGTATATTATATCCTACCAATGTTGTCAACATTAAAAATAATAATAACAAGTGTTTTTTATTTAAAACAACAATTTTCTACTTTATACTATCTTTTAGCTTAATACAGAAGATCCTACTATTCCTGCATCATTTCCAAACTTAGCTATTACTATATTTGCTATTTGGACATCTTTAAAAATAATATGTTTTTTTACTAACTCTTCTAATCCATCTAATATTATATCCTGTGCTTTTGATACTCCTCCTCCTAATGATATAACCTCTGGGTCAAAGGAATGTATTAAATTTGATATACCTATTGCTAAGTAATTTTTAAATCTTTCTATGGTTTCAATTGCCACCTTATCATTTTCTCTATAAGAATCAAACACCATTTTTGCGTCTATATAATTTATATTATTATTAGCTTTTTCTAATATTATACTTTCCCTACCTTCATTTATAAGTTTTTGAGCATATTTTATTATTGCCGTTGCAGAACAAAAGGTTTCAAAGCAACCATTATTTCCACAATTACAATTATAGAAATTCTCACCTATTATCATATGACCAAACTCAGATCCTATACCGTGGGCTCCAGAAAATATTTTTTCATTTATTATTATTCCTCCCCCTACTCCAGTTCCCAAAGTTAGCATTATTCCTGTATTATTATCCTTCATGCTTCCATATTTAGCTTCAGCAAGAGCTGCAACTGTTGCATCATTTTGGGCATATACTGGTATGTTAGGTATAAGTTCTTTTAACTTACTTATAAGAGGAACATTACTCCAATTAAGATTTACGCAGGTAGCCTCTCCTTTTTTATTTACAGTCCCTGGTATCCCAAGACCAATAGACATAATATCTTGTAAAATTAGACTATTTTCTATAATTATTCTTTTTACCAAATTTGCTATATCATTTATCATTTATCATATTATCAAATCCGACTTCTATATTTGACCTACATTCACCTTTTCCAATTATGTTTCCATTATAATCTACTATTCCAACTTTTATTCCTGTGCCACCTACATCTATGCCTATACGATACACTGTAATATCTCTCCCTTTATCATTTGATGGTTTTATCTTATTATAAAATTTTCACATATGTGTATATTTTTGTCAATAAAAATAGGCCGCTTTTTGCGACCTATAAACTATACATTCTCCATATTCCAATATCTTTAAATCCTAATTTCTTATATATGCTTCCAGCTTTAGGATTGTCGTAAAATAAACATAGTGTTTTATTTTCATTTAGAAGTTCTCTGCATAAAGCAGCCATACAAGACGTTGCATATCCTTTGTTTCTATATTCCGGATGAGTTCCTACTCCTACTATCATGGCAGAACAACTGTTTTCTGCTGTACTTTTAGCCATAGCAACTATCTTTCCATGTTCTTCCATACAATACCCTCTTCCACTTGTTAGCCCTGTCTTTATTGCTTCAATACTCATATTATCAAATTCATCAATCTCGCTATATAAATTTGATATTTTATGTAAGTTTTTAAATTTTATTTTTTTTACATTTTTATCTCTTTCAAAGTTATTTAGATTACTGTTATTATCTAACTTACAAAAAAATGCATCTCTAGTTTTTTTAAATCTAAATAAATTTTTAAATGGCTCAACTATACTTTTTTCTCCGCTTATTTCATCAATTTCTAGCTCTTTCATAATATTATAAAAACCTTTTAAATCATACTTATCTCTTGAATAAAATATAACCTGGTTAAAATATTTCAAAAATACCCCTATTATATTTCCTTTTTTGTCAATTTCACCCCATACATTTAAAAAATAATTATCATATCCATAATTTTCAATATCTCCTATTATGAATAAATTTATTTCAGGTTCTTTTTTTATATATCCCATTAATTTTTCATGATGGCTTTGATCTAATTTAATTATCACTAGAAATCCCCCTTGAGTGCTTTAAGTATATTAATAAATTTTATGTACTAGTCTAAACATAAATTCTATAATTTTTCAAAAACAAAAAGGTCCTAAATTTAGGACCTTTAGATTTCTTTTAAAAACTCAAGATATTTTTTTATATTTTGCTCCATTTTATTATCTCCTGGGTTATAGTATATTTCATCTTTTATACTATCAGGCATATATTGTTGCTTTATATAATTATTTTTATAATTATGAGGATATTTATATGAAACTCCTCTTTTTAAGTTATCCGCACCATAGTAATGATTATCTTTAATATGTGTAGGTATATCTGAGATATAATTATTTTCTAGGTTATCTAATGCTTTAATTATAGCTAAACATGCTGAATTTGATTTTGGAGATGTTGCCAAAAGTATAGTAGCCTGTGCAAGAGGTATTTTAGCCTCTGGAAAGCCTAGTTGCATAGCGCTATCTACACATGATTTTACTATAGTTATAGCATTTGGATATGCCAGTCCAATGTCTTCACACGCTATAACCAAAAGTCTTCTACATATACTTATTAAGTCCTCACTTTTAATAAGTCTTGCCAAATAGTGAATAGAAGCATCTGGATCACTGCCCCTTATGGACTTTTGAAAAGCGCTTAGTATATCATAATGACTTTCTCCGTTTTTGTCATAGTTTAATGTCTTATTTAATGTACAATCTTTTATTACTTCTTCATTTATTGATACAATATTATTACTATCTGGCTTTGTAGAATATATAGCTAATTCTAATATATTAAGAGCTCTTCTCATATCTCCATCACAGGAGTCAGAAATATTTTCAAGGGCTTTGTTAGTATAATCAATATTCATATAGCTATCATTTCTTACTATTTCAATTGCACGTTTTAACCCTTTTATTATATCTTCTTTTTGTAATGGTTTAAATTCAAAAACTAAAGATCTACTTAAAATAGCTTTGTATATATAATGGTAAGGGTTTTCTGTTGTACTTGCTATTAGGGTTATCTTTCCATTTTCCATAAATTCTAATATTGATTGTTGTTGTTTTTTATTAAAACTTTGAATTTCGTCTATATATAAAAGGGTTCCATTTATATGTTCTATAGAATCAAGCTTAGATATCACCTTTTTAATATCTTCTAAGGACGAGTTTGTAGCATTTATCTCATAGAATTTCATATTACTAATTTTAGCTATAATAGTAGCTATTGTTGTTTTTCCTATTCCAGGAGGCCCAAAAAATATCATATTACTAATATGATTTGCTTTTATAATTCTCGTTAATATTTTATTAGGACCTAGTATATGAGATTGACCTATTACTTCATCTATATTACCAGGTCTTATTTTATCTGCTAATGGCATAAAATCCCCCCAATCAAAAAATTCGCTATGCTCAATATTATAGTTTCTTAGTAATTTAAAAGGTATCTATATTTTTTATAGATACCTTCTAATTAACTATCTGTTATTTTTTAATTTCTTTAACTCATCCATTAGTTTATCATTTAATACCCTGATGTGAGTTCCTTTCATTCCTAGAGATCTTGACTCTATAACTCCTGCACTTTCGAATTTTCTTAATGCATTTACTATAACTGATCTTGTTATACCTACTCTATCAGCTATTTTACTTGCAACTAATAATCCTTCTTTTCCGTTTAACTCTTCAAATATATGTTCAACTGCTTCAAGTTCTGAATAAGATAATGTACCTATTGCCATTTGAACAACAGCTTTCTTTCTCATTTCATCTTCTAATTCTTCACCTTTAGCTCTTAATATTTCAAGACCTACAATTGTAGCACTATATTCTGCTAGTACTAAATCTTCATCGCTGAATTTTTCATCAAATCTAGCTAGTACTAATGTACCTAATCTTTGTCCACTACCTACTATAGGTATTATAGTAGTATATTTATCATATCCTGATAAATCATTTGGGAAAACTTTTAATAATTCTTCTCCTCTTAAATTATCTAAAGTTTCATTTGATTTCATGGCATTTGCTGTGTATTCTAATGGAAACTTCTTTTCATGAGTTTCCGGATCTGCTACAAGTGCACTACTTTTTTCATGGAATAAATAAAGTCCTAATACTTTACCTTTAGCACTTAATATATATATATTAGAATTTAATACGTCTCCTAATACATTCGCTAATTGGTTAAAAGATACATTGGTACCTCCAATAGCTTGTAGTGCCCTATTTATCGTTCTTGTTCTTTCTAATATTTGACTTGCCACCGTTAATCATCTCCTAATAATATTTATATGAAATTTTTATTACATAGTTAAATAAAATTTTTTCATTTGTCTATACATTTAGATACATTTGAAATATTACCACAATTGCGAAGAATATTCAATAGCAAAACACGTAAAACTCAAACATTTTTTAACTTTTTTCGACTTTTTTCTCATTTTTACATTCCTTGTTTGAGCAAATTATTTTAGTTTCACTTTTATTGTTCTTTTCTACCATATATGAACTACATTCTGTGCATATATCTCCACTTGGTTTATCCCAAGAAATAAAGTCGCATTGTGGGTAGTTAGAGCATCCATAAAATACTCTGCCTTTTTTAGACTTTCTAACTATTATATCTCCAGTTTCACACTTAGGACATGTTACGCCAGTTTTATTTACTAGCGGTTTTGTATTTTTACATTCCGGATAGTTTTTACAAGCCATGAACTTTCCAAATCTTCCATATTTTATAACCATTGGTGAGCCACAATTTTCACAAACTTCATCAGTTTCTTCTTCTATATCTATTTTTTCTATTGTTTTTAAAGCTATTTCTATTTTTTCTTTCACAGGATTATAAACCTCTGAAATAACTTCTTTCCACTGGGTTTTTCCTTCTTCTACATCATCTAGCATATTTTCCATTTGAGCAGTAAAATCTACGTCTACTAGCTCTTGAAAGTTATTTTCTAATATATCAGTTACTATTATTCCAAGTTCAGTTGGCGATAAACTGCTTCCTTCTTTAACTACATATTCTCTTGCAAGTACTGTACCTATAGTTGGAGCATAGGTACTAGGTCTACCTATTCCTAACTCTTCTAATGTTTTGACCAAACTAGCTTCTGTATACCTAGCTGGCGGTTGTGTGAAGTGTTGGTCTGGCAAAATATCTTCCACATTTAAGCTACTTTCTTTATTTATGTCTGGAAGTATTTTATCTTCCCTTTCTGTTAAATTGTATATTTTCATATATCCATCAAATTTAAGTTTAGAACCTGTAGCTTTAAATAAGTAATCACCTATCAAACAAGATACATTTAATACATCAAACACAGCATCTTCCATTTGACTTGCTACAAATCTTCTCCATATAAGGTTATATAACTTATATTGATCTTTTGTAAGTGAGTCTTTTATAGAGTCAGGGGTTTTATCTACAGAAGTAGGTCTTATTGCCTCATGTGCATCTTGTACCTTTTTATTAGATGGTTTAGATTTTTTGTCATCATGTTTTTTGTAATAATTATCCCCTATTTCAGTTAATATATATTCTTTTAATTTTTCTGTAGCTTCATCTGATATCCTTTGTGAGTCAGTTCTTATATAAGATATAAGACCGACGCTACCTTCTCCTTTAATATCTATACCTTCATATAACTCTTGTGCTATTTTCATAGTTTTCTTTGTTGTAAAACCTAGTCTATTGGCAGCTTCCTGTTGTAATACACTAGTCTTAAAAGGTTGAGGAGGAGATTTCTTTCTATTTTTAGTTTCTATATTATCTATAACTATATTTTTATCTTTTATATAGTCTATTATTTTATTTACTTGTTCCTCATTTTCTAAATCTAGTTTTTGATCCTTTGTTCCATAAAATTTAAACTCTATTTTTTTATTCTTTTCAGTTTTAGCAATAAGGTTTATTGTCCAATATTCCTGTGGAACAAATTCGCTTATTTCTTTTTCTCTTTCACATATTAACTTTGTAGTAACAGATTGTACCCTTCCTGCACTAAGACCTTTTCTTATTTTTTGCCAAAGTATAGGGCTAATTTGATAGCCTAATAGTCTGTCCAAAACTCTTCTAGCTTGTTGAGCATCTACTAAGTCTTGATCTATAGATCTTGGTTTTTTTATAGCTTTTTTTATAGCATCTTTTGTTATCTCATTAAATTCTATTCTACATTCATCACTTCCGTCTAAAGATAATATATGTGCTAAGTGCCAAGATATAGCTTCGCCTTCTCTATCAGGGTCAGTTGCTAAATATACTCTTTTTGCTTTTTTTGCTTCTTTTTTTAGTTCTTTTATAACATCACCTTTACCTCTTATATTTATATATTGAGGTTCAAAGTTATTTTCTATATCAACACCTAATTTACTTTTAGGTAAATCTCTTATATGTCCTACTGAAGCTTTTACTGTATAGTGATTCTTTCCAAGAAATTTCTCTATTGTCTTAGCTTTAGCAGGTGACTCAACGATGACTAGATTTTTCGCCATTAAAACTACACCCCCACTAATTTATCCAAAATGTTATTGCAAGTTCATACTATATATTTTATTTTTAAATTCAGTAACTATTCCTTTAATTTCTAGAATATTCAAAATTCCACATACATTCTTTATGTTAAAATTTGTATAATCACAAATTTGATCTATGTGAACGTTTCCATATTTGGTTAATGTGTCTACTATTATGCTTTCTTCTGAAGATAAGTCAACATTTTCTATCTTTTTCTTTGCTAGTTTTGAATTATATACTAAATTATATTCATTAATTATGTCTTCTATATTGTCTATTAATTTAGCTCCTTCTTTTATAATTTTGTGACAACCTTTGCTCATGGCAGAATTTATATTTCCTGGGAGAGCAAATACATTTTTTCCTTGTTCTAGGGCAAAATCTACAGTTATAAGTGATCCACTTTTTTCTCCAGCTTCAATAACTAATACTCCATCGCTAATACCGCTTATTATTCTATTTCTCATAGGGAAGTTCCCAGGAGAAACCTGAGTATCTATATTATATTCTGATATTATTAGCCCACCGTCATCTAATATATACTTAGCCAAATGCTCATTCTGTTTTGGATAAGGTTTGTCAACACTAGAGCCAAGCACTGCTATTGTCTTTGATTTTCCCTTTATGCAACCTACATGGGAGTAATAATCTACTCCTAGCGCAAGTCCACTAACTATATTTATATTTGCATTAGATAGCTGTTCACTTAAGTTTTTAGATGCCCATACGCCATAAGGAGTAGGCTTTCTAGACCCTACTACAGCTATAGACATATCATTTAGTATATCTATATTTCCTTTATAAAACAACACATGAGGTGGATTGTGAATGTTCTTTAACTTAGTTGGATAACTTTCACTATCTATCGTTATGTATTTAATGTTGTTTTTATTTAGCCTTTCTTTTATTTCTTCTATATAATTACAACTTTTATATTTTACTATATTTTCCTTTGTATTTGAATTTATATTTTTTATATTATATATATCTTTCTCTGAAACATCTAAAAAATATTCTATATTTCCAATATGTTCTTCTATTTTACTTATGGTTTTGCTTCCAACTCCATTTATAGACCATAGTAACAAGTATATATCGTCTTTTTTCATTATTATTTCTCCTTAATTTATTTTCAAACTAATTATATACCTGTTTTAAATTAGATTATACATTACACTTGAGAATATTCAAAACCTTTTTTAAAACAAGAAAAAAATAGAGGCCTTAACCTCTATTTTTTATATATCCAAAATATCCAATTTATATCCATCTTTATTTATTATATCTATAATATTTTGTAATGTATTTTTACTACATACTGTATTTAATCTTATAATAGCTCCATTATGAATTGAAGATTTTATTTTATCTATATCATCATGTTTATATGCTAAACTCCAAAATATTGTTTTATATCCCATTTGTTTTATTAAACACAACATTCTTTCACTATACATGCCATAAGGAGGTCTTATTAACTTACTTAATCTTTTGTTAGTTAATTTTTTGAAGTCTTCTTCAACTTCTGTAAGTTCTTCGTAAAATTCTAGCAAATTACCCATCATATCTGTAAGTGGTTTATATGATTTTGAATAACTTCCAATTATATGACCTTCTTCTAATATTTTGTTTATTACATCTGTATTTTCATTTATATATGATCCAGTTGCAAAAAAAGTAGCTTTAATATTATTTTCATTTAAAGTTTCTAATATTGTATCTGTCTGTCCGTCTTCATTTGTTAGATCAAAAGTTAGATATATAACTTTTTTGTAGGTATTTCCAACATAATACACATTATAATCTTCTATATCTATTGGTGTTTTTATCTCAGGCTCTATATTATCATATCCCTCTATATAATACCAAGAATAAGGTGTATTATTTACAGCACAGTGTGAAGTGAATATTTTTGTATAATAACCATTTATCCATTCATTATTTCCTATTTTGTACCATCCATTATCTTCTTCTAATACATCTACTATCGAGTTGTGTTTTAGCACTTTACCTATATGAGCTTTATGAGTACCTTCTTTTCTAACATTTAAAAATTTGGCTGTAGTTACAACAGTTTTTAATATACCAGATATTTTTGTATTCTCTGTACATATCCATTCTTTTGATCCTAATTTTACCCATCCATTTATATAATCTTTAACATACCATTTAGAAAATTTAGGAATACTTCTCACTATATCATAATTATCTCCTGGTCCACTTCTAACATCAAGGTCCTTTATTATCATTATAACTTTTTCCATTTTACATCCCCCCTATTATATCCTATTTAGGTAAATAAAAAAAATTCGCTCTTTTGTTAAAAAGACCGAATTTTTCTTAGTTATTAAAATAATTATAATATGCTTTTCTAAATGACAAAGCCTCTGATATATGATTTATATCTATATAATCACTATTTTCCAAATCTGCTATTGTTCTGGATGTTTTCAAAAGTTTGTAATAACTTCTAGAACTAAAGTTATATTTATTAAATGCACTTTTTACAAAACTTTTAGCTTCATTAGTTATAATACAATATTTTTCAATTTGTGAAGCTTTTATTTCGCTATTTGTATATATACCATCTTTTTCAAATCTTTTTATTTGTATATCACGTGCATTTTTTACTCTTTGTTTTATATTAGTTGAAGTTTCAGGTTTAGTCTTAGATTCAAACTCATCAAAGCTTATTGGATTTACTTCTGTAAATATATCAAATCTATCTAATAATGGTCCTGATATTTTGTTTAAATACCTATTTATCTCATGAGTTCTGCATTTACATTCCTTATCTGAAAGGTAAAATCCGCAAGGACATGGATTCATAGATGCTATAAGTAAAACGCTACAAGGGTATTTTAAATTCATTCTAAGCCTTGATATATTTATATATCTATCTTCTATAGGTTGTCTAAGTGTTTCAAGTATATTTCTATTAAACTCAGCTATTTCATCTAAAAAAAGAACTCCTCTATGAGCTAATACAACTTCTCCTGGCTTGGCATCTGCACCACCACCAATGAGAGATGTCTTTGTAGTAGTATGGTGCGGAGATCTAAACGGCCTTTGATTTATAATACCTATACTACCATCTATAAGACCTGACGAACTATATATTTTGCTTACTTCTATTATTTCATCTTCTTCTAAATCTGGAAGTATAGATACTACCCTTTTTGCAATCATTGTTTTCCCAGAACCCGGGGGACCTATCATAATAATATTATGATTTCCAGCTGCAGCTATTTCAGCTCCTCTTTTAACAAAATAATTTCCTTTAACATCTGAGAAATCATCCTTAAAACTATCTATTTTTATATTTTTGTTATCATTTATATATAAAGGTATATTTATATCTTTACTAAGATGCTTTATACACTCTCTTAGATTGTTTAGTGGGTATATATCTATTCCTTTTATATATGAAGCTTCTTTTGCATTTTCATATGGTAAAAATACTCTTTTTATATTGCTATTTTTAGCATTTATTATAATTGGAAGTACCCCTTTTACCTTTTTAAGTTTTCCATCTAATGATAGCTCGCCTATAAACAAACTTTCATTTATATACGTGTCATCTATTAGCATAGTATTTTTCAATATCCCTACTGCTATTGCTAAATCAAAATAGGACCCTTCCTTCTTTATATCAGCTGGAGATAAGTTTACTATTATTCTAGAGTTTGGAAAATTAAATCCACTATTTAATATAGCTGATTTTACTCTTTCCTTTGATTCTCTTATTGATGCATCTGGAAGTCCTACTATGTTAAATGTAGGTATGCCATTTGATATATCTACTTCTGTATCTATAACAAACCCATCTATTCCTACTATTCCACTACTTTTAATTATACTTAGCATTTTTCCTCCTTAGTTACTCCAAAATGCATTTTCTATGTGATTTATGTTATTATTTTTTAAGTATACTTCTATTACGTCATATCTTAACCTACTGTTATTTAACTTATTAGATGATATATATACTTTAGAAGTATTTAATATTTTATACTGTTTTTTCATATTTACGGCTTCTGATGGATATCCATAATTTAAGTTATTCCTTGATTTTACTTCTACAAAAACTATTTCATTATCTTTTTTTGCTATTAAGTCTATTTCTCCTATTTTATTTCTATAATTTTGTTCTAATATAGTAAATTCATTTTCAATTAAATAATTCTTGGCTATATCTTCACCCATAGCCCCTATCTGTCTATTATTCATATTTCTTCTCCTTTGTAATAAATCTTACAGTTTGAATTATTCCTAATAAAATATATATTTATACATAAAAAAATTCGCTTTGCTCATGCCGCCAACGATCTTGAAAATAGGAACCTTGCTCAAGTTTATCAGTTGGATATTATAATTTATCTATAGATCGGATAAATTATAATATCCTTGTAATTAAAAAGGCAGCTACAATTTGTAGCTACCTAGTTTTTATAAAATATTTTTTAAGAAACTCTTTCTATGTATAGGAGTTATTCCATACTCATCTATAACCTTGTAATGATCAGATGTTCCATATCCTTTATGCTTTGCAAATCCATATTCAGGATATATTTTATCATATTCATACAATATACTATCTCTTGTAACCTTCGCTAATATACTTGCTGCTGCTATGCTAATTGATTTGGAATCACCTTTTATTATAGGATTTTGAGGTGTCTCTACATTAGGTATTGTGGTTGCATCTATAAGTAAATAATCTGGTGATTTTTTAAGACAATTTAAAGCCTTTTTCATAGCCATGTACGTTGCATTTAATATATTATACTCATCTATTTCTTCATTATTTACTATGCCTATTCCATAGTCTAAGGCTTGTTCTTTTATTAGTTCAAATAATTCATCTCTTTTTTTCTCACTGAGTTTTTTTGAATCATTTATACCTTCTATTTTTGTATCTTTATCAAATACAACGACTGCTGCAACAACCGGTCCTGCAAGTGGACCTCTTCCAGCTTCATCTATACCACCTATATACAAATACCCTTTTTCATATCCTTCTTTTTCAAAATATGTAATTAATTCTAGCCTTTGTTCTTCTTTTCTTATAGCATCTAATTTTTTTGCAAGTTTCATAGCAATATTTTGAACTGACTTTCTATTATCATTTTTCAATACTTCTATATATCTCAAATACTCATCTTCTTTAATATTTGATATTATTTCATTTATTTCTTTGACACTTTTATTTTCAAACATATGATCATCTCCTTCAACTAATAATAACACCCTTAATATATTTATTTCAATAACAATAAAAGTCAGAGAGTATACTCTCTGACTTTTTATATAATAACATTTATTCCATATACCCCAGATACAATAATAAACCATTGTGATACTTGCTTGCCAAATAAAGCTTCAAAGCTCCAAGGATATTTTATTGCTATATGATAAGCTATTACCATAGGTATTAGTGCATAAAACATTGTGTAGTATATCCCACTTGCTGAGTATGTAGGTAGACCTATATAATTTACTATTATATCTAATATGCTTATTTTTCCTCTATATTGAATTAGACAAAATAATGTAAGTACTGATATTAAAGGTGATAAACTTCCTATACCTAACTTACCACTATTTTCGTGATTCATAACAGTTCCCCTTTCTAATCAAATATGCTCATATTATTTATATTATAATACATAGTTAAAAAAATATCAATTCCTAGTTACTTCTTAATAATAATTAATTATAAATATTAAAGAGGATACATACAATAGATTTTAAAATCTATTGTATGTATCCTCAAATGTTTATTAACTAAAAGCTATATGACTTAATATTATATTCTTCAATTACTTCGCGTTTTTCAGCTTCTTTAATATTTTCAAAAGCTGTGGAAATCATAAGCTTTATTCTATTTAACTGATTTACTTCACTTGCACCTGGGTCATAGTCTATAGCTACTATGTTAGTATCTGGATAAACTCTTTTTAATTCCTTTATCATTCCTTTCCCAGTTACATGATTTGGTAAACATGCAAAGGGTTGCATACAAATAATATTTTTTGCTCCATTTTCAATAAGCTCAACCATCTCACCAGTTAAAAACCAACCTTCTCCAGTTTGATGGCCTAAGTCTACAACCGTTGATGCTCCTTTTGCTATATCTTTAATTGACTTTGGAGGATGAAATCTATTGCTATTACTCAACGCCTCTTTATAGGTAATTCTATACATTTCAATAATATTAATAGCAACTTTACCTAGTATTTGAGATTTCTTACTTCCTGATAAATGTTTATGTCTATAATCAGTATTATAAGCACAATATAGTAAAAAATCTGTAAGGTCAGGCATTACTGCTTCTGCTCCCTCTGCTTCTACTATATTTACAACACTATTATTTGCTGTTGGATGAAATTTAACAAGTATTTCTCCAACTAATCCAACCTTTGGTTTAACTTCATCAGTTATTTCTAACTCATCAAAATCTTTTACTATGTTTCTAATATTCTCCTTAAAATTATTTTTATTAGCAAATTTTAAAGAGTCTTTACAAATTTTAGCCCATCTTTCATATAACTCGTTAGCAGAACCTTTTATTTTTTCGTATGGTCTAACTCTGTACAATACATTCATAAGTAGATCACCATAAATCAAAGCCATCATAACTTTGTTTAAAAATTTCAAAGAAAATTTAAAGCCAGGATTTTTCTCCATACCATTAGCATTTAACGATATTACAGGAATATTTTCAAATCCAGCATCCTTTAGTGCTTTTCTTAAAAATCCTATATAATTTGTAGCTCTACATCCTCCTCCAGTTTGTGATATTATAACTGAAGTATTATTTAAATCATATTTACCAGATTGTAAAGCTTCTATAAGCTGGCCTATAACAATTATTGCAGGATAACAAGCATCATTATTTACATATTTTAATCCTATGTCTGTAGCTTTATTATCTACTGATGGAAGAATTACTAAATTGTATCCCGATTGTCTAAATGCTTCCTCTACGAATTGAAAATGTATTGGAGACATTTCTGGTGCTAAAATAGTATGATTTTTTTTCATTTCCTTTGTAAACTGTATTTTTTTATATTTATTATCTACCTTCTTAAGTTTAAATCCATTTTTTTCCCTTTCTAAAATCGTAGCCTTTAAAGAACGAAGTCTTATTCTCGCTGCCCCTAAATTATTACCCTCATCTATTTTTAGTGTTGTATAGACCTTTGAATTTCCATTTAGTATTTCCTGTACTTGATCTGTTGTAACAGCATCTAACCCACATCCAAATGAGTTTAATTGTACTAGTTCTAAATCATTTTTCTTTGATACAAAACTAGCCGCAGCATAAAGTCTTGAATGGTATGCCCATTGATCTACTACCCTAATTGGTCTTTCAATTTCTCCTAAATGAGATATTGAATCTTCTGTCAACACTGCCATGCCAAGTGAATTTATCATCTCTGGTATACCGTGGTTTATCTGTGGGTCTATATGATATGGCCTTCCAGCAAGAACTATACCATTAAGACCATTCTCCCTTATAAACTTCAGTGTATCTTCTCCAGATTTTTGAATGTCTCTCTTAAATTTTTCTTGTTCTTCATATGCTTTATTTACACTTTGTTTTATTTCGTTTTCATCAATATTAAATAATTTTAATTCTTCATACAATCTCTTTATCATCTTATTTTTATTATCAAATGGTAAAAATGGCTTCATATATAATATATTTTTTTCTCTTAAAACATCCATATTATTTTTTATAACCTCAGGATATGAAACAACTATAGGGCAATTAAAATGATTATCAGCTTCTTTTTGTTCTTTTTGTTCATGGGTAATACAAGGATAGAAAATAAATTCTACTCCTTTGTCTACAAGGTCCATAACATGGCCATGAACTAACTTTCCAGGATAACATACTGACTCTGAAGGAATTGTTTCAATTCCCTTTTCATACAACTTACTTGAAGATCTATCCGATAGTTCTACCCTAAACCCTAACTCTGTAAAAAAAGTAAACCAAAAAGGATAGTTTTCATAAATATTTAAAACCCTTGGCATACCTACAGTTCCCCTTTTTGATTCTATCTTTGATAAAGGTTCATATTTAAAAACTCTTTCATATTTATAGTCAAATAGATTCGGTAAAGAATTATGTCCTCTTTGTTTACCCGTGCCTCTTTCACATCTGTTCCCTGAGATAAATCTTTCACCATTCCCAAACTTATTTATTGTTAACAAACAATTATTAGAACATAATTTACATCTTGAAATATTAGTTTTAATTTCAAATTCATTTAACTGATTTTCGTTTAATAATTTTGTTTTATAACCTTCTCCGTATCTTTCCCTTGCTATTAACGCCGCTCCAAAAGCTCCCATTATTCCAGCAATATCTGGTCTTATAGCTTCTCTTTCAGATAGTATTTCAAAACTTCTAAGTACTGCATCATTATAGAAGGTACCACCTTGAACAACAACCTTCTCTCCTAATTCTTTAGGGTTTTTCACTTTAATTACTTTAAAAAGTGCATTCTTTATTACTGAATATGATAATCCTGCAGAAATATCACCTACTGTTGCACCTTCTTTTTGTGACTGTTTAACCCTTGAGTTCATAAAAACAGTACACCTTGATCCAAGGTCAACTGGTTTTTTAGAATCTAATACTTTTAAAGCAAAGTCTCCTATACTCATACTAAGTGAACTTGCAAAAGTATCTAAAAACGAACCACACCCTGCAGAACACGCCTCATTTAAAAGTATACTTTCTATAACACCATCTTTTATTTTTAGGCATTTCATATCTTGCCCACCAATATCTAGTATAAAATCAACTCCAGGACAAAAGAAATCCGCTGCTTTGTAATGAGCTACTGTTTCTATTTCACCTATATCTATATTTAATGCTGACTTTAATAAACCTTCGCCGTATCCTGTAACAGTTGAATTCACTATTTTTGCTTTTGATGGTAAATTATTATACAATTCTTTTAGTATCTTAATAGTAGAATTAATAGGGCTCCCTTCATTACTTCCATAATATGTATATAGGAGAGACCCCTCACTATCTACTAGGGCTGCTTTTGTAGTAGTAGAACCTGCATCAATACCTAAAAAACAGTCTCCATCAAAAGTGGATAAATCTCTTCTTTTTACTGAATTTCTATTGTGTCTTGATATAAATTCTTCATATTCTTCATTATTATTAAAAAGCGGCTCTAATCTACTTGATTCAGCCTCAGTTGTATTTCCAAATTCTTCAATTTTACTTATTAAGGAATTAAATATTAATGTTTTTTCGTCTACAGAAGACAATGCAGCTCCAATTGCTACATATAGTTGTGAATTTTTCGGAAAAATTATTTGATTTTCTTCTAGTTTTAATACCTCAATAAATCTTTTTCTTAATTCAGAAAGAAAGAACAAAGGTCCTCCTAAGAATGCTACATTCCCTTTGATAGGTCTTCCGCAAGCTAATCCACTTACCGTTTGAATTACAATAGCTTGAAGTACAGATACGGCAATATCTTCCTTTGCAACACCTTCATTTAAAAGAGGTTGAACATCAGTTTTTGCAAAAACTCCGCATCTTGCTGCTATAGGATAAATAACACTATAATTTTTAGCTAATTCATTTAATCCAATAGCGTCTACCTTAAGTAAGGACGCCATTTGGTCTATGAATGATCCTGTACCCCCTGCACAAGTACCATTCATTCTCTGCTCTACTCCATCTTTGAAATAAGTAATCTTTGCGTCTTCTCCTCCAAGTTCAATTGCTACATCAGTTTTAGGGTAGTAAGTCTTTATTGCTTTTGTAGCTGCAACAACCTCTTGTGTAAAAGAAGCTCCAATACTATTTGCAATATTCATTCCGCCAGAACCAGTAATCATTATAGTTAACTGAGCATCCTCTAGAATTTTATATGCATCTCGAAGTATTTGCTGAAGCTTTTTCTTAATATCTGAATAATGCCTCTCATATTTACTGTAAATTATCTCTTTTTTACTGTCTAAAATCACTACCTTAACTGTGGTAGATCCAATATCAATGCCAACATGAAATAAATTGTTCATAAATTCCACAGCAAATACGCCGTGCTCTCCTCCCTAGTTTTTAATTTTTTAAAAAAATTCCCCTTTCTAATGTCATCAAGTACCTTAAGAAGCGAGACCTTGCTCTAGTTTGTCAGATGGAAATAATAATTTTCTATGTATAAAAATAAATTTTACTTTATAAACACTTTGTTGATTAATTATTTATATGTATATTATAATAAATATATGATTTGATGCAATGAACATTAATTTTTAAAACGTTTAGTATTCAACAATTTAGATAAAACTGTCTATTAAAATTTGTAAATATAATTAGAAAATGGGGAAATAAAAATGGCAAAGGTAATTAATGATAGAAGAACAATACGAACAAAAAAAATGATAAGAAATGCCTTATCAGAGTTAATTGAAGAAAAGGGATTTAACGATATTTCAGTTACTGACTTAACTAAAAGGGCAGATATAAATAGAGGAACTTTTTATCTACATTATACTGATAAATATGACTTATTAGAAAAAGTTGAAAATGAAGTCATACAAGAAATCCAAGAACAGACAAAGGATATTGATTCTATAAATTTATTGAATATAGACGCTCTAAACGAACCCCTCCCTTTTATGATAAAACTCTTTGAATATTTTAAAGAGAACTCTAATTTTATGAAGGCTATTTTAGGTCCAAAAGGTGATCCTATATTTCATAGTAAAATTAAAAAGTTTATAGAAACTAATTTATTTGAAAAGGGATTGTCTAAAACTTTTAACAAAGAAAACATGTTGGTACCAGAGGAATATTTTATTTCTTATGTACTTTCTGCACACTTAGGGGTAGTTCAACAATGGGTTGAAAGCGGTATGAAAAAATCTCCAAAGGATATGGCATCTATTTTAACAAAACTCTTTTTACTTGGCCCATTTGGAGTAATAGGATTAAAAAACAATAAAAAAACACCCTAAAATCAATTTAAATTTTAGAGTGTTAAAATATTCAAATTTAAGATTATTTAGTCCATCTTAATACTGGATTTCTTGCAGCCTTTACATCATCTACTCTTCTTACTAAAGTATTATGTGGTGCATTTTTCAGTAGTTCTGGACTTTCAAAAGCTTCTTTTGCGATATTTATCATAGCCTCTACAAAAGCATCAAGAGTTTCAATATTCTCGGTTTCAGTAGGCTCTATCATGATCGCACTATCAACAATTAATGGGAAGTATATAGTAGGAGGATGATATCCATAGTCTATAATTCTCTTTGCCACATCTAATGTTGTAACGTTATCACCGCGATTTTTTAGTCCAGCTAAAACAAACTCATGCTTACATACTCCATCTGCTGTCATATAATAGTCTTTAAGCTTTTCCTTCATATAATTAGCATTTAAAACTGCAGTTTCACTTGTCTTCTTAAGACCTTCTGCACCCATAGTAAGAATATAAGTATAAGCCCTTACAAGTACTCCAAAGTTTCCATAGAAATTTTTTATTTTTCCTATTGATTTAGGTTTATCGTAGTTTAATAAGTACTCATTGTCAACCTTTTCTATAATAGGTACAGGAAGATATGGTATCAACGCTTTTTTTACTCCTACAGGACCACTTCCTGGACCTCCCCCACCATGTGGAGTAGAAAATGTTTTATGAAGGTTTAAGTGAACAACATCAAATCCCATATCTCCTGGTCTTGTTATTCCCATTATGGCATTTGTGTTAGCTCCATCATAATATAGAAGTCCCCCTGCTCCGTGAACAAGGCCTGCTATTTCACTTATGTTAGTTTCAAATAAACCAAGAGTACTTGGATTAGTAAGCATAAGTCCGGCAATATCTTCACCTAAAACAGCTTTTAGATTTTCTAAATCAACATTTCCATATTCGTCAGATTTTATTTCAATAATGTCAAATCCTGCAACAGAAGCACTGGCAGGGTTAGTACCATGGGCAGAATCTGGAACTATTATTTTCTTTCTATTATAGTCTCCTCTACTTTCATGATAAGCTTTTATTATCATAAGCCCTGCAAGCTCACCATGTGATCCTGCTGCTGGTTGTAATGAAAATCCGTCCATTCCAACTATTTCTGAAAGCTTTTCTTCTAAATTGTACATAAGTTCAAGACATCCTTGAGCAGTATCTTCTGGTTGGTATGGATGAACACCTGTAAATTTAGGAAGTGAAGCCATATCTTCATTAATTTTGGGATTATATTTCATAGTACAAGAGCCAAGTGGATAAAAACCAGCATCTAAACCATAATTTTTATTTGATAATAAAGTATAATGTCTTACAACATCTACTTCACTAACCTCTGGTAGTTCCAAGGTTTTATTTCTAAGTAAATGCTCTGGAATTAATTCTTCATTGTACTCAGGTACATCGCACTTTGGAAGCCTATAGGCAGTTCTTCCTTCTTTTGATATTTCAAATATTAATTTATTATATTCCTTCATACTATCCCCTCCATCAATTTAACTAACTTATCTATTTCTTCTTTACTTCTCTTTTCCGTTACACAGAATAAAATAGAATTCTTTAATTGAGGATAGTCTTTTTCTAAGGAATATCCACCTAAAATACCTTCCTTTAAAAGCTTATCATTAACCTTATTTGTATCTTCCATAGCTTCTACTGCAAACTCTTTAAAAAATGGTTTGTTAAAAACAGATTTACATTTTCCTGATTTTATTAACTCGTTATAAGCATAGTGAGATTTTTGCATGCACTGCTTAGCTACTTCTCTAATACCATCTTTACCCATAACAGACATATAAACAGTAGCTGCAAGGGCATTTAATGCTTGATTTGAACATATATTTGATGTTGCCTTTTCTCTTCTTATGTGTTGTTCTCTAGCTTGAAGAGTCAAGACAAAGGCTCTATTTCCATCTAAATCCTCTGTTTGCCCTATCATTCTTCCTGGTAATTTTCTCATAAGCTTTGAAGATGAAGCCATAAATCCTAAATATGGACCTCCAAAATTCATAGCATTTCCTAAAGATTGCCCTTCCCCTACAGCAATATCTGCCCCGATTTCTCCCGGAGTTTTTAAAACACCTAATGATATTGGATCAACATTCATTACTAACAATGCCTTATTTGCATGTGTTATTTTTTCAACTTCAGTTAAATCCTCTACTACTCCAAAAAAGTTTGGATTTTGAACAATAACACAAGCAGTATTTTTATCTACTGATTTATTTAGGCTTTCTATATCTGTTTCTCCATCTCTAAAATCTACTTCTATAACTTCTCCACCATGGAATCTCATGTATGTTTCTAATACTTTTCTAGTTTCAGGATTTACAGTTTTAGAAACTACTACATTTTTTCTCTTTGTACTTGCCATAGAAACCATAGCTGCTTCAGCACATGCCGTAGCTCCATCGTACATAGAAGCGTTTGATACATCCATTCCTGTAAGTTCTGCAATCATTGTCTGATATTCAAAAATTACTTGAAGGGTACCTTGGCTTATTTCTGGTTGGTAAGGAGTATAAGCAGTGTAAAATTCTGATCGCGATGTAATATGCCTTACAACTGAAGGTATATAATGGTCATATGAACCTGCTCCAAGAAAACAAACTAAATCTTCATTATTTAGATTTTTATTTGAAATATCTTTTATTTCCTTGCTTACTTCAAGTTCTGACATTGGCCCATTAATATCTAGTCTTCTGTTTAATTTTACATTTTCAGGAATATCAATAAACAATTCTTCAACATTATTTATTCCAATACTTTCAAGCATCTTTTTTCGTTCTAAATCAGTATTAGGTATATAAGGAAACATATTATGCCTCCTTGCTACAAAACTCTTCGTAATCATTTGCTGATAATAAATCCTCTAGCTGAGATTTGTCTGATATTTCAACAACAATCATCCAATTTTTAAAAGCATCTTCATTTACCAGCTCAGGATTATCTTCTAAAGCTTCGTTTACTTCAACTACTACACCATCAATTGGAATAAATAAATCAGAAGCTGCCTTAACTGACTCTACAGCACCAAATGTATCATTAGCACTTAATTCTGTATCTAGTTCAGGTAATTCAACATAAACAATACTTCCCAGAGCATGTTGAGCAAAATCAGTAATTCCAATATAAGCTTTATCTCCATCTACCTTTACCCATTCGTGGTCCTTGCTATAAAGTAATCCTTCTAAAATTTTCATAATTAATCCCCCTATAGTTTATTCTTAATAAAAAATTTATTAATTTGTAACTTGCTTTATTCTTTATAATTTTTTTTGTAGAATTTCTTATTAATAACTTCAGCTTTTACAGGTTTATTTCTAATTAAAATATCTATTTCAGTTCCTAAATCAGCATACTTAGAATCTATAAGAGCTAGACCTATATTTTTTTTAAGAGTTGGTGAAAAATAACCAGTAGTTACAACTCCAATATTCTCACCATTAAATTCAACTGAGTAACCATGTCTTGGAATTCCTCTTCCCTTTAATTCAAAACCAACAAGCTTTCTATTTAACCCGTCATTCTTTTGTTTTATAAGAGCCTCTCTACCTATAAAGCTCTCTTTATTTAGTTTTACAAAATATCCTAATCCTGCTTCTAATGGCGTTATATCTTTTGATATCTCATTTCCATATAAAGGCAGAGCTACTTCAAATCTCAATGTATCTCTACAACCTAATCCCGCTGGCTTAATGCCATAAGGCTTTCCTGTCTCTAATATACTATCCCAAATTTTTTCAATGTACTGATTTTCAGTATAAATTTCAAATCCATCTTCCCCTGTATAACCTGTTCTTGAAACAAGGCATTTGACTCCATCAATTAATACATCTCTTTTGCAGTAAAAAAACTTTATTTCATCTAAATTAAAATCTGTTAAATTTTGAAGTATTTCTTGAGCTTTTGGTCCTTGAATTGCAACTTCAGAAACTTCACTAGAAATATTTACAACTTCAACTTCATAACTTTCTTTATTATTGATCATCCATTCAAAATCTTTTTCTATATTTCCAGCGTTAATAACTAAATAGTAATGATCTTCATCAAATTTATAAACCAAAAGATCATCAACTATTCCACCATCTTCATAACACATAAATGTATATATTACCTGGTTGTCTACAAGCAAACCTATGTCATTTGTAACTAAGTTTTGAACATATTTAAATGCATCTCTACCCTTTACTTCTACCTCTCCCATATGTGATACATCGAATAACCCAGCATTGTTTCTCACTGCTTCATGTTCTTCAATTATGCCCTC
This sequence comes from Sporacetigenium mesophilum DSM 16796, assembly GCF_059569055.1. NCBI lineage: Bacteria > Bacillati > Bacillota > Clostridia > Peptostreptococcales > Tepidibacteraceae > Sporacetigenium > Sporacetigenium mesophilum. Next base: position 180,454 of record NZ_JCANUR010000001.1, on the reverse strand, counting down.
ATACTGTACCGGCATAAGCCATCCAGCAAATTCTATAATCTTTCCCCCATACTTATTATGTGCATCATATAGTGTAGTTTTTTTTACATTATCCATTAATACACCCCCTTTATAAATTAAAAAGAGATATGAAAGCATAAGTAATATACGCCTTCATATCTCTGTATATTTACCTGAAAGCTTTGGTAAAACTTTTAAACTTACCTTTCTTCTTCGGCGCCCTAACGGGACTTTCCAGAGTATCATCAATTAACAGTCCCTTTGCCTGAAAGATTCTAAATTAATCGGCATTAATTTATTGCTTCTTCGGCTACCCTAATGGATATCTCCCGCTAATATCGTCTGATAATATTAAATTTTCTAAAATTTTCCTTTATGTTGTTATTATACTATAGTATTTACAAAAAAGTACCTTAATTAATATCTTAACAAGTGTAATATTAGCTACTTATAGATGCTATCTTTTAAGATAATAATATACTGTTGAATTCTAATAATATATCTGATAGTATTTAATAAAATAAATAATCAAGGGGGATAAATATGCTATTTATTGATAATAATCTCACAAATCCTAATTTTAATTTAGCAGCGGAGGAATACATATTAAAAAACTTTAATGAAGATGTTTTTATGTTATGGAGAAATGATCCTTCAATTATTGTGGGTAAAAATCAAAATACATTGTCAGAAATAAATTATGACTATGTTAAAGAAAAGTCTATACCTGTAGTTAGAAGGTTAACAGGGGGAGGAGCCGTATTTCACGACTTAGGAAATTTAAACTTTACTTTTATATCAACAGATGATGCTAAAAGCTTTAATAATTTTAGAAAGTTTACCCAGCCTATTATAGATATACTAAAAGAATTATCTGTAGACGCTGAATTTTCTGGAAGAAACGACTTAACCATATCAGGCAAGAAATTCTCAGGAAATGCTCAATGCAATTATAAAAACAAAGTTATGCATCATGGTACTTTATTATTTACTTCAGTAATAACAGATATCTCTTCTGCTCTAAAGGTAAAGCCATCTAAATTTGAAGGAAAAGGCGTAAAGTCAGTAGCAAGTAGGGTAACAAATATTAGTGAACATCTAAAAAGCCCTTTAACCATATTAGAATTTAAAGATATGATTATGAAACATATATCCCAAACAAATACTGATTATAAAATTTATAAATTCTCAGAAGATGATTTAAATAACATAAAAAAGTTATACGATGAAAAATACAATACTTGGGAGTGGAATTTTGGAAACTCACCTAAATACACCCTAATGAATGAATTAAAGTATGCAGGTGGAAATATAGAATTTTATTTAAATGTTGAAAAGGGAATAATAACTGATATTAAAGTATGCGGAGACTTTTTCGGAAAGTCTAATGTCTCTGATATTGAAACTTTACTAATAGGAACAAAACATAATGAGGAAGAAATAAAATCTATATTATCAAATATTGACATTGACGATTATATGGCTGGCGCTACAATAGAAGACATTGTTAATGGATTAATATAAAAATTAAAAAAGAGCCTTCATTTATATAATGTAGGGCTCTTTTTAAGTAATATCTAATCTTTTAATATCGCTAATGTCTATTTCCATTTTGGTACCTCTTCACATTCTTTACAAAGACATACTAGATTTGAATTTTCCTTATCATAAGCTACTGAAAATTCATTTTCCTTAACCTCATTACCACATAAAGAACATTTTGAACCTCTTGTTTCAGATTTTGCTATGCTGTTTACAAATGGCATAGTTATCACTCCTTTTTAATTTTTTAGTTTGTTACCATTTTTGGTTTAAGTTATTATATGACTATATAGCATTATGTTATACATAAATTTAAAATTTATTTACGACATTTCTCTCTCATTTTAAACAAAAATTCGCTTTGCTCATGTCGCCAACGGCCTTGAGAAGCAGGACCGTTGCTCAAAAAAGCCTTGTAAATTTTGTTAACAAGGCTTTTTAAACTTTATTTTAGTTTTCTATACAATATTCTATTACCTGGATTTTCGTCATCAATTTTAACATTTTCATATTCTCCATTTTGCACTTCATTTTTAAATCTACGGCCATCTATAGTATGTTCACTCATTGGTAAATCTTCACTTACAATATCTCTATACTCAAATGGATGTCCTGATGGAACTTTGTCTAATTTACTTTTATCTATATGGCTTTTATCTTGCATTTTTATTTCCTCCTTTTGTATTATTCATAAATTATTATCACCATATAAATAATTATTATTTGCTAGGAATATAATACTAATTACAACCACTATAACCACATTCTGGGCATAATGTACATCCACCTGTAGCAGTTATACCTTCAAATCCACATTCTGGACACTTAAATGGTATTTTTTCGTTATTATCGGCTGTCATAGTTAACTCTTCGACTTTTTCTTCAATAATTTCTTTTTTAGTTTTTTCATTTATAAGAACTCCGCTTCTCTGGCAACCATCTCTATATATAGTAACTCCCTTTAATCCGCTTTCCCATGCATTCATATATATATCATATACACTTTCAATAGGGAATTCATAAGGAATATTTATTGTAGATGATATAGATGCATCTATATATTTTTGCCAAGCATTTTGCATTTTTATTCTATCTTTATAATCCAAATTCATAGCTGTTGCAAATACATTAGGTAATTCATTTTCATCATTAATCCCATTAAAATCCATATATTCTTTAACTATAGGGGTATAAACTTTGTAATAAACTTCTTCATCATGCAAGCTCTCAGTTTTTCTTATATACGATAAATTAAAAATAGGCTCTATTCCTCCACTTATACCTAACATAGTAGATATAGATCCTGTAGGTGGTATAGTAAGTAGCTGTGAGTTTCTGATTCCATATCTTTTTACTAAAGCTTTTACTTTTGGATCTATGTTTCGAATAAAAAATGGGGAGTTAAATATAGCTTCTTCATTGTATTTTTCAAAAGGACCGAAATCTTTTGCAAGTAATGCAGATTGCTTAATGGCATTATTTAACATAGTATTAGCTATCTCTTCGCAAAGTTTTATAGATTCATCAGATCCATATCTCATATTTAGTTTTATAAGCATGTCCGCTATTCCCATAACCCCAAGGCCTATTTGTCTATACTTTGATACACTTATCCTTTGTTCTTCTAATGGATGTAGAGATAATCCCTCATCTAAAACTTCATTTAAAGCTATTACACATTCTTTTACACAAGATTTAAATTTATTAAAATCAAAACTTGCGCTTTTTGTATATGGTTGTACTATAAATTGTGATAAATTTATAGACCCTAATAAACAGCTACCTCCTGGTGGCAGAGGCTCTTCAGCACATGGATTAACACCTGCATAATAAAACTCCTTATCTTCACTCATTAAATGCCAATTATTTATTTTATCCCAAAACAATATACCTGGTTCTGCAAAATTCCAATTATTTTTAGTAAGCTTAATAAATAAATTATATGCATCAACTTTTTTAATTATTTTTTCTTTTGTTGATTCAACTATAAATGTACAACTATGTTCTTCTCTATTCTTAACACACTTCATAAATTCATCAGTTATTTTTACAGATATATTTGCTTTTGTTACTTTATTCAAGTCATTTTTTATATCTATAAATTCCTCTATATCAGGATGACTTACATCCATACTTAACATCAAAGCACCTCTACGGCCTTTTTGCCCTATAAGTCCTGTGACCATACTATATAAATCCATAAAGGATACTGATCCTGTAGTAGTTCTAGCTGCGTTATTTACCTTAGCACCTTTAGGTCTTAGCTTTGATATATCAAGCCCAGCTCCCCCACCATAACTAAATGTTCTAGCCAAACTTTTAGCAGTATCAAATATACTTTCAATATTGTCCTCTGGTGGACTTAATACATAGCAATTAGAATAGGTTACCTTTATGTCGTCTTTATAAAGACCCCTATTTGCAAGTATTCTACCTGCAAATAAAAACTTTTTCTGTCTTATTAATTTTTCTATACGGGTATTTCCTCCTGAGACACGATTTATCCACTCGTCAAAAGCTTCATTATTATATCTGTATTTATTGCTCCATATAGACTTTTGTAGATCATTCATATCCCAAGGCTTATTTCTCATGGCTGATCTTTTTTCTCTATACAATATATAGTATTTTGCTACATCTTTTCTATTAGATTCCATTAGTACAACTTCTACTAAGTCTTGTATTTCCTCCACACTGTATGTCCTATTATCATTTACTACTATATCTTTTACATATTCAGATATATATGCAGCCAGTTTTTCATCAGGTCCTTTTTCATTAGATAAAGTAGATTTATATACAGCATCGTATATTTTTATATGGTTAAATTTTTCTAAACTTCCGTCTCTTTTAGTTATATATTTCATATACTCACTCCTTAGTTTTTGCTATCTATATTTATATACCCAATTATTTGTATTTAAATATAAATTTTTTGCAAAATAAAAGAGCCTCAAGTCGAGACTCCCTTATTATGTAATTATGCAGTTTGTTTTTTCTTTACGAAGAATGACCCTACTATACCACCTACTATTGCTGGTACTAACCAGTTAAATCCAAGTGATGCTAGTGGTAAACTATTTACAAACGGAATTGATATTCCAAAGTCTTGTAAGACAGTTAATATAGCTATAACTAATGTTGTATAAGCAGCCCCCTTAACAACATTGTCGCTTTTTATTACATTTGAGAATATACTCGTTATTACAAGAACTACTGTTACAGGATAAACTATTGAAACTACCGGATTTGCAAATTGTATTATTTTATTAACTCCAAAGTTAGAAATTACACAACTAAATATACTTACGGCTATAACAACTGTTGAGTACTTAAGTTTTCCATTAGTAATATCTGTAAAGTAATCTGCTGTTGCAGCTGTCAAACCTATAGCTGTAGTTAAACATGCAAGTGTAACAATAATTCCAAGTAATATCTTACCTGGACCTCCTAATATGCTTTCAGTTATTGCGACAACTAAAGCTGTTTGAGATATATCCATGCCGTATTGAGTGGATACTTTTGCTCCTAAATATGTTAATCCTGCATATACAAGAATTAATCCTATTGAAGCTACAAGTCCTGCTAACATAGTTAATTTTATTTTTTCTTTTTCTTCAGTATATCCTCTACTAACAAGTGAAGCTAAAATTACAGATGCTAGAGCTGCTGCTATTAACGCATCTGCTGTTTGATATCCATGTCCAATTGAAGTTGAGAAAACATTATCTATCGTTGGATTTGGATTTATCTCACCTAAAGAAGGTGTCATTATACCTTTTATTATAAGAAATGCTATTGCAATTAAAAGTGCTGGTGTTAAAAATTGTCCTATTATATCAACAACCTTTGATGGTTTTATTGCTAATATTATAGTTAGTCCAAAGTATATTACTGAAAATAATATCGGATTAAATCCTGGCATATTAGGTAATATACCCATTTCAAATGTTGTTGCTCCTGTTCTTGGTATTACTAATAATGGACCAAGACATATTACCATAGCGATACCTAGTACTAAACTAAACTTCTTTCCAGATCTTTCTATAATGCCATTTAATGATCCCCCTGATTTTGCAGCTGCCAATACAGTTAGTAATGCTAGTCCTACATCTGCAATTATAAATGCGGTAAGACCAGTCATCCACTGTGATCCTGATGTAAGACCTATGTACGGCGGAAATATTAGATTACCAGCTCCAAAAAATGTTGCAAATAATGCAAATCCCACAACAATAATATCAATTACCTTTTTCTTCCCCCTAATTTCCATAATTCCCAAAACTCCCATCATTTTTAATTTTTATAATTTTACAACAGTTTATCTAATAATTAAAAAATTGTCAATGAATTATATAAAACGCAGAAAATATAATTTATTTATAATTTTCCAAAAATATTAACTATTGCAAAATTATCAACAATCACAATAATATATATAATTTTATCAAATTAATAAATATAAATTTAAACAACAAAAAGAATCTCAAAGTTGAGATTCTTTTTATTGTTTAATATTCTATTTATATACTATACAACTTGTTTTTTCTTACCAAAGAATGATCCTGCTATACCACCTACTATTGCTGGAACTATCCAGTTAAATCCAAGCGATGCTAGTGGTAAGCTATTTATAAATGGAACATTTACTCCAAATCCTTGTGCTACTGTTAATACACTTACAGCTAAAGTTACATATACTGATCCTTTGTAAACAGCGTCATTATTAATTACATTTGCGAATATACTCATTACTACAAGAACTATTAGTACAGGATAAAGTACTACAAGTATTGGTGCTGAAACTTTTATTATTGAGTTAACTCCAAAGTTAGCTACTACAGCACTGAATACACATATTCCTATAACTAAATGTTCATACTTAAGTTTTCCATTAGTTGCAGTTGAGAAGTAATCTGCAACTGCAGCTGTTAATCCTATAGAAGTTGTTAAACATGCAAGGCCAACTATAACTGCAAGTATTATCTTACCTGGTCCGCCTAGTATATGTTCTGTTATTATAACAACTAAAGTTGCTTGTGATATATCTTGAGGGTACATAGTAGATACAGTTGCACCTAAGTATGTTAATCCTCCGTAAACAAGAATTAATCCTACTCCTGCTACTAATGATGACATTAAAGTTAATTTTATCTTATCTGATTCTGAAGTATATCCTTTATTAACAAGCGATGTTATTATTACAGCTGCAAAAGCTGCTGCTCCTAATGCATCCAGTGTTTGATATCCTTGTGATATACCATTTGAGAAAACATTAGCTATCATTGGTTCTGTACTTATTTCACCTATAGGTGTTACTATACCTTTTATTACAAGAACTGCTAATGCTATTAAAAGTGCTGGTGTTAAAAATTGTCCTATGATATCTATAACCTTTGATGGTTTTATTGTTAATACTAATGTTAATGCAAAGAATATTACAGAGAATAGTATTGGGCTAAATCCTGGCATTGTAGGTAATATACCCATTTCAAATGTTGTTGCTCCTGTTCTAGGTATTGCTAGTAGTGGCCCTACACATATCATTATAGCTGCCCCGAAAATTGCACCTAAACGTTTTCCTCCCATATTCATTATGGCACTCATAGATCCACCTGCTTTAGCTGCTGCTAAAACTGTTATTAGTGCAAGTCCTACGTCTGCAATTATAAATCCAATAAATCCTGTTCCCCATTGATCTCCTGATGTAAGTCCTAAGAATGGTGGGAATATTAAGTTCCCTGCTCCGAAGAACATTGCAAATAATGCAAATCCTACAACTATAACATCCATAGTCTTTTTGTTCATAAATACACTCCCCTTCTAAAATTCAACAATTTTCTAAATATTATGCCTCTTATTGATATTTTAAATGTTTTAGTATATTCAGTCAATATAAAATTTTGAAAAATATAAAATTTTTTTAATATGATAAATATTTATTATATATAATAAAAAAAAGCCCCAAAATGGGACTCTTTTTTCATTATATAGATTGCTTATTTTTACCGAAGAAAGATCCTACTATACCACCTACTATAGCTGGAACTATCCAGTTAAATCCAAGTGATGCTAGTGGTAAACTATTTATAAATGGAACTGTCATTCCAAATCCTTGTGCAGTAGTTAATATAGATACAAACAATGTTATATAAGTTGCACCTTTAACAATAGCACTGTTTTTTATTACATTTGAGAATATACTCATTATTACAAGAACCATTGTTACTGGGTAAACTATAGTTAATATTGGAGCTGCAAATTGTATTATAACATTAACTCCAAAGTTAGATACTATAGCACTAAATACGCATATTCCTATAACTAAATGTTCGTATTTTAGTTTTCCATTAGTTACAGTTGTAAAGTAATCTGAAACTGCAGCTGTTAATCCTATAGAAGTTGTTAAACATGCTAATGCAACTATAATCCCAAGTATTACTTTACCTGGTCCTCCTAATATATGTTCTGTTATTGTAACAACCAAAGCTGCTTGTGATATATCAGTTCCATACATAGTAGATACAGTTGCTCCTAAGTATGCTAAACCACCATATACAAGTATTAATCCTATTGCAGCAACTCCTGATGACGCTAACGTTAATTTTAATTTTTCTTTTTCTCCTGTATAGCCTTTATTAACAAGTGATGTTATTATAACTGCTGCAAAAGCTGCTGCAGCTAATGCATCCATTGTTTGATATCCTTGTGCTATACCATTTGAGAATATATTATCTATCATTGGTTCTGGACTTATTTCACCAATTGGTGATATTATACCTTTTATTATAAGAACTGCTAATGCAATTAAAAGTGCTGGTGTTAAAAATTGTCCTATGATATCTATAACCTTTGATGGCTTTATTGTTAATACTAATGTTAATCCAAAGAATATTACTGAGAATAATATTGGGCTAAATCCTGGCATTACAGGTGCTATACCCATTTCAAATGTTGTTGCTCCTGTTCTAGGTATTGCTAATAGTGGCCCTATACATATCATTATAGCTGCTCCAAAGAATGCTCCTAGACGCTTTCCTCCAAGGTCTAATATAGCACTCATAGACCCTCCTGCTTTAGCTGCTGCAAATACAGTTATTAGTGCTAACCCAACATCTGCAATTACAAACCCTGTAAATCCTGTCATCCATTGAGTTCCTGCTGTAAGACCAAGGAATGGTGGGAATATTAAGTTACCTGCTCCAAAGAACATTGCAAATAATGCAAATCCTACAGTGATAACATCCATAGTTCTTTTGTTCATAAGTACACCTCTTTCTTTAAAATTACAATTTTCTAAATATTGATTGTTATAATACTATTTTAAAGTTTTCGCGAAATTTGTCAATACATACAGAAAAATCCCGAATAGTATTTATATTCTCAAAATTATTTATATATAGAAAAAAGACTAAATTCATTCTAGAATTTAGTCTTTCATATATATGTCTATTCTATACCAGATATCTTTAAGATTTTGATAATTCCTGTTTTAACTCATCTACACTAGATATTGCATATGCACCCATCATTAAAACTGTTGGGTATAAAAATGCAGCAAATAAATCTGTTCCTGCAAATTGATAAAAAATAGATACTCCTACAAAAGTCATAACAAGATCCAATTTTGCTACCAAAAGGTCGAAAAATCTATCTAGCATATGAAAGCCCCCCTTAATTTTTTTATTTATATAATCTATGCTGAATGAATTATTAAATTACATACATTTCATATTGATTATGTAAAATTTACGTTAAATATATGTTAAATAAATAAAAGCTGCTATTAATAGCAGCTTTTATTTATTGTCATTGTTGTTTAATTCTTCTTTTATATCTTGAGGTACCTCTAAAGTCATATTTCCTATTTTGCCTTCTCTAAATTCATTTAAAACAGTTGTAGCTATTCTTGTATAGTCTAACTCACGTCCACCTAAATAAAAACCTCTTTTTTTACCTATCATATCCATAGTTTCAATAGGTGTTTCTCCTAATTTTTCTAACTTATATCTTATTCTTAGCTTTTCAGGTTCTATTACCATAAGTTTTTCTATAAGCTTTAGAGCTAATGTTTCTACATCTAGAACTTCGTCCTTTATAGCTCTACTAAAAGCTAAATTTAGAGCTACATCTTGATCTTCAAATTTAGGCCATAATATACCTGGAGTGTCAAGAAGCTCTAAATTTCCTTTAAGTTTAACCCATTGCTTACCTTTAGTAACACCAGGTTTATCACCTGTTTGTGTACTTTTTCTACCAGTTAACTTATTTATTAACGAAGATTTACCTACATTTGGAACTCCAACTATCATTAATCTTATAGGTCTTTCTCTTCTCCCCTTATCCATTAATGCCTGCATTTTTTCTCTTGTCACATTTTTACATTCTTCTATTATTTTATTTACTCCTAATCCGTTTATGGTGTCTACTGGAATAGCTTTAATATTTAATTTGCTATAATATTCTACCCACTTTTTTAGTTTTTCCTTGTCTGCCATATCAGACTTATTCAAAACTACGACTCTTGGCTTCCCAGCTGTTAATGAATCGATATCGGGATTTCTACTGCTAAAAGGTATTCTCGCATCCAAAAGCTCTACAACTACATCTACTAATTTTAAATTGTCTCTCACTAGCTCCTTTGTCTTTTTCATATGACCAGGATACCAATTTATAATCATCTTATCGTTCATTAAATAATTTTCATCCATATTAATCACTTCTTTCATTTATATTTTTATATATAATTTCCAACATTATATATTTTTAAAATAAGTTAATAGTATTATACTCAAGTTTATCTGTTTAAAATTATGATTTACTTAAAAATAAAAGAGGACTGATTTTACCAGTCCCCTCTTTATAGCAAAGTAAATTATTTAGCTTGTTTAATTTTAGCAGCTTTACCTACTCTACCTCTTAAGTAGTTAAGTTTAGCTCTTCTTACCTTACCTTTTCTAGTTACTTCTATTCTTTCTAATTTTGGTGAGTGTACAGGGAATGTTCTTTCTACACCTACGTTGAAAGACATTTTTCTAACTGTGAAAGTTTCTCTTGCCCCTCCACCTTGTCTCTTTAATACAGTACCTTCGAATATTTGGATTCTTTCTCTTTTACCTTCAACTATTCTTACGTGTACTTTTACAGTGTCCCCAGGTCCAAAGTTAGGAACATCGCTTTTTAATTGAGCTTGCTCTAATGATCTTAATATTTCGTTCATTTTTTTTCCTCCTATGTCATAGACGTTCTTAATTACTCGACCAGTGTAAGAAGAGGAACGTCCGTTTTTCCAACAAGCATAATTATACTACATATGCTACTTAGTTACAATGTTTTTGATGTATTTTTTTTCTTTTTCAGTTAGATTAGCTTTTTTAATTAAATCAGGTCTTCTTTCTGCTGTTATATGTATTGACTCACTACGTCTCCACTCATCTATTTTCTTATGATTTCCTGACAATAATATATCAGGCACTTCCATATTCATAAATTCCCTAGGTCTAGTATAATGGGGATATTCTAATAAATTATCTTTAAATGACTCTTCTTCAAAGGATTCATCTTTATTTAAAACCCCTGTTATTAGCCTTGATATTGAATCTATAAGTATAAGTGCAGGTAATTCACCACCTGTTAAAACATAATCACCTACAGATATTTCATCTGTAACTATTAAATCTATTATCCTTTGATCTATTCCTTCGTAATGTCCACATAGTAATATAATATCTTCAGATTTACTCATTTCACTTGCAATAGTTTGGTTATGTACTTTCCCTTTTGGTGTTAAGTATATGACCTTAGGATCTTGTATACTAAATTTGTTAATTATATGTTTATAAGTATCGTATATTGGCTGTGGAGTCATTACCATCCCAGCTCCTCCACCAAAAGGATAGTCATCTGCTTTTTTATGCTTATTTTCAGAAAAATCCCTTATATTATAAATATTAACTTCTATTATGTTTTTTTCTACAGCCCTTTTCATTATACTTTCATTTATATAGGATTTAAATATATCTGGAAATAGCGTCATTATATGAAATCTCATTTAAACCATCCTTTACATTATGCTAATCTAACATGCCCTTTATAGGATTTATTATCATTTTTTTATTTTCTATATCTATAGTTGGAACAAATTCCATAACTGCAGGTATTAAATATTCTTTTCCTTCTTCATTTTTTACAACATATACATCATTTGCACTATATTGTAATACCTCTTTAAGAGTTCCAATGTATTCATCTTCAACTGTATATACATCCATTCCTATCATATCTGATATGAAAAATTCATCTTCATCTAATTCTCTAGCATTTTCACGAGGTACATATAAATACTTAGATCTTAGTTTTTCTACATCATCTGCATTATCTATACCTTTTATCTTTATTATTGCTAGTTGACCTTTGAATCTTACCTTTTCTATTTCATGTTTAGTATGGAAATCACCTTCCATATAAACCCAGTCTAATTCTTCAAATCTTTCAGGATAGTCAGTTAATGTATATACCCTCATATCTCCTTTTAATCCTTGTGTACTTACTATTTGGCCTACTTTAAAATATTCTATTTTTTCTTCCATATTATCACCTACTTATATTTTATATTTAATATTTTGTCCATATATATACCATTATTATACAGCAAAAAGGATTAGGTATATACCTAATCCTTATATTATTTCAACAGTAACTCTTTTTTGTTCTCTGTTAGCAGCAGATCTAACTACAGTTCTTATAGCCTTTGCTATTCTGCCTTGTTTGCCTATTACTTTACCCATGTCTTCTTGATCAACTCTTAGTTTAAGAATTATCTCATTATTATTTTCTATTTCTTCAACAGAAACAGCATCTGGGTTATCTACTAAAGCTCTAGCTATATTTAAAACTAGCTCTTTCATAATATTCAACTCCTAACGAGAACTACTCAGCTTTCTTAGAAGCTTCGAATTTCTCTATTATACCATTTTTAGAGAATAAAGACTTAACAGTGTCAGTTGGTTGAGCGCCTACTGCTAACCATTTAACAGCCTTTTCATCATTTATTTTTATTTGCTTTGGTTGAGAAACTGGATTGTAGAATCCTATTTCCTCTATGAACTTACCATCTCTTGGAGAACGAGAGTCTGCAACAACTATTCTATAGAAAGGTTTTTTATTAGATCCCATTCTTTTTAATCTTATTTTTACTGCCATTGTCATATACCTCCTGAAATTTTGATATCTATTATCTAAAGAAAGGGAAACCACCAGTACTTCCCCTCTTCTTCATACTTTTTTCCATCCCTGAGAATTTTTTCATCATCTTTCTCATTTCTTCAAATTGCTTTACAAGCCTATTTACATCTTGTACAGTAGTTGCACTACCTCTTGCAATTCTTTTCTTTCTAGATGCATTTAATACTCCTGGATTTCTTCTTTCTTCTCTAGTCATAGACTGAATTATCGCTTTTACTTTAACTATTTCTTTATTGTTAAAATCTAAATCTTGAGCTTCCTTCATACCACCCATACCTGGTATCATTTCAAGTATTTTGTTAAGTGGTCCAAGCTTTTTTAATTGCTCCATTTGATCTAAGAAATCTTCAAAGTCAAATTCTTGTTTTTTGAATTTTTGTTCAAGCTCTTTTGCTTTATCTAAGTCTATTGACTCTTGAGCTTTTTCTATTAAACTTAATACATCACCCATACCTAATATTCTAGATGCCATTCTATCTGGATGGAACGGTTCTAAATCATCTAATTTTTCACCCATACCTGCAAACTTTATAGGTTTTTGAGTTACAGATCTTATAGATAAAGCAGCTCCACCTCTAGTATCTCCATCTAGCTTAGTTAAAATAACACCATCTATGCCAAGTGCATCATTGAAGCTTTCTGCTACATTTACTGCATCTTGACCAGTCATTGCATCTACAACTAATAGTATTTCATGTGGTCTAACTTCAGATTTTACATCTTTAAGTTCACCCATCAAAGCTTCATCTATATGAAGTCTACCCGCTGTATCTATTATAACTAAATCGTTGTTATTTTTTTGTGCATGTGATAATGCAGCTTTAGCAATATTTACTGGACTTTCTTTGTCTCCCATACTAAATACAGGAACTTCTATTTTTTCACCTACAACTTGTAATTGCTTTATGGCTGCAGGTCTATATATATCACAAGCCACAAGTAATGGCTTTTTGCCTTGTTTCTTAAAATATCTTCCAAGTTTACCAGATGCAGTAGTTTTACCTGCCCCTTGAAGACCTACCATCATTATAACTGTTGGAGGTTTAGAAGATATCATAACTTTACTTTGAACATCTCCCATTAAACTTGTAAGTTCTTCATTTACTATTTTTATAACATGTTGTGCAGGAGTTAAACTTTGCATTACTTCTTGCCCAACAGCTCTATCTTGTACTTTTTTTATAAAATCTTTAACTACTTTGAAGTTAACATCAGCTTCTAAAAGAGCCAATTTTACTTCTCTCATAGCATCTTTTACATCTTTTTCATTAAGTTTACCTTTTGATTTAAGCTTTCCAAGTGCTCCTTGAAGCTTATCTGCTAATCCTTCAAATATCATTTTAACATCTCCCTACATATTTCTTCTATATTTTCTATATTAGGGATCAAATTAGCACAATCTTTATTTTGCAATAAGTATTGTTTAATGTCAACAATTTTATCATATATTTCTTCGATGAATTTATCTTTTTCATTTAGCTTAGCTACTAACCCTAATTTACTTTCATAGTCTTTAAGTATTTTTTCAGATCTTTTTAGAGTGTCATATATTCCTTGTCTAGATACCCCTAAATTTTCACTTATTTCACCTAAAGAATGATCTTCATCATAGTATAAACTAACTATTTCTCTTTGTTTTTGTGTTAATAGCTCTTTATAAGTTTCAAATAATATTCCAATTTCTACAACCTTATTTAAATCCATCTTAACACTTCCTATTTAACTATACTGTAAAGGTTATTTCCTTTACACTATTGTATTTTATATTATATATAATAACTTGTCAACATATATTTATAAAATGCTAATTATTCTCCAAATAATGCATCTGCAAAAGCTTTAGAATTAAAATCTTGTAAATCTTCTACCTTTTCTCCAACACCTATTAATTTTACAGGAACATCAACTTCCGATTTAACAGCAAGTACCACTCCACCTTTAGCTGTACCATCTAGTTTGGTAAGTACTATACCACTTATATTAGCAACTTCTTTAAATGTCTTTGCTTGTTGTACAGCATTTTGACCAGTTGTAGCATCTACAACTAATAATATTTCTTTTGTAGCTTGTGGATATTCTCTATCTACTATTTTAAATACTTTTCCAAGCTCATTCATTAAATTTGTTTTATTATGAAGTCTTCCAGCTGTATCACAAAGTAATATATCTATATTTCTAGCTTTAGCTGCCTTTACAGCATCAAATATAACAGCACCTGGGTCAGCTCCTTCTTGATGCTTTATTATATCTACACCACTTCTATCTGCCCACACTTCTAATTGTTCTATAGCTGCAGCTCTAAATGTATCCCCTGCTGCTACTAAAACACTCTTTCCTTCTTTTTTAAATCTGCTAGCAAGTTTTCCTATTGTAGTTGTTTTTCCAACTCCATTTACTCCTACCATAAGTATTATAGATGGTGAAGGTTCTATATTTAGTTTGCTATCTTCATCATCTAATATATTAGAAACTATTATTTTTAATTCTCCTCTTACATCTGATACATCACTTATTTTTTTAGTTTTTATTACATCTCTTAATTCCTCTATTATTTTCATAGTAGTATTAACACCTACATCAGCAGTTATTAGAACTTCTTCTAATTCCTCAAGTAATTCTTCATCTACTTTAGTGTAAGACTTTAATACATCGTCTATTTTACCTGTAATTCCCTGCTTAGTTTTAGACAAACCTTCTTTTAATCTGTTAAACCAGCTTGTTTTTGTAGACTCTTCTTCTAAGCTATCTTCTACTACCTCTTCTATTAGCTCTTCATTATCTACAGTTTCTTCTATTTCTTCTTTTATATCTTCTTCATTTTCTTTTATAATTGCTTCTAGATTGTTTTCTGCTTCT
Organism: Sporacetigenium mesophilum DSM 16796; assembly: GCF_059569055.1. Classification (NCBI taxonomy): domain Bacteria; kingdom Bacillati; phylum Bacillota; class Clostridia; order Peptostreptococcales; family Tepidibacteraceae; genus Sporacetigenium; species Sporacetigenium mesophilum. The sequence continues at coordinate 164,812 of NZ_JCANUR010000001.1, read as the reverse complement.
TCTTTTATTTCTTCGTTATCTACTACCTCTTCGATTTCTGTTTCTTTTGCATCTTCATTATTTTCTTCTATAATTGCTTCTAAGTTACTATCTAATTCTTCTTTTATTTCTTCTTTTTTCTTTCCAAATCCAAATATTTTCTTAAGCAATAAAATCCCTCCTATACAGCATCTTCTGTTAGTTCTCTTGCTTGTTCAAGTTTTAAACTTACAACTTTAGATATTGCCTTTTCTTCCATAGTAACTCCATATATATAATCTGAAGCTTCCATAGTCCCTCTTCTGTGAGTTACTATTATAAATTGAGTATCACTAGATAGTTCTCTTAGAAATTCTCCAAATCTATGTATGTTTGCATCATCTAAAGGTGCTTCTATTTCATCTAAAATGCAAAACGGAGTAGGTTTGGCTATAATAATTGCAAATAATATACTTATGGCTGTTAATGCCTTTTCTCCTCCTGACAGTAAGTTTATGTTTTTCATTTTCTTACCTGGAGGTTGTGCTGTTATCTCTATATCACTTTCTAATATATTGTGTGGATTACTTAATCTTAATTCTCCGTAACCACCTCCAAATAACTTTGAATATACAACTTTAAAATTATTATTTATTATATCGAAATTTATTGCAAATTCCGCTTTCATATTTTCTTCTAAATCTTGTATTAATGTCTCTATGATTTTTATAGACTTTTCTAGATCTATTTTTTGTTCATTATAAAAATCATATCTTTCTTTTATTTCTTCGTATTTTTCTATTGATTCTATATTTACATTTCCTAATTTTTTTATACTATTTTTTAGACTTTCTATTTTCTTTTTATCAATAATAACATTGTCATCTTTTATTTTTAAAGCTTCATCAAAAGTTATTTCATAATCTTCCCATAACTTATTATAATAGCTTTCTTTATTTGATTTAATTCTTTCTATTCTGTTTTGTATTTTGAACATACTTTCTTTTAATTCCATATACTGTCTATCTATATGTCTTAATTCTAATTGAATAGAACCTAAATCATTTCTTAAACTACTTCTTTGAAGTTTCATTTCTTCAAATTTTTCTTGTATGTCTTTTATTTGTTGTATAAGATTTTCTTTTTCTACTTTTGCCAAAATCAACTCTTCACCTAAAGTATCTTTATTGCTCATGTCATAACTAATTTGATTTTTATAACTTTCTAAATTGTAATTTAATACTTCTAATTCCTTTATTATTCTACTTTCATCTTTTACTTGATTTTCATAAACCTGGTTATTTCTAGCTAATTCTAAATTTAATAAATAAAGTTTTTCTTTGTCTTGTTCATATATAACTTTATATTTTTCGCTTTGCATTGTTAATTTTTTAATTTCACCTTGTTTTTGGCTATGTTGTGTTTCTAAGTTAGATATTTCTATTTGCAACTTATCTATACCTTCTATTGTATAAGCTAAGTTTTCATTTAATCCCTTATTTTCCTTTTCAAACTTTAATCTACTCTCTTGTAATAATTTTATTTCTTCTTCGCCATTAACTATATTAGCACCAAGCGTTGCACTATATTTTTCGCATTTATTTAACTTATCTTGTATTTCATTTATAACATCTAGGTTATTATCTAGCTCTTTTTGTAGTTCTTTTTCTTGTTTTTCTAGATTAATCAATTCAACTTGTTCATTTTTTATATTAATTTCATACTCTTCTATTAATCTCTTTCTAGACAGTATATTACTAGTATTCTTTGTACTCCCTCCTGTAAGAGAGCCCCCTGGATTAAATACTTCTCCATCTAATGTAACTATTTTGTATTTATGATTAGTAGATTTCCCTAACTTAATAGCGATATCTATATCTTTTACTAATATTGTTCTTCCTAGAATATTTTCAATTATATTTTTATACTTATTATCTACTTGAACAACTTCACATGCAAGACTTAAGTATCCGTCTATATTTTTCAAGTCCTTTTCATCTATTTTGTTTTCTTTTATTATATTAATAGGCAAAAAAGTTATTCTTCCTAAGTTGTTTTTCTTTAAGTATTCAATTGCAGACTTTGCTGTATTTTCATTTTCAGTTATTATATTTTGGACAGAACCTCCAAGTGCAACTTCTATTGCCTTTTCGTATTGTTTTGAAACTTTTATTAACTGACCAAGCGCACCATAAATACCTTCTAGCTTTGTATTTTTGAGTATTTCTTTTACACCTTTATTAAAACCTTCATACTGATTTTCCATTTCAACGTATATATTTAACTTTGAGTTATATTCGTTTATTTTTAATCTAGTATTGTTTATTTTGTTTTCAATATCTTTTATATTATTTTTTATATTATCCGAATTTTTTATTTCATTATTCTTATTAAAATTTAATTTTTTAATTTCATCACTATTTTCAGTCTTTAAGTTAATATAATTTTTTAATTCTAATTCTTTATCTTCTATTTTCTTTTGTAAATACTTTAGTTCTTCCTGTATATTTTTATCTCTATTATTTATATTATCTAAATTTGCATTAAACCCAGACAGTTTATTACTTAACTTATGTTTTTTGTTTAATAATTCTATTACTTCATCTTTTAAATTTTCTACTTTTGTATTTATATCATGTAAGTTAATTTTACAATCATTATTAGAAATAGCTACACTATCCCTTTCATCAGTAAGTTCTTTTATAGTTTTGCTTAATTCTAATTTAGCAACCTTAATATTTTCTAAGTTCTTTTTATTTTCTTCTATGGTTTTATTTATATTTTGTATATCACTTTCTTTTCTCAATTTATCATTTTCTATATTGTTTATTTTTTCATTTAACAAAATCATGTCTGCATCTTTTTTATCTATAGAAGATTTTATTTTATTTATATGTTCACTTGAGTTATTTATATTTTCTTCTATTTTATCTATATTTTCTTGTATATTGTTTATTGCTTCTTCCCTAATATTCTTATCTTGCTCTAAAGAATTTAGTTGCTCTTGCAATACTTCATTATGACTGTTTACTTCTTTTGATTGTCTATCGATATCTTCAATTTCTTTTATATAATTATTTACTTGTAATACCTTTAAGTCTTCTTGTAACTCTATATATTTTAAAGCCTTATTTCTTTGATTCTCTACTGGCTTTAGTTGATTTTCTATTTCCAAATATATATCATTTATTCTATCTAGATTTTCTTTAGTATTTTTTAGATTTCTTTCTGCTTCTTGTTTTTTATATCTATATTTTGATATTCCGCAAGCTTCATCAAATATTTTTCTTCTATTGTGTGGGCTATTGCTTAATATTTCGTCAACTTTTCCTTGCTCTATAATAGAGTATCCATCTTTTCCTATACCAGTATCTAGAAGTAATTCTCTTATATCCTTTAGCCTACATTGTTTATTGTTTAAGAAAAACTCACTTTCTCCACTTTTATAAGCTTTTCTTTTAATTGTAACTTCACTAAAATCTATGTTTAGTATATTATCTTTATTATCTATTGTAAGTTCTACTTCACAGTAGTTCATGTGTTTTCTAGTTTCAGATCCCGCAAATATAACGTCTTCTAGCTTATCGCCCCTTAAGCTCTTTATACTTTGTTCTCCTAGTACCCATCTAACTGCATCTGATATATTACTTTTTCCACTTCCATTAGGTCCAACTATAGACGTTATACCATTTTTAAATAATACATCAGTCTTATTTGGGAAAGATTTAAATCCTTTGAGTTCTAGTTTTTTTAAATACAAACATACTCACTCCATTCATGTCAAAACTATAGATTATACATACTGAATAACTCTTTATATATAAAATCTACAGTTAATAAAATACTTTTTCTGTCATCTACTATAATTTCTAATTGATCTAAAGTAAAATCACTTTCTAATGTTTTTAAAGTAACATTGTATTTTTCCTTTAGATATAAGTTATTTGATTTTTTATTTCCGATAATCTTAGATATATTTTTTTTATTAAGCTTGATTATTATATTTTTACATGCATTATTTTGATTTATTATAGTTTCTAAATAATCTCTATACATTCTACTTTCAATAAGTTCCCTAAGAGCTGGGTGATAAGGCCCTTCTATTACTTCTTTGCCTAGCCTTATATCTTCAGTAGGCTGAAGTCCTACTCTTATAACATTTATTTTATTTATATAAAATAAAACTAATAATTTTTTTGCTAAATCTATAGTTTGTTCTATATTTAAGGGTTTGTATTTGTTGTTTTTAAGTAGTATTTCAAGTCCGGTATCCCTAACTACTAATGTTGGATATATTCTAACAAAATCAGGACTTAGATTTATAAATTTTCTAGCAGTATAAAGACTTTTTTCTTCAGTATCCGAAGGTAGTCCTATCATCATCTGAAGACCTAGTTTAAATCCGTATTTTTTAATTAAATTAGCACTATACTCAACATCAGTATCACTATGACCTCTTATACTATCTATTAAGACGGTCTCATCTAAAGACTGAACACCTAGTTCTATTATTGTAACTTTATGTTCCTTTAGCATAGTTAATATTTCATCATCTATACAGTCTGGTCTAGTAGATAATCTAATATCCTTTATGATCCCTTTTTCAAAATAACCTTTTGCAACAGATAATAACTCTTTTTGAATATTTGTATCTATAGCTGTAAAACTCCCACCAAAGAAAGCTACTTCTATATGAGTATCTTCATCTATAGTTTTTAGATATTCCCTAATAGTATTTTCTACATCAGTACTAGTTACATCTGTAGATACACCAGTTATCTTTTTTTGATTACAAAATATACAGTCGTGAGGGCACCCTTTATGTGGCACAAATATAGGTATTATCCTTCTTTTCATATTAAATCATCCTTCTTATAGCTTGTTTTGCTGCAGCTTGTTCTGCTTCTTTTTTACTTTTACCTTCACCAATACCTAATATGTTTTTATTTGATATTACCTGCATGATAAAAGTTTTATTGTGATCTGGTCCTTTTTCATCTATTATTTCATAAGCTATATTAACTTGTCCCTTACTTTGTAATACTTCTTGTAAGTGAGTCTTATAGTCTCTAAATATTTTTCCTCTTATAGAATCATCTATTATATTTTTCATGAAGCTAAGAACAAATTCTCTTGATTTTTCAATTCCTCCATCTAAATATATAGCTGCTATAATAGCTTCAAATGCATCTGCAAGTATAGATACACGTTCTCTTCCGCCAGTTGCTTCTTCGCCTTTTCCAAATAGCATATAGTTTCCTAAGTTAATATTTTTTGCCGCTTCATTAAGTGACTCTTCACATACTATATTTGCTCTTAACTTAGTCAATTCGCCTTCTGGGAGATCTTTTTCATTGTTAAATAAGTAATCACTTATTATTATTCCAAGTACAGAGTCTCCTAGAAATTCCAGTCTTTCATTAAAAGAAAAGTTTTTATGTTCATTTGAGTATGAACTATGGGTTAATGCTTCTATTATGTATTCTTTCTTGTTAAAATCATACTTTATTATATTTTCAAACTCCGATACATTTCTGAATATATCATCATAATTTCTCATATATTTTACCTCCGAAGAAATAATTCCTAACTTATAGTTTACTATTTTTCAGGTATTATTGCAAAGTTTTATAATGTTTTTCAATTGAAAAATGGCTGCATATAGCAGCCATTTTAAATATTATTTTATTAATACCCTATTATTCACCTAAATCTGCATCATCTATTTCATCTGAAGTTAATATTATTCCTTTGCAGCTTGGACAAACTACATCTACGTCGTCATCGTATAATAAATCTTCATCTATCTCTACAGTTTCTCCACAGTTAGGGCATTCCATTTCTAAATATTCGAATTCTTCATCATCATAATCTTCGTCTTCATCTTCATATAAATCATCTTCAACATCTGCTAAATCTTCGTCAATTGATTCAGCATACTCCATTAATTCAGCTTGTTCTTCATCTAGCTCAACTATAGCATCAGCAAAGTCATCTAAAACTTCTACTATTCTATTTATCATTTTGCCTTCTTTACTTTCGTTGCTTATATCTAACCCCTCAGCTAACCCTCTTAGGTAAGCTACTTTTTCATATAAATGTTGCATATTACTACCTCCCGTGTAAATATCAAAGACTAAAATTAGCTTTGATTTAGTTTTATAATAAAAAGCTTATATATCTATTATTGAGACATATAAGCTTTTCTATACATTAATTATTAAACTCTTGATAAATAATCGCCAGTTCTTGTATCTATTTTAATTTTATCTCCAGTATTTATAAATAATGGAACATGTACTACAGCACCTGTTTCAACGGTAGCAGATTTAGTTACGTTACTAGCAGTATCGCCTTTTATTCCTGGTTCAGTTTCTGTTACTTCTAATTCTACAAAGTTTGGAGCTTCAACTTGGAAAGCGTGTCCTTGATAGAATCTAATAGTAGCAGATTCGTTTTCTTTTAAGAATTTTATAGCATCTTCAACTTGATCATAGTTTAAAGGCACTTGATCATATGTTTCGTTGTCCATGAAGTAATATAAGTCACCATCATTATATAAGAACTGCATTTGCTTAGTTTCTATATTAGCTTTTGGGAATTTATCACTTGGGTTAAAAGCTTCTTCTCTTATAGCTCCAGTTTTTAAGTTTCTATATTTAGTTCTTACGAAAGCAGCACCTTTTCCAGGTTTAACGTGTTGAAAATCAACTATTAAACATGGGTAATTATCCTTTTCAAAAGTAACTCCTTTTCTAAACTCACTTGCTGATACCATCTTGTTCCCTCCATCATTATGTTATTTAATTTTAAATTTAAACTATTTAACTTGTAATTCTATTAATTCTTTTGGAGACTTATTTAAAACTTTACAACCTTCTTCTGTTATAACTATTAAGTCTTCTATTCTTACTCCGCCAAATCCTTCTATGTATATACCTGGCTCGTCACTTGTTACCATTCCATTTTCTAATGTATTTACACCTAAAGAATTTACATTTGGCATTTCATGTACTTCAAGTCCTATACCATGACCTAATCCATGTCCGAATTTATCGCCATAACCAGACTCAGTTATAATATCTCTAGCTACTTTGTCAAGTTCAGCGCCTGTCATACCTGCTTTAGCTACTTCTATAACTTTCTTTTGTGCTTCTAATACAACGTTGTATATTTTCTTTTGTTCGTCTGATGCTTTTCCTACAACTATTGTTCTCGTCATATCTGAACAATATCCATTGTATATACAACCGTAATCAAGGGTTACAAAGTCACCTTCTTCTATAACTTTATCAGATGCAACTCCATGAGGCATAGAAGATCTAAGTCCTGATGCAACTATAAAATCAAATGAAGCACCAGTTGCACCTTTTTTTCTCATGAAAAATTCAAGCTCTAATGCTACATCTTTTTCTTTAACACCTGGTTTTATAAATCCTAGTATATGTTCAAAAGCCTCATCTGCTATTTGAGAAGCTTGGGCTATTTTTTCTATTTCCTCAGAATCTTTAACTGCTCTTATATTAGTTATAAGACCTTTTAAAGGTACAAACTTTATATTTTCTAAAGTTGAGTTGTAATTTGAATAAGATGAAAAGCTCATATAATCATCTTCAAATCCCATATTTTTTATATCCATATCTTTTAAATAATTAGTTACAGGATTTGTTCTAGATATTTCTAGTATTTCAAAGCCTATGCATTGCTCTTTTACTTGTTGAATATATCTAAAATCAGTAAAGAATATATTTTTTTCTTTTGTTATTAAAACTATTCCAGCAGTTCCAGTAAATCCGGATATGTATCTTCTATTTTGAGGATTTTCTATTAAGACAGCATCTAAATTAATCTTTTCCATTTCTTGTTTAAGTTTATTTATTCTCTTATTCACGAGTTAACCCCCTTAAATAATTGTTAATAATTTGATTTTTTTACCATTTTATTAATATAATACCATATCTAACTTAACTTGGATAGTATTTCACTTGTTACTTTTTGTATATTTTTATCATTTATATTTATTTCTATATCGCAAATTTGTTTATATACATCATATCTTTTGCTTAAAATTTCATCTATTTTTGTTTCTAAATTGTTATAATCTCTGAGTAGCGGTCTATCTATATTGCTAGATTTTATATGTTTTATTATAGTATTTTTATCTCCATTTAGCCATATTATTGTACCTATTTTCTTTAATATAGGTATATTTTCTTTTCTTACTATTATCCCACCACCTGTAGATAATATTATATTTTTTTTATTTATAGTATTTTTTAATATGTTTGTCTCCAAATCGCGAAAATAATCTTCTCCCTTTTTTTCAAACATATCGCTTATTTTCATTTTTTCATTTTTTTCTATTTCTATATCAGTATCTATGAACTCAAAATCTAATTTTTTGGATAACTCTTTACCTATTGTAGTTTTCCCAGTAGCCATAAATCCTATCATTACTATGTTTTTCACAATCTTAACCCCCATAGTTTTTTAAGTTAACTACAAACTCATTTTCTATATTATTATTTTTTTTGGATAAATACAATCTTATTTTAACAAAACTTCCATTATTTAGATTTTCTATTTCTATATTATCTATATAATCTCCTAATTCATATCCAGGTGATATACAGTTCTTTCTATAAAATAACTTTTTAGTGTATGGATTTAAATAAAATTCATCACTTCTTTTATCTATATTGTATTTTATAGAAGTGACTTTTTCTTTAGCTAAATTATCTATGTTAATTGTTTTATTATTTATAGTTTTTACACTTATTATATTAGAAGCTCTTATTAACCTAGATCTTATATGATTTTTAATAGTATAACCTTGTTGTTGAATTTCTATATTGTTTTGAATTATATTTAACGAATTTAAATTAAAAAACACTAAATTATATACCATTCCTATTATCAAACTAAGAATAGCTAGATACATTATACTCTCTAACAATAAAAACCCTCTTTTTTTACTCATATATACCTTCTTTTAATAATACTCTTCCGCTAAATGGAACTATAGTTATTTCTGTTTTTTCACCTTTATATGTTACAGTTATAGTCTCTCCATTTTCACCTATAGCCCCATCTTGTCTAAATATAATTTTACTTATTTTATTGGATATGATAGTGTTTTTAGGTAGGGAAACTTCCTTTATATCATTGCCCCCTTCACGCAAAATATAAGATATTACATTGTTTGTATTTTTATAATATATATATGTAGAAAAATCAGAGCTCATATTTCTAGCTCTTACGTACCTTATGTCTGAACACAATTGCTTTGTAAATGAATTTACTTTATATTTATCTATGTAGAAGTTTGATAGCACTATAGAAGATATCATAGTAATTATTCCTAGAGTTATTATAAGCTCTATTAAAGTCACATTCCTTCTCTTTTCATATTTTATTTCAACTCCATATAATCAGTTATTTTTACTAAATCTTTTGAATTAGAATCTATACCATTAGGTGTAGCTATATTAAAATTTACAGAAATATTTTTTTCAATTATACCTTCTTTATAAGAAGAAGAAACTTTGAATTTAATATTACTTTCTTCTAAATAAATATCATTACCTGTAATATCTAGTCTGATGCTGTCAATATTTATGTTTTCTATTGATTTTATAAAGTTTTGTTTGTTATTTCCAAGGAAATAACCATAAAATTCTTCATTTGATTCACTACAAGATTGTATAGCATTTTCAACTTCATATATAACCTGACCATATGCTATGTCAATTCCACCGTCTGCCTTATAAAAATTTTTAGTAGATAGATAGTCTAAATTTTGTATGCTATAATTTGTGGTACTTAAGGCAATAGCAGTAGTTATTATTAAACTACACATGCCAAAACACATAATTGTCATTAAAAGCGATGAACCTTTTTTTCTCAATTTATCACCTTATAACTTTCAACTAATATTTGATTTTTGTCTTTTGTAACTTTTACTTTTATTTTAATACAATTATTTAAATTATCTATGTTTATAATATCAGTGTTTATATTATATCCATTAATAGTAAAACTTTTTTCTTTGTAATTCATAAGATTTTCTATGTTACTATTTTTTATTTTTTCTATATACTCCCCGGCTATACTCGTCATATATATTTTATCTTCACCTAGTTTTGTATATCTATAGCTATTTATCATACTAGATAACATCGTAAGAGATATTATCCCTATAATTGCTATGCTTATTACACTCTCTAAAAGCATAAAACCATTTTTTCTCAATTTATCACCTTTTAAATAAATTTTTTATTTCCACGCTTTCTAAAGCTTCATTTCCTGTCCATATATTAAAAGAATTGAGCCCTTGATTTATTAGCATATCTATTCCATATACAATATCTAAGTTGTTATTTTTTGCCCATTTTATGAATTTAGTTTCATTTGGATTGTAAACTATATCGCATACTAACATCTTTTTATTAATTTTTATATTTTCATCTATAGGCATTGTATTTATATTAGGAGCCATCCCTAATGATGTTGTATTTATAAGTATATCTATATCATTTAAATCTTCTATTTTTATATTAATATCATCATAATATGTTTTTATGTTGAAATTATCAGTTAGCATATCACTTATATTTTTAGCTTTATCAACACTTCTATTTCTAATAGTTATACTATTTGCTCTATTCGATGCAATTTCAACAGCTATACTTCTACATCCACCTCCTGCCCCTAATATCATTACATTTTTATTTTTTATATTATACCCAGAGTCTAATATAGACTTAACGAACCCCAATCCATCTGTATTGTATCCCTTTAGCTTACCATTTTCATTTTTTATTGTATTTACTGCTCCTATTAACTTTGCATTTTTGTCTATATAGTCTAAATATTTCATTATATCTACTTTGTATGGTATTGTAACATTAGCACCTAATATATTAAAAGATTTCATTCCCTTTATAGAATCTTCTAAGCATTCATCTTTTATATCAAAACAAAGGTACTTTAAATTCAAATTATGCTTCTCGAAAAGATAATTATGTATAATAGGAGAAAAACTATGTTCAACTGGATGTCCTATTAAACATATAAGTCGAGTTGATCCATTTATTTCCATATAAATACCCCCTATAGTTTATTGTCATAATTTAATATATATATACAAAAAATGCCCAAAAGGGCATTTTTTAATTTCCAACCATTAAACTTGAGCAACGGACCTGTTTTCCAAGGTCGTTGGCGACATGAGCGTAGCAAATTTTTTAATTAATCTATAAATGTTATTACTTCTTCAACAGGTTTTCTAGGTGGTTGAGGGAATTTATTTTCCTCTGGTACACCTATAGGTGTCATAGCTATTAAATCATATCCTTCTTTTTTAAATCCTATAATTTCTTCTATCTCAGGTATTGAATAATTTGGACCTGTCATCCAACAACCTCCATATCCCATGTTTGAAGCCGCTAATAATAAGTTTTCCATAGCTGCACTTACATTTTGAATATGAGGAGCAGGTTCACTTAACATTTTTAATGTGACCTCACTAGCACCGCTTTCTTTTAGTATATTATACTCTAAGTATGGGTATGGCGTACAATAAACTAATATAACTACAGGAGCATTTTTAAATGCAGTGTGATATTTTAAAAACTTCATAAATCTATCTTTTGTTTTGTCATCCTTAGCCATGTTCGCTATTTCTATATGTCTTTTTTCTACTGTATCAGCCATTTTGTCTATAATATCTTTATTTCTAAGTACTACGAAATGCCAGTTCTGAAGATTTTTACCTGATGGTGCATGAGTTGCAGCTTTTATCATTTCTTTTATATCTTCTTGTGACACTTCTATATCTTTAAACTTTCTAACACTTACTCTGTTGTAAATAAAATCTAAATTATGATTCATTTTAAACCCTCCTTATTCACATACAGCACTAGCATATTCTGCATATACATTCTCAGTATTTATATTTCTATCTTTTTGTTCTATATCTAAACGATCCTCGCCAACAGGGAGGTCTATTATTAACTCTGTACCTTTATTTTTAACTGTTTTTATATATACAGTTCCTTTATATAATTCTACTAGTGATTTAACCAAAGGCAGTCCCATATTAGCACCAGACATACCTCCTTGGAAAACATTGCTGTATGTCTCAAATATTAATTCTAACTTTTCTTTTTCTATACCGCATCCATCATCACATACATTAATTTGGATATAATTTCCTCTATCATATATATTAACATATATATTACCATGCTCACCAATAGATTTTATAGAATTAGATAATACGTTCAGTATAATCTTTTCTATATCCTCTGGATCTATTTCCATAACTTTTTCTTCTATCTCTGTATCAAATATTATTTGTATGTTTCTATTTTCAACATATTTACTAAATTCTATTACAGTATCTTCTATTATATTTACTATGTTATAAAAATCAATTTTAGGTTTATAAAAATTTGATTCTAGTCTAGTTAAAGCCATTATATTATTTACAAGTCTAAGAAGTATATAGCTATATCTTTTTACTAACTTAACTGTATTTGCTATATCTCCATTTGGGTTTTGTTGTATTTCTTCTTTAAATATAGATTGTAATAATTGATTAGATGCAAATATAACGTTTAATGGCGTCTTTAGTTCGTGAGACATATTTACGAAAAATTCTGTTTTAAGTTTATCTTGTAATAACCTTTGTTTTATCTCTTCTTCTAATTGCTCTGCCATAACTTGCTCTGTAACATCTCTAATTATACCAATAATTTTTATTTGATTATTTATATCTATAGAAGTACCTGCTGATTCTATATACATTTTTTCTCCATTATATCTAATTGCTTCGTATCTTTTAAATGGCATATCTTTTTTTATTTTTAGTTCTTCTGTTCTATCATCACATGATTTCATATCATCTGGTGTTAAATTCAAAAAATTTCTCACTCTATTTCCTATAACTTCATTAGTATTATTTAATCCCAAGAGATTTAATGTGGCATCATTTGCATAAGTACATGTGCCTTTATTTGCATCTGTTATATATATTGCTTCTGGTATTGTATTTATAAGTGTGTTATATTTTCTCTTACTTTTTTGAACTTTATTTACAAGGTCTTTATAATCACTTATATCATTAATTATTGATAAAGTTAATTTTTTATTATTTTCAAAGTATTCTATTCTATTGATAAATAAATATTTCTTATTATTTTTATTAGATTGATATATATATTCGTATTCATCATATTGAATACTATTACTTAACATTTTTTGAGCTTTGTATGATAATCCTTTATTTAATATGTCTTTATAATTTTCTATTTCAAAAATATCTTCACAAGCCTTATTTGCATAAATAATATTTTCGTTATTATGTACTAATATAGCATAAGGTATAGTTTCTACGATTTTTTTATATTTAGCGTTATTCTCTAATATTTTTATTTCAGATTTTCTTTTTTTGGTTACATCAGTAATAGCACATACAACTCCTAGTATTTCCGTTTTTATCATAAATGGAGCATATATACATTCAAAATACCTTCCATCATTTCCTACAAGATCTCCATAGACTTCCCTTTTTGTTGCATATACTTTTTGTATATCCAAGAGAGATTCATTAAAGTTTTGTATGTGATTATGAAGAAAGTCGCGCATTCTTATTCTATACTTAATATCTTTATATTCATCCCATATTTTTATAAATCCCTTGTCGTCGTTAGTTATATATCCATTTTTATCTACTAATAAAACACACATAGGGCTTTCGTTTAATATAGTTTCTAATATAAATTTCTTATTATTTGTTATATTTTCTAGTTTATTTGTCTTTGTTCTTTCTATATCTAAAAGATTAGAGTTTTCTTTTAATTCTTCCGATTTATAACTTAGCTCATAATCTATATCTTTCATATCAGAATAAGAATTTATTAAATTATACTTTATAATCATATTATATATAAAATAATAACATGCTAATCTTAATATTTCAGCAATTATAAACAATATAGAGTTAGTATCCTGTGTAAATAGCAATAATAATTGTGAAATTGCATAAAGTATATATATATATTTTATTTGCTTATATTTATATAAAGTTTTAATAATTTCAAATGATTTATATACAAAATATAAACTTATCAATATAATAGCTTTATTTACCAAAATATAATAATTAGATATATTGCTAATAAAGCATATACCTATGAAGTATATAATTATAAATATGTAATAAGACAGCATGGAGTATACCATCTTATTACTCTGTTTTTTATAAGTTTCACTAATTAAAAACAATGGCAAACTAAACAAACTATAAGGTATATATATTAGGCTATTAAATATTATACTATCCTTTATATAAACAACACTTATTAAACTTAGTATAGCTATTGTAAAATAAGAAATTCCTACTATAACTGTTGTTTTAGACTTATTTATACATATTAAACCTATTATTATACAAATAGAGATACTTGCTATTTCTAACCCTATATAAAACATATTGTATCGCCCCCTAAGACACTAGCTATACTTTAGTATTAAAATAAATATCAGCAAATTCTATATGCATCTTTTCTACGTTGTTTGATATATAGTTATTATCTTCTACATCATATTTAGCTTCATCTACAATTGTATCAGGTAATATTATAATGAATTCACTTCCTTTTCCTTCTTCACTATAAACTTCTATTCTACCTAAATGAAGTTCAACTAAGTATCTAACTAAAGATAATCCTATTCCGCTACCTTCAGCATTCCTAGACAGTGTTTTATCTACTTGACCAAACCTTTCAAATATTAAATTCAACTTATCTTTAGGTATGCCTACCCCTGTGTCTTTTATAGATATATGAATTTCTTTATTTTTCATATATATATTTACATATATTTTCCCACCTAAATTAGTAAATTTTATTGCATTTGATAATAAATTTAATATTATACGTTCTATTTTCTCAGGATCTATAGATATTATCTTTTCTTCTACTTCTGTATCAAATATTACTTCTAACCCCTTATTTCTTATATAATCATTTACTGAAAAAACAATATCCTCTACTAAGCTAATTATATTGTGATTTCTAAGGTTAATTTTATAAAATCCATTTTCCATTTGAGTAATATCATTTATATTGTTTATAAGTCTTATTAATCTATAACAGTTTTGTTTTACTAATCTATTATAGTTTTCTATATGATTAGAGTTATATATATAACTATTTTTTGACTCTAATAGCTGATTAACTGCGAAAACTAAATTTAGCGGTCTTTTTAATTCTTGGGATATATTAGCCAAAAATTCTGTCTTTATTTTGTCATGTTCTAAAATTTTATTGAACTTTAATTGTACCTCTTTTGTTTTGTTTTCTTTTTCTAAATTTCTCACTATTCCAACTAAGTTACTTCCATTATAGTCATCAAAGGTTATCAATGCCATTGATATATCAGTTATTTTATCTAAGGCATTTAACTTGCATTTTATAAACTTACCACGTCCATTATAGTCTAAATATTCCTTAGCAATTTTTTTTATTTCTTCTTGGTTTTCTTCAATATATATATCTTCCAAACTTTCTAAACTTAACATTTCAGCCATAACTTTATTAATATATGTGCATTTTAAAGTGCTTTTTTCTAATATAAAAATTCCCTCTGGCAAAGTTTCAATTAAATACCTATATGTTTTTTCATTTTCTTCTATCTCTAATTTTGCCTTTTCCCGTTTAGTAATATCAGTAACTATAGTAATAAATAATTCCTGATTGTTTATATTTAAAGAAGTTGTTATTATTTCCATGTAGTTATTACTATTTGTTTTTATTATTAATTTAGATTTATCTTTCTTTTTCAAATATATATCTTTCATATTATTTAGTAAGTTTTCTCTGTAAACAGGAAGAACATTATTTAATAGAACTTCTAATTTAGCATTATTGTCTGCATCAAATAGTTGTTTTGCTACTTTATTTATATAATGGCTTTTTTCAAAATCATGTATGAAAACAGCATCATTTAAAGTATCCATAAGATTTTTATATTGTTGTTCACTTTCTTTTAACTTTCTTTCAAGTGTTATACTTTGAGTTATATCATTTAATATACAAACTGTATAATTTAAGTTATTTTCGTTTTTATCTAATAAGTATGTACATTTAAATATTTTTCCATCTTTAGAATATAAATTATGGTAATTATTCTCATCGTTTATTTTTATACTACTTAGAGACTCTATAAATAAATCTACATTATAAAACACATTTTTCATGAAGTCCATTACATTTATATCATTATCTATTTTATATTCTTGTCCAAATACTCTATAAAAAGATTCATTTATATATGTTATTTTATTTTCATTATCGATTAAAAATATAGGTGTAGATACTTCCTTTATAGATTTTTCAATATCATTATTTAATAAGCTTATTTCTTCTCTTATCTTTTCTTGAAGTAATATTTCTTTTGTTATATTGTAGTTATTTTTTTCTATATTCTTTAACTTTGAATTTAATTTTCTTTGATTATTATTTAATGATACATAAAAATTTTTTATATCCTGGCCTACACTGGATTTATATATACATAATGTAGACAAAAGACTTAGATATAGATATATATCAGTATTAAAATATAATGTTAAAAGTGATAAACTATTTAATACTAGAAAACCAATTAACTTATAGTCTATATTTTTATTTAAATCTTTATTTAACTTTATAAAACACACTATGCTTCCAACAACACCTATAAAAATTAATATATAATTTAAATAATCAATATTATTATTGATATATAACTCAGCACACAAAGTAATAGCTATAAATAAAGGCACTAAATATATAGAATAAATAATACTACTTTCTTTTATACTTGTATACATTATAAATACTCCAAATAGCTGCATTAAAGAAACTATAATGTTTATATAAACTAGGCTGTTATAGTTGTTTTGTAAATCTGTATATATAAAGTAAACACCTGTTGTACTTAGTAAAGATATATAAAAATATATAATAAATAAATAGTATAGATTTTTATTCTTTGTAAGCTTATATATATTAAAAGACAATATAAATATACTTACAAAAACAACCGTCTTTATTATTGATATAGAGGCATTTGAAAGATAGTCATCATTACCAAAAGCCAATTTATAAGCTAAAATTCCTATAACCATATATGTTATATATTTTATATATATATTGTGTTTATTATATTTATGTTTTGATATAGCCTGGCTTTCCAAACAGCATCCCCCCTATAATTAAAAATATATATCAGAGAATTCAACATGTATTCTCTCAACATTATAGTTATGCTTAAAAGTTGGTTGAATTTGTTTATCTGTTTCTATTACTTTCACAGGTAATTTTATATTAAATTTAGTACCTATATTGTATTCACTTTCTACACTTATACTTCCATCTAAAAGGTCTACCAATGATTTTACAAGGGATAATCCTATACCACTACCTTCTATATTTCTATATAGCGTCTTGTCTACTTGTCCAAATCTTTCAAATATTAAATCTAACTTATCTTGAGGTATACCTATTCCAGTATCACGTATTTCTATATCTATTCCATCTTCTTTATCATATAAGTTTATGTATATTTTTCCCCCTGGGTTTGTAAACTTAATTGAATTAGATAATAAATTTAATATTATTCTTTCAATTATATTTGGATCTATTGCCATTATCATTTCTTCTATATCTGTATCAAATATTAATTCTATTCCCTTATCATTTGCATATGAAATTACAGATAGCGATATATTTTCTACTATATCTACTATATTACAATTTTCTAAACACACCTTATAAAATCCAGAATCCATTTTAGTCACATCTATAACGTTGTTTATAAGTTTTAAAAGCCTATAACCATTTTGTCTTAAAAGTTTTGTATGTCTACCTAAAATATCCATATCATCTTTTATTTTTTCAGATTTATAAAGCATATCTATTAATTGATTTGAACTAAATATAAGATTAAGTGGAGTTTTAAGCTCATGTGAAATATTAGCAAAAAATTCTGTTTTCATCTTATCGTATTGAATTCGCTGTAATAGCTGCTTTTTTGTAGAATTTGCTTTTTTTATTTCTTCTAAATTTCTTATTATGGTTAACTTCCACATTTTATCTTCTAAGTTAAATGGAATACTAGCTATTTCTACATCTAATGTATTATTAAATCTATCTATGAGTTTCATTTGTATAAATGGAGCAACTTCACCATTTTTTAAATCTATGTATCTTTTTTCTACAATTTCTTTATATTCTTCATGTATTTTTATATAATTATTTATACTATTATCTATATAATTTTCATCCAAATAATCTAACTTCACCATGTTTCTTAATTTTTTATTAATATAGAGAAGTTTTCCATTTTCTAGATTTTCTAGGAATATACCTTCAGGCATACTTTCCAATAAATTTATATATATTTCTTCTGATTTTTTAAGCTTTCCCTGTGCTTTTTCAAATTCTGTTATGTCTTTATGAGTTATTAAATAATATTTTTTCCCTTTGTAATAGTAATTTGTAATATGCGATTCAATAACTAATATTTTGCCATCTTTAGTTACAGCTCTAAATTTAAATATTCCATTTGGATTTAACTCATTATTATTAATATTTAAATTTGAACTTAGAACATAATTAACATATTTTAAGTCTTCTTTAGCTATAAATTTTCTTGCGAATTTTACGTATTCTCTTCCTACAGTTTCATCTTTACTATATTTAAACAATTTTTTAAATGCATCATTTATTTCTACAATATATTTACCATCAAATATAACAACTGGAGCATTGATATTTTTTATTAAGTTTTTATATGATTTATTTGTTTTTATTAACATTTTTTCAATTTTTTTTTCTTCGGTTATATCAATAAATATACATAGACATTCACTATTATCTTCACCATATGTCAACAGAGAATATATACATTTAAATGTTTTGCCATTATTACAATACACATCTTGCTCTATACCTTCTTCAGTTTTATAAACAGTATTAATATTTTTTATAAACTTATTATAATTTTCAAATATGTTTGTTGAATTGTTTTGAAAAAAACTTATATCTCCAAAATATTCTTTAGCAGCCTTATTCATATATTCTACTTCATTTTCTTTATTAAATATTATCCATCCATTAGTAGTTGTATTTAATATCGAATTTAATAAAGCTTCTCTCTTTATAAGATTTTCTTTCATTTTATTTCTCATAAAGTTTATTTTTTCAAGATGCATATTGGTATTTACCAATAAATCTGATTTATTATTTAACTCTTGATTTAAATTAACAATATCAGTATAAGGTAATATTAAATTTTCTTTAACTATAGATTTGTATATATAATAAATATATATAATTAGCATATTATGAGCTATTATTTTTAGTGTTATATTATGTGAGTAAAATGTTGTAATACATATAGCCAATATCATATATGCAATATTAAGTAAGAATGCTATATTTATATATTTATAAGTTTCTGGCTCTATAAAATATTTTTTGCTTTTAAATATAACTAAGCCTTTAATTACTATTAAAATATTTATAACAGTAATTGCTAAATAATATATAGTAGGCTTTCCGTATTCAACAAAATCTACTAAATGTGAAAATTTAAATAATATAAAAATAAGAATTATAGTTGAAATAACATATATAAAAACTATAATTTTGTAATTAACCTTTTCTTTATCAATAAACTTAAACACTAAGTAAAAAGATATATTTTGTATAAAGACAGATGTAATATGTGATGCTATAAATAGCTCATAGCTTTGTACTAGACTATAACCATGGACTATATCAAATACATTTGAAAACATACACCCTAGACCTAAAAATATAAAATAATTATCTTGCTCTTCATAGTATTCATTTAATGCTATTATTGCCATTAAAAAACTTACAGCTGTTTTTATTAAAATAGTCAAAGAATGATAAATGGTATAATTATAATATCCAATTATTGATAAACAAAATAAACAAAATGTATATGCTAAAGTTTTAAATATATTAGATTGCTGAGAAATTGCAACATTATTCACCATATATATACCTCTCAATTATCGAATTACAAAATATGTTATTATAATTTATATATTATCATAGGTTTTTTATTTTTTTTGTCATTTATTGTAGGTTATGAAAAAAATATAGTAAAAAAGAGCCCTTATATAAGGCTCTTTTCATGTTTAAGTTCTTTTTTTAATTTTTTTAGCGCTCTTTTTTCTATTCTAGATACATATGATCTAGATATCTTCAATTTTTGTGCAATTTCCCTCTGAGTTTTATAGCCGCAAGGAGTCAATCCATATCTTAATTGCACTATTTCTTTTTCCCTTTGGCTTAATGTTTTCTCTAGTTTTTCATATAGTTTACTTATCTGGATTTTCAGTTCCACTTGATCCAATATATAATCAACTTCTGTTCCTAGTATATCTATTAGAGATATTTCATTTCCTTCTTTATCCGTTCCTATTGGATCTTGGAGCGAAACTTGTGACTTGGTTTTTTTGTTAGTTCTTATATTCATTAGTATTTCATTTTCAATACATTTTGAAGCATACGTAGCCAGTCTAGTACCTTTGTCAACATCATAAGTATCTATAGCTTTTATTAACCCTATAGTTCCTATCGATATTAAATCGTCTTGTTCTTCAGCTGCCCCATTGTACTTCTTTGCTATATGTGCTACCAGTCTCATGTTTCTTTCAATTAATACTGACTTTGCTAACGTATCTCCCTGTTTTTTAAATCTTGTTAGATATTTTACTTCTTCTTCAGGGGTTAAGGGTTTATCAAAAGATTTTGAAGTCGTCAAATTAGCCACCCCCATTTGATGTATCATTGTAAATTATATGAGGGTGGCCTTATAAAATTGCCTGTACAGAATTTAATTAACTTGTACTTATTAAATTTTGTTTATATCTTCACATATTTGCTTAAATATAGGGACTGCAGACCCGGCTCCTGACTTCCCATCATAAACAAATACAGTTATAGCATACTTAGGTTTGTTTGCTGGATAAAACCCAGTAAACCAGCCATGTGTCAACTTTTTACCATCTCCATAACTCTCGGCAGAACCTGTTTTTCCTCCTGATTGTCCTTTTAAATCCTTTAAATCATCTCCAGTTCCAATTGTATTAACTAATTTCATCATATTTTTTATATTTCCTATTATATATGGTGATATTATATCTTTATCTTTACTTGATTTTAAATTTTTTATTTCATTCATATTTTTATCTAAAATACTATCATATAAATAAAGAGGCCTATACAAACCATTGTTTGCAACAATTTGAGTAAGTTGGTTTATTTGTAATGGAGTAAATTCTAATTCACCTTGTCCTATAGATAAATTCCCAATATCTATATCTTCAGGTAACTCTTTTGATACCTCATCGTCTAAACCTATTCCTATTTTTTCTTCTAAATGAAGTTTTTTTGCTGCTAGTAATATTTTTTGTGTTCCTAATCTTTGTGCAACTTTAACAAATGTTGTGTTGCAAGAGTTAGCAAATGCCTGCTCAAATGTCTGACTTCCATGTCCTCCTTCTTTAGGACATCTTATTATATGACCTCCTGCATCTATTTCTCCTGTACAATTAAATATTTCTCCCTCTTTTACAACTTTATATTCTAATGCAGCGTATGCTACTACTATTTTAAATACAGATCCTGGAGGATATGTTGCTTGAACTGCTCTATTTACAAGTTCTCCATCTTTACTCTTTACGTATTTTTCAATTTCATCTGGATCAAAATTAGGACGTGATGAAATTGACAATAATTCACCACTATCTACATCTGATATCACTACAGCTGATGGTTTATCTTGAGAATCCAGTGCTTTTTCTACTATTTTTTGAATATCATAGTCTATTGTTAATTTTAGATTTTTATCATCATCACTTTTTTCAGTTTTTACGCTTCCTTGAACTAAACCTATAGTTCTACCTATAAAAGCTTGAACATATTCTGTATTTTTATTTTTTAAAAAATCATCCTTTGATTTTTCTATGCCACTTACACCTTTATTTTCATCTTTATTTATATATCCTATTATGTGTGTAAGTAAATTTTCATCAGAATATCTATAAGTTTTTTCTTTTATTAATACATCTTTTTCTTTCAATATATTTTCATATGTACTATTCATATAATTTACAGGTAATTCTATTACATGTTTGCTATCTTGAAAAGCTGCTAATATTTCTTCATCTTTCATCTTAGTTATGCTCTTTAACATAGTTATTTCTTCTTCATTAAGTTTAAACCTTATCTTTCTAATTATCATTATAGTTTCTTTTTTTGTATCTGTTAAAGGCTTATTATTTCTATCATATATAATACCCCTATTGCTACTTAGTTGTACTTGTACTTCACTTTGATCATAGGCCTTTTTACGATAAAACTCATCTTCTATAACTTGTATATAGGTTAATCTACCTAATAATCCTATAAATATAGCTAGGATAATAGTAAACATCCATGCTGCTCTTCTTTTTATTCTTATTGATATAACATTTTTTTTATTTCTCATAATAAATCACCCCTTACTACTTGTCATTCTTGACAAATATTAAGGGGCTTATGCATAAATTATTATTGTCTTTCTTGTAATTCTGATTTTATCTTTGCTATAACTATATCTATAGCAACTTCATTTTTACCACCTTCTGGTATTATTATATCAGCATATTTTTTATATGGTTCTATAAACTGATCATGTGCTGGCTTTACTGTTGTTAAATATTGTTCTATAACTGAATCCACAGTTCTACCTCTTTCATTTATATCCCTTTGTATTCTTCTTAATATTCTTAAATCATCTTCAGTATCTACATATATTTTTATATCTAATAGATCTCTTAGACCTTCATCTTCTAATATCATTATTCCTTCAACTACTACTATATCTTTTGGCATTATGGTTACAGTTTCATTTTGTTTTCTCGTATGCAGTTCATAATCATAAATTGGCTTTTGGATAACTTTTCTATTACATAATTCTTTTATATGTTTTATTAATAAATCATTATCAAAAGCTAGTGGATGATCATAGTTTGTCTTAAGTCGCTCTTCAAACAATAAGTGAATTTGATCTTTATAATATGCATCTTGTTCAAGTATTGCTATATTTTCTTCAGGTGTACTTTCTATTATAGCTTTACAAACTGTACTTTTGCCAGATCCAGTCCCTCCAGTTATTCCTATTATAAGAGGTTTTTTAGTTCCCACTCTCAATTTCCCTCCTTAACATATAGTTCTCTTCAACTTTTATATCTAATTTTAATTTTACTATTTGTCTCGGATGAGGTGCAGACTCTATTTCTTCACCATCTTCATTGTATATTTTTTCTATTTTAGCATTCATTGTTTTAACAAATGGACCTATTACTTCTATCTCATCTCCTACTACCATTTTATTTCTTTGTTCTACAGTAGCAAGTCCAGTATTTTCATCATAACCTCTAACTATACCTACAAAATCATAATTTCTTATATATGAACTTGAAGCATAATTTTGATCTTCACTATCAGGTTTGCTTTCATAAAATCCTGTTGTATAATGTCTATGACTTCCTTTTTTAAGTTCTTCCAACCAAATAGGATTGAACTTCCAGTTCTCTGGATCTTCATAGTAAGCATCTATAGCAGCTCTATAAGCTCTTATAACAGTAGCTACGTAGTAAGCAGTCTTCATTCTACCTTCTATTTTAAAACTAGTTATACCACAGTCTACTAGCTGAGGTACATACTCTATCATACATAAATCCTTTGAGTTAAAGAAAAATGTTCCTTGTTCATCTTCATAAACAGGGAAATACTCTCCTGGTCTAGTTTCTTCAACTAAATTGTATTTCCATCTACATGGCTGAGCACAGGCTCCTCTATTTGCATCTCTTCCAGTCATATAATTACTTATCAAACATCTTCCGGAATAAGACATACACATAGCACCATGAACAAATGCTTCTATATCCATATCATCTGGAACATTTTTTCTTATTTCTTTTATTTCTTCAAAAGAAAGTTCTCTTGCCATAACTACTCTTTTTACACCTTGCTTGTACCAAAATTTGGCACTTAAGTAGTTTGTATTATTAGCTTGAGTGCTTAGATGTATTTCCATATTAGGTATTACTTCTTTAACTACACTAAGTACTCCTGGATCAGAAACTATAACTGCATCTATTCCTACTTCTTCTAATCCTAGTAAATATTCTTCTATACCTTCAAAATCTTCATTATGTGGTATTACATTAACTGTAACAAAAACCTTCTTTCCTCTTTCATGTGCGAACTTTACACCTTCTGCCATATCTTCTTTAGAAAAGTTTTTTGCAGCAGCTCTCATTCCCAAGAATTCTCCACCTATATAAACTGCATCTGCACCGTATGTTATTGCTATTTTTAATCTTTCTAAATCTCCTGCTGGAGCTAATAACTCTATTTTATTCATTAACTTTCACCTCTTTATTTTTTTTATAACTTATTGCTACTCCATCTCCCATTGGAATAAGAGATGTATCTAAGTAACTACAACTACATATATAATCTAAATAGGTTCTCATTCTTTTTACTATAGTTTTTTTTCTTCTTATAACGTATTCATCAGAAGCTACCATTCCTTTGTATAGTATGTTATCAGATATAAGAACACCATCTATTTTTAACTTATCAATAATCATATCGTAGAACAATTTGTATTGTCCCTTTGCTGCATCTAAAAATATCATATCAAAAGGTCCTTCTACTTCTTTCAATTTCTCCACAGCATCACCTTCTAATATAGTTATTACATTTTCAAGTCCTGCTCTTTTTATATTTTCTTTTGCAGTTTTTATCATATCTTCATTTCTCTCAATTGTAATTATTTCACAATTTTCATCAAGAGATTTTGCAAAAAGTATAGAAGAGTATCCTATAGCACACCCTACTTCTAATATTCTTTTTGGCTTTTGTATTTTTAACATAACTTTAAGCAGTTCTGCTACTTCTTTATGAA
Source organism: Sporacetigenium mesophilum DSM 16796 (assembly GCF_059569055.1). Lineage (NCBI taxonomy): Bacteria > Bacillati > Bacillota > Clostridia > Peptostreptococcales > Tepidibacteraceae > Sporacetigenium > Sporacetigenium mesophilum. The sequence continues at coordinate 139,807 of NZ_JCANUR010000001.1, read as the reverse complement.
CTATAGGAACATTATTTTCACTAGCATAATTTTCTAGTTCTTCTAAAAGATCTGTACTTTTAACTAAAGTTTTTCTAATATATTGTTCCACTAAGTTATCTACTATATTACTCATTATTTCACTCCTTTAAGGTGGTAAAGCTAAAAAAGTCTTCCCTTAGGAAAACTTTTATAATATTATTGGTTATTTCTCATACTTTCTCTTTCTTTTTTGTTTTCTGCATCATGTTTCAGATGTTCTTCGTAGGTACTACTATAGTCATTACTTTTATCTACATTAGCTACAAAGTAAAGATAGTTGGTATTATCAGGATATAACGTAGATTCTATAGACTTTACCCCTGGGCATGCAATAGGGGTAGGTGGAAGACCTTTATTTTTATAACTATTGTATGGCGAGTCAATTTCTAAATCTTTATACATAACTCTTCCTTTTCTTTCTGGAAATGCGTATTGTAGCGTTGCATCTGATTGTAGAGCCATATCAATTTTAAGTCTATTATAAAATACACTTGCTATAATAGGTCTATCTTTATCTAAAACTGCTTCTTTTTCAACTATAGATGCTAATGTTATTATATAATCTAGGTCAACTCCAAGTTCTTTTTGTCTTTCTTCAAATTTTTCTGTATATATTTTGTCAAATCTTTTAATCATTTTTGTTAGTATTTCTTTTTCACTTAAATCATTTTCAAAATAATAAGTTTCAGGATACAAATATCCTTCCAATGATTTTAAATTTTTTAAGAAGTTAAATTCATTGCTAAATTCTGACGGATCTTTTATTAGCTTTTCATAAACTTCTTTATTTCCTAAATTTTTAGATACTAACAAAGTAACTATTTCTTTTGTTGTGTATCCTTCAGGTATTGTTACTTTTATTCCTATATCTTGTCCTTTGCCAGATGACAGTAAGTCTAAAACCTCTTTATTTGAAAGTTTTTGATCAATTACATAGGTACCAGCTTTGATTTTAGAACCCTCTTCAGTAATTTTACCTAGTATTTTAAATAACATCTTATTTTTTATTACTTTACTTTTGTATAATATATCAGATGTTTTGTTTAAAGTAGATCCTTTAGGTATTTCTACAGTTATTTCCTTATTATTCTTTGTATCATAAGGACCTATTTCACTAAATATATAAATAGATGTTATTAATATAATGAAAACTACTATTATGGAACTTATCAAAACCATTTTTTTCGTTTTATTCTTCATCTATGTACCTACTCCTCATATAATAATATATTCTTTATTATAAAACTAAGATTGAAAAATTTCAATGAAATTGTCGAAATAAACACATCCAATAAGAAAATTTGATTCATTTATTTCGCCAATGACCTTGAAAAATAAGGCTCTCACTCAAAAAGGCCTAACGTTATTTTTAACACGTTAGGCCTTTTATAATCATAATATATTAAAATCTTTGTACTTTATCTTTGGTTACAACACCATATATAAGTTTTTTATCAGCTATTTTTTCTTCGCATATAGTATATGCATCTATAAGTTTTTTCTTTGCTTCTTCGAATTTTTTCATTTCATTTACATGCATATATGCTATTGTATCTTGCTCATTTACATAATCTCCAACCTTTTTATATAAAACTATGCCAGCAGCTAGGTCAAGTTCATCTTCTTTAGTTTCTCTACCTGCACCTAATATCATTGCTGATATTCCCACTTCTTCAGCTTCTATTTTTGTTACATATCCAGACTTAGGTGACTTTATCTCTATAATATTAGATGCCTTTGGAAGTAAATCATAGTTATCTACTACATCTTTGTTTCCACCTTGATTTTCTATAAATTCTCTTAATTTATCAAGAGCACTTCCTGAACTTATAGCATTGTTTATTTTACTTACTCCATCTTCATATGAATTAGCTTCCTTTGCAAGAACTAGCATGTATGCTCCAAGTGCTGTACATAATTCTATAAAATCCTTAGGCCCTCTTCCCTTTAACGTTTCAATAGCCTCTATAACCTCAAGTGAATTACCTATAGCAAATCCCAAAGGTTCATCCATATCAGTAACTAACGCTATTGTGTCTCTATTCATACCACAACCTATATCTACCATTTCTTTAGCTAATTCAAATGAATCATCTAAAGTTTTCATAAATGCTCCATCTCCAGTTTTTACATCTAAAACTATAGCATCAGCACCTGAGGCAAGTTTTTTACACATTATACTACTTGCTATTAATGATATATTATCAACAGTAGCAGTAACATCCCTTAGTGCATACATCTTCTTATCTGCAACTGCTAATGTTGCAGTTTGACCGCATACTGCAATATTATGTTTATTAACTGAATCTGCAAATTTATCTGGATTCATTTCTATAGAAAATCCAGGTATAGATTCTAATTTATCTAATGTTCCACCAGTATGACCAAGACCTCTTCCTGACATTTTTGCAAGTGGTGCACCACATGCTGCAACAAGAGGAGCTAAAGCTATTGTAGTTTTATCTCCAACTCCACCTGTGCTGTGTTTATCAACTTTTATACCATTAATGCCTGAAAGGTTCATTACTTCTCCAGAATTCATCATAGCTTCTGTTAAATAAACCGTCTCTTCTTTATTCATTTTATTTATAAATATAGCCATTAATAATGCCGATGCCTGATAATCTGGTATTTCTCCATTGGAATATTTCTTTATGAAAAAGTTAATTTCTTCTTTATTTAAAGGATTGTTATCTCTTTTTTTCTTTATTATATCGTACATTCTCATAACTACATCTCCTTTATTATACCTTTTACTAATTCAATAAATTTAGGCCTAGCCTTATCTGCCACTCTCATAACATCTTCGTGAGTTAAAACAGGCAGTTCATCATTAGGTATAGCCATATCAGTTATACATGATATTCCAAGGACTCTCATTTTACTATGTCTAGCAACTATACTTTCTGGAACTGTAGACATCCCTATAGTATCTGGTCCTAATACCATAAACATATTTAATTCTGCTTTTGAAAAATAACTAGGACCACTTATTATCCCATATGACCCTTCAAATATCTCTATTTGCAAGTTATTTGCTACATTTTTTCCAAGTTTTATAAGTTCTTTATCGTATACATTTGTCATATCAGGAAATCTAGGTCCAAACTCATCTAAATTTTTACCTATTAAAGGATTACTTCCTGAAAAATTAATATGGTCCTTTATTAACATAAGTGCTCCTGGATAAAGTGTTTCATTCATTCCACCACAAGCATTTGTTACTATTAAATCATCAACCCCTAGAAACTTCATAACCCTTACAGGAAACGTTACATCTTGCATTGAGTAACCTTCATAATAATGAAATCTACCTTGCATTACTATTACATCTTTTCCTTCTAATTTTCCTATAACTAATTGTCCTTTATGTCCCTCTACAGTTGATATAGGAAAATGAGGTATTTCATTGTATTTTATTATTATTGAATTTTCAACTTCATCGCCTAGTACTCCAAGGCCAGACCCTAATATTAATCCTATTTTAGGACTTATATTATTTATTTTATCTTTTATGTAAGAAGAAGCTTCTTTTATATGATTAATATTATACATGTTATCACCTTTCCTTATTCAACACATATAGACCTGATATAATCAGGTCTATATTATTTAATTTATTTACATATTTTTTATTGTAGTTTTAACTAAACTTAAGAACTCCTTTTGAACTTTTTGAGTAGTCTCTATAACTTCTTCATGATTTAAAGGTTGATCAAGTATTCCAGCTGCCATATTTGTTATACAAGATATACCAAGTACTTTAAGCTGTGAATGAGATGCAACTATAACTTCAGGTACTGTTGACATACCAACAGCATCAGCTCCTAATTTTTGAGCCATTTTTATTTCAGCTGGAGTTTCATATGTTGGTCCTGTTAAAAACATATAAACTCCTTCTTTAACATTTATCCCTAATTCATTTGCTGTATTTCTTGCAATTTCTATTAGTTCTGGTGTATACGCTTTAGACATATCAGGGAATCTAACACCTAATCTATTGTCATTTGGTCCTATTAGTGGATTGTTTCCACCAAAATTTATATGGTCAGTTATTATCATTAAATCTCCAGGTGTAAATGATTCATTTGAACCACCTGCAGCATTAGTAACTATTATAGTATCTACTCCTAAAGCCTTCATAACTCTTACTGGAAATGTTACCTCTTGCATAGGATACCCTTCGTAAAAATGGAATCTTCCTTGCATTACTACTACATCTTTTCCTTCTAATTTTCCTATAACAAGTTGACCTGCATGACCTTCAACTGTTGATACTGGGAAATTAGGTACTTCATTATATTTTATAATAGTAGGATTTTCTACTTCATCTCCAAGTACTCCAAGACCAGATCCTAATATTAATCCTATTTTTGGTTTAATATTTATTTTTGACCCTATATATTTTGCACTTTCTTGTATTTTTTCATATAAGTTATTCATATTAGTCCTCCTGTTATTTCGTTATTTCACTTTTAAAGCTTTTTCCGTACTTTGGAGATTCGACATTTAATACATCTGAGATTGTAGCTCCTATATCTGCAAAAGTATTTCTAATTCCTAGGTTATAACCTTCTTTTATATTTTTTCCATATATTAATATAGGTATATATTCCCTTGTATGGTCTGTTCCTTTGTACGTTGGATCATTTCCATGATCTGAATTTATAATAAGTATGTCTTCATCTTTCATGTTTTCTATTATTTCAGGTATTCTTTTATCAAACTCTTCTATAGCATTTTTGTATCCTGCTACATCTCTTCTATGGCCATATTTTGAGTCAAAATCTACTAAATTAGTAAATATAAGTCCTTTATTATCTTTTTTCATATATTTTATAGTTTCATTTACACCATCCATATTATCTTTGGTATGTACAGCTTCTGTTATACCTTTTCCGTTGAATATGTCTTCTATTTTTCCAACACCTATAACATCAAGTCCTGCATTCTTTATATTATCAAGTACAGTATTTTCAAATGGATCTAGTGAATAATCTCGTCTATTTGAAGTTCTTTCAAAGTTACCAGGATTACCTACAAATGGTCTTGCTATTACCCTTGCAACTGCATTCTCTCCCATCATTATTTCTCTAGCTATTTTACACATACTATATAATTCATCTAGGGTCACTATTTCTTCGTGTGCAGCTATTTGAAATACACTGTCTGCTGAAGTATATACTATAACATCACCAGTTTTCATGTGTTCTTCCCCTAATTCATCAAGTATAGCTGTACCTGAAGCAGGCTTATTACCTATAGCTTTTCTTCCTGTTCTTTTTTCAAATTCATCAAGTATTTCTTTTGAAAATCCATTTTCATAAGTTTTAAAAGGTTCTTCTACAAATAATCCAGACATTTCCCAATGACCTGTTGTCGTATCTTTACCTTGAGAAACTTCTGCTGCTTTTCCATATACTCCTATAGGATTTTCTATACCATCTATCATATTTATTCCATCTATATTTCCTATTCCTAATTTCATCATATTAGGAATATTTATTCCGTTACTTTCCTTTATTATATTTCCTAAAGTATCTACCCCTATATCTCCAAACTTTTCAGAGTCAGGAAGAGCACCTATACCTACGCTATCTATTACAATCCATATTACTCTATTATTCATATTACCAGCTCCTTATATAAACTTACTTTCTAGGGTGCTTTTCTTTAATTTCTTTTCTTACATTTTGATTTATATGGTTTAAATAGCATTGTAAACTAGCCAAATTTGAGTTTCCTAATATTTTACTTACAACGCTTATATTTGCCCCTCCATTTAATAAATGTATAGCAAATGAATGTCTTAACATAGTAGGGTTTATGCTTTTATCTATATTACATTTAAGTGCATATTTTTTTATTACTTTCCATAGTCCTTGTCTTGTAAATCTATGTCCGTTGGAATTTACAAACAAAGCTTCTTCACCATTGCCTTTTATAAGTATATCTCTTGATTTATTTAAATACATAATTAAATACTTTTTGTTTGTATTAGACAATGGTATTATTCTTCCATACTTGCTATATTTACAATCTATATACTCCATATCTATATTTAAATCCTGTAAATCCATTTTTACTAATTCTGAAACCTTGATTCCTGTACCATATAGTGTCTCAAATATAGCCTTATCTCTTAATCCCATTGAACCATCTAAATCTGGAGAATTTAATAAAGTTTCTATTTCATCTTCTGTAAGTATGTCTATAGTATTTTTCTCTATTTTAGGCTTCTTTATATTTTTAGCAGGATTATTTTGCGATATTCTATTTGAAAACAAAAAATCGTGAAATGACTTTATAGACGATATTGTCCTAGATATACTAGATGTAGATATATTTTGCTTTTCTAAATATATTAAATAATTTATTATATCGCCTTCGTTTAAATCCTCTATTATCATATTATTTTTTTCTATATACTCTTTATACTTTTTTAAATCAAGATAATACGATGTTATAGTGTTTTGAGATAAATTTTTTTGTCCTTTTATGTACTCAACATACATATCTATTGTCTGCATAGTAAGCTCCCCTATTAAAGTAGTATTTGCATAGCTCCTATTGATATTGCATTTACTAGGGCTTGTACTATAATTATTGCTGCTATCAACATTATGCTACTTAATGTATATTTTTTAGTTATAAACTTCATCTTTTCCTTGTTATTACTTTTATATATTTCTAATGCTTCCATTAAATAATTTAATGAGAATAAAAGTAATACAAAACTTCCAGGGATTAATATTATATTTTTAAATAAAGTCAATGAAACGATTTTACTTGCATCAAATTGAAATGCTAATATAAATGTATTAATAGTATACCCGATTGATATTCCTTTTAATATCACAGCTATAAAAGCTATAGGAAACGTAACTAAAAATACGGTGGATAAATATATAGATGATGTAAATATCAAATCACTTTTAAAATTTGAAAGTAAAACACTGCTTATATTTATATTATTATTATAAAAATCTACTGTAGAATTTATATTTTCTGCCATAGATTGTTGTGCTTGTGGGTATAGCTTGTTTAAATATACGCCAAAAGTAATTGATAAAGTCAATATAATCATAAATGACATTATTAGTTTAGTTGATTTTTCAAACTGTGTTTTTCTATATATTCTTCTCAAATGTACAACCCCCTTGTTTTTAACTTTACATAATTTTATGTTAAAAATAAGGGGGTTATGACAACTTATAGTAATTCTCTACACATCAAAATTCCTATACTCGTCTTAGCATCTTTTATCTCATTATTTAAAACCATATTAAAAGCTTCATCTAATGTTACTGTATGAACATCTAAATATTCGCCTTCATCTAGTTTCATATCTCCTTCAGATAAGTTAGTTGCTAAATATATATATAATTTTTCATTGGAAAATCCAGCAGATGTATAAAACTGATGTATAAGTTTTATGCTTTGAGCACTATAACCTGTTTCTTCTTTTAACTCTCTAATTGCACAATCTTTAGGATTTTCTCCCTTTTCTAATCTTCCAGCTGGTATTTCCCATAATACATTTTCTATAGGTTTTCTAAATTGCTTAACTAATAATATTTCATTTTTATCATTTACTGCAACTATACCTACAGCGCCTCCATGTTCTACTATTTCTCTTTTTTGATATTTATGATCAGGAAGTTCTACTGTATCTACCCTTAAACTTACTATTTTACCTGTGTATATTCTATCACTACTTATAGTTTTTTCTTCTACTATCATATCATTCCTCCGTTAAATAATATGCTGCACCACTAGCACTGTCAAAGAATTCCCTATCTTGTTCGTAATTTCTTCCCATACTCTTAACTTTTAATCCAAAGTATTTTAAATCTTCTTCTGTGTTACTATTGTTTATATATATTATATTGTGTAGTTTATCTAAACTATTTTTCTCTATTTGGTTTATTACTATATCTTTATTTTTATTATCACATACATTAATAACTATATCTACTTTATTGCTAACTATTTCTTTAAGTACTGTTATACTATGATGACTTATGCCTTTATGTCTATCTCTTTTATCTCCAAAACTTATTCTAGGGATGGCTATAGCACGTCCACCTAACTTGCATACAGCATCTAATATATATCCTTGTTCTATTCCAGTAAAACCATATTTAGTTCCAGTTCCAACTATCCCTGGACCCATACTCACAAATACTACATCTGCACTTAACACTTCTTTTGCAGTTATAAGTGCTGTATATATATTAACACATTCATGATCTCCGCCAAATGCATTTCCTATTGTAATAGTATTTTCTATAAGATTTTTTTCTTTTAAAGTTTCTACATTTTTACTTAAGTAAATAGGTAAAGCCGCTCCATCGGTCATTATGTATACAATTTTTTTATTTGGATTATTTTTCTTATACGCTGCAACAAATGGAGTCAACATACTGTGTAGCGTTCCTACAACTACTGGTAAGTTATTAAGAGATTTAAAATTTTCTATTTTATCATGATACTTACTATCTTGTTCTTCTACTGTCATACACTTTATTTGAAGTGGAGTGTATCTAAGCTTCATTATGTGTCCTTCACCAGTTAAGTTTGCTTCTAAGTTGTCTAGATTTGCTATAACAAAGTGATATCCACCTGTTCCAAGACTTAGTTCTACAGCAGTGGTATTTAAAACAACATTGTCGCCTATATTAATAATTCCATTTATATCTGGGTAGTTATAAGCTTTTTCTATATTATCATTTATTTTAACTCTAATTTCTTCTAAATGTTGATTTTTACTTATAATCGAGTCAACAACTCCTATTTTTTTGCTTATCATAATATTACCTTCCTAATTTATCTATATAATTTAAGAATCTATTGTTTTCTATTATCTTAGTTAATGAGTATTTTTCTGTTATTAAATGTATAAGTACCACAAATACAAGCCATGAAAGCCTAATACTTGATGAATAACTTAAAACAATTATTATTCCTATAGATATTCCAAGTACATTTGATCCAGCATCACCCATCATTGATTTTGCTTTTAGGTCATAGTTAAAATAAGCTAAAACACTAGGTAATAATAACAATATTAATAATTTAGGGTATGTTATAGTTGTAAAAAATACTATTATAGTTATAAATAAATATCCTTTTATAGCTCGACCCGGTCTTAAGTCCAAAAGGTTCATTAGGTTTGTAGATAGTGCTATTATCAAGGTATTTATAACTATATCAGCTATATCTTTTGATATTCCAACTGATATACACAGTCCTACAAATCCCCCAAATAAAGCCTTGAATCCTCCAGTTGTAAGTTTTCCATTAAATAAACTTTTAAAGTGACCCTTAAGTCCTGATACATCTCTGTTTCCTATTAAATCATCTAGTATGCCTGCAAATGACATGGATATACTTCCAAATAAGTATAAGTATAAATAAACTAGATTTGTACTAGATTTTGTAAAATACCCAAGCACAATACCATTTATAACTAACATAGGTAAAAATAGTATGCCCATACTTACAGGTATCATATCTTTCTTATAGTTAGGTCTTACAACATTGCTATCTATCAATAAGCTTTTGAAATAAGGAATCATTGTATACGTTCCTATAATTCCAAGTAAAAACAACGATGCCTGCAATATTAGCTCCAAGGAGTTCTACCTCCATTCTCTTTTCTTTTCTTTTAAAACCTTCTTGATATGGTAGTATTGTTTACCTCTATGTATAAATCCTTTTAGATTTCTTCCCGTTTCATTATGAGTCATATCTACCAACACTTCTTGCACTTTAAATCCTTTTTTTAATATATCTATTGTCATACCTACTTCGACTCCATAGCCAAAGGGAATTTCATTAAAATATTCTAATACATTTTTCTTAAATATTCTTTGTCCTGATAATGTTGAATCAAGTTCTACTCCTGTCATTTCCTTTACTGATTCTTTTGCTAATCTTTTTACAAATCCCATTCCGCCCTTTTTCTTAGCAGGTGGAAATTTAGCTATTGTAACATCTGCTTGATCGTTTAATATTGGAGTCAAAAGTTTTCCAACATCGGAAGATGTAGACCCTAAGTCAGCATCTACAAATCCGATTATATTTGCTTTTTTCATTGCAATCTTAAGTCCATAATTTAAGGCATATCCTTTGCCTCTATTTTGATCTAATTTAAAGGTTTTTATTTTAACATTATTCATTGATGAAGCTATATTATAAGTTGAATCACTTGAGCCATCGTCAACTACTATTATCTCATCTATTTCTGGTATACTTAGTACTCCAGTTAGCGTGTCTTTTATTTTATTTTCTTCATTATAAGCTGGTATTATAATACTTATATAGTGAGTCATTTTATCACTCCTTATTATTTAACAGGAATTAAACTTTGTGCACTTTCAGTTACTCCATAATGTCCACCTAGCTTTTTTTGTAAGCTTAAAACTAAAGAAAGCTTCCCTGTTCCTTGATTTATGTTATCTATAGTCGGTATCTTATTTTCTATATATGAACTTATATAAGAATGTTCAACTTCTAATTGTTCAACTCCAAGTGTATATATTTTATTTTGCTTAAAGTATTTTATTAAAGGTATATCTACATCTTTAAGTTTATTATTATCCTTTGAATTATTATTTCCTCCAGCTAATACTAAAGAATCTAAAGTTTTATAATTATCGTCAAATTTATTTATTTTTATTATGCCAAGTTCTTCTAATTTTAATAATGCAACTTTATTTTTATTGTCTTTCAAAAGCTCACCTATGTAATTTGCAAGTTGTACAGTATTTTTAACTTCTGTGTCAAACTCTTTTGATACTTCTTCTAATTTATTTTTATCTAATACCTCATTTTTTATTATTATATCAAATGCAATATTTCCTCCTGCATAAGTTACACTATCGTTGACATCTATTTTATAGTCATAATCTTGTGTAGTACTTATTAATCCTATATTCTTTCCCTCTAGTTGATTTTGTATTAAATATACATAGTTATTATCTATATAAGTAACTAAGTCATTATAATTCTCTTGAGTAGTATCTAATGAATCTTGTAAAGAGTCATTTTTTGATTTTAAATTTGTAAATTCTTGGTCTAAGTTTTTTATTATATCTGTTTGTTGTTTACTTAAAGCCTCGTCATAGTTTAAGTTAAATCCAACTAATATACCTATACCTAAAGCTATAAATATAGCGCCTATAGATACTATATAGTACTTCATGTTTATATGCATGAACCTTGTCCTCCCTATTGTAATAATAATCTAAATTTAAGCTGTAATAACTGTACAAATTGTTGTACACTTGGAGATAATGAAGCTATAATTAAAACGGGGAAAAGTGCTGCGATAATTAAAGCCCATATATATTTTACTTTTAATTTACTTCTATACAACAAGTTAACTCCCTTTGCATCTATAAGTTTTGATCCTATTTTAAGTCTTACTAAGAAAGTACTAGACATTCCCTTTCTTCCCTTTTCTAGAAAATCTATCATATTAGAATGAGTTCCAAGTGCAACTATTAATTCTGCTCCATATTCATATGCTGTAAGCATAGCTATATCTTCACTAGTTCCAGGAGCAGGGAATACTATAGCTTCAAGACCTAGGTCTTCAACTCTCTTTAAACCAGGTGCTCTACCATCAGGATAAGCATGTACCACTATTTCTCTTGCCTTTTTTAAAGATTCATCACTTACACTATCCATATCTCCTACTATTACATCTGGAGTATATCCGAACTCTAAAAGTGCATCCGCTCCACCATCAACTCCAACAAGTATAGGGTGAACTTCTTCTATATAAGATATTATTGTGCTTAAATCTTGTTTATAATCTTGGCCTCTAACAACTATTAAAACATGTTTATTTTTATAATCAGTTTTTACATGAGGAATTTCCACTTCTCCAAGAATAAACCCCTTTTCTTTTTTTGCATACTCTATTGTATTATCTATAAACCTGTCTAGCTCTACAGATAAATTTTCATAAGCTAATTTTATTTTTTCTTGTACTTTTTTCTTATCTAGAATTTCTCCTTGCCCTATTATTTCTCCGTCCTTATAAACTTTTCCGTCTATTATTTGTATTATTTGACCTTCTTGTAGATTATCAAATACTTCTTGACCTACATTATCTATTATAGGTATATTTTTTTCAGCAAGTATTCCCGGTCCTTTGTTTGGATATCTACCGCTTATAGACTCTGCTACATTTATAACTGCCTTTATTTTACCTTCTACCAAAGAATTTGCAGCTACTTCATCTATGTCTATATGATTTATTACAGCTATTTCTCCTCCAGTTAGTCTTTTTGCCAACCTTTTGGTTTTCCTGTCTACTCTGATAGGAGCCTCTATCCTCATTACTAAAAACCTCCGAATTTTACATATTTTTCAAAACACATTTCATTATATCACTAAATACAAATGATTTAAATATCAAAGATTTAACATATAGGAAAATAAGCAGGCTTATCCTGCTTATAAATTGATTTTTTGTAAATATCTTAACAACTTTTGTTTTTCATTAATAAAAGGGTCTTCTATTACAGCATAAAGCAGTTTATTTAATATTTCTCCAACTATAGGGCCTTTATATCCTAAATTTTTCAAATCATTTCCATCTATTTTTAATGATCTTATTTCATAACATTCATTTTCATCTATGATTTCATTTAATATTTTTTCTACAGAATTAATATGATTGTACATTTCTTTTAATTTAAAATAATTATAGTATATTTTTTTAAGATATATTAAATCATATAAATTATCCTTTCCAATTTTATTTAAATATATTTTTATATTTTTCTTATTATCTAATATATCTTCATTTATATTATCTAAGAAAATTTGACATTTTCTTATAGTCTTATTATCGTATTTTAATGTTTTTAAAATATCTATAGAATTTTCTACGTTATCAAAATAATTTAAGTAAAGTGTTAACCTTAATGAAATATCTTTTTTGCATATATTTAATATATTTATATTTTCTTCTTTTATTAAAGGTACATTAATTCCCATATATTTAAAAAGTTTCGTATCATAAAGGATATGTAGTTTTTGGGGATTATCAGATAATATTATCTTGTCTATTTCATCTTTTATTCTTTCTTTACTTACATTTACTATAAGATTTGAGTTTTCATATATTGATTTAATAGTATTATCTTCTATAGTGAAATTTAGTCTTGCACTAAATCTAATAGCTCTTATCATTCTAAGAGCATCTTCTTGAAATCTTGTAGATGGATTTCCAACACACCTTATTATTTTATTGTTCATATCATCAATTCCACTAAATTCATCAATTAATCCTACCTTATGGTTATAGGCCATGGAATTTACTGTGAAATCTCGTCTTTTTAAATCTTCTACGAGAGATCCTGTATACTCTACACTGTCTGGTCTTCTATTATCGGAATACTTACCTTCTATTCTATATGTAGTTATTTCATAACTTTCCTTATCTATCATAAGAGTTACAGTTCCATGTTTTATTCCTGTAGGTATAGTTTTATATTCACTAAATATTTTTATTACTTCTTCTGGATTTGCATTAGTTGTTATGTCATAATCATTTGGTTCCTTATTTAATATACTATCTCTAACACAACCCCCTACTATAAATGCTTCATAGCCATTACTATAAAATATATCTATTATGTTTTGTACATTTTCTGGAATATATAATTTCATAAAAACACCTCTAAAAAATATTTTAACTTATTTTTTCCATTTTCTCATCTATATAATGCAAAAAATAAAAAAATACCCCTATAAAGAGGTATTTTAATTATTTAACCATTCTATGTTCTAATCTTAATTTATCTGATATCATAGCTATAAATTCTGAATTTGTAGGTTTGCCTTTAGTGTTGTGAACAGTATATCCAAATAGTTGATTTATAGTATCTACTTTTCCTCTGCTCCAAGCAACTTCTATAGCATGTCTTATAGCTCTTTCAACTCTACTTGGAGTAGTATTGAATTTTTTAGCTATACTTGGATATAATTCCTTAGTTACAGCACTTAATAATTCTACATTTTCTATAACCATTTTTATAGCTTCTCTTAAGTATAAATAACCTTTTATATGAGCTGGAACTCCTATCTCATGAATAATATTAGTTATTTCAGTTTCTATATTTCCTGTATTCTTAACGAAATCAGTTTTTTGAGTTCTAAATTCAACCATAGGTTTACTTTTTTCTTGGAAAGCCATTGATTTATTTTGAACTAATTCTCTTATTCTATTTATAAATATAACGAAATCAAACGGTTTTACTATATAATAATCCGCACCTAAGCCTATTGCTCTTTGAGTTATTTTGTCTTGACCAACAGCTGATAAAATTATTATTTTAGGCATCTTATCTATGTTCATAGAATTTAATTTTTCTATAACCCCTAAACCATCTAAATGAGGCATTATAATATCTAAAACAAGTAAATCTGGTTGTTTTTCTTGTACTAATTCTAAAGCTTCTAATCCGTCTTTAGCAACACCTAATATTTCTATATCATCCTCATTTGATAAATATTCTTTTAAAACCTGACAAAAGTCTCTATTATCGTCAGCTAACACTATTTTGATCTTTTCTTTCACTTAAAATTCCCCCCAATTAACAAAACATTTTTATTTATTATCATATTAAATTAAATTCGACATTTTGAATAAGTTTCCTTCTATTAATTTTAATTTTTTAATATATAGTAAAACATAATATCATAATATTTTACTATATTTTTATTTTATCATCCAGTCTATGAAAATACCATATCCTTTTTTTGGGTTGTCTATAAATACATGAGTAACTGCACCTATTATTTTATTATTTTGTATAATCGGTGATCCACTCATTCCCTGAACTATTCCGCCGGTATAATTTATTAAATCTTTATCTACAATTTCTATTACCATACTTTTAGCCTGAGGAGTATTATGTTTATATATCTTGTCTATTTTTATATCATAGTAATTTATATCTCCATTTTTATCTTGAAATAATATTTGGGCAGGTCCTGTTTTCACCTCATAATAATGACCTACTTCTAATGCTTTAGGTAAATTAAACTTTGATACATCATTTAATGTTCCTCTTATTCCAAAAGTGTCATTATGCTTGAATTTGCCTATAGAATATTCTGTATCAAATTCACCAATAACTTCTCCGGTATTATTCATATTTCCTTTAATTATATTTATTTTTGTAGGTAAATACAAATTCCCTTCATTTACTTCTATTAATGTTTTGCTATCAATATCAGCTATTCCATGGCCTAATGCTGCAAATTCCTTCGTAACAGGATTATAATAGGTTAATGTTCCTATACCAGATATTTTATCTCTAACCCATAGTCCCATTTTGTAATCTTTCTTATCTTTAAATAACTCAAAGTCTATATTTTTATATTTTTCATTTCTTTTTATTGTAATACTTATTACATCTTTTTTATTATCTTTTAATATCTTTGATATGTCTGATTCATTATTTACTTTAATACCTTCTATTGAAGTTATTACGTCTCCTACTTGTATACTACCTAGATTTGATTTAGCTTCTTCTTCTATTCCTATTATTAAAACTCCTTCAGTTGTCGCCGTCATACCACTTATACCGCCTAAAGGAACCAAATATGTTTTTTCTATTTTAGGTTGAGAATAAGCTTCTTTTATATACAGATTAAAGCTAAGAAATGAAACAGATAGTATAAATAAAGACAATATTAAAAATATAATTATTTTTTTATTAAATTTAGCCATATAAATCACATCCTTATTTTGACTAAAGATTTTTATAATAATAATAATTTTCCTTGAAAGGCAAAATTATATCCAATGCAATATTTTACAATACAAAATTCGCTATGCTCATGTCGCCAACGAAACCTATTGGTTTCCGTTGCTCAAAAAAAGGCGCTTTTTTAAGCGCCCGTTTTGGATAATTGTATTATCTCTTTTGCATGTTCTATAGTTTTTTCAGTTATATTACTTCCAGCAATAAGTCTTGCTATTTCATTTATTCGATTGTCATATCCTAGTTTTTGTATAGTAGTATAGGTTCTATCTTTTGATGTTATCTTTTCTATTGAAAAATGAATATCTGCATTTGCTGCTATTTGTGGTAAATGTGTTATACATATTATCTGCTTTTTATATGATATATCTTTTAGCTTTTCACCTACTATTTGAGCAGCTATACCACTTATTCCAGTATCTATTTCATCAAATACAAGTGTATTTATTTTATCTATATCTGAAAGTATAGTCTTAAATGCAAGCATAAATCTAGACATTTCTCCTCCAGATGCTACCTTGTATATAGGCTTTAAGCTTTCCCCTAAGTTAAATGAAATCATAAACTCTATATCATCTTTTCCGTTAATAGTGAAATCATTTAAATCTTTAAAGCAAACCTTAAATGATACATTTTTCATATTAAGTGATTTTAACTCTTTGAGAATTTTAACTTCTAATAAATCTGCTACTTTTTTTCTAGAACTAGATAAGTTATTTGACTTAATTGACAATAAGTCTTTTATTTTATCTATCTCAAATTTAAGTTTTTCAACTTTTTCATCTCTATTTAGTATTTCTTCTAATCTGCTATTTATTTTATCTTTGTATTTTAGTATATCTTCTATTGTTTCTCCATACTTTCTTCTTAAGCTATTTATTTCATCTACTCTCTGTTCTATTTGCTCTAATTGATGTGGAGAAAAATCAATATTTTCTCTATAGTTTCTTAAATCTCTAGATATATCTTGGATTTCATACATTATACGTTCTATAACTTCATAGTAGTCTTTTAATTTATCATCGTACTGACTTATAGAACCTAGTTCTTTAGCGGCTTTTGATATAAAATCAACTGCATTCATTCCTCCATCATAGAGATTTGAGTAGCAATCATTTAAGTTATTGTATATTTTTTCTCCATTTCTATATATATCTCTTTGTTTTAAAAGTTCTTCATATTCAATTGGATTTAAATTTGCACTTTCTATTTCATTTATTTGAAATTTAATTAAATCTATTTCTCTTTGAATTTGCATATCATCTTTATTTTCATTTAGTTTATTTAATTCTTTTTTTAAGTCATTGTATTCTTTATAAACGTCTGTATAATCTTCTTTAACATGTTTTAAGTTTTTTTCTCCAAATGAATCTAAAAACTCAATATGTGTTTCCTTACGAAATAACACTTGATTTTGATGTTGTCCATGTATATCTATAAGATGATAACTTATTTCTTTGAGCAATGATAATTTTACATTTCTTCCGTTTATTCTAGCTATACTTTTTCCGTCTGCAAACATTTCCCTAGATATTATTATTTGATTGTCTTCTTCTATATCTATACCGTATTCATTTAGCTTTTCTTTTAAAAAATTGTTTTCTATACAAAATACAGCTTCTACTAAACCCTTTTTTGTACCTCTTCTTAAAAATGTTCTATCGTATTTATCTCCTAAACACAAATTTAGCGAATCTATTATTATAGATTTACCTGAACCTGTTTCTCCCGTTAATATATTAAGTCCTTCTTCTAAACTTAATCTTAATTCATCTATAAGAGCACAGTTTTTCATGTATAACTCAAGGATCATTTTATCCCCCTCTTTGGCTACATTAAATTATGAGAATCATTTACAACATTTATTATAGTATTTTTTAATAATTCTCTATTGAATTCTTTATTTTCATTGATATTTTTAAGGTATATAAGATATTCTATATTTCCTTCAGGTCCTTTTATAGGTGAATAGTCTAGTGCTAGTATATCGAAACCGTTGTCTAAAACAAAATTACTTATTGTTTCTATAACTTCAATATGTGTTGATTTTTCCCTAACTACACCTTTTTTGCCTACTTTTTCTCTACCAGCCTCAAACTGTGGTTTTATAAGAGCAATTATATGCCCATTTTCTTTAACTAATTCTTTAGCTTTAGGTAACACAAGTCTAAGTGATATAAATGATACGTCTATAGATGCAAAGTCTGCTTGTTGTCCTAAATCTTCAAGGGTAACATTTCTTATATTGGTTCTCTCCATAGATACAACTCTTTCATCTTGTCTTAACTTCCAAGCAAGTTGTCCATATCCAACATCTATAGAATAAACTTTTGTAGCTCCATTTTGAAGCATACAATCTGTAAATCCTCCAGTTGATGATCCTATATCCATACAAACTTTATCTTTAAGCTCTACTCCAAAGTTTTTAACAGCTTTTTCAAGTTTAAGTCCGCCTCTACTTACATATGGTATTGGATTTCCTTTTACTTCTATTTTTGAGTTTTCATCTATATCAGTTCCTGCTTTATCACATCTTTGATTGTCGACAAATACAAGGCCTGCCATTATCGCCTTTTTTGCTCTTTCTCTACTTTCAAAATATCCTTTTTCAACTAATAATAAATCAATTCTTTTTTTCATAAAAAACTACCTTCCTACTTTGTAATACTTACTATTTTTTCTTTAATTTTTTCAGGTGATAGTCCACATTCTTCATATAAAATATTTATATCTCCATGTGGTATAAATTCTTCAGGAAGAGCTATATTTGTAACACTATTATTATTTCCTAAGTTCATTATATTTGAGTTTACCATACTTCCAAATCCGCCTGTAACAACATTATCTTCTATAGTAAATATATATTTATATTTCTTTGATATTTGAAGTAAAATATCTTTATCCATAGGTTTTAAAAATCTAGCATTTATAACGCCTGGATTTAAACCTTTTTTTATTAATAAATCTCTTGCCTCTATAGCATGCTTTACCATATTTCCAATTGCTATTATAGCTATATCAACACCGTCATTAATAATTTCCCATTTCCCTAATTCTATTTTTTCATAATTTCCTTCATTTAAGAAATAACTATTCCCTCTTGGATACCTTATAGCTATAGGTCCATCTATATATAATGTAGCCTCTAACATATTTTTAAGTTCTTCACTATCTTTTGGTGCCATAACTGTAATGTTTGGAATGCTGCTTAAAAAGCTAAGGTCAAACATACCATGATGTGTCTCTCCATCATTTCCAACAAGTCCTGCTCTATCTATAAGTAATGTAACAGGCTTTTTAGTTATAGATAAGTCGTGTATTATTTGATCATATCCTCTTTGTAAAAATGATGAGTATACAGCAAAATAAGGTTTCATTCCATTTGCAGCTAGTCCACTTGCAAAGGTTATTGCATGTTGTTCCGCTATACCTACATCAAAATATCTACTTGGATGGACATCTCTAAATTTATCAAGACCTGTTCCAGAAGGCATAGCAGCAGTTATTGCAGCTACCCTAGAATCTTTATTTGCCATAGCTACAAGTTTTTCTCCAACTAATGATGATATACTTTGTTTTGTACTTGAAGTTACTCCACTTCTCATGTCAAATGAGCTTACTCCATGGTATTTATCAGGTTGCTCTTCTGCAAATTTATATCCCTTACCTTTTTTAGTTATAACATGAACTAATACGGGACCTTTTTGATTCTTAACCATTTTCAAAGCTTCTGTTAGTTCTTGTATGTTATGTCCATTTACAGGACCAAAATATTTTATACCTATTTCTTCAAAAAATGCCCCATCTTCAGCTATAAATGAATACAATATTCCATCTTTTACTTTACTTGCTGTTTTAGATATTAAATTTCCACCAGGAGCATAACTTAATATTTTTTCAAATTCATCTTTTACTTTATTTATTGCATTATTTGTTCTAAGCTTTGAAAAATACTTAGACATACCGCCTACATTTTTATCTATTGACATTTCGTTATCATTAAGTATGACTATCATATCTGTTTTTATATCTCCTAGGTGATTTAGGGCTTCCATAGCCATTCCACCAGTAAGTGCACCATCTCCTATTACAGAAACTACAGAATGATTTTCTTTTTTTATATCCCTAGCACATGCAAGACCTACTCCAACTGATATAGACGTACTACTGTGCCCTGTATCAAATATATCATGTTCACTTTCATTATTTTTAGGAAATCCACTTAATCCATTATATTGTCTTAGTGTAGGAAATTTATCTTTTCTACCAGTTAATATTTTATGTACATAAGATTGATGACCGACATCCCATACAAATTTGTCTTTAGGACTATCAAATACATAGTGTAGAGCCAAAGTAAGTTCTACAACTCCTAAGTTTGAGGCCAAATGGCCCCCTGTATTTGAAACAGATCTTACTAAGAATTTTCTTATATCATTTGATAGAATATCTAATTGTTTGTAGTTTAGTTTTTTTATATCTTCTGGAGAATTTATACTATCTAAATAATTGTACATATATGTCTCACCTTTTTTCATAAGTATGTATATTCCAAAAAAAATGAATATATCTTAGTATTGACTAAGATATATTCATTTTATAACAAATTATAAAACATAGTTATTATATCATAAATTTATATATCCCAAAAAATTATTTTAAGCTTTCCATAAAACAACAGCAACAATTATGCCTAGTAATGCTCCTGCATATACCTCTTTTGGAGTATGACCTACAAGTTCCTTTAATCTTTTTTGCTCTATTGGTTTTTTATGATGCCAATCATCTAAAATTGTATTAAGTATAGCTGCTTGCTTTCCTACTGCTCTTCTAACTCCTGAAGCATCATACATTACTATTAAAGCAAAAACTGTAATCATAGCAAATTCTATAGATTCAAATCCTCTTTCAAATCCAACTATTGTTGCTAAACTTGTTACAAATGAACTATGAGAACTAGGCATCCCACCTGAACTTACTATTCTTGTAAAATCAACTTTTCTATCTTTTCTATTAAATATCTTAAAAAATTGGGCTAAAAAACATGCAAATAAGCTTATACCTAAAGCTTCATTACTCAAAACTCCCTCAAAAAAGCTCATACTTCCTCCTAATAATCTCTATCAACTATATAATCTGCAAGACCTTTTAAAAATTCATCTCTTCCGTCAAATTTAGATACACAATCCTTTGCTTCTTCTATTAATTCCTTAGCTAGTGATTTTGATTTTTGTAGCCCAAATAAAGATGGATAAGTAGACTTATTATTTTCTACATCACTACCGATATTTTTACCTAATTTTGTCTCATCTCCAACTATATCTAATATATCATCCACTATTTGAAATCCTAATCCAATGTTCCTTGCATATTTAGTTATGTCCTCAAGTTCATTATCATTTGCTCCGCCTATTATAGCCCCAGCTCTCATACATCCAATTATAATAGCTGCAGTTTTATTCATATGTATAAAATCTAATTTATCTTTATTTATTATTTTATTTTCACTTTCTATATCAACTACTTGACCGCCTATCATTCCATAAATTCCAGAAGATTTGGCTATTTCATTTATTGCTTTTAAATATCTATTAGAATCTTTTTTATTTATAGAGTTAGATAACATAGTTTCAAATGCATAGTTTAAAAGTGCATCTCCTGCAAGTATAGCCGTAGATTCACCATAGACCTTATGATTAGTAGGTCTACCTCTTCTTAAGTCATCATTATCAAGGGCTGGTAAATCATCGTGTACCAAAGAGTAAGTGTGTATCATTTCAATAGCTACAGCAAAAGGTATTGCATCTTCTTCATTTCCACCTACAATTTTACATGCTTCTAGTGTAATTAAAGGTCTTAATCTTTTTCCACCTGCACTTAAGCTGTAATTCATAGCTTCTAAAACAGTCTTTTGGTACCCTTCTTCTTTTGGCATATATTTTTTTAATATATCTTCAAATTCTAATACTCTTTTTTTAATTTCTACTTTAAAATCCACTTTTAATCCTCCCCTATGTTAAACTCTCCCTCTATACTATTTTCATCAAATTTAGTTATTTTTAGCTGTGCACCTTCTAAAAGGTTATTACAATGTCTATAAAGCTTTATTCCTTCTTCGTACAGCTTTAAAGATTCATCTAATGTTGTAGTTCCATCTTCTAGTTTGCTCAATATATCTTCCAGTCTTTTATAGGCTTCTTCGTATTTAATATTCATAACATTATCCCTCATTAATATTTATTTTTTCTACATTACAACTTATTTGACCATCATTAAAGACAACATCTATACTATCATCTTTATTTAAATCATTTGCATTTTTTATGACTATTCCGTCTTTTTGGGTTATACAATACCCCCTAGTCATAGTAGATAATGGGCTTAAGTTATGTAGCAAACTTCCTGTATTATTTAACTTTTCTCTTTCAATTTTCAATT
The DNA here is from genome assembly GCF_059569055.1 of Sporacetigenium mesophilum DSM 16796. Lineage (NCBI taxonomy): Bacteria > Bacillati > Bacillota > Clostridia > Peptostreptococcales > Tepidibacteraceae > Sporacetigenium > Sporacetigenium mesophilum. The sequence continues at coordinate 117,554 of NZ_JCANUR010000001.1, read as the reverse complement.
TGCTATCAATGCTACTATTTATTTTATCATATATCTTATCAAGTTGTATAATTTTATCTTTTACAACATAATTCGAAAATTTATTTACTATATTGTTCTTTATATTTTCTAATTTATATCTATCTTTATCTATAGTATTCTTTGTTGATTTATTTATACGAGTTTTTATATTTTCTAATTTATACAAAATATCTTTGAGAGATGGAGTAGCTATTTCTGCTGCCGCCGATGGTGTTGGTGCCCTCATATCAGATACAAAGTCTGATATTGTAAAGTCAGTTTCATGGCCTACTGCTGATATTATCGGTATATTAGATTCAAATATAGTCCTTGCAACTACTTCTTCATTAAAAGACCATAGTTCTTCTATTGACCCTCCACCTCTTCCCAAAATAATAACATCTACATTATTATTATCATTGAAGAAGTTTATACCTTCACATATACTCTTTGCTGATTTAGGACCTTGAACTAATACTGGATATAATTTTATATTTACCTTTGGATATCTTCTAGTTATTACGTTTATTATATCTTTAATAACTGCTCCAGTTGGGGATGTTATTACTCCTATATTTTGTGGCATATATGGAATGTTTTTTTTATATTTTCTATCAAATAAACCTTCTTTTTCTAACTTTTCTTTTAGCTTATTAAATTCTATATATAAATTACCAATACCGTCTACTTCTATAGAGTTTACATATAATTGGTAAGATCCATCTCTTTCATAAACAGAAATATATCCGTTAGCTGTTACTTTTACTCCATCTTCTAATTTAAGAGTTGGATTATAGTTATTTTTAAACATTACACAATTTATTTTAGAATGTTCATCTTTAAGTGAAAAATAAACATTTTTGCTACTATGTACCTTGAAATTTGATATTTCTCCCTTAACCTTTAAATTATAAAGTATAGGATCATTTGTAAGTATTCGCTTTATATATGAGTTGGCTTCACTTATTGTAATTGCTCTTAACTTCATAATTATTCATCTCCCAAATACATTTGTAGTCCTATTAATGAACAACCTAAGGCATTATCCGTTGCATAATCTGGTTCAGTAAAATAACAATTTATATTATGTTTTTTTAGTTTGAAAGTCAAATTGTTTTTTATATATTTACTAGCCGATACTCCACCAGCAAACACAACATCATGCATACAATACTTATCACATACGTAAATAAGTGATTTATACATTATTCTAACTATAGAATCTAATGTTAGTTTACATATATAACCATCATCAAAATTATTCATAGCTTTATCTATTTGATTTTCAAGACCAGATATATTCATATATCCATCCTTTACAGATGTTTTAAGGCCTTCTTTTATTGTTTCTATACAGTTAATTGCATATTCATCTACGAACTTTCCACAGGGGAAGTTATAGCCTAAACTAACACCTATTCTATCTATAAGCTGACCGAAGCTTATATCCTTACTTCCACCTATTATCTCTATATTATATTTACAATCATTCTTATTTACTTTTAGGATTTCCGTAGTTCCACCTGACATATGAACAGATATAAATTCTTTTTTAGGTATATAAGTATTATAAAGTGAAGCCTCTATATGATTTTCCTGATGTGTTGTTTCATATAAAGGTATATTCAAAACTGAAGATATAGTTTTTGCATAGTTATATCCAGCTAAAAATACAGGCATATACGAATCTTTTACAGGTCTTGGTTTTGTAGATACACATACAGCAGATATATTATAATTAGAAAGTATATCTTTTATTTTTTCAAAATTATATCCTAAATTATTTATATGTTGAAATACTCCTTCACTTTGCCTTATTCCCTTTGTGTTTTCTTTAACTTTAAGCAAAGTTTTTTCATTTAGTATTATATTTTTATTTAAAGATATAGCTGCTATAGATGTAGTATAGCAGCTGGTATCTATTCCTAATATTATATTATTCTTGCTCTTTGCATTCACTTACAACACTTCCTAATATACCATTAATAAAACTTGGAGATTTTTCATCACAATATCTTTTAGCTAATTCTATAGCTTCATTTATAGATACTTTTTTAGGTACATCGCCAAAATATAAAAGTTCTGTTATAGATACTCTAATTATACTTAAGTCCACCTTTGCAAGTCTGTCCACTGTCCAATTCTTAGCGTATTTGTTTATTAGTCCATCTACAACTTCTTGATTTTCAAAAAACTTATTTAATAAGTTTTTCATATAATCTTTATCAGTAACCATCTCAAAAGTAGTTTCTTCACCTAGTATTTCAATTTCTGGATCATCTGAACTTTGTAATTTTATTTCGTCGTATCTAGCTATCATTTCTTCTTCGTGATTTAAAATAAATTCAATTAATAAATCTTCTGCTAATACCTCTTCTTTTATTTCCTTTGTCATGTCTAATTGGTAAAACAGTTTCATTATGTATTCTCTACTTACCATTCTTTTTATCTTATCCATCCGCTGATTCCTCCTCTATAGTCTTTATTATTTACTATCTAGACTTAAAAAAACCCTCTGATTTTTCAGAGGGTTCATATTAACTTTATTGGTTGTTCACTTTATCAGCTTTTTCTTTTTTGATGCTGATTCCTTGAACGTGTATATTAACTTGAGAAACTTTCAACCCAGTCATTGTCTCTACAGTGTTTTTTATATTTTCCTGAACTTTAAAAGCTACATCTGGTATAGATACTCCATAATCTACTATCATCATAATGTCTAAGGTTACTTCATCTTCTTCTAAAACAACCTTTACTCCATTGTTTTTTAATAACTTATCTGTTAATGAAGTTGTAGTTACAACCCCTTCTATTTCTACAGCAGCTAATCCTGCTATTGTGGCTATAACATCAGCTGATATTTTCACTTCACCAAAATTATGATTTTCCATCATCATATAAGTTCCCCCCATAAAAGAAATTGTATATATTTCTTAATAAAACAATTTTACCAAATAGTACTATAGTTTGCAAGAAAAATAAAACCTCAAGCTATTTACTTGAGGTTTATTTCTACTATTTAGCGTTATTGTTCATTAATTTTATGTTGTCATATTCCATTTTTGCTTCTGCAGCTACTAAATCGAACACTTTAGCAGCATCTGCTTTTTCTAATTTTTCTTCGTTAACAACTACATTAGCTGTTCCATTGCTTATATATACAAGTGGCTCACTAAATCCTTTTGCACTTAATAAATCTTCTATTTTTAATTCAAGTTCTTGATCTTTTACTAACTGTAATTTCATAGTTGAAGCCTGTTCTCTAGTATTATCGTTTGTAGAAGGATTGTTTACTATTTCATTTAATGATGCTACTAACTCAGCTCTTTGCTTTTCTCTATTCATTTTCATATCTACTATATAAGAAGCTTTTTTCAAATTCTTTTTAGAAGTTATTTGTTTTTCTATTGCTGCACTAGTTTCCTTAACTTTTTCATCAACCTTAGTTACTTTGCTATCAACAACTTTAGTATCTTCTTTCTTTGCTTCTTCTTTCTTAGTATCTTTTTTGTCTTCTTCACCTATATTTAAAGCCTCTTCATATTGTTGTAGCTCTTGAGAAGTTTCAAGTAAAGATTGTTTACTTAAGTTGTAGTTTATAGTTCCAACTAACACTAACATTAAAGTTAAAGACATCACTATAAACCCTCTGCTTTTTAAAAACTTTCCATTAAATTTCATATTTTAATACCCCCCAAATTTTTAATTAATATTTTCCTCTAAACTTTTATGTATGTTACATTTATACGTACTAGCTTTTTAAAATATTCATATTTTAAAAATTAATTTATTTTGAGTATACCTCAACTTGATGTCCTGGTATTTGAAGCGAAACTTGAACTGCTTTGTATAAACTATCTTTAACTGTAGGATCGCTAGCTCCTTCAGCTACAACTAAAACACCTTTTATCTTAGGGTCTGTAGTTTTTATAACTATTGGACTTTCGCTGTTTGATGTTACCATAGTTTTGTTTACACTTTCTGTAGTTACTGCTCTCACCCCTCCTTGAGAATCTTTTTCTTCAGTTTTTTCAGTTGTTGAGTTTGAGTTAAAAGCTGGTTCTATTTGTTCGCTAGTTTCAAATGTTATTAAAACATCTACGTTCCCAACCCCTGAAATATTAGTTAATATACTTTCTAGTCTAGCTTCTAGCTCTTGTTCTTCACTTAATGCTGATTTTTGTTCAGTTGCAGCTTCTGTTTTATTAGCTTTAGAGCTAGGTTTACTTGTACCAGGCATGCTTGATAATGCTATAATTAATACTACACACCCTGTTATTATAGCCAGCAAGCTATAAATCTTCTTTTTGTCTTTTTCGTTTAAATTTTTAAACATACCCTCAACCCCTATTAATTTATTTCTATTTTTTTAATCGATATGTCTAATACATTATTTAAGTCTTCTTTTAAATCTTTTGTATTTATTGACTGCTTGTCTTTAAAAACTTGCTTTGAACCATCTTTATTAAATTCTATTCCTTCTTTGTCCAAATTATCACTATTATTTTTATTTTTTTCTTTTATTTTTATACTTTCTATAGAAGATCCACTAAATTCTATATCTTCGAGCTCATATCCACTTTCTGAGAGTTTTATATTTATTGATTCCTTCAAATAATCCTCATAATTTGATGCTAGACTTTGAGCCCCAGTTTTGCTGGATAAATCATTCATACTTTGTTCATATTTTTGATTGGACTCATTGTATGATTTAAGTATCCTATCTTGTAGTGTAATTTCCCCTTGAAACATATTTATTATTGGAGTAACTATTATAAATACAAATATAAAGTTCATTACTAAGTTTATATATGGCTTTATTTTTCCTGAAGGGAGAATCAAATCTACTATATTAATAATAAATGCCGCTATTAATACACTTACTAACCATTCTTTTATAGCAATTAACATAACTTCCCCCTCCTTATATACCTGATACTGTACCTATTGATGTGAGTATTGCAATAGTTACGAAAAACATTATTGTTATAGCTATCATAGAGGCTAACATTATAGTCATTAGGTTCCCTATTTCATTTAAAAAATTGCAAATACCATCTTCCCCTATTGGTTCTATTGCTATAGCGGACACTTTATATACTAAAATTATTGATATTATCTTTATAACAGGTATAGCACATATACCTATTAAAATTATTAGCCCAACTACCCCAAATACACTTTTTATAAGCTGTGAGGATGATAATAATAATTCAACTGAGTCTGATACAAATCCGCCTACTATAGGTATAAAATTTCCAACTGCAAACTTTGCAGTTTTTACAGTAAACTTATCAAAGGTTGTTACATATAACCCTTGAATAGATACAAGAGCCAAGTATATAGTGAACATTGCTCCTATTGTAACTATGTTAATTTGCTTAATAAAAGATGAGAATTTTTTAAGTTTTATGTTTTTAGATAAATTATTTATAACTAAAACTGAAAATGCTACAGCTATTGATGCAAATAAGAAGTTTTTGAATATTATATTTATAAATGTTATTCCACCTAAAAATATTGGATTTAATGCAGTGGATGTTATAGGAAAACCCATAACCACTAAGAACGCTATTAATATAGGTATAACTATTTGCATTAAATTTATCATTGTATCTATTGTGGTATAACATATATTTAATACATCTTTAAATCCTACCAAGGTGAGAGATACCATACTAATAAATACTACATAGGTGGTTATTTGAGTTATTGCTCCAGATGAAAAAGAATTGTCTAGACTCTTTAATATAGATGACAATAATGCTAAAACTAATATAATAGCAAATATCTTTAAGCTAGACTTTAATTCTTTGAATAAAAACATTTTTATTCCTTCTTTATCAAATAAATCAAGTATATTTTTTTTTCCTGTCATTACTTCTTTCATATATGTTTTTAGGTCTACCTTTTTAAGCATATCTTCTTCGTCTATATAACTTTGGATGTCATCTACTTTCATTTTTCCTAACTGCTCTTCTATATATTTATCTACATTAATACCTGTATTATTGTTTTCGTTTGCAAAAGATACACTACCTAACCCTAAAACCACAGTTAACATAAGTATAGTACTAATTAATATTCTTTTCATAAGTATCCCCCACCCCTATGGGATTATATTTATTATTACTTCTACTATGGTAAATAATATTGGAAAAGACATTGCCATAACTATTATTTTCCCACCAAATTCAAGTTTAGAAGCAATATTTTTTTCGCCACAGTCTTTACATATTTGTATAGCAAATTCCATTAGGTAAGCAATACCTATTAGCTTTATAATAAGTGATATATACATAGTTGGTATATTAGCTTTATTGGCTAGCTGTTGTATGCTTTCTATTATGTAGTTTAGTTTATAAGTAGCTCCTAAGAAAATAATAACCCCTGTTGCTAAAGCTATAAACATTGCCATTTCTGGCCTTTCTTTTTTTAGCAGAAGGCAAAGAACAGTGGACATTATAGCCAGTGCTACTAACTTCATAACTTCCAATATAATTCCTCCTCTTTAGTAAAGTTGAAACATAGTTCTCACTGTATTAAATAAGTCATTCATCTCATTTAATACCATACCTAAAACTACTATTATTCCCGCTAAAGTAGTCATTGTAGTCCAATCTTTTCTATCTGTTTTTTCAAGTAACATATTTAATATAGATATTAATAATCCTATCCCCGCTATTTTTAATATTAAAGCTATGTTCATATAGATCCCCCTTACACTAATATAATTCCTACTACTAAACCAACTATAGTTGTTACCTTCCTATAAACCAAACCCTTTGTGTTTATGTCATCTTGAGTTGTGTCTGTAAGTTTTTTTAGATTTTCAACTGTCAAATTTATTATTCTTTCCTGTGAATATATGTCACTTTTACCAAGACTTAATATAAGACTTTTTAGTTCATCCTCCTCTCTTTTGGCTAGATATGTTTCACTTTGAAGTATTTTTATATTTTCTTCCAATATTTGTTCCAAGGTATTACTTTGATTTTGGGATAAATCTTCACCCATTTTGCTAAAAAACTTACTAAATGAATATTCTTTTTTATCTCCTAATTTACGAAAAACTTCTTCTAATGTATAAAGCCCAAATGACAACTCCATATGTAGTATCTCTAATATTCTTATGAGGTCGCAGAGTTCTTTATGTCTTTTATTGTATGTATTGTATATATATTCACCTAATAAAAAACTACATCCAACTAACATAAATATTAATATTATTTTAATCTCCAAGATACCACCTCTTTTCTTCTAAATCGTATATCTTCTCTACTGTGCCTGGTCCATTTTTAGATGATAGTATAATTACTTTCTTAAATAATTCTTTATCAAGAAGTTGATTTAATTCTTTTCTACTTTGAATATCCTCTATACCATCACCATGTACAGTAGTTATCAAATTTACCCCTCCATGAAGAGCTGTATATAGTGCCTTTATTTCCTTACTACTTCCTATTTCATCTGTTACTATAACATTTGGAGACATAGATCTAAGTAACATGATTATTCCTATATCCTTTGGACATGTTTCTATTATGTCTGTTCTTATTCCTATATCCATTTGCGCTACTCCTAAATATGAACCTGATATTTCATTTCTTTCATCTATTACTGCAACCTTTAACCCCTTAAAACCTAACCTTTCATTCCCATCACTTATATTTTTTACTATATCCCTAAGTAGTGTTGTCTTACCACACTGGGGTGGTGATATTATTAATGTATTGTGAACTTGATTAGAGCCTTTTAATATATGTCTTAAAACCTTATTAGAACATCCTAATACCTGCCTTGAAATCCTTATATTAAGAGATGATATATGCTTTATATTTTTTATCTCTCCATCTTCTATTATTGCTTTTCCTACTAGTCCAACTCTATGTCCACCTCTTAGTGTTATAAATCCCTTTTTTATATCATCTATAAAGGAATGTATAGAGTATTTACATATTAGTTGAAATGTTTGTTCTATGTCTTCCTTACTTACTATGTATAGATTATTTGTATTCGTATCTAAATTTTTATTTTTTGTATTGTAGAAATAATCTTTATTATTTGCGCAAATCATAAGCGGTTTATTTGCCCTAAGTCTTATTTCTTCTATGTGTAACATTGATAGGTCAATACTCAAGATTTTTTCTCTTAAATTTGGTGCTAACGAATTTATAATTTCTTCTGGAAGTCTATTCATCGTCTTGTCCTCCTTCCTATTTATAAAATAATATTATGTTTAACAAAAAAATATGCATGTTTTATTGTACAAACTGCTAAATTTTTTCACTTATATATATGTATCAAAAGTCAAATACTATTTATATAATTATGTTTAAAGTTATAAAGGAGATGAAACTATGAACAACAGAGCTGTTATTATAAACAAAGTAGTTCAACACGAGTTGTATAATATTAAGACCTTTTTAAACGGTATTATAGACGATTATCCAGAGTTAACAGATGATAATACTGAAAGTTATTACGAAGAGTCAGCTATGCACGATAGACTAGAAAAGTTTTTATCGGATATAGATTCAATATTGTATGATTTAAAGTCATATTCTTCTCCATCTAAGGAAGACACCTTAGTATATAACAAATTCAAAAATACTTTTAAATTGAAAAATGAAAATAAAAATATATTTAGCGGGCAATTAGTTGAAATTTTCAATGAAGAGATTGATGAATGGGAACCAGGAAAAATAGAATATTCTAAGAATTACAATGGATACTATTTTTTAAGTTTTGATACTTGCCCCAAAGAATTAAAAAATAATATGAAAATAAGAATTAAATATGTACAATAGGCAATTAAAAAAGGGCTATTTATCATAGCCCTTCTTATTATTTCTCAAACTTCTTAAATGCTAATGTTCCATTATGTCCTCCAAACCCTAATGAGTTTGAAAGTGCGTATCTTACTTCTCTTTCTTTTCCTTTGTGTAATACATAATCTAAATCTAGATCAGGATCTTGTTCTTTAACATTTACAGTTGGTGGTATAAAACTTTCTTCTATTGCCATAGCACAAGCTATAGCTTCTACAGCACCAGCTGCCCCAAGTAAGTGACCTGTCATAGACTTAGTTGAAGATACACATAGTTTATATGCATCGTCTCCAAATACGCTTTTTATAGCTTGTGTTTCTAATCTATCATTGTATGGAGTAGAAGTACCATGTGCATTTATATAATCTACTTCATCTAATGGTATATTTCCATCTTTTAAAGCCATTGCCATAGATCTAGCTGCACCTTCTCCGCCTTCAGCAGGAGTAGTCATATGGTATGCATCAGCAGTTAATCCATATCCTACAACTTCAGCATATATATGTGCACCTCTATTTAATGCATGTTCTAATTCTTCAAGTATTACTACACCCGCTCCTTCTCCCATTACAAATCCATCTCTGTCTTTGTCAAATGGACGAGATGCAGTTTTTGGATCATCATTTCTAGTTGACATAGCCTTCATATTACAGAATCCAGCCATTGATAATGGAGTTATACCGTGTTCACTACCTCCACTTATCATTACATCAGCGTCGCCTCTTTGTATTATTTTAAAAGCATCTCCTATAGAGTGAGTACCTGACGCACAAGCTGTTACAACAGTAGTATTTGGTCCCTGAGCACCAAACATTATAGAAACTTGCCCTGATGCCATATTTCCTATCATCATAGGAATAAAGAACGGACTAATTCTTTTAGGTCCTTTTTCCAATAATACTTTGTGTTGTGCTTCTAGTGTACCTACTCCACCTATACCAGAGCCTATTATAACTCCAAATCTCTGTTTGTTTATTTTATCTAAATCTAAGCCAGAATCATCCATTGCCATTTTGGAAGACGCAACTGCATATTGAGTAAATTCATCCATTCTCTTTGCATCTTTTTTATTTATATATTCTTCTGGGTTGAAGTTTTTAACTTCTGCAGCTATTTGAGTTGGATATTCTGATGCATCAAATTTTGTTATTTTATCTATTCCAACAACTCCATTTTTTAAAGAATTCCAAAACTCTTCTTTACCTATTCCTATAGGAGTTACACATCCTAAACCTGTTATTACAACTCTATTTTTCATGAGTTTTACCTCCACGAACTAACTTATTTGTTAGCTTCTATATATTTTACTATATCACCAATGTTAGCAAATTTTTCAGCTTCTGAATCAGGTATTTCTATGCTAAATTCATCTTCTAAAGCCATCATTATTTCAACAGCATCTAAAGAATCTGCTTCTAAATCTTTCATTAAAGAAGTTTCCATCCCTATAGTAGTGTCTTCTCCTACACCTAATTGGTCTGCTATTATTACTTTAACTTTTTCGAATATCATATTAATTACCTCCATATAAATTTAAATTATTTATTAAATATTTTATAGTAATTTATAATTACATAAAATTACATAACCATTCCACCGTCAACATGTATTACTTGACCTGTTATATAAGTACTCATATCACTACATAAGAATATTACTAAATTTGCAATATCTTCAGGAGTTCCAAATTTTTTCATAGGTATTACAGATAACATACCTTCTTTTACATCATCTTTTAATACATCTGTCATATCTGTTTCTATAAAACCTGGAGCAACAGCATTTATATTTATATTTCTTGAAGCAAGTTCTTTTGCTGTAGCTTTTGTAAATCCTATAACACCTGCTTTAGATGCACAATAATTTGCTTGACCAGGATTACCCATAACACCTACTACAGAAGACATGTTTACTATTTTACCATTTCTTTGTTTCATCATAGGTTTAGTAACAGCTTTTGTACAATTAAATACACCTTTTAAATTTACATCTATAACCTTATCAAAGTCTTCTTCTTTCATTTTCATAATTAGTGAATCTTTAGTTATACCTGCATTATTTATAAGTATATCTATTTTGCCAAACTTATTCATGACCTCATTTATCATATTATTTACATCTTCTGATTTAGATACATCACATTTTAAAGCCATGCACTCTACACCTAAAGATTCTATTTCTTCTTTTACTTTTAATGCTTCAGTTTCACTTGAAGTGTAATTTATAACTACATTAGAGTTGAAACTTGCAAGTTTTTTAGCTATTGCCTTTCCTATTCCCCTAGAACCTCCAGTAACTATAGCAACTTTATTTGAAAAATTCATGCTATATTTCACCTTCTTTCGCTAATTTTACGAACTCATTAAGTGATTTACTATCTTCTATATTGTGTATTTTTACATCAACCTTTTTAGTAGATGATATTTTCTTTATAAAACCTTTTAATGTTTTTCCTGGACCTATTTCAACAAAAGTATCGTATCCATCTTCTATTAGTTTTTCTATAGAGTCTTCCCATAATACAGAAGAACTTACTTGTTTAATTAATAAGTCTTTAAAATCTCCTTCATAATAACCTGCATTTGCATTTGCAATTACAGGAACTTTTAAAGAATTAAACCTAACACCTTCAAGTTCATTACCTAATTTAATTCCAGCAGGTTTTAACATAGATGAATGAAAAGGCGCACTTACGTTTAGCATAACTGATTTTTTTGCTCCTCTTTCTTTACAAAGTTCTACAGCCCTTTGTACTGCATTTAACTCTCCAGATATAACTATTTGACCAGGAGAATTAAAGTTAGCAACCTCTACTACTTCATTTTCAGTAGATGCATCTTTAACAACTTCACTTAATGACTCTCTATCAAAACCAAGAATTGCTGCCATACCTCCAGTTCCTACTGGTACAGCTTCTTGCATATATTTCCCTCTTTTTTTAACTAGTTTTACAGCATCTTCAAATTCCATTGAATTTGCTGCAACTAGTGCTGCGTATTCTCCTAATGACAATCCGGCACATCCATCATAATCAAAATCGATTTCTGACTTTAGAGCTTCAAGTAAAGCTATACTTAAAGTAACTATAGATGGTTGAGTATTTTCAGTTTTTGTTAACTCACTATCTGGGCCATTGAACATTATATCTAATAAATCCATATGTAGAGCATCATTAGCCTTATCCATAACTTTTTTTGCTACTTCATTATTTTCATATAGTTCCTTACCCATTCCTACATATTGTGAGCCTTGCCCGGGAAACACCAATGCTATTTTCCCCATATTTACCCCTCCTACTAACCTATATTTATATTAGGCATAACTTCTTTAGCTTTTAAAACTATCTCTTCTATTATTTCACTACAAGATTTTATTTCTTTGACCATAGAAGCAGTTTGACCTGCCATAAAAGAGCCTTGTTCCATATCGCCTTCTAAAACTGCTATTCTTAAAGAACCTACACCTTTTTTATCTATTTCAGATGGATCTATACCATTTTTTTCCATACTCAATAAATCTTTTGCTAATCTATTTTTTAGTGTTCTTACAGGATGACCTGTAATTCTACCTGTTACTATAGCATCTCTATCTCTAGCTTTTAAAACCATTTGTTTGTAGTTTTCATGTACTATACATTCATCACTACATATAAATCTAGTACCTATTTGAACACCTTCAGCGCCTAATGCAAATACAGCAGCCATACCTCTTCCATCTGCTATACCTCCTGCCGCTATAACTGGTATAGATACAACATCTGCCACTTGCGGAGTTAATACCATAGTTGTTAACTCACCTATATGACCACCAGCTTCTGTTCCTTCTACTATTACAGCATCTGCTCCTAAGCTTTCCATTCTTTGCGCTAATGCTAGAGTAGGTACTACAGGAATAATTTTTGTCTTAACTGACTTTAACTTTTGAATATACTTTCCAGGATTACCAGCACCAGTAGTAATAACTGGAATTTTTTCTTCCACCACTAAGTCCATTATGTCATCAGCAAATGGAGACATTAGCATTATATTTAAACCAAATGGTTTATCTGTTAATTCTCTACATTTTATTATTTGTGCTTTTATTATTTCTTTCGGTGCACTCCCAGCAGCTATTAGCCCGAGCCCTCCAGCATTAGATACTGCAGCTGCTAATTCAGCTGTAGCCACCCATGCCATACCCCCTTGTATTATAGGGTATTTTATCCCTAATAACTGACATAATCTATTCATCAAATTGCCCCTCCTATATGCTCCATTTGATAAGCGAAGAACCCCAAGTTAATCCTCCACCAAATCCTACAACAACTATATTATCACCTTTTTTAATTTTATTATTTCTATAAGCTTCATCAAGAGCAACTGGGATTGACGCAGCAGACATGTTTCCATATTTATCTATATTTACATAAACTTTATCCATTGGTAATTTCAGCCTCTTGGCAGAAGCTTCTATTATTCTTATATTGGCTTGATGAGGTATAAGATAGTCTACATCTTCTAATTTAAGACCTGCAATATCTACTGCTTTTGAAGATGAGTCTCCCATAATCCTAACAGCAAATTTAAACACATCACTTCCTGCCATTTTTACATAGTGAAGTCTATCATTTACTGTTTCTATACTAGCTGGCTTTCTAGATCCACCTGCAGGTAAAGTTAAGTAACTACCACTAGCTCCATCTGCGCCTAGGTATGTTGATAATATACCGCCATCTTCAACCTCTCCTAAAACTGCTGCTCCAGCTCCATCTCCAAATAATATAGCTGTTCCTCTATCTGTATAGTCTATGACCTTACTTAATGTCTCGGCCCCTATTACTAATACGTGTTTATGCATATTACTTTGTATTAATGATCTTCCTATGGTAAGTCCGTATATAAATCCAGTACATGCAGCTTCTAAATCAAATGCAGCTGCATTTTTTGCACCTATATTAGCTTGAACTATACAAGCTGTAGACGGAAATGACATGTCAGGAGTTACAGTTGCAACTATTATTAAATCTATATCTTCAGGTGATAAATTTGCACTTTTTATAGCATTTAAAGCTGCTTGTGTTGCTAAATCTGAAGTAGCTGTATTTTCATCAGTAATTCTTCTTTCACTTACACCAGTTCTTGTCTTTATCCACTCATCTGATGTATCCATAATTTTTTCTAAGTCAAAATTAGTTAATTTTTTCTCTGGAACAAAGCTACCAGTTCCTAATATCCCTACACTTTTCATGAGTCCAATCGACCTCCAAATAATCTAATTTTTTTATTAATAATCAGATTTCTATTTTATTCACTTACATTAATTTCTTTTATTTTTTCCTTTATATCGTCTACTACATTTCCATCTACAAATTTTATTGCCTGATTTATAGCATTTTTTATAGCATTGCTATCAGAACTACCATGCGCTTTTATAACTCCACCATTAACGCCAAGTAATGGAGCACCGCCGTATTCTGTATAATCTAATCTATTTTTCATCTTCTTAAAGTCATCTTTAAGTAATATAGCCCCTATTTTTGTTTTAATATTACTCAAAAAAGTTTCCTTAAGTAATCCAAACATAGATATAGCTACTCCTTCTACAGACTTTAATAATATGTTTCCTGTAAATCCGTCACAAACTATAACGTCCGTATATCCACTTATAACATCTCTAGATTCTACATTTCCTATAAAGTTTAAATCTACCTTTTTTAATTCTTCATAAGATTTTTTGACTAAATCATTTCCTTTTCCTTCTTCTATTCCTACATTAGCAAGTGCTATTTTAGGATTCTCTATATCTAAAACCTTATTTGAATATATTGAACCCATAACTCCGAATTCAACTAAATTTCTAGGTTTACAGTCTGTATTTGCACCACCATCAACTATAAGGCTCATAGATCCTTTCATATTTGGAATTGCAGGGCATAAACAAGGTCTATCTATTCCTTCTATTCTTCCTACTATGAACAATCCTCCAGCAAGTAATGCACCTGTGTTTCCAGCCGATACTATAGCATCAGCTTTTTTTTCTTTTACCATATTAAGTGCAACTACCATTGATGAGTCTTTTTTTGATCTTATAGCTTTTACTGGTTTATCTTCATTTTCTATAATCTGAGTAGTATTTACTATCTCTAATTTGCTTTTGTCAAAGTTATATTTATTAAATTCTTTTTCTAATGATTCTTTATCTCCAGTTACTATTATGTCTACTTTATATTCATTAATAGCATTTGTAATACCTTGGACTGTTGAAAAAGGTGCATTGTCTCCACCCATGCCATCAACTACTATTTTCATATGTCTTCCTCCTACTCTATTTCTTCAAATATAAACTTTCCTCTGAAAATTTGATTATGAGTTTTACTATTTACTATAGCTTTTACGTAATGTTTTTTATCTTTTACTTTATATATTTCTGCTTTCGCTATTAACCTGTCATTTTCCTGTACAGGCTTTAGGTTTTTTACATTAGCAAATCTCATAATAACTTTAGGAGCGTCTATAACAGCCATAGCTAAAGATTCTGTTAACCCAAATATGTATGTATCTTTAACTATACTTGTCTTAGAGTATGTCATATCATTAGTAGTTTCAAGCATGGATATACCTATTTTGCCTACTGATAAATCTATTATTTCACCAGTTATTTCTTTTACCCCTAGAGTTTTTATCTTTGATGTTTGGCTTTCTGCCATTTCTTTTATTCTTTCTCTTAACTCAGGAATACCTAGTTTTAATCTATCTAATCTTATAGTCTGTATACTGACTTCAAAAATAGAAGATAACTCTTCATCTGTGTAAAATGGATCATCATTTAGCATTTCTATAAGTCGAGATTGTCTCTCCGCTTTTGATACCTTTTTCATAATACCTCCGTTCTTATAGCTGGAATTAGTACCAACTACTAATACTAGTATATAATATGTGTTAATATTTATCAATATGCTAATTCATTTTATTTATATATCCCCAAGAAACTACTTATGCTCTAAAATATTGGATTTGCTGGACTTTACTTTAATTTATATTTTACTTGAATATAAAAAAACATGTAGATTGCTCTACATGCTTTTTACGAAACTATTTAGATACAACTTCTTTACCTTTATAGTATCCACAATCTGGACATACTCTGTGTGGTAATTTTGGCTCATGACATTGTGGGCAACTTACAAACCCAGTTGCAACCATTTTTGAGTTAGCTGCTCTTCTCATTTTTGTTTTCGATTTAGATGTTTTACGCTTTGGTACTGCCATTTATGCCACCTCCTTAGTCTTTTTTGAAAAAGTTTTGTAATTTAGCTAAACGGGGATCTATTGACTCCTCGTCATTGGCGTCTGTATCACAAGAGCATTCACCTTTATTTAGGTTCGCTCCACAGTTTTGACAAAGACCTTTACATTCTTCATTGCACAATGTTCTTTGTGGCATGTTAAATGATAAAGAATCCTCTATCATAGGTAGAAGATCTATTGTTTCGTCAGTATATACATATACATCATGTTCTTCTATCTTGTCTTCGTCTATTTCTTCTTTTACTATGAATCCTTGTACAGGATATTGTAACTCTACTTCTACGTCATCTAAGCATCTTCCACAATTATCTGCTATCGAATATTGTACTTCGCAATCTAAGTATATACCATCACTAGTATTTCTTATTTTGCCTTCTACACACATAGGAGTAGTCAACTTATAACTATTATCACAATAATTAATACTATCAATTTTTTCGCAAAAATTCAAGTCTAAATTATCTATTTCTCTACTTAATAACTTCTCTAAATTTATTTTCATGTCTATCACCTCGATACATTGCCTAGTTTATTATACAAATCATACTTTACTTTGTCAAGTATTTTTACTTGATAGAATAAACTTGGCTTAATAATGGACAAAACTCAAGGTAGGCCTTAACCTACCTTGTTATTTTACCCAATTATTATTTTCCTACTAACATAACTGTATCTCTAGCTATTGTTAATTCTTCATTAGTTGGTATTAATAATATCTTAGTTTTTGAATCTTCTGTAGATATTACTCTTTCTTTTCCTCTTACTTTATTAGCTACTTCATCTAACTTCATTCCTAAGAAACACATATCTTTACATATATTTGCTCTCATTTCTATAGCATTTTCACCAACACCAGCAGTGAAAACTACAGCGTCTAATCCGTTCATTTCAGCTGCATAAGAACCTATATATTTTTTAACTCTCTTAACATATGAATCTAGAGCTACTTGAGCTTTTTCATCACCTTTTGCTGCAGCGTCTTCTATATCTCTAAAGTCACTTGATATTCCAGTCATACCATATACACCTGATTGCTTGTTCATTAAGTTATTTATACCATTTATATCTAAGTTTTCTTTTTCCATTAAGAATGGAACTATAGCAGGGTCCATATCACCACATCTAGTACCCATTATTAATCCTTCAAGTGGAGTGAATCCCATAGAAGTATCTACACACTTTCCACCATCTACTGCTGCTATAGAAGCACCATTTCCTAAGTGGCAAGTTACTATTTTTAAATCCTCTATATTTTTACCTAACATCTCAGCTGCTTTTCTAGATACATATAAGTGAGAAGTTCCGTGGAATCCATATCTTCTTACTCCATGCTTTTCATACATTTCATATGGTATTCCATATAAATATGAAGATTTAGGCATTGTTTGATGGAATGCAGTGTCAAACACTCCTACCATTGGTACATTTGGAAGTATAGCCTTACAAGCTTCTATTCCCATTATGTTAGCTGGGTTATGAAGAGGTGCTAACTCTATACATTCATTTAAAGCATTCATAACATCATCATTTATAACTACTGAGCTTGCAAATTTTTCACCAGCATGAACAACTCTATGTCCTACTGCATCTATTTCGCTCATATCTTTTATTGCACCAAATTCAGGGTCAACTATTGCATCTAATACTAACTTTATAGCATCTTGATGATCTTTCATAGGTTGTTCTACAACATACTTATCATCTCTGCCTTCTTTTTCGTGCTTTAATATAGAACCTTCTATACCTATTCTTTCTACTAAACCTATAGCTAATACTGATTCATTTTCCATGTCTATTAATTGATACTTTAATGAAGAACTTCCACAGTTCATTACCAATACTTTCATCTTGAGTATACCTCCTGTACGTAAATTATTAAAAATCACTTTATGTACTGCATATACGTTTCAAATTTTTCCACTGAATAATATATCACCTTTTTTATTAAAAGTACATACTCTGACACTGTTTTATTATATACATATACATAAATTTTTATAATACCCACTTTTTATAATTCTATAGGTATTACCAATATTCCTTTTTTTATTATAGCAAAATTTGTATAATTTTCCTATTTTATTATATAATTTATAATATATAACTATAACGGAGGATCTTATGAAAACATTAGGATTAATAGTTGAATACAATCCATTTCACAATGGACATTTGTATCACTTAAATAAATCAAAAGAAATAACTAATGCTACACACACTGTTGCTATAATGAGCGGTCATTTTTTACAAAGAGGCGAGCCTTCATTATTTGATAAATATACTAGAGCTCAAATGGCCGTAAGTAATGGTGTAGATTTAGTTATAGAACTTCCAACTCTATTTTCATCTCAAAGTGCAGAAATTTTTAGTTTTGGTGCAATATCTACATTAAATTCTACAAATGCAATAGACTGCGTTTGCTTTGGGAGTGAAGTTGGAAATATAGATATTTTATATAAAATAGGTGAACTACTAGTAAATGAACCCCTTGAATTTAAAGTAATCTTGAAAAATTACTTAAGTGAAGGAATGTTATTTCCTAAAGCTAGATCTAAGGCCTTATTTCAATATATAAATAAATATAATGTAATCAACATATCAGAAGATGAAATATTCAATATATTAAACTCACCTAATAATATATTAGGAATTGAGTACATTAAAAGTATTCTAAAATTAAATAGCAATATAAAACCATATACTATAACTAGAGTTAAGTCTGATTATAATTCAAAAGAAATAAACAGTGATATATGTTCAGCAACTGCTATAAGAGAAAGCCTTAAAAGCAATTCAAATATATATAATATAGAAAATGTAGTTCCCAATAATACATACAAAGCTATAAATGATAAGATAGTAAATAATTTTTATCCTATATATGATGAAGATTTTTATAATATATTGTCTGGTATTATACTTAGAGATGAAAATATATTAGATAGTTATTTTGAAGTAAACGAAGGTATTGAAAATAAAATAATTGGAAGTTTGTTTAAATCTACATCTTTATACGACCTTCAAATGAATGTCAAATCCAAAAGATATACTTTAACTAAAATAAAAAGAACATTAAATAATATAATGCTAGGAATAAAAAAAGATGAAATGTCTATTATTAAATCTATAAATAATATTCCTTATATAAGAGTATTAGCATTTAATACTAAAGGAAGAGAAATATTAAAAAAAATTAAAACTAACTCTGATATAACTATTATAAATAAATTAGCAAAGGCAGATACATCTACAAATGAAATAACAAACCTTATGCTAACTTATGATATAAAAGCTACAAACTTATATAATCTAATATACTATAGAAACAACAAAACCCTTTTAAAAGGCCCTATGGACTACTATATATCACCTAAATATATAAGAGAATAACTAACAAAGCTCTACGTTTTAAAAACGTAGAGCTTTATTATATAAGGAAGTAATTATTAAAATACTTTTCCTGGATTTAATATATTTTTGTGATCAAAGGCTAATTTAATATTTTTTAATAAACTCATATATTCTCCATTTTTAGACTTTTGTAAATACCCTCTTTTTGCATATCCTATTCCATGTTCTCCCGATACTTGGCCTCCTAGTTCTTTTGCCCTAGAATACATATGGTCAAATGTTTCGTTTAATTTTTTATTCCAAGCATACTCATCCATATCGTCTTTTAACACATAGATGTGTAAGTTTCCATCTCCAGCATGGCCAAAACTCTTTATTCTTACATTTAACTTTTCTTGTAGTTCATTTGTATACCTTACAAACTCAGCAACTTTATCTCTTGGAACAACAACATCACACTCATCCATTTCAGTTGTACTAGCTTTTATTGCTTCTAGGAATGCTCCCCTTGCTGACCATATTGAATCATTTCTTTCTTGAGTATCTGATATAAATACATCGTATGCTCCATTTTCTAAACATATATGAGCTACTTTTTCATATTCTTTTTCTATATCTTCCTTACTATTTCCATCAAAAGTAAGTAAAAGATATGCATCAGAAGTATTATCTGGGAATTTTTTACCTAGAAATTCTTCAGATGCAAGGATTACATCTCTTTCCATAAATTCTATAGCTGTTGGTATAGATTTTGATTTTATTATTTTAGGAACAGTTTCTATTGCTGTACCTAACTCTGGGAATGGTATAAGTAAACTTATAGCTTTTTTAGGTAATGGAAGAAGTTTTAATGTTGCTTTAGTTATAATACCTAATGTTCCTTCAGAACCTACGATTAAATCCTTTATACTATATCCTGAACTGTTTTTTACTACCTTCCCACCAACTTCTATAATCTCACCATTTGGAAGTACTACCTCAAGGCCTCTTACATAATCCCTTGTAACACCATATTTAACAGCTCTCATTCCACCTGCATTAGTGTTTATATTACCACCTATTGTTGCACTTTTTTCACCTGGATCTGGTGGATAAAATAAATCTTTTTCTTGAACATATTTACCTATTTCCATTAATAATACTCCAGGTTCTAATGTTAATGTTAAATTTTCTTCATCTAGTTCTAATATTTTATTCATTTGGCTTAAATTAAGCATTATTCCACCATGTATAGCAACAGAAGCACCAACAAGCCCTGTACCTTGACCTCTAGGAGTAACAGGTATACTGTTTTCATAAGCATACTTCATTATTTTAGATACTTCATCAGTGTTGTGTACATTTACCAATACTTCTGGATATTTCTCTATTCCACCTAGTTCATCATGTGAATAATCTTCATTAATATCTTCACCAACAAATATATTATCATTACCACAAACATCTATTAAAAATTTAATATCATTCTTATCTATAGATTTATACATATTCTTCACCCCTATTCTATAGTTATTGCTAATTGAGATTTTTCATTTTCTAGTTTTTCTATTAACTTAGGAACTATATCATAAACATCTCCAACTATTGCATAATGTGCAGTATTAAATATAGAAGCATTTTCATCTTTATTTATAGCAACTATACATTCTGATCCATTCATCCCCGCTACAAACTGTATAGCACCTGAAACACCACAAGTTATTATAAGTTTAGGTTTGACCGTCCTACCACTTAAGCCAATTTGTTTTTTAGCATCTACCCATCCAGATTCAACTAAAGGTCTAGTACCTGCTACACTAGCTCCTAATAAATCTGCCAGTTTATTTATCATTTCCATATCTTCTTGTTTCTTTATAGCTCTACCTGCAACTATTATAACTTCAGCTTCTTCAAGTCCTACTTCAATAGCTTTATGTTTAACTTCTAATACACTTATATTAGAGCTTAATTTTTCATTATCAATATTACACAATGTAATCTTACCATTAGGATCTTCTATTTTTTCTGGAGCATTGAATATTTTATATCTAACTGTTGCAAATTGTGGTCTATGGTTTGGAGTATGTATATGAGCCATTATATTTCCACCAAATGCAGGTCTTATTTGATCTAAATCAGTATTCTCAGAAACATCAAGTATTGTACAGTCAGCAGTAAGCCCTGTTCTAAATCTAGCTGCAAGTCTTGGAGCTAGTGATCTTCCAACAGTTGTTCCTCCAACTAATACTATTGTAGGTTTTATATTGTTTATAAAGTCTTCTACTACTGCAGTATAAGGCTCTATTCTAAAGTGCTTTAACTCTTCATTGTCGTATACAAATACTTCATCTACTCCATAGCTTAATAATTCTTCAGTTTTATCTTCTATGTTACTTCCCATAAATACACAGTAAACTGGGTGATTAATTTTTTCTGCCATTTCTCTCGCTTTACCTATAAGCTCAAATGTAACTGGATGTATATCTCCATCAACATGATCTACATAAACTGCTATGCCCTTCCATTCATCTTTGTTTATAGAATGCACCTTTTCTTCCACAAATTCAAATAGGCCTTCTGGTCCTTTTTTAACGCAAATTTTACACATTTTACAACCTGAATTTATTTCTAACTTTTCATTGTTATATTCTATAGAATTAAATGGACATAATCCTAAAACTTCTTCTATATCAAAAGATTTACTTTGATTTATAATTATCTTTGCCATTATTTATCCCCCCTAAAATACCTTAAGTTCTCTTAGTTTTTGAGTTAATTTATCACTTAATTCCTCGGCATCTCCTCTCCATACTTCCTTGTCATTATTAGAGCTTGGTGGGAATATACGAAGAACCTGTGTTGGAGAACCATTAAGTCCATATCTTTTTTCATCTTTATCTTCAAAATCATTCAAACCATAAAATGGAACTTCTTTATCTTTACTAGATAACTTTAATTTAAAAGATGGTAATCTCGGTTGGAATATATCTTTTTCCACAGTTAGTAAGCAAGGATAATTAATTTCACAGACTTCTACTGTATCTGGCATATCCATTTCAATAACTATAGAACTTTCCTTTATATCTACTATTTTTTTTACATTTGCAACATGAGGCATTCCTAAAAATTCTGCCATTTCTGGACCTACTTGAGCTGTGTCTCCATCTGTAGTTTGCTTACCACATATTATTAAATCAGGATTTCCTAACTTTCTAACACCTTGAGATAATGTATATGATGTAGCTAAAACATCAGCACCAGCAAACCTTCTGTCAGATAATAACGCTCCTTTGTCTGCTCCCATCATATAAGCTTCTTCTATTACTTGCTTTGCTTGTGGTGGCCCCATACTTATAACAGAAATTGTAGCTCCTGTTTCTTGTTTAATTTTTAAAGCTGTCTCAAGAGCATACAAATCATATGGATTCATCTTAGAATCTACTCCGTCTCTTTTAAGAACTCCTGTTTTTTCATCAACTTCGACTTCTGAAGTTCCTGGAACTTGTTTAATACAAACTAATATTTCCATAATTAATCCCTCCTAAATAATCGTTCCTAAGTATACTAATACTCCTAAAATCGCTACATAAATTACACAAAACTTAAGTGTAGCTCCAAATATCTTTCCTTCTTGACCTATAAGACCTGTTGCTGAAGTAGCTATAGCTATACTTTGTGGCGAAATCATTTTTCCAGCAGTTGCTCCTGAAGTATTAGCAGATGCTAACCAATAAGGGTCAACCCCTATAGATGTTGCAACTTCACCTTGCAATGCCCCAAATAATATATTTGCAGATGTATCACTTCCTGTAACAAATGTTCCAAGAGCGCCAAGTGCTGGAGATATTAGAGGATAATAACTGCCAGTAACTTGAACTAATACAACAGCTATATCATTTATCATTCCGCTATACCCCATTATCTTTGATATAGCCACTATAGATAAAACAGTTATTATTGACTTTGTAAGTTGTTTAACTGTTTTTCCAAGTACACTTACTATTTTTGATATACTAATTCCTTGCATTTTACCTGCTATAAATGTTGATACAATTATTATTACACCTGGTGTATTTATCCAAGAAAAACTAGCTGCTTTTGCATGTTCTCCTGTATATATTATTATTTTGTTTGAAAAATAAGCTAAAGATTTATTTATGCCTGGGAATAGCGGGCTAGTTAAAACTATTAATATACAAAGTAGTACATAAGGCATCCAAGCTAATACCCCTTCTTTCATGGAAACCTTTTCCTCATATACAACACTTTGCCCTAATGAACCATCATGTGATAATTCATCTGATGTTTCTTCTGATACTTCTTCTTTATACATAAATTTTGCAACTAATATAGTCGCTCCCATACTACATAAGCTTCCTATTAATGCTGGAAGTTCTGCTCCCAAATATTTTGCTATTACAAGTTGTGGTATAGCAAAGGCAACCCCTGATACTAAAGTTATAAAAAATACTCCTTTTATACCTTTTATACTTTTTCTTGTCATCATTACAAGAAGAAACGGTATTATAACTATAAATCCTACTAATTGAATTCCTATATTATAACTAAGTTGTAATACATCAAGCCCTGTAACTGTAGCTAAAGTTGATACCGGTATTCCTACAGCTCCAAATGCAGTTGGCACCGTGTTGGCTATAAGACATATTATAGCTGCAAATACTGGGTTAAATCCAAGTGATGCTAGTATACTAGCTGGTATCGCAACTGCAGTTCCATATCCTGCCACTGCCTCTAAAAACCCTCCAAATCCCCATGCCAATATAAGTACTTGAATTCTATCATCTTTTGTTATACTAGATAGCATTCTCTTAATAGTGTCCATTGTCTTTGTTTCAACTGCTAGGTTATATGTAAATAATGCAGCTATTATAACTATCATTATTGGCCATAACCCTATTGCTGCTCCTTCTGCTGTTGCACTCAAAGCATCAATAAATCTAATTTTCCAAAATACTATTGCTAAAATAAATGTTGCCACCATAGTCATAAAGCATGTTTTATGAGCTGGTAACTTGAGCACCCCTAAAGATACTATTAGCCATAGAATAGGTATTATGGCTAGAAAAAACAATAGATAGGTATTCATAGTACTCCCCCTTGAATATTGGTGTTATGGTATTATGGTATTACCAGTTGTGTTTAAGTATTTTTACCATCTTAATTAATAATATTATAATGTTCTGAAAATTAAAACATTTATCTTTTTATTAACTAATTCAAGAGATTGTTTTTTTATACAGAATATTGAAATAACTATATTGTATAATATGTACATGTTCTATAAAAATTTTACTTTATGAAAATAAAAATAGACTTAGTTATTTTTATAACTAAGTCTATTTTACAAAAATTCGCTACGCTCATGTCGCCAACGACCTTGAAAAACAGGTCCGTTGCTCAAGTTTATCAGTTGGATATTATAAATTATAATATCCTTGTAATTAAAGAAGTCTACTTAAATTCAATTTTATTTATATAATCATCTATGAAATCTAGATGTTCTTTCATAGCACTAAAAGCCTTGTCATCATTTCTTTCTATTATTGCATTTACTATATCTTCATGTTGTATCATCAGTATGTCTATCCTATCATTAGAGTATAGTATACTTTCTCTTGCATTTTTTACAAATCTTTCAAATAAAGTCGACGCAGTAATAAATACACTCTCTATAAGATAATTACCACTCATGGTTGCTATTTTTTGATGTATTTTTGTATCTATTAATACTCTTTCACTTTCAGTATCTGATGTTTTAAGTTTATACATCATATCTTTTAGTTCTTCAAAATCTTCCTCACTACCTCTTTGTGCAGCAAATCTTACCGTTACTAATTCAATAGCTTTTCTCAATTCTAAAATGTCACTTGGCTCCCCATTACTTAACATAAATATCATAGATAAAGGTTCTATAAATGATGCATTTATATTAGAACACACAAAATTACCTTCTCCTTGCCTACTTTCAATAACCCCCATAGTTTCTAATACTCTTATAGCCTCTCTTATAGAAGTTCTACTTACTTCCATCTTTTCTGATAAGTCTCTTTCAGATGGCAGTTTATCTCCATTTTGCAATGACCCATTTAGTATCATATTTTGAATTTGCTCTATTACATGTTCATATACTTTTTTATTTGTAACACTATTAAACATTTTTTTCTCCTTCAATGTCATATAATTATTATATATAAATTTAGATTGAGTTTTTCTTCATACACTTAATATTTTAATAATATACTATTTAAGAAATTACTTATGTAGCAGTAGGGGGATGCGCAATGAAAAAAAATATAATTTTAAAGTTTTTAATTCCATCAATAATAGTTCTTTCTCTAATAATCGGCCTTATATTATACCCACAAGATTCCATATCTGCTGCTCAAGATGGCTTATCTATATGGGTTAACGTTCTTATACCATCACTACTACCATTTATTATTGGAGCTAGCCTACTTGTAAATCTAAAAGTCGTAGATATTATTGGATTATTTATAAATCCTATAACGCAAAAAATCTTTAACGTTTCAGGTAAAGGCTCATTAGTATTTGCTATGTCTACAGTTTCAGGTTACCCTGTAGGCGCAAAGCTAGCATCCGAACTCAGAGAAAAGGGAGAGTTAACAAAATATGAAGCCCAAAGACTAGCATCATTTTGTTCTACATCAGGACCCTTATTTATGATAGGTGCTGTTGCTATTGGTATGTTTAACAATAGTAACATCGGATATTTTATAGCACTTTGCCACTACCTTGGAGCTATAACTGTAGGCATATTATTTAGAAAATACGGGAACGAACAATCTCTTTCACAAAAACTAAATATGAGCAATGAAATCAAAAAAATAGTAAGATCAAAAGTTAATGACAAAGACGGATTTTATACTATATTTGGAGAAGCCGTTTATAGTGGACTAAATACAATACTAATGGTTGGCGGTTTTGTCATAGTATTTTCCGTCGTATTTAAAATTTTTACCTTACTAGGAATAATTTCAGCAATAGCTAATATTATTTATTTGCCATTATCATTGTTTGGCGTTTCTAAAGATTTAACTTATGCATTTATTAGTGGCTTATTCGAAATTACCATAGGATGTAATAATATTGCAGCTGTAACTAATTCTCCTTTAGTTATAAAGTTAGCTCTAGCTACATTTGTTATATCATTTAGCGGTTTATCTATACTTGCCCAATGTAATAACTTTTTAGCTAAAACTGATATAAATGTTCATATTTACACATTTAGTAAGTTTTTGCATGGCATATTTGGCTTCATTTATTGCCTAATTTTATATCCTTTATTTAGACATAATTTTTCTACACCTACATTTTCTATATATGAAACTATATATAGAAGTGACTTATGGCTTACATATATAAACCATTATAAAATAATTTTACCTATACTTTTTATAATATATATTTTTAGCACAGTATATATTATAAAGAGAGAAAAAGCCGTAGATTAACTAACGGCTTTTTCTATTTGGATTTAATTCCCTTCTGTTTTGATCAACTTCGTCCATTAAGCCTTGCAAATTGTAATGTATGCTTTGTAATATATCATCAGCATATTCTCTAGCTCCTACTTTTATTTCTTTTGCTGTGTGCTCAGCTTTAGCTATTATATCTTTAGCTTGTTCTTGAGCTTTGACAACAAGCTCACTTGAATCTATGTAATCTCTAAGCATATCTTCCGAGCTTCTTTTCATATTTTCCACATCTTCATATGCCTGTATTTTTATTCTTTCTGATTCTTCAAACGCTTGTTCTTTTATCTTTTCTGAATCATGTCTAGCATCAGCTAATATCTTTTGTCTTTCTCTATTTATCCACTCAGCTTGTTTTACTTCATCAGGTAAATTAAACATTATATCTTTTATAATTTCTAATGCTTTATTTTTATCTATACCAGTTTTCTGACTAAAAGGTATAGAAGAACCACTATTTATTATATTTTCTAATTCCTCTAGTAGTCTTATGCTCTCCATCAACTATTTCCCCCTATGTGATTTTCTAATCAATTCTTCTAAAACAAATCCCGGAACAAGTCTTGATACATCTCCATTAAATTTAAATACTTCTTTAACTAGTGATGAACTAATATAAGAATACTCTGTTACAGTTGTTAACATAACAGTTTCTACATCGGGTGCTAACTCTCTATTCATATGAGCCATTTGAAACTCATACTCAAAATCAGATGTAGCTCTAAGCCCTCTAACTATAGCATTTATATTATTTTCATGACAATATTTTGCAAGTAAGCCATCAAAGCTCACTACCTTAACATTATCTAAATTTTTTGTACATTCTTTTATAATATTAACTCTCTCATCAAAAGTAAATAAAGAATTTTTATTAGGATTGTTTAATACTCCAACTTGTAATTCATCAAATAACTTAGATCCTCTTATTATTAAATCTAAATGACCATTAGTCAAAGGGTCAAAACTTCCTGGATATATTCCTTTTCTAAAAAAATTTCTTTCCATTATTAATCCTCCAGAATATAAAAAGACAGTGTAGTTTTTCCATATCTTTTTTCTCTATCTTTTACTAAATTTTCTACATTATCAGGTAATGTATCTTTAGAATCATGCTCTACGACTATTATCCCATCTTCTTTTAGAATTTTTGCAGAACTTATTTTTTCAAGTGCTGGAATGAAAAAGTTTTTATAATAAGGAGGATCCATGAATATAACATCAAAGCTTTCATTTCGGAGTGACAATTTATTTATAGCTCCTATATAATCTGTAAGCATAGTTTCACTTTTATCATTTACTCTTGCCTTTTCTATATTATCTTTTATTATAGACATACTATCTTTACTAAGGTCTACAAAAAAGCATTTTTTAGCTCCTCTAGATAAAGACTCTATGCCAAGAGATCCCGTACCTGAAAATAAATCTAAAACATTACTATCTATTATGTAATTATTTATTATATTGAATAAAGATTCTTTAACTCTATCTGTAGTCGGTCTTATATCTTCGTTTGTAGGAGTTTTTAACTTTAAACCTCTAGCACTTCCTGAAATAACTCTCATAAGTATAGTGCCTCCTTTTTATATTTTATCACAAATTAAGACTAATTCAGAGAAATTTCTTCTAACTTCTTTTCAAATTTATTAGCTATCTCATTTTTTAAATATTTATTTTTAGAAAAATTTAATTTTTCATCTTCTCCTATAATATATCTTGCCTCTTGTTGAGCAACTTTTAATATTTTCATATGTTTAAATATATTTGCTATTTTAAGTTCTGGCAACCCGTGTTGTCTTGTTCCAAAAAACTCTCCTGGACCTCTTATTTCTAAATCTTTTTCAGAAATTTTAAATCCATCATTAGTTTCTTCCATTATACTCATTCTTTCTTTACACACTTCATTTTCTGATGAATATATAAGTATACAATAAGACTTATGAATTCCTCTTCCAACCCTTCCTCTTAATTGGTGAAGCTGTGCAAGTCCAAATCTTTCTGCATTTTCTATTATCATAAGGGTGGCATTAGGTACATTTACTCCAACCTCTATAACAGTTGTAGAAACCAATATATCTATTTCTTTATTTTTAAACTTTTTCATTATATCTTCTTTTTCACTAGGTTTCATCTTACCATGTAAAAGACCTAATCTCAAGTCACTAAAATATTCATATTGTAATTCTTCCAAAAGTTCTGTAGCTGATTTAGCTTCTATAGATTCTGATTCTTCAACTAAAGGACATACTACATATACTTGTCTTCCCTTTTCAACTTCTTTTCTTACTAAATTTCTATATGCTCTATCTCTCTTATCCTTTTTGATGGCCATTGTCTCTATAGGCTGTCTTCCAGGAGGTAGCTCGTCTATTATAGATATATCCAAGTCACCGTATAATATTAAAGCTAATGTTCTAGGTATAGGTGTTGCAGTCATAACTACTATATCAGGATTTGATCCTTTTTCAGAAAGTTTATTTCTTTGTCTAACACCAAATCTATGTTGTTCATCGGTTATTACAATACCTAGTTTTTTAAACTCTACAGTGTCTTCTATAAGCGCATGAGTACCTATTAATATATCCACTTCCCCATTTTTTGCTCTTTGTAAAATATCTTCTTTTTTCTTTTTTCTAACACTTCCAACTAATAGTTCTATTTTTATATCAAATTTAGATAATATTTCAGTTAATGAATGGTAATGTTGCTCTGCTAGTATTTCTGTAGGTGCCATTAAAGCTCCTTGATATCCATTGAATACCGCATTGGCGATACTTAAAAGAGCTACCACTGTCTTACCACTACCTACATCCCCTTGAACAAGTCTATTCATAACTTTAGTACTATTCATATCATCTAATATTTCATTTAAAGACCTTTGTTGAGCCTTTGTTAATTTAAAAGGTAGCGACTTAATTACATCATCAAATTTATCATGGATGTTAAATTTGATCCCAACCTTTTCGCTTATTCCACTTTTGAAAAATAAAAGGCCTAATTGTAACATCAAAAATTCTTCAAATACCAATCTGTACAAAGCTATTTTAAGACTTTCTTTGTCCTTTGGATTGTGAATATTTTTTATAGAGTAATTTATATCACATAGCTTGTTTCTTTTTATAGTATCTATAGGTAAATATTCATCTATACTTAAATCATTATTTTTTATTACATTTTTTATAATTGTAGACAACTCTTTATTAGTAATTCCATAAGTAAGTGGATATACAGGAACTATTCCACCAACAGATTTTGGATTATTTGTATATAGTTCTATTTCACAATTGTGCATCTCTATTTTTTGAAATTCTTTCTTAATTTTACCAAAAGCTATTATAGTATCCCCTTTTTTATATGTGTTTAATAAATACTCTTGATTAAAAAATACAAGACTCAAAAAACCTGTTTCATCTCTTATAATAATTTTTGTTATACTCATACCTTTTTTAGGCTTTTTAACTTCAGTATCGTATATAATACCTTTTACAGATAATCTATCGCCATCCATTACATTAAATATCTTTTTAAAGTTACTTCTATCCTCGTAATTTCTTGGAAAATAGTACAAAAGGTCTTTTAAAGTGTATATACCTAATTTATTTAATTTTTGACTTCTCTTTGGTCCAATTCCTTTTATATATTGTATCTCTTGATTTAAATTCATAATATCACCTTTTTATAGTTTCTTTAATAAAAATCGCTTCGCTCATGTCGCCAACGATCTTGAGAAGCAGATCCGTTGCTCAAATTTATATGTTGAAAATTAAAATTTTCTTTATAATAAAAAAATTCCTATATAACTTAGCTATATTATATAATAGCAAAATTATATAGGAATTTACAAACATTATTCAACTGATACTAAATAATAGTATACTGGCTGACCTCCATAATAAAGTTCAATTTCTAAATCAGGATATTTTTCTTCTACCATATCTTTTAAATCATTTGCCTCTTCTTCACTTATTTCTTCACCATATAATAAAGTTATTATTGCGCTATCTTCATCTATTAACTTATCTATAAGTGAAATTGTAACATTAGATTTTTCTTTTCCAGAAGTTAACATTTTGCTTTCGCCTATACCTATTATGTCTCCTTCTTTTATATCTATATCGTTCATTACAGTATCTCTTACAGCATAAGTAACTTGCCCTGATTTTACATTTTGTAAACACTCTAACATAGTTTCTTCATTTTCTTCTACACTTGAGTCTAAATTAAATCCTAATAATGCTGCAAATCCTTGAGGAGTAGTTTTTGTAGGTAAAACTACTATATTTTTATCGCTTAATGCTTTTGCTTGATTAGCAGCCATTATTATATTGCTATTATTTGGCAATATAAATACATTTTCAGCATTTACGTCATTTATTGCCTTCATAAAGTCTTCTGTACTTGGATTCATTGTTTGACCACCTTCTATTATTTGGTCAACACCGAAATCCTTAAATATTTTAGCAAGACCTTCACCCATAGAAGTAGCTATAAGTCCATATTTTTTAGGTGGTTTAGTGTCTTCTGCTATTATATTTTCATGCTGTATCTTCATATTTTCTATTTTTATAGTTACTAATTGTCCATATTTTAATCCTTCTTGTAAAACCAATCCTGGATCATTAGTGTGTATATGAACTTTTATTATTCCTTCATCTCCAACTACAACTAAGCTATCACCATACTTTTCTATTATTTCTCTCATACCTTCATAATCTAATTTATCACTTTCTAATATAAATTCTGTACAATAAGCAAAGTTTATATTTTCATGTGAGTCTAATTTATATTCTTGTTGTGTAGTTATAGTATCATCGACTTCTTTAAGTTCAATAATATTACCTAATAACGCAGAGTACATACCTTCATATACACATACTAATCCTTTACCACCAGAGTCAACAACACCTGCTTCTTTTAAATTTATTAAAAGATCTGGTGTTCTTTTTAATGAAGCATTAGCTTCTTTTATAAACGATTCTAGGAATCTTTGTATGTCTTTTTCTTTTTTAGCTATTTTAACTCCATAATCAGAACTTTCTCTTACAACTGTAAGAATAGTTCCCTCTATTGGCTTTATAACAGCTTTATAAGCAGTATCAGATCCTTCTTTAAAAGCCATTGCTAAATCCATTGAAGTTAGGGTATCCTTTCCTTCTACAGATTTAGCAAACCCTCTTATTATCTGAGATAATATAACTCCGGAGTTACCTCTAGCGCCCATTAAAGACCCTTTAGACATAGCCTTACCTATATCAGCTATATTATCATTATTAACTTTAGATAGTTCCTTAATTGCATAAGATATAGTTAAAGACATATTAGTACCAGTATCACCATCTGGTACAGGGAATACATTTAGTTTATCAACTAAATTCTTATTATTTTGGAGATTATTTGCTCCAGATATGAACATATCTTTAAGCAACTTACCATCTATATACTGTATCATCTTCTTCCTCCCACTATTTAACTCTAATTCCTTGTACGTTTATATCTATTTTTCCAACGTCTAAAGATGTTATTTTTTCAACTGTATATTTTACCCTATCTATGACATTATTTGCAACAGTTGATATATTTGTTCCGTATTGCATAATTACATAAAGTTCTATGTAAACTTTTCCATCTTCCATTTCTTCAGTTTTAACGCCTTTAGTTACATTTTCACCTTTTAAAAGTTCAACAATTCCATTCACCTTAGATTTATACCCTATTCCAACTAGTCCATAACACTCCATAGCTGCTTGATATGCTACTTGAGCAAGTACTTGTTTGTCGTAAGTTATTGTCCCAAATTGATTAGTTAATTGAATACTCATGATAAGCCCCCCTAAGTTTATTTGTTTTTAGTCTTTACTTTATAGCAAAATATATATATAATTTTATAGTATAATGAAAAATTCTTCAATATCTGTAAACAATATAATTACTATTGCAAAACTTTATTTTCTATGTTAATATAAATATGTTTTTAGCGCAATAGTTATCTTTATAAGGAGGTGTACATGTAATGGCAAGAGTATGTGACGTATGTGGTAAAGGTAAGGTTTCAGGAAATCAAGTCAGCCACTCAAACAGACACAGCAGAAGAACTTGGTCTGCTAACTTAAGAAACGTAAGAGCAATAGTTGATGGAACTGCAAAAAGAGTAAAAGTTTGTACAAGATGCTTACGTTCTGGTAAGGTTACAAGAGCTTAATATATTAATTTTAATACAAAAGCCTACTATACGTAGGCTTTTTAATTTTCTATTTAGATTTATGATATATACAATATATGATTTCTATCTACTTTTTCTTTCTAATAAATACAGATACTATTCTCGATAAAAATTTTGGAAGCTTAATAGTTACGATTCTCATATATATTCCCCCTTTATATATAAATATTATTAATACATATTATTTATACTTATTTGATGCAAACCATCTATCTAAAACATGTTATACCTGTGCCTATAAGTATTAGTGCCAAACATACCATCCATATCCAATGTGGCAATATGAGAGCTAAGATAACAGTTACACCTGTGGCTATGCATATGAGTCCCAGAATATTTCTTGTACCCCTTTTCATAATACCCCCTCCAATATTTCTTCATATAACATAATATTCATGTTGATGATATTTGATACAACAAAAAATCGCTTTGCTCATGTCGCCAACAACCTTGAGATGATGGTTTGTTGCTCAAAAAAAGGACCTAATGGCCCTTACTGTCTTTTGACTTACATATTAATAGATATCCACTTTTTATACTTATTCTACAGTTATCATCTATCATAACATTAGATATACCTCTAGAACTTCCTTTTTCTATAGTAAAGTCATTTAATGGATATTCTAGATTTTCCAAAGTTACTCCAATTACATCTCCATATAAAGGTATTAAAGATATATTTTCCCCTTTATTTCCTTTTATAGTTAATTCTTTATCACATATAAATATTGAATCAGTTTCATTTACTATACTTCCCTTTATTCTCTTTTTTAGAATATAATACAGTAGGTTCACATTTGCCATAGCATGGTCCATTCTTCCACCTAAAGCCCCTAGTAAGACTACTTCAGTTGCTTTAAGATCATATGCATAATCTATACATATTTCAGTATCTGTTTTATCTTTTTTAGATGGGAATTTTATAAACTCTACGTTTTTACTTTCATAATAACATTTTATTTTATCATCTATAGAATCTAAATCTCCCAATATATAATGTGGTATTATATCCATTTTATATGCGTGATTAGCTCCTCCATCGCCACATATAACTAAATCACAGTCATTTATTAGACTTTTATGATAATTATAATCGTTTATAATACCGTTTACTATTATAGCTATTTTCAATATTTTCACCTTCTATTTGGCATTTTCTCTAAGTAACTTAACTGTAGATTCTATATCGTCGCTGTTAAATATAGCAGAACCTGCAACAATTATATTTGCACCAGCTTGTACTACCTTTTTTATATTATCAGGCTTTACTCCACCGTCAACTTGAATATCTATATTTAAATTTTGTTTATTTATTATATCTTTTAGTTCTTTTATTTTAACTATCATACTTTCTATAAATGATTGACCTCCAAATCCAGGGTTTACAGTCATTATAAGCACCATATCTACTAAAGGTAATACATGCTTAATAGATTCTATAGAAGTAGCTGGATTTATGGCAACTCCTGCTTTTATATTGTACGATTTTATATTTTGTATTGTTCTATGTAAATGTATACAAGCTTCTTGATGTACTGTTATTAAGTCTGCTCCTGCATCTACAAAATCTTTTATATATGCATCTGGATTTTCTATCATTAAATGTGCATCAAATACCATATTTACATCTTTTCTTAAAGATTTAACAATTCCTGGTCCTAATGTTATGTTAGGAACAAAATGACCGTCCATAACATCTATATGTAGATATTCACATCCTGCATTTTCTACCTTTTTTACATCTTCTAAAAGTCTTGCAAAGTCTGCTGATAATATAGATGGTGCTAATTTAATCATAAGTTAATACCTCCTGCTGTTAATTTCTCTAATTTCATTTAATAATTGTAAATAACTTTCATGTCTAACCTTTGATACCTTGCCATTTTCTACAGCTTCTTTTACCTTACATTTAGGTTCATTTTCATGAAGACAATTGCCTCCAAACTTACAATAGTCTTCATAAGCTTCAAATTCAACGAAATATTCTTTTAACTCATATTCTTCTATATCATCTAAAGTCAATGAACTAAACCCTGGAGTATCTGCAACCATTCCTCCAAATTCAGGCTTTAAAAGTTCTGCATGTCTTGTAGTATGTTTTCCTCTTTTTATTTTATCACTAACTTCTCCTGTTTCAAGCTTTAAGTTAGAATCTATAGAGTTTAACAAACTAGATTTCCCTACTCCTGAAGGTCCTGCAAAGACAACTATACTATCCTTTAGCTCTTTTTTTACTTCATCTATATTTATATTTTGTTTAATACTTACTGGAATAATCTTATATCCGGCATGTTTGTATATATCTTTTAACTCATCTAATTTATTGTCACTATCTAAATCTATTTTTGTTATAACTATTACTATTTCTAATCCTGATTTCTGTGCTAAGATTATAAATCTATCTAATAAGGAAAGATGTGGATCTGGATTTTTTATTGCAAAAACTATTAATGCTTTATTTACATTTGCTATAGGTGGTCTTCCAAGTTCTGTTTGTCTTTCTTCTATTTCTTCAATAACACCTTTTTTATTTTCTTCGTCTAATATATTTATTTTTACTTTGTCTCCAACTAAAGGAGTTACTTTGTCTTTTCTAAATATACCTCTAGCCTTGCATTCATATATTGCATCATTAGTATCTATATAATAAAATCCACCTATGCCTTTTAATATCCTTCCTGCAAGCATAATATCCTCCTTTTTATATATAAGATAAAAGTCCAAGTAAAGCTTAAAAGCAATATTGGACTTTTGACATTCTTATTATTGTTAATATCCTACCAATTATTCATATATATTTATGGGGCAGGCGTTGTTCCTGGGTCTGTAGGTGTTGTTCCAGGGTTTGTCGGCGTCGTTCCAGGGTTTGTCGGTGTCGTTCCAGGGTTTGTCGGCGTCGTTCCAGGGTTTGTCGGTGTCGTTCCAGGGTTTGTTGGCGTAGTTCCTGGATTCGTCGGCACTTCTGGCACTTCTATCTCATCATCTTCTTCTGGCTCTTCCTCTATTTTTGATCTTTTGCTTACTACTAAATCAACCTTACTTCCTTGATCAGTAGTGCCTGAAGTTGATTGCGATATAACTACATTTTCTTTGTATCTTTGACTTTCTTGATATTTTATATTGCCCAACTCTAAACCACTATCTTTTAATGCTTTTTCAGCTTCATCTAAGGTCATTCCTTCTACATTAGGTACGTCTACTTGTTTTCCTCCACGACTTACAACTACCTTTATAACATCTCCTTTTTTAACCGTAGTTCCTGGCATTGGAGTTTGAGATATTATGTGATCTTTTGGAAAATCTGGATTGTATTCGTCTCTTCTCATTTCTACTGTTATTCCAAGTTTATCTGCTTGCTTTTGTGCATCTTCTAAGCTCATATTTTTAAAGTCTGGAGCAGTTATTGGTTCATTTCCAGTATTTCCTCCAAGTAAAAATTTACCCATTGCAAAGACTTCAACAATCAATATTAAACTTAAAATAACCGCTGCTGTTATAAGCCACTTTTTCTTTTTAGGGTCTTCTTTTTCATTTTTTTTCTTTTTATCTCTTCTTCTACTTCGTTTATTTTCTTTTGTCATATCATCCTCTATTAATTCGTCTGGATCTCCATATATATTGTCGTTAATTGATTCTTTAATATTTTCTTTTGGAACATTTTCTATAGGTTTATAAATTTTAGATTTTGAGTTTATTTCATTTATAACATTAGTATCTAACTTTTGAGTTGCATAGTTGTCATATTCCTTAATAAAATCCAAGTCTATATTTTTTTCTATGTACTCTATATCTTCTATAAGCTCATCAGCACTTTGATATCTATCTGATGATGATTTTGCTGTTAATTTTCTTATTATACTTCTAACACTTTGAGGTATTTCTAACTTTTCTTCTTGAGAAAAGTCAATTACTTCATTTATATGTTGAAGAGCTATTGATACTGGGCTATCTCCTTTAAAAGGTATTTTGCCAAGTAACATTTCATATAGCACTATTCCAAGTGAATATAAATCAGTAGTATTATTTACATATTTCCCTTTTGCTTGTTCTGGTGAAAAATAATGAACAGAACCTATTATACTTCCTATGTTAGTTATTGTTGAATTACTAGCAGCCTTAGCTATTCCAAAGTCAGCAACTTTAACTACCCCCTCATTAGATATAAGTATATTATGAGGTTTTATATCTCTGTGTATTATTCTTTTTCTGTGTGCTGCACCAAGACCTAAAGCTATTTGTTTAGTTATATCAAGAGAAGTATATAAATCTAGTTTTCCCTCGTTTTTTACTATGTCCTTTAAGTTACGGCCATCTACATACTCCATAACTATATAATGGACTTTTCCATCTTCTCCAACATCATACACATTAACTATATTTGGATGCGAAAGACTTGCAACAGCTTCTGCTTCTCTTTTAAACTTTATTAAAAATTCTTCATCATCTACGAATTCAGGTCTTAAAACCTTAACAGCAACTTCTCTATTTAAAGATTTGTCCTTAGCTCTATATACAAAAGCCATACCGCCATCGCCTATTTTTTCTAGTATTTCATACCTATTTCCTAAAACTGCATCTCCCACTTTATCACCATCCTACCTATATTGTTATATATATAACTGATATATTGTCTCTTCCTGCTGTATCATTTGCTTTTTTGATTAAATTTTCACAAGCATTTTTTACATTTTCATTATTATCTACTATTTCTTTCATTTGATCATTTGTAATGTAATTAGTCAATCCATCAGTAGTTAAAAGAATTTTATTTTCATTTTCTATGTTTTTTTCAAATATGTCAACTATAACTATTTTATCAGTTCCAAGAGCTCTAGTTATTACATTTCGTTGTGGATGTTTTCTAGCTTCTTCTTTTGTTATCATATTTTTTTCTACTAGCTCTTCTACTAAAGAATGGTCTTTAGTAATTTGTTCAATGTTATTTTCTTTGTATATATAACATCTACTGTCTCCTACATTTCCTATATACATTGTATTTTTATATAAAATAGCTGTAGTTAATGTAGTTCCCATTCCTTCACATTCACTATCGGTTTTTGACCTACTATATATTATTGTATTAACATCGTTATAAGCTTGCTTTAGTATATCAGTTATATAAGCTATCTTAACATTGTCATGTTGAATAAGGTTATCTTTTAAAAAGTCTATTATATTTTCTACTGCTAACTTACTAGCAACTTCTCCTTTTTTATGACCACCCATTCCATCAGCGATGGCAAATATCCCAATTTCGCCATCTTTTGTTGTTATTATCTCTCCCTTGCAGTAGTCCTCATTGTTTTTTCTAACTTTCCCTACATCGGAGGCCATGCTGTATTTCATAATACTCCCCCTATCACCAATTATTTTTCTTCTGTTTCAGTATGCTTTCTTCTTAGTTGACCACAAGCTCCACTTATATCAGAACCCATCTCTCTTCTTACTGTAGCTGCTATTTTATTTTTAACTAACATATCTCTAAATATATAAACATAATTTTTATCCGGCTTTTCATATTCTCTTTCTTCTATTTTGTTTATTGGTATAATATTTACATGGCATAAAATACCTCTTAAAAGCTTTACTAATGCCTGTGCATCCTGTTCTGAGTCATTTACACCCTTTATAAGAGAATATTCAAAAGTCACCCTTCTATTAGTCTTTTCTATATAGTATTTACAAGCATCTATAACTTCTTTTATAGAATATGCTTTTGCTATAGGCATTATCTCTTGTCTATTTTTATCATAAGGAGAATGTAGAGATAATGCTAGATTTATAGGTACACCCATATCTGCTAGTTCATGGATTTTAGGAACTACACCACATGTAGATAATGTTATATGTCTATATCCTATATTTAACCCATTTTTTTCATTTACCAACTTTAAAAACTGAGACACATTTTCAAAGTTGTCAAGTGGTTCACCACTTCCCATCATAACTACATTTGAAACTCTTTCACCAACATCTTCTTGTATCTTCATTATTTGGTCTAACATTTCCCATGGTTCTAAATTTCTAACTAAGCCATCTATAGTTGATGCACAAAAATTACATCCCATTCTACATCCAACTTGAGTAGATATACATACACTTATACCATGTTCATATTTCATCATTACACTTTCTACAATATTGTTATCAGGAAGTAAAAATAAATATTTTATAGTTCCATCTATTTTAGACTCGAACTTTTTATATATATTCAAATTGCCAATAAAAGATGATTCATCTAATTTTTTTCTTAAGTCATTAGATATATTTTTCATATCTTCAAAGGATTTAGCTCCTTTATATAACCATCCAAATACTTGAACTCCTCTAAAAGATTTTTCATCTATAGTTTTCATATATTCTTTCATTTGTTCTTCAGTGAAATTTTTCAAATATACTTTATTCATAGTTATCACTACCTTGTCCTTTTTAATTTAGCTATAAAAAATCCGTCCATTCCATGTATATTAGGGTATATTTTTATATAACCTTCTTCTTGATTGTCTAAATCTATTTTTATATTTTCTATAGGTTCTAATTCAAAATTATTATTATTTTTCAAAAAGTCTTTTACTATATCTATATTTTCCCTATCTTCTATAGTACAAGTACTATAAACCAAAGTTCCGCCTATCTTAACATATTTAGATGCATTTTCTAAAATAACATTTTGTATACTAGGTAAAGATATTAATTCATCCTTTTCTTTATACTTTATCTCTGGCTTTCTTCTTATTATGCCCAGACCTGAACAAGGAACATCTGCAACTACATAGTCAAATTTATCTATACTTTTCTCATCTAATTTTGAAGCATCAAACTCTTGTATTTCTACATTAGTAAGACCTAGTCTATCTACAGTTTGATTTATAAGCTTTAACTTATGAGAAAATATATCTCTAGATACAACTTTTCCAGTGTTATTCATAAGAGTTGCTACATGGGTAGTTTTTCCTCCTGGAGCACTACATACATCTAAAATAAGGGAATTATCCTTTGGATTTAGGACATGTCCTACAATCATTGAACTTATATCTTGTATTGTAAAATAACCTTTTCTAAATAAATCGTTATTTTCTATATTTTTAAGGTTTTCTACTTTTATAGCTTCTGGAATAAGATTTACTTCACTACATTTTAATTCTTGTTCTTTTAATTTTTTTATAAGTTCATCTCTAGTTATTTTTAAAGTATTAGTCCTTAAGTAAATGCTCGGTCTTTCTGAATTCGATTCTAGTAGCTCTTCTGTAAATTCTTTTCCAAAATTTTTAGTCCAATTTTTTATAATCCATGGATTATAAGAGTATTTTGTAGATAGGTACTCTACAGTATCTTTTTTATCTACTTCTTTTATATCCTCCTTGTTTCTTATAACGTTTCTAAGTATTGCATTTATAAATCCCGATGATCTTTTATCGTATTTCTTAGCTAAATTAACAGTTTCATTTACAGCAGCATAGTCTGATACACTGTTTAAAAACATTATTTGATAAATTCCAATCCATAGCAATATTCTAACATAAACTGACATTTTTTTGGATTTAATCTTAGAAAATTTATCTATAATATAATCTAAATAATATTTATTTTCTATAACCCCATACATAATCTCTGTAGCAAACCCTCTATCTATATCTTTTAGATCACTATTTTTTAAATATTTATTTACTGCCATGTTTGAATAACTCTTATTTTTTTCTATATCGTATAGTGCTTTTAGTGCTACTTCTCTTGAATTCATATTATCCTCCTATTTTTACACGCAAAAAGCCCTAGATATACTAGGACTCATCTCCTCTAATCATCACTTCTAGCTATAAGTATAAGTCTTACTAACTGTAATACAGCACTTAGTGCAGCGGCAACATAAGTCAGTGCAGCAGCTGAAAGTACCTTTTTGCTACTTCCTACTTCATCACTATTTATTATCCCCATATCTACAAGTTGAACTACTGCTCTACTAGAAGCATTAAACTCAACTGGTAGAGTTATAACCTGAAATAAAACTACAAATGTGAATAATGTTATACCTATATAAAGTAGTGATCCTCCACCACCAAGTACCAATCCAGCCATTATAAATATCCAAGATAAATTACTTGAGAAATTAACTATAGGTACTAAGCTACTTCTAAATTGAAGTGGCGCATATCTATTAGCATGTTGTATTGCATGACCACATTCATGGGCAGCTATGGCAACTGATCCTATTGAGTTTCCATAATAAACATCCTCAGATAACCTTACAACTCTTTTTCTAGGGTCATAGTGATCTGAAAGATGACCTCTTGTCAATTGAACATTTACATCGTGAAGTCCATTGCTATCTAATATATATCTAGCCGTTTGTGATCCAGTATATCCTCTTACAGTTGGAACTTTTAAATAATGACTTGTTGCAGACTTTACTTTAAATTGAGCATATAAAGTAAATAATATAGCTGGTATTAACAAAATCATTGTAGAATCAAAACCAAAACCATATGGATAAGGCATATTTAACACTCTCCTAAAAAGAATTTAACAGCTTCTTCTAACTTTTCCATATCCAAAGATGTATCTATACAAGGTCCATTAGGCCTTTTATTAAATACTCCAAGGACTGGTATTTTGATAACATCTTGTATTCCAGATGTTAAATCTCTTTCACATGCAACTGCAATTACTGCTTTTGGCTTGTTATCCATTATAACTTTTCTAGCCAAAGTTCCTCCAGTTGCAATAAACACCTTAACGTTGTATTTTTTATGTACTTCTATTAATTCACCTACGTTACACATACCACATTGTTTGCAGTTGTTTATATCATTAGTTATCTTAACTTTACATAAACTTTTTTGAATACAGTGTGGAAGTAGTACAAGTATATCTTTTGGATTTAATTTATACTCATTAGAATATATATATGTATTATTTAACTTAACATATACCTTTCTTATTTCATTTTTTGATATCCCAAATAATTTTGCTATATTTATTATAATAGGATATAAAATACCTACTATTCTGAAATTTAGTCTCATTACACTATTATTTACTTTTTTGTCCTTTAGTATATTATATGTAATAGCCATTGCAAATAATATTATACATATAAATATTGTTATTATTATATCTGCTAGGAAAATACCTACAAACAATAAATTATCTGTAGTTAAATTTATTCCTACAAGTATAATTACAAGGGAGGCAACTAAAGCCCCCATTGTAATCAAAAATCTTTTTATGTCATTCATATTTATTCACCTAATGTTGAGTTAGTATTTATATCATTTCCCTTTATATAATCCTCAATGCTCATTCTTCTTTTGCCTGGCATTTGTATTTCTTTTAATAATATTATTTTATCTCCTGTAGCTACTTGTACTCCTTCTTTATCTACTTTTAATATAGTTCCAGGGTTATTGTTAGATTCTTTATCTAATATCTCAGATTTCCAAATTTTCATAGTTTCACCATTGTACTTTGTATAAGCACTTGGCCAAGGGTTAGTACCCCTAATAAGGTTGTATATTTCTTCACACTTTTTAGACCAATTTATATTTCCAAGATTTTTATCCATTATAGGAGCATATGAAGATTCATCATCATTTTGTTTTTCACGAGGAGCATTATTATTTTCTATAAGTCTTAAGGTATCTTTTAATACATCTGCTCCTACATACATCATCTTGTCGTGAAGTTCTCCTGCAGTTTCTTCAATTCCTATATTCATTTCTTTTTTTAATATCATATCCCCAGTATCAAGACCTACATCCATATACATTGTAGTTACGCCAGTGGTTTTTTCTCCATTTATTATCACCCAATTTATAGGAGCTGCTCCTCTATATTTTGGAAGTAATGATGCATGGACGTTTATACACCCGTACTTTGGTATATCTAGTATATCTTTAGATAATATTTGGCCAAATGCAACTACTATTATTACATCTGGATTTATATCCTTTAATATATCTACAAATTCTTGTGTTTTAACTCTTTGAGGTTGATATACTTCTATATCGTATTTTAGAGCTAATTCTTTAACGGGAGGCATAGACATCTTCTTGCCTCTTCCCTTTGGTTTATCTGGTTGAGTTATAACTGCCACGACTTCATGTCCTTCATCTATTATAGCTTGAAGACAAGGAACTGAAAAATCTGGTGTTCCCATAAATACTACTTTCATCTATATCACTCCTAAAGAAATCTATATCCTCTGCTAAGGTTATTAAGTTTATTCTTAACGTGTTT
Organism: Sporacetigenium mesophilum DSM 16796; assembly: GCF_059569055.1. Lineage (NCBI taxonomy): Bacteria > Bacillati > Bacillota > Clostridia > Peptostreptococcales > Tepidibacteraceae > Sporacetigenium > Sporacetigenium mesophilum. Next base: position 74,140 of record NZ_JCANUR010000001.1, on the reverse strand, counting down.
TGGAACCCTTTTTCTTTTGTGCGTTTTTACTTTTTTTCTATTTTATCTGTAAATAAAACGCCTTCTAAATGGTCTATTTCATGACAAAGGGCTCTTGCCAATAATTCTGTACCTTCTAATATTATCTCTTTTCCATATCTATTTAACGCCTTAACCTTAACATAATTAGGTCTTCTAACAAGCCCTGATTCGCCTATTACACTTAAGCATCCTTCTTCATCTAATTGTTCTCCTCTTGCTTCAATTATCTCAGGATTTATAAGTTCTATAACTCCTTCTCCTATATCTATTACAACTACTCTTTTTAATATTCCTACTTGTGGTGCAGCAAGTCCTACGCCATCTGCTTCATACATTGTTTCTACCATATCTTCAAGTAACTGTATTATTCTTTCATCTATTTTTTCTACTATTTTAGATTTTTTTCTTAAAACAGGATCTCCTACTTGAACTATTTGTCTTAATGCCATTTTTATTCCTCCTATTTATAATATGCTATATGGATTGATGTCTACGCTTATATTCACATCTTCATCAAATACCGCATCTCTTTTAGTTATACATATATATTTTATTATACTCTTTAATAAATTAATTTCAATATCGACATCTTTAAATAAAATCTGCCATCTATGGTTTTGATTTATCTTAGCAATTGGGCAAGGATTTGGCCCTAACATAAAATCAAAGTTTTTGTATCCTCTTTTTGATAGAAGATATACTATAGATTCATGCAAATTCTTTATATTTTTAATTACCTTTTGTTCATTATTATTAGATATTACCACGCTTATCATATTGTTAAAAGGAGCATAACTAAATACATTTCTTATTTTAATTTCATCTTCATAAAATCCCTTATAATCATAATTTACGGCATGTTTTATAGAATAGTGATCTACATCATATGTTTGTAATATTACCTTCCCATCTAAATCTGCACGCCCTGCACGTCCTGCAACTTGAGTTATAAGTTGAAAAGTATTTTCTGAACTTCTAAAATCTGGAAACTTAAGTATCATATCTGCTGACAGTATACCTACTAATGTTACATTCGGAAAGTCATGACCTTTACTTATCATTTGCGTTCCTATTAGTATGTCAGCTTCTTTATTTTTAAATTTATTTAATATTTCTTCAATAGATCCCTTTTTAGAAGTTGTGTCCTTATCCATTCTAATAATTTTGGCATTTGGAAACATTACTTTTACTTCTTCTTCTATTCTTTCAGTTCCTATTCCAAATTCTTTTATATAAGGGCTTGAACACTCTGGACATTCTTTTGGGATAATTGCTTCATATCCACAATAGTGACATCTACCGCTTTTTTTGTACTTATGATACGTTAATGATATATCGCAATTGTCACAGCTAAATACAAATCCACAATTTCTACATGAAACAAAGCTTGCATATCCTCTTCTATTTAAGAAAAGTATTATTTGATTATTTTTATTTAAAGTATTTTCCATTTCATACTGTAATCTTCTGCTAAATATACTTTTATTTCCATTTGATAACTCTTCTTTCATATCCGAAATATAAATACTTGGCATTTCATTATTATTTGCTCTTTTTGTAAGTTCTAATAACTCATACTCATTATTTTTAGCTTTATAATATTCTTCAATAGGTGGAGTTGCTGACCCTAATATCAAAAGTGGGTTTTGAGACTTAGATATATATTTTGCAACTTCTATTGTGTTATACTTTGGATTTTTTTCTGATTTATAAGCGCCTTCGTGGAACTCATCTATAATTATAACTCCTAGGTTATTACATGGAATAAACAATGCCGATCTTGCCCCTACTATTATCCTTACCTTACCTTCTTTAACCAATCTATATACATCATGTCTTTCCCCATTAGACAATTGACTATGAAACACTCCTACAATATCTCCAAATCTATTTTTAAACCTAGATATTGTCTGCGGAGTTAAGGATATCTCAGGAACTAATACTATACTGTCTAGACCTTCATCTAATGCCTTTTGTATTATATTTAAATAAACTTCAGTTTTTCCACTTCCTGTAACACCGTGAATTAAATATGGCTTTTTATCTATGTTAAACATATTATCTTGCAGTATTTTTAAAGCATCTTCTTGTTCATCATTTAATTTTATATTTTTGTTTTCTAAATTATATAAACTCTTAGGTTTTCTATAATAATTTTTCTCTTCTATATTTATTATATTTTTTTTATGCAAAGCTGTTATACTTTGTTTGTTAGTATCTAATATTTCTATTAAATCATTTATTTCAGATTCTTCATTATTACTTAAAAACTGTATTATTCTAGCTTGTTTATGAGCTCTTTTTCTTATAAGATTGTTTATTATATCATCAGTTTCATCATTATCTATATTAAGAGAGACAATATACATTTTTTTTTCATTTTTATTGCTTTTATACTCCCAACTTATACTTATAATTCCCTTATTTTTAAGGTTGCTTAATACTCTATTTATATTTACGTCTTTTTTATCTTTAATATTTTGTATCTTCATCTTGCCTTTGTGGTTCATAAGCTGATGAATTATATATAATTCCTTATCATCAAGTCCACTAAAATCTTGAGTTTGTACTTGTGCTACTTTATAATTTTCTAGCTTGTACCCTTTTGGATATATACAGTTTATTGCATCCATGTAAGTACATATATATCTATTTCTCATCCATTTTATAAGATCTATATCTACATCACGGAGAAGAGGCTCTTCGTCTAGTATGTCAATTATAAACTTTATCTTATTTTCCATATTGTCTTCTACATCATTTGTAAATTCAAATATAAATCCTTCTAATGGTTTATTTCCCCTTCCAAAAGGAACTAATACTCTATGGCCTACTTTTACGAATTCTTGTAAATAATCAGGAACTCCATAGGTGAACAAATCATCTGTGTATTTTGAGTTATTGCTAACTATTAATTTTGCATAAATTTTCATACTACAGCTCCTAGGAAATTTATGAAAAAATAAGCATCTACATTATATAGATGCTTATTTTTTCAATATAGTTTTTACTTTATCTAATATAACATTTGCAACTTCATCTTTACTCATCTTAGGATATTGGTCTATTTTTCCTTCTTTATCTATTATCTTAACTATATTTGTATCTACTCCAAAACCTGCACCGTCTTGTGTTAAGTCGTTGGCAACTATGAAATCTAAATTTTTCTTTTGAACCTTACCCTTTGCATTTTCTATAAGATCATTAGTTTCGGCTGCAAATCCAACCAATACTTTATCATTTTTAATTTTTCCTATTTCTTGTGCGATATCTTTGTTTCTACTTAATTCAATAAATAAATCTTCGTCTTTTTTCTTTAGTTTTTTATCAGCTACATTTTTTGGTTTATAATCTGCAACAGCAGCAGACTTTATTATTACATCACTTTCATCCATGTTATTTGCAACAGCTTCATACATATCATTTGCCGATTCAATTTGTATGAATTTCTTAAGTCCTACTGGTGGATTAAGTTTAGTTGGTCCAGATATTAATGTAACATTAGCTCCTCTTTCTACTGCAGATTTAGCTATAGCATATCCCATTTTACCTGTAGACCTATTAGTTATATACCTAACTGGATCTATTCTTTCAACAGTTGGTCCTGCCGTTATAACTATATTTTTGCCTTCTAGGTCTTTTTCTACATTTAATAAATTAACTATTTCATTTACTATAACTTCTGGGGATGCAAGTTTTCCACTACCAATATCTCCACAAGCAAGTCTTCCGCTTTCAGGTTCTACAAAATTATATCCTAAGTCCCTTAATGTTTTTATATTTTTTTGAACTATAGGGTTTTCGTACATATTTGTGTTCATAGCTGAAGCAAAAAGTATTTTTGCCTTAGTAGCCATTATAGTTGTAGTAAGCATATCATCAGCTATACCGTTTGATATTTTACCTATAACATTTGCTGTAGCAGGGGCTACTAAAAACAAATCCGCTTTTTTTGCTAAAGATATATGTTCTACATCCCATGTTTTTGGATTTTCAAACATATCAGTAACAACGTAATTTTGACTTAGAGTTTGAAATGTAAGCGGTGCTACAAATTCTGTTGAAGACTTAGTCATTATAACATGTACATTTAAACCCAATTTTTTTAATCTACTTACAACATCACATATTTTGTAAACAGCTATACCGCCACTAACACCTATTACAACTGTTTTTTCTTTTAACATTTTATTGCTCCTCGGCATTTGCCTGTCTTTGTTCTAAGGCTGCTTCTTTTTCTTTTAAATCATTTATATTTATTTCTTCTTGAGTTAAATGTCTATAAGTTATTTTGTCATGTGTAATTTCTTTTGAAGCTAAAGTAACAGGTTTTGAATCATCAGCTTTTGTACTTACATAAACAGGAGCACCTTCTATTATTTCTCTAGCCCTCTTAGCAACTGTAACAACTAAATAATATCTATTGTCTATCTTATTTAAAACGTCATTTATTGATGGATTTAACATATTATAATTCCTCCTTAAACATTTGTATTATATATTCTTTGTATCTTTCTACCTTGTCTTTTTCAGCACTTATTATATTTGACAATTCTCTAGATGAAGTTTTTACATCATTATTCATTATAAAATAATTATAATGTTCTATTTGCTGTATTTCCTTAAATGCCGACCCAAATCTTTTCTCTATATCTTCTATTGTCTCTGTTCCTCTTCCAACTATTCTACATTTTAATTCTTCAAGTGAAGGAGGTAATATAAATACAAATACACCTTCTGGATAAACCTCTTTTATTTGCTTAGCTCCTTGAATATCAATTTCTAATAATACATCTTCTCCTTTTTCTAAACTTTCTAAAACAGCAGATTTAGGAGTACCATAGAAATTATCGTATACCTGAGCATATTCTAAAAATTCATTATCGTCAATCATAGTTTTAAATTCTTCTTTAGATATGAAGAAGTAATTTACTCCATTAACTTCCCCACCTCTAGGTTTTCTAGTTGTAGCTGAAACAGAAATTTTAACAGAGTCGTTATTATTTAAGAATTCTTTACATATTGTTCCTTTTCCTGCTCCAGATGGTCCTGAAACTACTATTAATAGACCTTTTTTTTCCATTAATATCTTCCTTTCTAATCATCTAAATGTTCATCTTTATGGTCATAAAATCTGTGTGCTACAGTTTCCGGTTGTACTGATGATAATACTATATACTGACTATCAGTTATTATAACAGCTCTAGTTTTTCTCCCATAAGTAGCATCTATTAACATACCTTTATCTCTGCTATCTTGAATTAACCTTTTTATAGGTGCTGATTCTGGACTTACTATGGCTACAACCTTATTTGCTACAACCACATTTCCATATCCTACATTTATAAGACTTACACTCACGATTTGTCCTCCACTATTCTATATTTTGTATTTGTTCTCTTATTTTTTCTAATTCACTTTTTACTTCAACAACTAAATTTGTTATATTTAGATCTGAAGATTTAGAACCCATAGTGTTTATTTCTCTGTTCATTTCTTGTATTAAGAAATCTATTTTTCTTCCTATAGAGTCCTTTTTGTCTATTGTCTTTTTAAGTTGTACTATATGACTTTTAAATCTAACTGTTTCTTCTGTTATACTACTTTTATCTGCATATATAGCAACTTCTTGAACCAATCTATTTTCATCTATTTCTATAGTTCCTTCTAACAATTCATTTATTCTATTTCTTAGTTTTTCTTTATAGTCAATAACAACATTATATGAGTACTTTTCAATTTCTTCAACATAATTTTTTAATAAATCACATCTCATTTTTATATCAGACGATAGTTTTGCACCTTCTTCTTCACGCATGTCTTTAAGTTTTGTCAAACAGTCTACCAAAGCCTTACTTAAAGAGTTCCATATTATACTTTCGTCTTCTTCTTTTTCTTCTATTTTAACTATATCAGGAAATTTAGCTATATTCATAACAGTTATATCATCTGATAAATTAAACTTATTTTTTATATCATTAAGTATATTATAATACTGATTTGCTAATCCTTCATCAAATTTTAAAGTTGAGTCATTATTATTTAATGATTCAAGTTTTATGTATAAATCTACTCTACCTCTTTTAACATAATCTTTTACAAAATTTCTTATTTTATCTTCTAAAAAAGAAATTTTTCTTGGAAGTCTTATATTTATATCTGTATATTTATGATTTATAGTTTTGCATTCTACAACAAAACTTAAACTTTCGTCTTTGTATTCTCCTCTTCCAAATCCAGTCATACTTATAGCCATATTTATACCTCCACTTTTCCTTCGCATATTTTAACTGCTGGTCCTATCATATATACATCTTCTAATATTTCTATAGTTAACTCTCCACCTTCAGAAGTTACGTTTACTATATTAGATGTTTTTCCAAGATAATGAGAAAGTATTACAGATGCTGTTATTCCTGTACCACATGCAAGTGTATATCCACAGCCTCTTTCCCAAGTATAAACAATTATATTATTTTCATCTATTATTTTAACAAAGTTTACATTAGTTTTTTCGGGGAATATATTATGTAATTCTATTTTTGGCCCATATTTAAGTATTTCCTCTTTATCAAGTTCATCTACATATATTACAGTGTGAGGAACTCCTATAAGAATTGTACTGATTTCAAATGTTTTATCCAAAATTTCTATTTTTTCATTAATGAATTTATCTTTAAGAGTGGATACCGGTATGTCAATTGGATTAAAATTTGGTTTTCCCATATTTACTTTTACACTTTTTATATTATCATTTTCAATATTTAACTCTATATATTTAATACCGTCTAATGTACTTACTGTGAATTTATCATTATCTACAATTTTGTTATCATATATGTATTTACAAAAGCATCTAATTCCATTTCCACACATAGAAGCCAAACTTCCATCAGCATTGTAATACATCATTTCAATATCTGCTATATTTGAGTCTTTAACTACTAATAATCCATCTGCTCCTATTCCAAAATGCCTATGGCAAACTTTTTTTGCAAAATTAGAATAGTAATCAGAATTCATATTTTCTAATCTTCCATCTATAGCTATAAAATCATTACCTGCACCGTGTAATTTCCAAAATTTTACCATTTACAGATATCCCCCTCCTAAAATTGCTTTATTCAAGTTAAAATTTTACATTAAATCATCAACTTACTATTATACAATATTTTGCGCAAATAAGTAATTATTATTTGAGTTATAAGAATAAAAATATATTCACAATATATAATATATGTGCAATAATTGAAATATTAATATGTTTTGAAAGGACTGAATTCATTATGGCTTTAGATGGCTTAGTTATACATTCGTTAGTAGATGAACTATCAACCAAACTTATTGGAGGTAAAATAGATAAAATATACCAACCTGAAGAAGATGAAATATTACTTTCTATAAGAAGTAACAAAGAAAATTATAAATTATTATTAAGTGCAAGTGCATCAAATCCAAGAATATACATAACTCAAAAATATAAAAAAGAAAATCCAATGAGTGCTCCTATGTTTTGTATGATACTTAGAAAATACTTACTTAATGGAAAAATACTAAATATATCTCAACCTGAATTTGAAAGAATAATAAAAATAACTGTAGAATCACTTGATGAACTAAAAATTAAGGCTACAAAAGACATTATAATAGAGATAATGGGTAGACACAGTAATATAATAGTAGTTCATAATGAAACTAATAAAATAATAGATTCTATAAAAAGAGTGCCAATTAGTATAAGTAGACAAAGACAAGTTTTGCCAGGTCAAGATTATAATTATCCACCTTCACAAAACAAGTTAAATCCACTTAACAATATAACTAAAGAAACATTTATAAACACTATAACTAGTACCAACTCTACACTACATAAATCTATATATACATCATTTTTAGGCATAAGCCCTGTTATAGCTAAAGAAATATGTTATAGATCAAACTTAGATGAATCTATAAATATAAATGATTTAAATGCTTCTCAACTTGAAAACTTTTATAATGTATTTATAAGAACCTTTAATCAGATAAATAACAATATATACAGTCCATGTATAGTTATAAACAAAAAAATAGACAAAATAATAGACTTTAGCTCTATTAAACTTACTATGTATAACGAGTACTCATATATAGAAAATGAGAGTATATCTAATATACTTGAAAACTACTATTTAAGTAAAGATGCACGAGAGAGAATAAATCAACGTACTCAAAACTTAAGAAAAAGTATATCTACAAAACTTGATAGACTTTACAACAAACTCAAAAAACAACAAGAAGAATTAAATGAATCAGAAAATGCACATATTTATAAAATAAAAGGCGAGCTTATAACTTCATATATATACATGATAAATAAGGGTATGGAGTTCGTTGATGTAGTAAATTTTTATGATCCAGAAGGTGGAACTATAAAAATAAGTTTAAACAAAAATTTAACTCCATCAGAAAATGCACAAAGATATTTTAAAAAATACAACAAACTTAAACATGCAAAAAAAGAAATAACAATACAAATGGATATAACTAATGAAGAAGTAAATTACTTAGAAAACATATTGCTTAGTATAGAAAACTGCGAAAATCTAGCAGAAATACAAGAAATAAGAGATGAACTTATAAAAACTGGATATATAAAATCTAAAGTTAAAAATAAAAAAGATAAAAAGGATAAAAAAGATAGTAATGTATCTACTACAAAACCTTATGAATTTATATCTTCAGATGGATTCAAAATTTTTGTAGGTAAAAACAATAAACAAAACGACTATTTAACATTGAAAATGGCATCAAATGATGATATATGGATGCACACTAAAAATATCCCAGGATCACATGTTATTATAAAAAGCGAAGGAAAAGAAATTCCAGAAAACACTATAAAAGAAGGCGCTATATTATCTGCATATTATAGCAAAGCTAGAATGTCTTCTAAGGTTCCAGTGGATTATACCATAAGAAAAAACATAAAAAAGCCAAATGGGGCAAAGCCTGGCATGGTAATTTATGAAACTAACAGTACTATATATGTAAATCCTAGCGAAGAAGAAGTTGTAAAACTTAAAATTCGCTAAGCTCATGTCGCCAACGACCTCGAAAAGCAGGTCCGTTGCTCAAAATTAGATAAATAGGAACGTTGTTCAAAAAAGTAAAAGCACATGAATATCATGTGCTTTTATTATTATGTTATTTACTATATTGTTGTTGGATCTAATTTAACTTGAGGTTCTTTATCTTTAAAGTCCTTATTATTTAATAATCTATTTAGTGCAACACCTATTATAGCTGCTAAACTTAAACCTGTTATTTTAACAGTCTCAGTTACCGGTATTCCTATAACTATTCCTTTACCTTGTAAGTAGCTAGTTCCAAGGCCTATTATTAATATAGATGCTATAACAATTATATTAGATACTTTTAATTCACTGCTATCTTTTACATTTTTAGCTCCTACATAAGCTATCATAGAGAATAACATTAAGCTTATTCCACCCATAACTGCTGTTGGTATACTTTGTAAGAATCCTCCGACTTTACTTATGCATCCTAGTAATATTGCAAACATTGCCGCACGTCTTAATATTGATGGGTCATAGTTCTTAGTTAAAGCTAATACTGCTGTATTTTCTCCATAAGTAGTATTCGCTGGTCCTCCTATAAAACCTGCTATAAGAGTAGCCAATCCATCTCCTAACAATGTTCTATTTAGTCCTGGGTCTTTTATAAAGTCTTTCCCAACTATAGTACCATTAGTAGTTATATCTCCTATATGTTCCATGAATACTGCAAGTACTACAGGTGCTACTATTACTATTGCTTCTAGACTAAACTTAGGTAGTGTAAAGTTAGGCATTGCAATTATTGGAGAGTTAGTTATTACACTAGTATCAACTAATCCTATTAATAAAGATGCGCTATATCCTACTACTACTGCTATAAGTATTGATAACTGCTTTGAAAATCCTTTTGCAAACTTAGTTACACATAATGCTGTTGTTAAAGTTAGTGCTGCTATTATTGCATGTTGTGATGCCATGTTAAAGGCTGTAGGTATTAAGTTAAGACCTATTACTACTATCATAGATCCTGTAACTTGTGATGGAAAATACGATTTTATCTTATCTACTCCTATTTTCTTAACTAAGAAAGACATAGCTACATATAATAATCCTGCTACTACTATACCACCTTGGGCATATGTTATGTCTCCATTGTATGCTTCTTTAACAGCTAATATTAAGGGAATAAATGCGAAACTTGAACCTAGAAAGGCTGGTACCTTTCCTTTAGTACATAAGTGAAATACTAAAGTACCTATACCTGCACTTATAATGGCCAAAGATGGGTCAAAACCTGTTAAGATTGGAACTAATACAGTTGCACCAAACATTGCTAATAAGTGTTGAAGTGATAAAATTGTTTTTTTCATACAAATACCTCCCATTTTTTTATTAGGGAGAAATAATTCTCCCTTTTTCAGTATCTCTGTACTGAATTAAAAGGTTATTAACCTTATTTTGACTGTAGATTAATTGTCACTGAATCTACTTCGTCTACTTCTAATAAACTTACTTTAATTATTTCATCTTTTGATGTTGGAACATTTTTTCCTACATAATCAGCTCTTATAGGTAGTTCTCTATGACCTCTATCTACTAATACTGCTAGTTGTATAACATCAGGTCTACCTATATCCATTATAGCGTCAAGAGCTGCTCTAACAGTTCTTCCAGTGTATAAAACATCATCTACCAAAACTACTACTTTATCATTTATATCAAATTTTATGTTAGAGCCATTTAAAACAGGATCAACATCTACCTTATTTAAATCATCTCTGTATAAAGTTATATCAACTTCTCCTGTATTTACTTTTTTTCCTTCTATATTTTCTATTTTTTTGGCTATTCTATCTGCTATAGGAACTCCTCTAGTTTTTATTCCTACTAAAACAACATCTTCTATTCCTTTGTTTCTTTCTATTATTTCATGGCTTATTCTAGTTATAGCTCTTGCCATGGCTTTGTCATCCATAAGTTTTGCTTTTTCTATCATAATTTATTCCTCCGTATTTAGGATATAAAAAAAGCTTCTCGTTCAAGACAAGAAGCTGTACTCACATAGGTGATTAGAGATATTATATCTCTATGTACACTTGCCTTGTAGCCTCTCTGTACTACTTTAAGGAAGTTATTTATACATTTATATTCTATTCATATTATATAATAATGTTTACAGTTATACAAGGATTTTTAATAATTTTTTAAAATACTCTGGAGTATCAGATGTAAACTCCATGTACTCTTTAGTAGTAGGGTGTATAAATCCTAATGTTTTTGCGTGTAGTGCTTGACCTTCTAATTTAAACTTAGTATTTTTAGGGCCATAAAGTGGATCTCCTAAAATAGGATGTTTTATATATGCACTATGAACCCTTATTTGATGTGTTCTTCCAGTTTCAAGTTGTGCTTGAACATGAGTATAATTTGTCAGTCTTTCTAACACTGTGAAATGAGTTATTGCATTTCTTCCTCCAGATACAACCCCCATCTTCAATCTGTCTTTAGGGTTACGTCCTATAGGAGCATTTACAGTTTTAGTATCTTCTTTAATAATACTATGGCATATAAACTCATATTTTCTAGTTATGCTATGTTCTTTAAGTTGCTCTGCTAAAAAGTTATGGGCATTATTATTTTTTGCTATCATTAAAAGTCCTGATGTGTCCTTATCTATTCTATGAACAATTCCAGGTCTTATTACTCCATTTATAGAAGATAACTTATCTTTACAATGATAAAGTATTGCATTTACAAGAGTTCCATTATAATTCCCAGGTGCAGGATGTACTACCATCCCTTGTGGTTTATTTACTACTAAAACATCACTATCTTCATAAACAATTTCCAAAGGTATGTTTTCAGCTTCAACTTCTAAAAGCTTTGGCTCTGGTATATCTATTTTTATATTATCATCTTCTTTTACTACATATTTTGCTTTTTCAATTTTATTATTTACAACTACTCTTTCTTCTTTTATAAGTTTTTGAATATAACTTCTAGACATATCTCCAAGTTCAGTTGATAAGTATACATCTAACCTATCTCCTTCATTTTCTTCCAAAACTAAAAATTCTTTTATATTTTCCATATAATCCCTACTTTCTATCTTCAAAGAATATAACGTATATACATAATAATATTGTCCCAATTACTACATATACATCTGCTACATTAAATACATACTCCCAAAATATTCTAAAGTCAAAATAATCTACCACAAATCCTAATCTTAATCTATCTATAAGATTACCTATAGCTCCAGATATTATAAGCACTATAGAAGCCTTAGCTATAAATTTTAAGTCTTTATTAGTATACAAATAATAAAGTCCTCCTATTGTAGCAATAGACGCAACTATTACAAATATTATTTGGTTATTTTGTAACATTCCAAAAGCTGCTCCCCTATTTTCTACATATGTAAGATGAAATATATTTTCTATTATAGGTATACTTCCTACATGTGTTAAATAATTAAGAGCAAAATATTTAGATAACTGATCTAAAATTATTAAAGATATTATTATGCCTATATAAAGCAACTCCACAACCTCCCTTTATAACATATAGACAGATTATACCACAAAAAATTAAGATAGCTAAAAGCTATCTTAATTTTAATTAAAATTTTCTCATTTCCCTATCAACTGTATCATGTTCTATAGGTCTATTTGTATCAGCTAAATATTCATTTAAGTCTGAATAAAAATAGTCATCTTTGTCTAATAATTCTTCTTCTACAGGTCTATATTCATTCATATAGTTTTGAGGCTGTTCATTTGAACAGTGGGCACATAATGTAGTTTCTGGTAGTATTTCTAGTCTTTCATTTTCTATGTTTTTGCCGCATACATCACAAATGCCATAACTTCCCAAGCTTATTTTATCTAAAGCTCTATCTATAACATCTGCTCTGTACTTATGTTGATTGGCAAGATTCATCTGCATTTCTTGCATAAACACCTCTGTGCCCATATCTCCAGGATGGTTGTCATATGCTGATAACTCTCCAGTTGCATATCTTTGACTAGTAGGATGTTTATGGTCTCCAAAAGGTGTATCGTCTTGTAACTCATCTATTAAATTTGTCACTCTTTCTTTTTCTTTTAAAAGTTTTTCTTTGTAGTTATTCATCTCTATATTATTCATAATAACATCTCCTTTATCTAGATCTATATTTATCAACTATATCCATTATCTCTGCTATATATTTCCCTATTATCGGCATATCCATCCACGTAGATATCCAGTACATAACCATAGCTGCCAGTACTGTAAGTCCTATGGCTTGACCTAAACCTCTTGCAAGTCCTGCTATAGCATTTAGAACTAATAGCCTTCTAGGACTCTCCAAAAGCGCCATATAATCTCTTATTCTACTATGGTCTATCATAAATATAAGATTGTCTAACTTACTTTCAACAACATGTAAATGCTGTAAATATTCACTTTCACCTTTAATTTTTTCATTTTGATATTTGAACTTTGCATCTATATCCTTCATATTTCTCATTTCAACATTGTCTAATTTCCCATTTAAATATTCTTTTCCATCCTTATAATGTTTTTCCAAATTTTCACATCCCATACTATACCCAATTTTATAGATTTAGTATGTGAAAAATAGTCTTATAAAATACAAAAAGTCCTGAAAATCAGGACTTTTTTATTGCAAAGATACTATATAAATTTCTTTTCTATAAAACCAACTTTTTTATAGACTTTTCTAAGTGTCTTTCTAGCATTTTTTTCTGCTTTTGATGCACCTTGTGCATAAACTGTTTCTAAATAATCTTTATTTTTCAATAAATATTCGTATTTTTCTCTAATAGGTCTTAAATTTTCTACTATAACTTCAGCTATATCATTTTTAAAATCTCCATATCCTTTTCCTTCGTACATAGCTTCTATTTCATCAATAGATTTGTTGTCAAGTTTTGAATATATTCCAAGAAGATTTTTTATTCCAGGTTGTTCATCGCTATTCCTAACTATGCCTACAGAATCTGTAACACAACGTTTAATTTTTCTTTTTATTGTATCAGGATCGTCGGCAATTAATATATATGCATTTTCATTTGCATCTGATTTAGACATTTTCTTAGTTGGCTCTTGTAAACTCATTATTCTAGATGCAACTTTTGGTATGTATGGTTCTGGTATTTTAAAAGTATCGCTATATCTATTGTTAAATCTACTTGCTAAATCCCTAGCTAATTCTAAGTGTTGCTTTTGATCTTCCCCAACTGGAACTAAGTCAGTTTGATATAATAATATATCTGCAGCCATTAATACAGGATAAGTAAATAATCCAGCATTTAAGTTTGCCTCGCTTCTTTGAGATTTTTCTTTATATTGAGTCATTCTATTTAACTCACCCATATAAGTCATAGTATTAAGTACCCAAGCTAGTTCAGTATGTGCACTTACATGAGATTGTATAAATATAGTATTTTTATCTGGATCTAAACCACTAGCTAGGTATAGTGATAGTACTTCCATAGCATTTGCTCTTAAATTTTTAGCTTCTTGTGGAACAGTTATAGCATGTAAATCTACAACACAATAATGACAATCGTATTCATCTTGAAGTTTAACCCAATTTTGTATAGCCCCTAAATAATTCCCAAGTGTCAACTTACCAGATGGCTGAGCTCCACTAAATATAATTTTTTTATCGCTCATTTTACCCTCCTAATTTATGTAATTTTAATATTTTTATTATATCATATTTTTATATAGGTAAACCTAATATTAGATTAACCATCATAGGATATAATATTTAAAATACAATATTATTATGTTATAATGTACTTTACGATAAAGGGGTGATTAAATGAAAAAAATATTATTTATATTTTGTATAATATGGATGGCTATGATATTTTGGTTCTCATCACAAACAGGAGAAATCTCATCAAATCAATCTAATTCAGCTTTACACTATCTAAAAATTATAGACAATAGATTTAATATAAGTGAAAATAAATATATAGATAAGGGAATAAAGTTCTTTAGGGATGACCTAGGACTTATGAAACAATATAGCAAAGAATATATAGTAAGAAAAATAGCTCACTTTTCATTATACTTTGGTCTAAGTTCTGTACTTATGCTATGTGGGTATGTTTTTACTAAAAGTATAACATTATCCGGGTTATTCGGATTTATGACATCGGTTATATATGCTTACTACGACGAAATGCATCAACTTGATGTATTAGGAAGAGCTGGCTCTCTAAAAGATGTTGGCATAGACTCCATAGGGGCATTCTTCGGAATAGTATTTATGGGAGCTATTTTAATAGCAATTGTTGAATTTTTAGGTTTATTTAATAAGAATAGATACAAAAAAGCTTAGGGTTATCAAATGATACCCCTAAGCTTTTGAATGTAACTATATATGTCTTAACATACTTAATACTATATCCTTTGAGTTATGAGCAGCTTCTTGTACAAACTCTTCATATGTTACATCAGCACTTCCATCTGCTTTATCAGACATAGCTCTTATAACAACAAATGGAACTTCATTAACGTGACAAACATGAGCTATAGCTGCACCTTCCATTTCACCACAGTATGCTCCAAGTTCATTTACTAACTTATCTTTTAACTCCTTACTGCTTATAAATATATCTCCCGTTACTACTCTACCTTTTACAACTTTATGGCTTCTAACTTCTTCTTTAGTAGATTCATAAGCTGCATTTATTAATTTTTCATCAGCTTTAAATATAGATGTATCCATTCTAGGTATTTCACCTATTTTATTCCCAAATACAGTAGTATCAAAATCATGATACATTGCATCACTTGATATAACTATATCATAAACACCTAAATCACTATGTAAAGCCCCTGCAACACCAGTGTTGACAACAGAATTAACATTAAATTCACTTAATAATATTTGAGTACAAAGTGCAGCATTTACCTTTCCTATACCACATCTTACTAATACAACATCTTTATTTTCTAATCTTCCTATGTAAAACTTTAGGCCGCCTTTTTGTACAGTTTCTTGTATATCCATTATTTCTTTTAGTATATCAACTTCTTCATCCATAGCACCTATTATACCTATTTTAATCATAATTTTCCTCCTACATATAATCAATATACTTATTATTTCCAAACTTCAACTATTTTACCACAAAATATTCCAAAACAAAAGGTCCCTAAATTAGGGACCTTTATAATTAGTTAGCTTTTTCTACTTTTAATCCTGTCATATGATCATTTAAATTATGTTGTTCTAAAGTTTCATCATCTACTTTGTTTATATCAAGTGCTAAAGTTTCACTCATTATATAATCTTTGTGCTTTTCAACAGCATTAGATATTTCATCGTCTCCATTGAAGTATATTTTTATATTATCTAATACTTGGAAATCATTTGATTTTCTTAATTGTTGAACTTTAGATATAAATTCTCTAGCATAACCTTCACTTAATAAATCTTGATTTAAAGTAGTATCAAGTATTACAAACACGTTGTTTTCCATAGTTACATTGAAGCCTTCTTTAGCAGCTATATTTATTAAAACATGATCTTTATTAAATTCAAAATCTTCACCATCTACATTAACATTTATTACTTCTCCAGATTCAAGTTTTGGAACTACATCAGCTGGATTAAGTTTTGCTATTTCACTTCCAAAGAATTTCATTTTTGATCCAAGTACAGGTCCTAATACTTTGAAGTTTGGCTTTAGGCTAAAGTTCATATATTCTCCAAGATCCTTAGCAAATACAACTTCTTTAACGTTTAGCTCTTCAGCTATTAGTGGAACTAAGTTATCTATAGTAGTTTCATATTTTCCATCAACTAATACCTTTTGTATTGGTTGACGTACTTTTATTCTTGTAGCTTCTCTTGAAGCTCTACCAAGAGTAACTAAATTCTTAACTAAATCCATTTTTTCTTCTAATTTAAAGTCTATTAACTCTTCATTTACTCTTGGGTAGTTTTGTAAATGAACAGAAACGTCATTAGTTAAGTTTCTATATAATTCCTCTGATAAATATGGTGCAACTGGTGCTATCATTTTACAAAGGTCTGTTAATATTTCAAAAGTTGTATTGTAAACTGCTTTTTTATCTTGTGTTAACTCTGTAGCCCAAAATCTTCTTCTTGAACGTCTTATATACCAGTTAGATAAATCTTCATTTATAAAGTCTTGTATAGCTCTAACTGATTTATTTAATTCAAATATTTCTAAGTTTTCTTCAACGTATTTCTTTAAGTTGTTGAACTTAGATAATATCCATCTATCAAGTTCTGGTCTATCTTTATATTCAACGAAGAAATCATCTGGATTTATATCGTCAGTATTAGCATATAATGTGAAGAAGTTATATACATTCTTTATAGTTCCTAAGAACTTACTTTGAACTTCTTTTAATCCATCTAAGTCAAATCTAGTTGGAGTCCATGGTGGAGATACATATAATAGATACCATCTTAGTGCATCTGCACCGTAACTATCGAATAACTCAAATGGGTTTACTGTATTACCCCTTGACTTACTCATTTTCTTTCCTTCTTTATCAAGAACTAAGTCGTTAACTAAAACTCTCTTATATGGAGGCTTTCCTGTAACAAGTGTAGATACAGCAAGTAATGAATAGAACCATCCTCTAGTTTGATCTATACCTTCACATATATAGTCTGCTGGGAATAATTCATCAAATCTTTCTTTGTTTTCAAATGGATAATGATGTTGAGCAAATGGCATAGCCCCACTGTCAAACCAACAGTCTATAACATCAGTAACCCTTGTCATAGTACCTTCACACTTTTCACATTTTATATGTATATCATCAACATATGGTCTATGTAATTCTACAGATTCATCTATATTTTCTATAGCTTTTTCTGCTAATTCTTTTCTAGAACCTATAGATTCCTTATGACCACATTCGCAAGTCCATATATTAAGAGGAGTTCCCCAATATCTACTTCTAGATATAGCCCAGTCATTTAAGTTTTCTAACCAGTTTCCAAATCTCTTTTCACCTACGAAAGATGGGTACCACTCAACAGAGTTGTTGTTTGCTATTAATTGATCTTTTACTTTTGTAACTTCTATATACCAACTTGGCTTAGCATAGTATACTAATGGAGTTTGACATCTCCAACAGTGTGGATAATTATGAACAACTTTTTCTTTTTTAAATAACTTATTTTCACTATGTAACCATTTTATTATATCTACATCTAAGCCGTCCTCCATAACGAATCTGCCTTCCCATGGAGTAGTTGTAAATTTACCACTTTCATCAACAGGTTGTATAACAGGTAAATCATATTTTCTACCTAAATTGTAGTCATCTTCACCAAAAGCTGGAGCTGTATGAACTATACCAGTACCATCTTCAGTAGTTACATAATCAGCAACTCCTATAAAGAAAGCTTTCTTATCAACTTTTACAAAAGGCATTAATTGTTCATATTCAACACCTTCTAAATCTTGACCTTTCATTTCTTCTAGTACTTCAAACTCGCCACCTATAACCTTAGGAGCTAAAGATTTTTCTAAATAATATACTTCATCATTTACTTTAACCTTTAAATATGTTTCTTTTGGATTAACAGCAAGTGCTACGTTTGAAGGTAGTGTCCATGGAGTAGTTGTCCATGCTAAGAAGTATTCATTTTCTGCATCTTTTCTCTTAAACTTAGCTATAACCGTATTAGTTTTAACTTCCTTGTATCCTTGTGCAACTTCATGTGATGCAAGACCTGTTCCACATCTTGGACAGTATGGAAGTATTTTATGCCCTTCATATATTAAACCTTTTTTATTTATTTGATCTAATATCCACCATACAGATTCTATATAGTTATTGTCTAAAGTTATATATGGGTTGTCTAAATCTATTTCATATGCCATACGTTTAGTCATTTCTCTCCATTGCTTTTCATAAGAGAAAACTGACTCTCTACATTTTTCATTGAATTTGTCTATTCCATAACTTTCTATAGCTTGTTTATCAGAAAGTCCTAATTGCTTTTCAACTTCTATTTCAACAGGAAGACCATGAGTATCCCATCCTGCTTTTCTTTTAACTTGGTATCCACTCATTGTTTTATATCTACATACAGAATCTTTTAGCGTTCTAGCTAAAACATGGTGTATACCTGGTTTACCATTAGCTGTAGGAGGTCCTTCGTAAAATACGAAACTTGGATCATTTTCTCCTTTTTCTAAAGTTTTTTCTAGTATATTAACTTCATCCCAGTATTTTGAGATATTAGCTTCTGCCTCTTTTACAGAATTATCTACTAGCGGTTTAAATCTTGCCATAATATCACCCTTTCTTTTGTCTTTTGTGTTTTTTTGTATTAAAAAAACCCCGCCCCCATAAAGGGACGAGGTCTGCTCGCGTTACCACCCTAATTTTGTATATAAATAAAACATACCTATATACAACACTCATTTAATATAACGGTTTTAACCGGCACAGCTTAATGAATTAAATAATCGTTCAGCCTGCAGCTTAGGAGTGATCTTCAACTTTATAGATTTACTGGTTCTCAGCTTACCCAGCTCTCTGTAAAAACATTTAAAGTCTACTTTCTCCATCACAGCTTTTAATTTATTATTTTATGTTTATGTTCTTAATTTTATGACACTTTTTCGTCTTCGTCAATATTATTTACTCGACATTTTTAACTAAAATTCGATTCTCATCTAATCCTGTGTTTGATCCTACTTCATCAAAAATTTCATCTATGTTTCTCATTTCATCTTCTAACAACGATTTGAACTTATTTCTAAATATCTTAAATTCCTTTAAAAGAGAATCATATTCTTTTCTTATTTCTATAACTTGATTGTTTCCTTGCTCTATTATTTGTCTTGCTCTAAGTTCTGCTTCTTCAACTATTATTTGAGCTTTTTTATTCGCAGCATTACATGTATCTTCAGCTGCTCCTTGAGCAGTTATTAAAGTAGCCTTTAAAGTATCTTCAATATTTTTATATCTAGAAACTTGATCTTGATATAAATTTAACTTATCTTTTAGATCAAGATTTTCTTTGTATAATTTCTCAAAATCTTCTTTTACTATATCTAAAAATTCATCTACTTCTTCTTCTTTGAATCCTCTTAATCCTTTTTTAAATTCCTTATTTTCTATTTCTATTGGTGTTAACATGTGTATTCCCCCTTTATATTATGATTTTTGCTTTGACTTTAAGCCTACCCTTTTTTGTATAATCTCCTATTTGAGAAACTATTGCTCTACCAAGACCTCTAACAGATATTATACAATTTTCTTTTACGCTTTTAGATACGGAGGTTATTTTTTCGTAATCTACAAAAACTTTTTCAGAATTTATATAATTTGAACTTTCTTGCCTAGATATATTATAAATACCGCTTATAATAGTATCTAGCCTATCAGACGCTGCTGTAAAGTTAACTTCCTTATATTCAGGTTCACTGTATATAATTTGTGACAATTCTATTTCTTCTATAGAAACTTTATTGCTTCCAACCTTGTCTAAGTTTAGGATTATGTAATCACATATATCTTCACAAACTACAACTTGGCAGAAGTTTTCATGAATTAATATATCTCCTATTTTTTCCCTTTTTATCCCAAGTCCAAGTAAAGAACCTAAATAATCTCTATGAGATACTTTTCTAAATTTAAAATTCCCACTTATTTTAATAACCTTAATTGGCTTATTTAAATCTTCTTCATTAACATAAAAAGGGTAGATATAAACAAGCTTTCTTTCGGCTTTCTCATATCCACCATATACACTATAACTAATATCATCTATAGCATTTAATGCTGCTATTGCATTTTTAAGTTCATATGGATTTAAAAACTCTGTATATCTATAATCGTAATTTTTCAAAACACCTATAGATTTGTCTATTACCTTGTATATTTTATTTTTAAGTTCTACATCTTTTATATGATTCGTCAGTGTATTTTTATCAAGCATAAAAACCTAGATTACACGAATTACAAAGCCACTAATAACTTGTAAAAGTATCAATGCTATTACAGGTGAAAAATCTATAGTGCTGTTGAAACGCTTGAACATAATATCTCTTATAGGACCTATTATTGGTTCTGTAACTTTATGAACAAAGGCATGTAATTTAGTACCTCTGCTATTTGGGAACCAAGACATAAGAGCTCTAACTACTATCATCCATTCTATAAACTCAACTAAATAGTATAAGGCTCTTTTTATTGTAAATGCATCCATATTTATTCTCCTTTATTATTTATTTTGCCATGGGAATAAAACTTTGGTTTCTAATTCTTTTTTCATATTTGCATCAATATCTACATTACTTGGAGCTAATATAAATATTGCCTTAGATACCTTTTGAATACTTCCATCTAAAACGTATACAGCTCCACTTATAAAGTGAAATATAGACTTACGCATTTCAGGATCATCTAAATTCTCTAAATTAACTATAACAGCCTTTCTATGTTTTAGATGGTCTGCTATAGCTGGTGCTTCATCATAGCTTTTAGGTTCAAATATTACAACCTTCATTTGAGTAGTAGCATGTATATTTAATATTTTACCATTTTTCCCAGTATTTTGTGCATTAAAATGTGGTACTAAATCATCTTCAGCTACATCTTCTAATTCATAATCATCTTCAACAACTTCCTCTACTTCTTCCTCAGTTACCCACTTTTTTATTTTCGTTATTAATCCTTCAGCCATTTTTAAAAACCTCCCTCATTGTCTTTAAACAAATATATATGCTCATCCTTGTTAAATGTCGTAGTTTCTTTCCCCAAATATAGACGTTCCAACCCTAACCATGTTTGAACCTTCTTCAATTGCTATTTTAAAATCATTACTCATACCCATTGAAAGATAATCAATATCTACATTTTCAATATTAAGATTTTTTATTTCATTTGAAAGTGCTTTTAACTCTTTAAAAACCCATCTAGTCTCTTCAGGATTATCAGAATTCATTGCCATAGTCATAAGGCCCTTTATTTTTATATGTTTGTAATTAGTAGAAACATCTTTTATAAAAGGTATAACATCTTCCCTACTTAAACCATGTTTACTTTCTTCATTAGAAACGTTTACTTGAACTAAGCAGTTTATAACTCTATCTATGCCTTGTGCTCTTCTCTCTATTTCGTCACACAATGATTTTCTATCTAATGAATGTATCATATGTACTTTGTCTACTATATACTTAACCTTATTAGTTTGTAAAGTACCTATAAGATGCCACTTTACTTTATCACCTATTGCCTCATATTTTCTTACTAGTTCTTGAGGCTTATTTTCACCTACATGAGTTATACCTAATTCTATTGCTTCTTCAATAACTGGTATATCTACAGTTTTGGTTACTCCTATTAATATAACGTTATCAGTATCCCTATTTGCTTTTTCACAAGCGTCTTTAATATCGCCTTTAACTATCTCCAAGTTTTGTCTTAAAAAACTCAATTTATCACCTACTTTATCTTTTGTCCTTCTTTAACCTTATTTGGCTTTAAAAGGATTTCATCATGTAAATTTACTGTTTTTAATCCATTTGATTTTATAGTTAAATAACTTAACACAATAAAATCGTCATTTTCTCCAGAAACTCCTTGTAATTCTATAAATTGTACATTTCCAGTTTCTGAAATTCTATATACGCCCTTTTTACTGTCTTTTGTAATTATAGCATCTTTAGGAATTTTTATTCCTTCTAGTTGCTTATATATTATATCAAATTCTAAGACCCTTGTATCGTAAATTTTCCTATTTTGTTGGGTAATTTCAAATATTGTTATATTTTTGTTATTTTTATCTTTATATTTGTCATAAACCTTTGCATCTAATTTAATATCTTTATTTGCTAACTTTACATTGTCTCCTATTTTGAAATCTTTATATTCATTATTATCTAAGACTACTGCTACGTAAAATTTATGATTGTTTATAACCTTAAGTATTGGATCTCCTGTTTTTACCTTTTTATCTTCTTTTATTAAATTATCTTTGTTTTCTATATTTTTAAGAATATCAAAATTTAACTTGTCCATATTTTCATAAGTTAAATCATCTTCAAATCCATCTGCATTAAAAGACACTATACCTGAATTATTAGCTAAAACAGATTCTGTATATTTATTTATTTTATTTTCTAATATTTTTTTTTCTGATTCCATATTTTCTATATTTATTGCTGCAACACTATTATTTTTTATACTATTTCTCTTATTAATCAAAGATACTATTTCATCTTTGCTTTCTGCTAAATTTACTATGTCTTTTCTTAATGCATTATATTGTATTTTATTTGTTATATTTTCTATATCAGAATTTATACTTTCTATATCCTTTGATAAAATACCATTAGACCCTTCCTTAATTTCTTTTATGTCTTTATTTAATGTCTCTACTTCTTTTTCTATTTTTTCATCTACATCTTTTTTATATATTGTTGCAACTTTATACCCCTTTTGTATTCTACTTCCTTCATCTATATTTGACTTTACAGTACCAGAATACTCAGCAAATATAACTTGTTCATCTCTTATAATCACAGCTTCTTTTGTAATTTTTTCTTCTACATTTCCATTTTCAGCTAAAGTAGTTGGTATTGTACGATTAACAAAAAAGTTAAATACATTTGCCAATATGTAAATAAAAACTCCCATAACAAAAATGTTTGTGTATTTTATCCTTAGTTTCTTTTTACTTTTTTTCAAAAAAGGTTCCCCCCAAAAACAATCTTTAATTATATAATAATTCTTCAATATATATCTATATCCTTTTAAAAATACAATATTGTATATATTTTCTAGATAAATTGTAATATCCTTATAATTGAAAAAATCCTAGGCTTAACACCTAGGATTTTTATTATTTAAGATATCAAATTATCCATTACCTTTTGATTTATTATTTCTTTCTTCCCAGAAAGTAGCACCTTTTATACCTAATTTAATAGGATCGAAAGTCATATTATCTCTGTGAATACCTGCTTTTTGTTGAGCTTCATAGTCTTTTAAGCAAGCAAGCCCTGGCTTAGCCATTATTAATATAGCTATTATGTTTAACCATGCCATTACACCAACACCTATATCACCCATTGCCCAAGCTAATCCTGCTGTTTTTACAGCTCCGTAGAATGTAGCTCCTAATATTGCTATTCTTAATACGTTAGTAGCTAATTTACTACTATCTGCATTAAATACCTTTTTCATTAAATATGAAACGTTCGTTTCTGACATATAGTAGTATGCCATTAATGTAGTGAATGCGAAGAAGAATAATGCTATAGCAACGAATGCTGCACCAAATCCTGGTATGAATTTATCAATTGCCATTTGAGTAAATGCAGGACCATATTCAACACCTGGTAAGTTTTCAGTTATAAATCCACCATTTGGATTTACTACGTTGTAGCTTCCAGTCATTAATATCATAAATCCTGTAGCTGAACAAACGAACAATGTATCAACATATACTGAGAATGCTTGAACGAAACCTTGTTTAGCTGGATGGTTAACTTCTGCAGCTGCAGCTGCGTGTGGTCCACTACCTTGACCAGCTTCATTTGAGTATATACCTCTTTTAACACCCCAAGCTATTGTAGAACCTAATATACCTGCAAATGCTTGTTCAGCACCAAATGCAGATTTAAATATTAAAGCTATAACTGCTGGCACTTCACTTGCATTCATAGCTATTATTACTACTGCCATTAATATATAAGCTCCTGCCATAAAAGGAACTATGAATTCAGTTGCAGATGCAATTCTTTTTAATCCACCAAATATTATTAGAGCTAATAAAGCAACTAACGCTAATCCTGTTACCATTGGAGTTACTCCAAATGCATTTTGAACACCTGTTGCTATAGAGTTAGATTGAACACCTGGTAAGAATAGTCCCATTGCAACAACTGTAGCTACTGCAAAAGTTATTGCATACCATTTTTGCCCCATACCTTTTTCTATATAATACGCTGGACCTCCACGATATTGTCCATCTACTTCTTCTTTGTATACCTGACCTAATACTGATTCAACGAAAGCTGATCCTGCACCTAAGAATGCTATAGCCCACATCCAAAACAGTGCTCCTGGTCCTCCCATTGCTATAGCAGTTGCAACCCCTGCTATATTACCAGTACCAACACGACCAGCAAGTGAAACACATATTGCTTGGAAAGACGATATACCTTGTTCTGATTTTTCACCTTTTAATAATAAAACTACCATTTCTTTTAAATGTCTTACTTGCATGAAACGAGTTCTTAAAGAAAAATAAAGTCCAGTTCCTAAACATAAAACTATAAGTGCGTTACTCCAAATGATGTTGTTGAGTGAATTTACTATGTTCTCCATAAAACAACCTCCCCCTTTTTGATAATATTCACAATTTTCTTTACTTACTTGATTATATGATTATTATACTGATTTAATTCTAATAACGCAATAGATTTCTTTAAATATTTAGAATATTTTATATTTTCTGTAGACAAGTTTTTAACAAAGAAAAAAGATGCCGCCCGTAGAGGGTGGCATCTTAAATTATTTTATAATATTATTGTTATAACGTTAGCGCTTCCTTCATTTATTATTCTTTGTAATGTTTTTTGCATTTTTATTCTAACATCATCTGGCATCATGTATAACTTATTTTGTAATTGTTCTTTTACTAAGTCATGTAGTGATTTACCAAACATATTTGACTGCCATATTTCACTAGGATTTGATTCAAATCCATCTAATAAGTATTTAACTAACTCTTCTCCTTGTTTTTCTGTTCCTACAACTGGAGAAACTTCAGTAGCTATATCAGCTCTTATTAAGTGTAGTGATGGAGCTGTTGCTCTTAACTTAACTCCATATTGTTTACCTTGTTTTACTATTTCAGGCTCAGCCAATGTTAACTCATCTAATGATGGAGGAACTAATCCATATCCCTTAGTTCTAACATCTATTAGAGCTTGCTCTACCTTATCATACTCAGTTTTTACCTTAGCTAACTTAGATAATAAGTTTAGTAATTGGTAATCTCCATCTATTCTAAATCCGCTTTTTTCTTCTAATACATTATAGAATAGATCTTGCTTTGTTTCTAATTTTATATTAACTACGCCTTCTCCTAATTCTACATTATCTAAATAAGTTTTGTCTAAGAAATCTAAATCAACAAAACTTCTTACTATAGAATCAACATCTCTTATTTTATCTATAGTAGATATGCTTTCTTTTAATGAGAATATTATATTATTTTTAACCCAGTGATTTTTTTCTAATCCTTCCACCCACTTAGGTAAGTTTATGTTTATTTCTCTTACTGGGAAGTCAAATAATACAGTTTCCATAACTTTCTCTATGTCATTTTCACTCATGTCAACTATGTTTAATGGAAGAACTGGCATTTGATATTTTTCTTCTAAGCCTCTTTTTAACTCTAATGTTTCTTCTCTTTCTGGATATAGTGTATTTAATACTATAGCAAATGGCTTATTTAATGATTTTAATTCACTTATTACTCTTTCTTCTGGATATAAATAATTTCTTCTTTCTATTCCCGTTACAGATCCATCAGTTATAATTACAATTCCTATTGTTGAATGGTCTCTTATAACTTTTTTAGTTCCTATTTCAGCTGCTTTTTCAAATGGCATAGCTTCACTAGACCATGGAGTTGAAACTAATCTTTGTCTTCCATCTTCTTCGTGACCTAATGCTCCATCGACTATGTATCCTACGCAGTCAATCATTCTAACTTTCATAGATACATTGTCTCTTATTTTTATTTCTGCTCCATCAGCTGGAACAAACTTTGGTTCAACAGTCATTATAGTCTTTCCTGAACCACTTTGTGGTATTTCATCTAAAGCTCTTTCTTTTTTGTACTCATTATCCATATTAGGAATAACCAAAGTCTCCATGAACTTTCTGATAAAGGTAGATTTTCCCGTTCTAACAGGTCCAACTACACCTATGTATATATCGCCCTGAGTTCTTCTAGCTATATCTTCATATATGTTGTTCATCCTTATCCCTCCTGCATATAAATTCTTATTAAATTATATTTAGGGGGAACTGTTATTATTACAACTTTATATGATAACTATTAAAATGTGTTATCATTATTTTAAAATTAAATGCTGATTATTATCCCCCTAATAATCCATAGTAATATATATGCAAGTCTACAAAGTTTAATGCTCAAAAAAACTAGGCTATTATAAGCCTAGTCTATCATTAACTATTTCTTCCATTTCATGTGTTTTACTTCTCATCATAAGCCCTGTAACAGCTTCATTTGCATTTACTCCATTGTGAAGTACAGAGTATATTGCATCAGTTATAGGCATATCTATATTTAGCTTCTTGGATACATCATAAGCTACCTCAGTAGCAGTTATACCTTCAACTACCATTTTTACCTCAGCTAAAGTTTCTTCTAAACTCTTTCCTTGGCCTATAAGAATTCCAGCTCTTCTGTTTCTACTATGCATACTAGTACAAGTAACTATTAAATCACCTATACCAGAAAGTCCTGAGAATGTATTAGGATCAGCTCCCATAGCTACACCAAGTCTAGCTACTTCTCTTATCCCTCTAGTCATAAGAGCAGCTTTAGTGTTGTCTCCATATCCTAAACCATCACATACACCTGCTCCAAATGCTATTATATTTTTTAATGCTCCTCCAAGTTCTACTCCAACAACATCAGGATTTGTATAAACTCTAAATTTAGGAGTCATAAATGATTCTTGTACAAGTTCTGCATCTTTTATATTTTCCGATGCTGCAACTACTGTAGTGGGTATATCTCTTCCAACTTCTTCTGCATGTGACGGTCCTGATAATACAACATATTTATTATTTGGAAGTTCTTCTTTAACAACTTCTGACATTCTAAGCCCAGTTCCTTTTTCAAGTCCCTTAGCTACATCAACCAAAACTTGATCTTCACTTATAATTTCTTTTATATTTTTACATACAGATCTTACTGCTTGAGATGGTACAGCAAGAACTACCAATATACTATCTTCAACAGCCTCTTTTAAATCAGTAGTAACATTTATGTTGCTAGGTATTACAACACCTGGAAGATAATCTATATTTTCTCTAGTTTTATTTATTTTTTCACATTGTTGTTTGTCCAAAGTCCAAAGAGATACATCATATCCTTTTTTACCTAGAACAAGTGCAAGGGCGGTCCCCCAACTTCCAGAACCCAATACGCACATTTTTCCCATTATTAACACCTACCTAAATATTTTATTTAGAAATATTTTTCTTTTCCCCTATTTTTCTTTCAGTGCCATTTTTAAGTCTTTTTATATTTTCTCTATGAGTATAAAAAGCAGTTGCTGTAAGTATGATTCCAACTATAGAAGCTTTATTATTCCCTATAATAAACATAACTACAGGAAAACATGCGATACCTAGTATTGATCCTAGCGAAACGTATTTTGACCTATACATAATCAAAATAGCTATAGCTAAACAAAGTAAAGAATATCCAGGATAAATTGCAAGCATGGTACCAAAAGATGTTGCGACTCCCTTTCCACCTCTAAATCCGAGAAGCGCTGGCCAATTATGCCCTAAAACTACAAATACAGCACCTATATAAGCTCCATTTAAAGGGTCTAGTCCATATCTCCCGGATAAATAACGTCCTATAAGTACCGCTACAGTTCCCTTTAATATATCTCCTATAAAGGCTATAGCAGCAGCTTTTTTGCCAAGGGTTCTTAAAACATTAGTAGCCCCAGCATTTCCTGAACCTTGCGTTCTTATATCTACATTTGCAACTTTTCTACCTACTATATAGGAAGTAGATATGTTACCTAATAAATAAGATATTAAGGCAATAATAATATAAGTTATCATTGTATTTTCCCCCCTATACTATATTATTCTATCTCTTCTTATCTTTTTCCTTGTATGAAAATTGTATAGATGTTCCTTCAAACCCAAAATTTTCTCTTATTTTATTTTCTAAATATCTTTGATAAGAGAAGTGAGTTAATTGTGCATCATTTATAAATAAAGTAAATCTAGGTGGTTTTACTCCTGTTTGAGTAGCATAGTATATCTTAAGTCTCTTACCTTTATCTGAAGGTGGTTGATTAAGAAGTACCGCTTCACCTATAACATCATTTAATACTGAAGTTGAAATTCTCTTATTTTGTTCTTCTGATACAAAGTTTACAGTATCTAGTATTTTAGCCATTCTTTGATTAGTTTTAGCTGATACGAAGATTACTGGAGCATACATCATGAATGGAAATTTTTCTTTTATATTTTTAGTAAATAAACTCATAGTTTTATCATTTTTTTCTATTAAGTCCCATTTGTTTACAACAAATATACAACCTTTACCTTCATCATGGGCTAGGCCTGCAACTTTTGTATCTTGTTCTGTAACTCCTTCAGTAGCATCTATAACAATTAAAACTATATCTGCTCTATCTACAGCAGATATCGATCTTATAGCACTGTATTTTTCTATATTTTCATGTATCTTGCTCTTTTTTCTAAGTCCTGCTGTATCTATAAGTAAATACTTACGATCTCCTTGTTCTAAGTAAGTATCTATTGCATCTCTTGTAGTACCTGCTATAGGACTAACTATAACTCTTTCTTCTCCTAATATTTTGTTTAATATAGAGGATTTACCTGCATTGGGTTTACCAACTATGGATACATTTATTACATCTTCATCATACTCTGTCTCTAATCCTCTAGGGAAGTTTTCTACAACTTCATCTAATAAATCTCCTATTCCTAAACCATTGACGCTTGATATAGAAACTACATTTTCAAAGCCTAATTCATAAAAATCGTAAACATTATCTTCAAATTTTTGATTGTCAATTTTGTTTACAACTAATATTACAGGCCTCTTTGTTTTTCTTAGTATTTGTGCTACTTCTTTATCGTCTGGTGTAAGACCTGTTTTTCCATCAACTACAAATAATATAACATGAGCCATTTCCATAGCCAACATAGCTTGATTTCTCATTTGAGATAATATAATGTCTTCACTTTCAGGTTCTATCCCACCTGTATCTATTAAAGTATAATATTTATTAAGCCATTCACCTTCTGCAAATATTCTATCTCTTGTTACTCCAGGAGTATCTTCTACTATTGATATCCTCTTTCCTGCTAACTTATTAAATAGTGTTGATTTGCCAACATTTGGTCTTCCAACTACTGCTACTATCGGTTTACTCATTTGTTTTCTCCTTTTTATTTCAAAAGTTTATCTATAAAATCTTTTGCCTCAACTTTACAAGGTATTACGTCTAAATTTAATTTCTGTGATAGTCCTTCTAAAGTTATGTCATCTAAAAATATATCTTCATCAGCTTTTAACATACTCTTTGGTATAAATAAATTTTTTCCTAAGTCTTTATCATTAAGTTGACTTACAATATCAGTTGCTGTTATAAGTCCTGAAACTGTTATAGTTTCTCCAAAAAATACATTGTTTATTTTGTATACTACTATTTCCAACCCACTTATATTATTCATTATATACTTTGATATCTTCTTCATAAATTCATATGATGAAGATCCTGTTGCTATAGAAACTTTTTTATTATTATTTAATTTGCTATTTGGTAAGTTTTTAATATAATCACGAATATCACTTTCAAACTTACACATAAGTCCTACACCATTTTCTAATTGAATAAATCCTTCATACTCGTCATAATCTAATAGTTTTTCATCAGCTATTATATAAAATTCATCTGATAAAAATACAAATCTAGTTCCTAGCTTATTTAAATACATAGATTGAATTTCTCTGATTTGATTAATAAGTTCTTTTGAAGATTCTTTATTGAATATATCAAGTTCAAATAGTCCTTCTCTATGTTTTGTAAGTCCAACTGGAACTACTGCAGCACTATTAACATAAGGATAAAAATGTGATAAGTCCTCTAGTGTTCTTTTTAACTCATCTTTGTCGTTTACTCCAGGACATAAAACTATTTGACAATTCATTTCTATATTGGCATCATATAGTTTTTTCATTGTCTCGTATAATTTTCCTGCATTTTTATTGCTCAACATTTTAACTCTAAGTTCTGGATTTGTAGTATGAACAGATATGTTTATAGGGCTTATTCTATACTTTATTATGTTATTTATATCCTCATCAGTCATATTAGTCAAAGTTATAAAATTACCTTGTAAGAAAGAAAGTCTTGAATCGTCATCTTTAAAGTAAAGAGTATCTCTCATTCCCTGAGGTAGTTGGTCTATAAAACAAAACATACATTTATTTCTACAACTCTTTGCCTTATCTATTATAGGATTTGTGAATTCTATACCTAAATCTTCGTCATAGTCTTTTTCAATTTCATATATGTATATTTCTCTATTGATTTTTTGTATTTCAACTTCTAAGTATTCATCACTTATCAAAAACTTATACTCTATAATATCTTGAATTCTTTGACCATTTATACTTATAAGTACATCTCCAACTTCTATTCCAATTTCCTCAGCTATACTATTCTCGTATACCTTACTTATTACATTATTGATACTTTTAACATTAACTTCCATTATATCACCACACCTATTTTAATGTATCAAGTTATAATACCACGTTTTGACATAAATCGTCAATGAGTAGACGTTTATATGCTAAAAGGTACCTTTAAGGTACCTTTTTGATTCATAGGAAATTATAATTTCCTACTAATAAACTTGAGCAACGGACCTGCCTTTCAAGGTCGTTGGCGACATGAGCAAGGCGAATTTTAGTGCTTAACTACCATAAGAGTTCCATTTAATGCATCATGAACCATTCCACCCATAGTTTTTGATATTATTAAAGCTCTATTTTCTAATTCTTCTCTAGTTTCTGCATAAAAAACTGGGTAAGCTGCACTTTTCATGTTCTTATCCATAGTTATTATTGCCAGGACAGCCTCTGTTATACCTACATTCATGCCCATTATGAAACACTTCCTTTCTTATTTATATTGTATTTCTTCAGTCCAATATTTTTGCCTTTTGCAGTTTCAAGAACTGGAGCGCTTTTAATCGCTTCTATAAGTTTATCCATATCCTTTTTTAGTGGAACAAATGGCATAACCATACTTTGATCATTAGGGTCCCTTCTTATTAGTGGTGTAAAGTCTGGCTCATCAGCATCTCTAAATACTCCCATTCTTATATATGCAGTATGTGCTATAGCTTGTCTTTGGCCTGGATTATTTATTATTCCTGCATTCATATAATCTCCATCTTTAGGTATTATTCTAACAGCTAATCCTTCTTCTAAAAATCTTTGCTTTGAGGATTCTAGTCCTATGTTACTTATTACAACATCATCTACCTTTATTAATGGACCGTCAAAATTTATTTTAGCAGGAACTACATCTGCAATATCTCCTAAACTTTGTCTTTTAGTAACTTTTTTTAGTACAATAGCTAATATAACTCCAGTTACTGCCCCTAATGTTATACTTATCCCTTCAGTCATATGAAACTCTACTGTTGCAAATCTATATACAAATCCTGTCATTATTGCTGTCAATATACATATATAGTTTCTTGTTTCATATGTTCTAGCTATTTCTTCTATATAAGCTTCTCCTCTTTTTACAAGCTGTAAGTCTTCTAAATTTTCAAGTGTATTTCTTTGATCTTTTCTAACCGATCTAAACTGTTCAGCTGCCAATGATAGAAATGTTATAGAAGTGTAAGATTGATTAGCTAATGCCGGAACTAAAAGAGCTCCTAGTGCTGATGCAATTACAGCTAAAACCAGCTGAGATACTAAAATATTTGGTTGAGATGGATATTGTTTACTATCTAAGTTCAAAGTTAAAAATCTAGACAATATACCAGTAGCCATAGCAACTACGAATATCATTTTTATCATTTAATCACCCCTTCTACTTACCTTGAGTTAGTATTTCATCTTTTGAATAAGCTTGGTTTTTACCTTTTGCTTGTTCAAGTATAGGAGTACTTTTAGCAGCTCTTATTAATTCATCCATATCCTTTATCAAAGGTACGAAAGGTATAACTATAGAATCGTTTTTTGAACTTCTTCTAGGTATAGGTATGAAGTCTGGCTCATCAACATCTCTATCTACTCCCAAATGGATATACATATTATGAATTATCGCTTGTCTTTGTCCTAAATCGTTTAATATTCCTGATGCTACTGCATCATTAGGTTTTATTTCAATTGCAAGACCTTTTTCAAGATATCTTTTCTTTGAAGAATCCAAACCTATATTAGAAATAACTACTTCATTTACCTTTAACAAGGGTCCATCAAATGATATTGTAGCGGGTATAATTTCTGCTATATCTTCTATACTTCCACGTCTCAAAATTTTTCTAAATAAAAAAGCAGCTATTCCACCTGCTACAAATGCCCATACAACTGTAGGTAAAAGACTCATTTTCATATAAAGTCTAAGACCTA
The DNA here is from genome assembly GCF_059569055.1 of Sporacetigenium mesophilum DSM 16796. Taxonomy (NCBI): domain Bacteria; kingdom Bacillati; phylum Bacillota; class Clostridia; order Peptostreptococcales; family Tepidibacteraceae; genus Sporacetigenium; species Sporacetigenium mesophilum. Next base: position 40,597 of record NZ_JCANUR010000001.1, on the reverse strand, counting down.
TAAATGTTATAGATGCAGCAAGGGCAGAAAATACACTTAAGTGACTTCTAACTTCATATGTTCTTGATATTTCTTCAATATACATAGATCCTCTTGATACTAAGTCCGTATTATCTACATTTTGAAGTGTTAATCTCTCTTGTTCTGCAACTTGTTGGAATTGTTGTACCGCCACAGCCAGAAAAGTAAGTGCTGCATATTCTTTATCAATAAGAGCAGGAAAAGCTATTGCTCCAAGAGACGATGCAATTATAGAAAGAGTAAGCTGCTCTACATAATCTTGAGGTCTAGATGGATATTGTTTGTTTACTACTCTGATCATTACTACTCTAGCAAGTATTCCAACTAATGTTGCCGTTAGGAATGCATGTCTAAATAAGGTAGCATCTTTCATTTTTTCAACTCCTTTACATTTATTATTACTGTAATTATTGTTTACAAAAATGAAAAAAAAATTTACAAACAAAAAAATTTCCTTACTTAATAAGGAAATTTTCTCTTAGGTATATTAACAATAAATTCGCTACCTTTATTTAGTTCACTTTTAACATCTATAAAACCGCCTAGAGATTTTACTATATGTTTAACTATAGCAAGGCCTAGCCCAGTTCCTCCAACTTTCTTACTTCTTCCTTTATCTACTCTATAAAATCTTTCAAATACCCTATTTATATCTTCTTTGGGTATTCCTATCCCCGTATCTTTCACTTTTATGTTTATATTATCTATTCCTTCTTCAACAGATACTCTAACAGTCCCACCATCATTTGTGTACTTAATGGCGTTGTCTATTAAGTTTACAAATATTTGCTTTATATAATCTCTATTTGTAATTACAACTATATCTTTGTTAGAAAAATGATGATTAAAGCTTATATTTTTCGATCTTGCCAATCCAATTGTCAAATCATACACTTCATTAAAAACATCCATAACTCTTACAGTCTCTACATGTTTTTTTTCATCACTTTCAATGAAAGCTAAAAAAAGTATATCATCTATAAGTCTTTTTAACCTATCTGATTCTATTTCTATTATAGATAAAAATCTATTTCTCGTATTTACATTTAGGTCTTCATTTAGCTTTAAAGTTTCAACAAATCCACTTATTGACGTAAGTGGTGTTTTTAGTTCATGCGTTACGTTAGCTACAAAGTTAGTTCTCATTCTTTCAAGTTTTACTTTTTCAGTTATATCTTCAATATTTATAATAGATCCAATAACTAACCTTTGTCCATCTTCTATATATATAGGATCCATTTTGAAATTATAAAATAAATCGTCACTTATTTTTATTTCTTTATTTATATTTTTATTGTTTGTTAGAATAGTATCTATTTCTTTTAATATTATAGGCTCTCTAATAACATCTCTTATATGTTTTCCTTCTACTTTTTCTTTGTAACTATAATTAAACATATCTATAGCTTTTTCGTTAATTAACATTATATTTCCAAATACATCAATAGCAAGAATACCATGAGATATACTTGTAACTATAGACTTAAGTTGTATATTCTTATCTTCTAACTCCTTTATAGTATAGTTTGTTTTGTCTATAACAAAGTTAAAATTTGAAGTTAATTTTCCAAGTTCTCCATTATATGAAGTATTTATTTTTGCATTTAAATCTCCACGGCTCACCTTATTTGATACATTAATAAATTCTTTTAGATATCTTCTTATTTGTAATATATATCTAAAAGCAATTATAGAAACTATAGTTGCTAATAATATAATAAGTAAGTATATTTCTACATCCATGTATTCACCTTCTACAAAAGTTTTAGTTTATTTTATATCCTACCCCTCTTATAGTTTCTATATATCTTTCACCTTTAGATTCATCTTCAATTTTCTTTCTAAGATGTCTTATGTGAACATCTACCGTTCTTGTTTCACCGTAGTATTCATATCCCCATATTTTATCTAATAAATGATTTCTAGACAAAACCCTTCCCTTATTTTGAAGAAGCATTTTAAGTAATTCAAATTCCTTTAAAGTTAATTCTAGCTTTTGTTCATTTTTTGTAACCTCATGTTTTTGTAAATCAACTTTTATATCGTCTAATATTAATACTGTTTCTGAAGATTTAGGCACACCTGAATATCTTCTCAAAACAGCATTAGTTCTAGCTAGTACCTCTTTAACACTAAAAGGCTTAGTTATATAGTCATCAGCTCCTACATCTAAACCTTCTATTTTATCACTTTCCATGTTTTTTGCTGTAAGCATTATAACTGGTGTATTCGATAATTCTTTATCACTTCTTATTTTCTTAAGTACATCTATTCCACTTATCCCTGGAAGCATCCAATCCAAAAATATTAAGTTTGGTTTTATTTCCCTAGCTTTTGCAAAACCATCAAGTCCATCGTATGCTATTTCAACATTAAATCCCTCTGTTTCTAAGTTAAACTTTAATAATTCTGCTATATGCTCCTCATCGTCAACTACAAGTACTCTTATCATGTGTCCTCCTTAAAAAAGCTCTATTATCATTCCCAACCGTTTTGAAGTTTGATTGTGTTTTCTATAAGAGTGAAACATATCTTTATTACAACTTGTACATAAATTTGAATTAAATATATTTTCTTTTAGTATTCCACTCTTTTTCAAAGTAATCTCATTTATTTTCCATAAATCTAAATGAGGTTTTCCTTCTTTAATTATATAGAATTTTTCATTTTGAATTGTAATGTTTGTGTTAAATTTTTCTATTAAATCATCACTTACTTCATAACAGCATGGTCCTATAGAAGGTCCAATAACACATAATACGTCTTTTGGGTTAGAATCATAATTTTCTTTCATTTCTTGTAGCACTTTTGAGGATATATTTTCATATGTTCCACGCCATCCAGCATGGGCTACACCTATTACTTTTTTTATCGGGTCTACAAATGCTATAGATACGCAATCTGCTACAAAAGTTATAAGAGGAACATTTGTTAAGTTTGTGACTAATGCATCTCCATCTCTTATAATCCCTATATCTTTTTTATTTACTATATTTACTATACCTGAATGAATTTGCTTATTATTTGTCATATTTTCGAAGTTAAATCCCAATTCTTTGCAAATAGTTTTTTTATCTTCTTTATTTGCCATATCCACTTCACTAGTTGTAAAAGCTATTTTTACAAAAGGGTATTTCTTGTTAATTTCATCAAAAGCTATATATTTTTCCATCTCTTATCACCTTTTTTCCTTTAGTATATTTTCTAATTCAGATAAAAAAGTATTTATATCTTTAAATCTTCTATAAACAGATGCAAATCTTACATAAGCTACTTCATCTAGGTATTTTAATTTATCCATTACCATTTCACCTATATGTTCACTTTTTATTTCTGTAAACATATTTTTATTTATATCATTTTCTATAGATGAAACTACATTTTCTATGTCCTTCATAGATACAGGCCTTTTTTCACATGATTTTATTATTCCATTTAATATTTTATTTCTATCAAATACCTCTATATTATTATCCTTTTTTGTTACCATAATAGGTACCATTTCTATTTTTTCATAAGTAGTAAATCTTTTTTTGCAATCTTCACATTCTCTTCTTCTTCTTATAGAGTTTTCTTCTGTATGTCTAGAATCTACAACTTTAGATTCTGCATATTTACAGTACGGACATTGCATATATCGTACCTCCATCATTTGTATGTATTTATTATTTTTTATTATATAACTAAACTTCTAATTCATCTATATTAAAATCAGATCCTATATTAACTATTATTGTGTCACATCCTATTTTTAATATATCATTCCAAAATACTACTTGATCTTCATGTCTAGAGAAAAATCCTCTACCACCATCTCCTACTATAGTAAACGATACTAATTTTCCTTCATTAGAATCTATTTCTATATCCGTTATAAAACCTAACCTTTTTCCATTCTTTACATTTATAACTTCTTTTTCCATTATATCAGATATCCTAATCATATTAATCCCTCCTCTTAGAAATAAATATGTACAAACACACAAAAAAATGACCTATTTAGGTCATCTTTTAACTAATTGCATATCCTGAGAAGTTTTCTTTGTTAAGTTCTATCATTTCTATAAAAGATTCTACTAACTCTGGATCAAATTGAGTACCAGCACATCTTCTAAGTTCTATTATAGCCTCATCATAATTTTTTCTATTGTTGTATGGTCTATTTGATGTCATAGCATCAAAACTATCTGCAATAGTTAATATCCTAGCTAAATAAGGGATTTCTTCCCCCTTTAGACCATTTGGATATCCTTTCCCATCATATCTTTCGTGATGATGTAATATAAGTGGCACAAGTTCTTTAAATGATTCTATATGTTGTATAACTTCTACTCCCATTCTCGGATGTTGTTTTAGTATATCAAATTCTTTATCAGTCAATCGTTCTCTTTTGTTTAATACTTCCTCAGGAGCATCTATTTTTCCTATATCATGTAAATAAGCTCCAAATCTAAGAGTCTTTTTATCCTTTGTATCTAAATTTACATACTTTGAAAATGAATTGCAGTATATAACTACTCTTTCAGTATGTCCATACATATACTTATCTTTTTTGTTTATCATACCTATAAATGCTTTTATAGAAGTTATTGTATCATGTTCAACATTTGTATCTTTTGCTATTTCTTCTAATACACTGTAATAAACTTCAACTCTATTTCTATTGAAGAACTTAGCTCTATACAATGCATCGTCAGCAGTATTTATAAGTTGATGTTTAGATTTTGATTTTGTTGGATATGATGAAACACCAACAGACATAGTTACATTTTTATTAGGTTGATTTTCTTGTCCATAAAATTTCTTCTTTTGAATACTATCCCTTATTTTCTCTCCTATTTTCATAGCCTCTATTTCTGAAGTATGTGGAAGTATAACAGCAAATTCTTCTCCACCATATCTAGCAACTACATCATTTTTCCTAACATTTTCCTTAAGTATTTTTCCTATTTGTTCTAGTATAAGGTCTCCTGCTTGATGACCATTGGTATCATTATAATACTTAAAGTAGTCTATATCCATAAATAACAAACTCAATTCACTTTGATGGATATCAGTTTCTCTTATTGCATATGATAAATACTCTTGAAAATATCTGTGATTGTATAATCCTGTTAACTCATCTAAATTGGCTAACATTTTCATTTCATCCCTATGTTCTTTTTCAACACCTACATATACTCCTAACACCCAAGCAGTCAACATAAATGCACCAGACAATACTAAATCTATTTGAAAATATTTATTTACATCAACGACATTAGTTGGATTTATTATATCTATTCCTAAAATTAAAGTAGAAGCTATTACTGCAATAGTAATGCCGTATTTTTTTCCGAATTGTATGGTAGAAATTAATATCATAAATATATACATAAATTTATAATTACTAGTTTCATAACCTGATATACAAATTAAAAATGTAAACAAACCTATAAATAACCCAGTTTCTATAAAATCTTTTAGTCTAGGCATTCTATCTACATCATCTTCTTTGGAAGATAAAAACCAAGCTTGATATATTAAAATTAAAGTAGCTACACCTACACAAATTATATATAGCATATTCATATCTTTTAAGTTGCCTAAATCTAATTTATACACACTAAATACAACCATAGCACTTAATAGTATATATATTAGTTTTACTATTGATATTATCTCAAATATCGTTTCTTTTCTTTTATCTTCAAATTTATACATTTCTCCACCCTATTCAGAAATATAATTTGTCACTGTCTATTTTTATTATAATATATTTGTCGATTGTTATCAAAAATCTTTTTAAAAAATAAGAGATTAGATTTCTCTAATCTCTTACTCTTTTTTACTATTAGTCTCTTAATGCCCTTGGTTCTTCTGGCTGATAGAATCCCCACCAACAAGCTGAGGCAGATAGTGTTGTAGCTACAAAAGTACATACTATAGCAGCTATTGCAACAAGTTTTTTCATTTAAATTCTCCCCCTTCTTTTGTAAAAATCATTAAAGAAATCATCTATGGTATGCATAGCATTTCTTCCAACATTAGTTAAAGTAATCGTTTGCCAAAATACCCCCAAAACAGTACATATGATTAACTTTAAAAATAACAAATTACTTAAGCTAAAATAAAAGTATGACAATACAAAGCAAATAACAAAGTAAAAATGTAGGGTATTTATTGTCTTTCTTTTAAGTTTTTTTCTTTTTTCTATACTTTTTATAGGTTTAGTTGGAGCTTCTACTGGACATTTTTTTGTTACTATATAATAGGATAATGTAAATACTATTACTGACGATACTATAATCATATTTATATCTATAATTGATATGTATTGGACCAACAGTGCCAGTATTGTAAATGTTATAGTTCCTAGTAATACGCACATACCCGGCGAAGAAGCATGAACTCCACCTGAATTTTTCCTTAAAGTTGAAGATACAATTGAGATTACTATTATTTCAATTAATACTCCAAATATATACCCACAAGCTAAAGTTGCTAATATAGATACAATGGTTTGTATAAGCATAAAAGCACCATATTGTATTATTTCTTTTTGATCATTATCTAAATCTAAGTTACTTGATATCTTACCCGTTATACCCAAAGCTATTTTTTCTGGAGAATACATCTTACGCCTCATATTCTATTTTTCTTTTCTTTTTCACTAATCTTATTAATACTAAAATTAGAGTGAATATAACTAATGTTAACATACTAAGCAGTGAGCTTTGTATACTTTTTTCAAATAAAATCTCTTGTGGAATATTAAGAAGGTTTACACATATATACAAAGTAGCTGAATCACATATAAACAGTATAACCATAGATAAAAGAGATATTTTTATAGACTTAAATAATTCAACCTCGTGCCATTTAGATAATATTCCTATGTAAACCAGAAGGCCTAATATTGTGTGTACTCCAAAATTTATAGGTAAAAGTCTTATTGAATACATAATACTTCCTAATAATGCACCTGAAAGAAGTGTCTTTTTATTATCGACTTTCTTATTTATAATTATATAGCTTGCATAGATAAGCAATATTCCTTCTGGTATAATTCTTAAAAACAATGCTGATATAGGTTGCTCTAACATTAAAATCCCCCTTGGTGTTCGTCTTATTAATTCAAAATCTTACATAACTACCTAAAATTTTAACATATTTTTCATTCTTTTACAATTAAATGTGCGCAATAGTGAAATTTTTCTAAAAAAATACTGCTGCGTTTCCGCAACAGTTTATATGTGTTCTAATATTATATATATTTTCTCATATTTTTCAGTGCATTTTTTTCTATTCTTGAAACTTGAGCTTGAGATATTCCAATTTCATCAGCAACTTCTATTTGAGTTCTTCCTTTGTAAAATCTTAAATCTAAAACTAACTTTTCTCTTCCATTTAATTTCTTTATAGCTTCTTTTAAAGCTATTTCTTGTAGCCAATTTTCATCCGTATCTTTTTTGTCTTGAACCTGATCCATTACGTATATTGCGTCTCCATTGTCTTGGTATACAGGATCAAATAAAGATATAGGATCTTGTATAGCATCTAATGCCATAACTACATCTTCTATTTCTACTCCAAGTTCTTTTGCAACCTCTGATATAGTAGGTTCTTTTGCATTAGTTCTTGTAAGACTTTCTCTTACTTGTAGTGCCTTGTACGCAATATCCTTTAGCGATCTACTAACTCTTATAGGATTGTTGTCTCTTAAATACCTTCTTATTTCTCCTATAATCATCGGGACTGCGTAAGTTGAAAATCTTACATTTTGGCTTAAATCAAAATTATCAATGGCCTTTATAAGTCCTATACAACCTATTTGGAATAAGTCGTCTATGTTTTCACCTCTGTTATTGAACTTTTGTATGACACTTAAGACCAATCTTAAATTACCTCTTACAAACTCTTGTCTAGCTGCTTCATCTCCTCCTTTTACTTTCAAAAGAAGTTCCATCATTTTTGCATTTTTTAAGACAGGTAATTCAGATGTATTTACACCACAAATTTCAACTTTACTGATTTGCACGATTTTCTCAGTCCTCTCTTCAAAAGTATCTGTATGTTTGAATTATATACATATCATGTATTTTTATACTTTTGGCATAGAAATATTTCATGGAAAAATATGCAAATCGTTATATTCTTAATTACTCTTCATTAAGAATTGAGGTATTTCAAGTTCTTCATCATCTTCTTTTTGTACCACACGTTTTTTCAATAAATCTATTAACTTAGTTTCAAAATCTTTTGACTCTATAATTTCAAACAAAGGATTATCCATAGACTTTTTTATACTTTTTATAGCTATATCTTCTTTTTCTATATATAATGAATTGTTGATAATATATATAGTCTTTTGTATAAATTCAACTACAAAATCATTTAAAATATCAAATGCTTCTATCATGGAAGTATTTTTCTGAGACATTTTCATTAACTTATCATTATCTACAATTATTATCATATCTGTATCTTTATTTATTTCCTCTAAGCATTTTTTAAAGTTGTTTTTTCTTACATTTCCCTCAAATCCAAATGGTTTAGTAACTATTCCAAATGTAATTAAATTCTTTTTACTTACAACATTACTTATCTGTGGCAATACTTTACTTGCTGTTCCCCCTCCAAGACCACCTATAAAAAATAAAACATCTTTGTTTTTGATGAACTCATCTATATTAGGTATATCTTTATCTATAACTATTTTATTGTTTATAGGTGAACTAGCCAAAGACTTACTATCATTATCTATATATAAATAATCTGTATTTTTAAAGCTTTTCTCATTTGCCTTTTCAATTATTTTTTGGCCACATCCTCCTATACCTATGATTTCTGTATTTATTATATCTCTCTTAAAATTTTTAGGAGGAGTTAATTTCTTTTTCTTAATATCTTTTTTTTCTTCTATAGGAATTAACTTTTTTATAAATTTTTTAATTATTTTTTCTATAATCATGTAATCCGCCTTCCTTTGTTGATAAAATTCGTTGCGCTCAAAAATTCGCTATATATATTTTTTCTATAAAAAAGCCCTTATTCCTTCAAATTGCAACCAAAAAGCCGTCCCCAAGGAACGGCTTAAATTGACATTTTATACGAATTTTTTCATTTCTTTTTTTAGTCTAGATATGATTTTCTTCTCAAGTCTAGATATATAGGACTGAGATATACCAAGCATTGTAGCCACTTCTTTTTGAGTTCTTTCTCTACCCCTAGTCAACCCAAATCTAAGCTCCATTATTTGTTTTTCTCTGTCGGATAATTTATCCAAAGCCATTACAAGTAAACTTTTATCTACTTCCTCTTCTATAAGTTTATAAGTTTCATCATTTTCTGTACCTAATACATCAGATAATAAAAGTTCATTTCCATCTAAATCAATATTTAAAGGTTCATCAAATGATACCTCAACCTTTTTTCTACTATTTTTTCTTAAATACATAAGTATTTCATTTTCTATACATCTTGAAGCATATGTAGCTAATTTTATATTTTTATCTAATTTAAATGTATTTACTGCCTTTATAAGACCTATAGTACCTATAGATATTAAATCTTCAACATCTAATCCTGTATTTTCAAACTTTCTAGATATATAAACTACTAATCTTAAATTTCTTTCTATAAGTATAGACTTTATACTTTCATCTTTTTCTAACTTTTGCAAAAGATCTTGCTCTTCTTCTGGAGTTAAAGGTGGAGGTAGTATATTAACTCCTCCTAGGTAGTATATCTCTTCATGTTTTACAATTTTAAATTTAACCAAAAGTCCTACAATATAAGTTCTTGCCTTGCTTAAAAAATTTCTAAATAATTTCATTATGCTAATCCCCCCTAAAATATTTACAACAATAAATTAAACATTACAAACACATGGATTCATTATAGCATCATAGTCATCTTTATCAGAAAAGTTAGATAGTCCTAATATTATACTAGAAATTTTACTTCCATCAACTTCAATATAATCTGCTTTTATTCCAAGTACAAAGCCGTTGTCATTTCCTATTTTTCTACAAGGTATAAGGCGAACTCTACTTGATAAATTTATGTCTAGTTCATCTAATAAACTATTTATTTTATCAAAGCTCATATCTCCATAATCATAGTTTAATAACTCTTTAGGAAGTAATTTTTCTAATTTCTTAGCACTTACTATTATTACATCATCTTTAGATATAGGATCTTTAAGCAAGTTGCCGCTATCTAGTAATGCATTAAAGTTAAATATATTGTCTCTAACCTTTACATTTATTTTCTTTTTTAATTCTTTTATCATCTTATGTGATTTTATGTCTTTATAAATTAAGTCTAATATTTTAGAACTTATAAAACACATAAATATAACAAAAGAAACTGTAATATGGCTAATACCTGTGAAGTATATTATAAAGAAGGTGCTACCAGAGATGAAAATATTTACTAAATAAAATATAGATAATACCCTTATATAGCTTTTTACATCTTTATAGCTAAAACATATTAAGGTTATTAAGAAAACTGTTAGAATTTTAAATGGAATAGTGAATAAAATCTCAAATATTGGAAATAAATAAGCTAAGGAATATAATGCTCCTATACTAGCCCCTAATATAGCTTTTTTCCTAGAATGATGCATGTTTAATATCTTTGCAGTAGTACTGATAATTACATAGTTAATTATCAGATTTTCTAATATGTAATACTCTGCATATATAATTTTACAACACCACCTTTATTTTTTTGAATATTATAAATACATTATAATATATGTTTAGTAAGGTATTGTGTCATAATTGAAAGTCGAATATAATATTGTTTCCCCAAAAACAAAGAAAAAAGGAGATAAAATTATCTCCTTCTTCTTAAAAACGTAGGTATCTCTATATCTTCAACCTCTATCGGCCCTTGAGATTGTTGTTGTTGTTGTACTTGTTCTTCATGTCTTTGTTGTTCTGTCTGTTGTTGATTGTAACTTTGTTGCTGACTATAATTTGGTTGTTGGTATTGTTGTTGTTGTTGATATCTATTATTAGTTTCTACAGGTTTTGCCATACTAGGCTTTTTGTTAATATCTAATGACATGTCATGATTTTCATCAAATCCAGTAGAAATAACTGTTATTACTAACTCATCGCCTAATTCTTCTTTAATAGTAGCACCAAATATTATGTTTGCTTCTTCATCACATGATTCTTGAACCAATGTAGATGCTTCGTTTATTTCAAATAATCCTAGGTTTGCCCCACCTGTTATATTAAGAAGTACCCCTTTAGCTCCCTTTATAGATGTTTCTAATAATGGAGATTGTATAGCTTGTCTAGCTGCTTCTATAGCTCTATTTTCACCAGCCGCTCTACCTATACCCATATGTGCCAAACCTTTTTCCTTCATTATAGCTTGTACGTCTGCAAAGTCTAAGTTTATAAGACCTGGAGCTGCTATAAGATCTGATATAGACTCTATACCTTGTTTTAGCACATCGTCAGCTATTGAAAAGGCTTCCAGCATAGATGTATTTTTTTGAACTATTTGTAACAATCTATCGTTAGGTATTGTTATTAAAGTATCAACCTTTGACTTTAATTCCTTTATACCATGTTCTGCATTTTTCATTCTTACTTTACCTTCAAATGCAAATGGTTTTGTTACAACTCCTACTGTAAGTATTCCCATTTCTTTTGCAAGTTGTGCAACAACTGGAGCTGCTCCAGTACCTGTTCCACCACCCATACCTGCTGTTACGAATACCATATCCGCACCTTCAAGAGTTTTTAATATCTCTTCCTTACTTTCTTCCGCTGCTTTTTTACCTACATCAGGATTAGCCCCTGCGCCTAGCCCTCTTGTTGATTTTTCACCTATTTGTATCTTTTGTTCAGCCTTAGATGTATATAAAGCTTGCTTATCAGTGTTTACAGCTATAAATTCAACACCCTTTAATTGAGCTTCAACCATTCTATTTACAGCGTTGTTTCCACCGCCACCTACGCCGATTACTTTAATATGGGCAAAATTGTCCATATCTACGTCAAAGTTTAGCATCTATTTAACCTCCTTATTATAGTCATTTAAAATAAATCTATGTTTTATTATACCATTTTCTACACAAATTTGTTAACATTTAACTAATTCCACGTAAATTTCTAATTTCCTCTTTTTTTATTTACAAAATTATCAACTATATGTCGTCTTATAATAGCAACATTGTCAAATAAACGCCCACCAAAAACTAATATAGCAGCATAATAAAGTGGAACACCAACTCTATCACCTATGTAAGTTAATAACCCTGCAATTAATGCATTTCCAAAAAATCCTGTAGCAAATATAATATTATTATACTTACCATCAAGTCCTGCCCTTATTGCACCGAACACTGAGTCCAAACATGCAAGTATCATAATAGATATATAAAGAGAATAACTTCCTGGATAAGTTACAGGTATATAATATCCTACAGCTACACCTAATGCAAGTCCAACTAAAACCCAAATCATAAATTTCACCCTCTTATTATTTTACTTTATTTTCAGTTAATTTCCAACAAATTTCGGTATTAATACCCTATCAAATTCTTCAACGTCTACGTACAACCCATAAACTTCTTTAAGTAAAGATCCATAACTTCCTGGAGCTTGTACTGATGCATTTAATACTTTTTTATCTCCTATTGCCTTTATTACAAAAGGTTGTCCATATGTAGTTTTATTTATTGTAATAGTAGGTCCTGCACATTTTATTCTACTACTAGCTAACAATCGTTCTCCATTTATTGATATAGCTTCAGCCCCTGCTCCTTTTAAATCATTTATTATTCTAAGTACATCCATATCATGTACTAAAAGGTCATTAGGATTTTGGCCTTCAGTAACATCTTTTTCACTGTCTTTAAGTACAATTTTTATTCCTTGGCCTTCTAAGTCTTCATTCCCTGATATAGCTTTTAAGTTGTTTCTTTCTTCATCTAAAGTATCTCCTAGAGATATATCGTCGTTTTCTACTGCATCTTTATACTTATTTCTTTCATTTTTTGTTTTAGATATAAGATTTTCTAAATTTGTTATTTGAACTTCCTTTGAATCTATTTTATATTCTATATCCTTTATATTTGCCAAGGAAAGATATATATTATTAGGGTCTAAACTCTTTAAATATATAGATATTGTCATTCCAAGCAAAAAACATGAAAACACTACTGACTTTTGTTTTAAATTTTTTATTTTAATAGGTTTTATTTTAATATTCTTATGATTTTTATTTTCCATTTTACACCTCTATATTATTCAACAGGGTTAGCATATTTATATTTTATTTGTTTTGAATATCTAGGTATTTTTATATTTTCTTTTTTTTCTATATCTACTTTTGCGTTATAGTAGTTTTCTATTTCCCATATTACTCCATATTTTAGTTTAAGAGCTGATTCTAACGTATCTGCATTTCCTATTGCCTTTACAATAAAGGGTGGACTTATTGGTGTATCATTTATAAGTAATTTATCACCTGATAATTCTATTGCAGTATTTGCAACTATCCTTTGTTCATTTATTGATATTGCATCAGCTTGAGCTGCATTTAATTTGTTTACTACAGATAACAAAAGCTCATAATTGTATATAAGCATACTTGCATCTGGATTTGATCCTACTCCAATAATTTTCATATTTATACCTTGTCCACTTACATCAGTATATCCACTTAACTCTTCATATCTTTTTATATCTTCATTTATACTTTTCAAAGCTACATCTGAATTAGACTCTGAACTTTTATATTCATTCAACTTATCTTCAAGAGTTTTTAATTCACTTTTTAAGGCATTTTCTTTTTCATTTAACTTGTTTAACTGAGATGCAAGTTGCTGACCTCTTTGTGATGTTGTATATCCCCCTGTTTGCATATTTACAGTTCTTAATTGGATACTTATTAAAAGTCCAAGTAATGTACTTAGTATAATTAAAGCACCAAAAGGCATTTTTCTTTTCAAAACATTTCACTCCCTAATTTGGCTTATATATAGCGTATTTATTATAACTTAAATCTACTGTTCCTGAGCTTATACCCTTAGTTTGTAGATCTGTTAAAACTTGATTCAATGAAGAAAACTTATAATCCATATTCTTTATTTCACCGAAGTCAACAACTATCCCTCTCTTAGTATATATCGTTATGTCTTTTTTATTATTTATTTGTATTTTTTGTATTTCACTAGACATGTCATTTTTACTACAATCATTTAATAAACTTATTACATTACTAGATAATTTTTTATCTCCACTATTTAGTTTTTCTCCTATCATAGCATCTTTAAGGTTTATTCCATTGATAATAGGTATAGAGTTATTAGTTATCTCGTCATCTATTTTAAGTATAGTTCCGTTAGTGTCTATGTAAGCAAAAGACCCCATATAAGGTATTATAGCAGTTTCTCTTATCTCTACAATATTAAAAACTAATTCATTTGGAAATTTTCTTTTTACCTTTACACTTTTTATATATGGATTTTTTTCTAATTTCTTTTCTATTTGACCTATGTTGTATGTAAATATGTTTTTATCTAACTCTATATTTGCACTTTTTATTATAGCTTCTTTATTTAATATGTTTTGTCCAAACATTTTAATATCCTTTACTGTAAAGTTTTCCGTATTTATAAATATATATCCCAAAAGAGCAAAAGAAAATATAGTTACAAATATAACTACACTAGCTTTTTTCTTTATCTTATTTTTATTATTTTTTCTTTTCATAATTATCCCCCCGATAACTTGTCCACTGTTTTTCAAAATAAGAAGGCTTATTAAGCCTTCTTTATATCTGCTCCCAAACTACGAAGTATATTTTCTATATCTTCATATCCTCTTTCTACATGATGGATATCATAAACTTCTGTAGTTCCATCAGCTATAAGACCTGCTAATATTAAAGATGCTCCACCTCTTAAATCAGTAGATTTAACCTTGGCACCTGTAAGTTTATCTACCCCTTTTATTATAGCCACATTATCAGTTACCACTTTTATATTTGCACCCATTCTAATAAGTTCAGGGCAATGCATAAATCTATTTTCAAATATAGTTTCATAGAAAACACTTATACCATCAGATAATGCCATAAGTGTCATAAGCTGTGACTGCATATCTGTTGGGAAACCTGGATGTGGCGAAGTTTTAACTACATCTATAGCTTTTATAGCCTTTGGCGCAACTAAATAAAGCCCTTCCTTTGTGTAGTTTATTTCACATCCTGCTTCTTTTAACTTTGAAACTATAGGATTAACATGGTCGTGTATTACATGTTCAATTTCGATTTTTCCTCCAGTTATTGCTCCAGCTACAAGATATGTTCCTATAGCTATTCTATCAGGTATTATAGAGTGTTCAACTTCATTTAGTTTATTCACACCTTCTATTTCTATAACAGTACTTCCAGCTCCTCTTATTTTTGCACCCATAGCATTTAAGAAGTTTTGCAAATCTTCTATTTCTGGTTCTCTAGCAGCATTGTATATTCTAGTTATTCCATTTGCCTTCGCAGCTGCAAGCATTGCATTTTCAGTTGCCCCAACACTTGGCATGTCGAGGTGAATATCATTTCCAATAAATTTATCTTTATAACAATTCATATAACCGTATTCTTCTTCTATTCTTATACCTAATGCTCCTAGGGCTTTGAGATGTAAGTCTATAGGACGTGACCCAATTCCACATCCACCAGGATAACTTATTTTCGTATATTCAAATCTACCTATCATAGCCCCCATAATTATTATAGAAGCTCTCATTTTTCTTACATATTCTTCTTGAACTTCAACAGAGTTTATATTTGAACTATCTATAATTAGTGTTCCACCTTCATAATGGGCATAACAACCTATACTACTTAATATATCAATCATAACATGAACATCTGATATATTAGGTACGTTGTGAATTACACTTTTTCCTTCATTTAATATAGTCGCTGCCATTATAGGCAAAACTGAATTCTTAGCGCCTTTTAATTTTATACTGCCTTCTAATCTATTACCACCATTGATGATGTATCTATCCAAAAAGGACACCCCCTAGTACAAAGTAGTCTTATAAATTAATTATAATATTTAATATTATGTACTAAGGGGAACATGTGTTACCTTTTTATATTTACTTTTTCTTTTTTATCCCTATAACTTTAGGTTCTTCTTTATGTTCATCAACATTTTCAGTTGTTTTTTTATCTTCTACTATCTTTTCTTTTTTAACTTTCTCATGTTTTTGATTAGCCTTATAAACTTCCATTATTTCTTTGTATATAAGATTTAGAGCATCTGGCTTACCTATAGATCTACTTGCATTTTCCATTCCTATTAAAGCTTCTCTATCACCTAATAATCTAAATACAGTTTCATTTAAATGTTGTGGTGTTAATTCTTTTTCAAGTATAGCAACGCCAGCACCACTTTTTTCTAAACTTCTTGCATTGTATTCTTGGTGATTTTCAGCAGTATATGCCTTAGGTATTATTATAGATGGCTTACCCATAGCAGTTATTTCAGCTAAAGATATAGCTCCTGCACTACCTATAACAATATCTGATGCTGCAAGTGCACTTGCCATATCGTCTAAATATGGAACTATCTTTTGGTACGGTTTTAGACTTACATCTCCCATAGCTTCCATAAAGTCTTCATAGTGGTATTTTCCTGTAGCATGTATAAATGCTATATCTTCATTTATAAGATTTAATATAACAGTTTTCATAGCTTCATTTATTTTTCTAGAACCACCACTACCTCCAGCGCATAAAACCATTTTTTTATCTTCACTTATACCTAGTTTTCTTCTAGCTGAATTTTTTCTAGTAGTTAGTATTTCTTTTCTAACAGGGTTACCTGTTAAAAATAATTTATGTTGAACATCAGGACTAAATCTTTTGTGAGAATCTTCAAAACTAGTTAAAACTTTTGTAACCATTTTAGATAGTATTTTATTAGTTACACCTGGAAATGAGTTTTGCTCATGTATTATAGTTGGGAACTTATTTATAGATGAATTAAATAAAACAGGTCCACTAACATACCCACCAGTTCCTATAACAACATCTGGCTTAAATTTTTTAACCACTTTTCTAGATTCTTCCAATCCCTTAACTAACTTAAATACTCTTTTTACATTGTCTAAATCTATCTTTCTTTTAAATCCTTGTACTGTAACTGTAGCCAACTTATATCCATACTTAGGAACTATTTCAGCTTCTATTCCATTTTTAGTTCCTACAAATAAAATTTCTGCATCTGGATTTTCTTCTTTTATTTTATTAGCGATGGCTATAGCAGGATAGACGTGACCGCCAGTACCTCCACCAGAAATTAAAACTCTCATTTTACCATCTCCTGTCTAATTCATTTTGACACTTCTTGAAATACTGAGAATTATACCTATTGCAGACATAAATATTATAAGTGATGTACCACCATAACTTATAAATGGAAGGGCGACACCTGTAACAGGCATAGACGAAGTTGCAACAGCTATATTTAAAGCTGCTTGTATTCCTATTTGTGCAGCTATACCAATAACTAACATACAAGAAAATACGTCAGGACATCTAAGTGCTATCCTAACACATCTGTATACCAGAAATACGAACAACATTATAACTATAATACATCCAATCAATCCTAATTCTTCTCCTATTATCGCAAATATAAAGTCATTTTGTGGCTCTGGTATGTAAAAATATTTTTGTCTACTTCTTCCAAGACCAAGTCCAAATAACCCTCCAGATCCTAGTGCATATAAAGACTGTATAACTTGATATCCTGATCCTAATGGATCTTGAAAAGGATCAAGAAATGCAGTAACACGCTTTAATCTATATGGTGCCATTGCAACCATTACTGCAAACAATCCTATCCCTGCACCAAACATTGAATAGACAACTTTTAGGTCCATTCCAGCAACAAATAACATTACAAATGTAGCCATTACTATTGTACCTGCAGTAGATAAGTTAGGCTGAACTATTATAAGCCCAAAGAAAAGTAGTGGGACTAAAAGTGTTGGTCCAACTCCTTTAATCAATAACTTTATCTTATCGTAATTTTTTTCTATAATTTTTGCAGTAAATATTATAGATACAAATTTTGCTATTTCAGCTGGCTGTATAGTAAAACTACCTACGCCAAGCCATCTTTTAGCACCGTATATTCTAACTCCTAGTGGTGTTAAAACCAAAAGTAATAACACTACTGAAACTATAAGAAGAACATTTGAGTATTTTTCTAATTTTCTATAGTGTATATTTGATGTAAACATCATTGCAATAAATCCTAAAGTTGCATATATTAAATCTCTTTTTAAAAAATAATACGGATCATTTAACTTAAATTTCGATTGAACAAAACTTGCACTAAAAACCATTACGATTCCTATGAAAACTAATATTAAAGTTGTATAAAATACGTAATTGTCATGACCTTTGTTTATCCCCCTGATACGTGCTTTCGCAGCTTCCTTAGTCATTTACAGACCCCCATTCCCTACACTTATAAAAAAATTATAAACTTTCTACATTGTTTTTAAAGTCCATACCCCTTGTTTCGAAATTAGGATACATATCCCAGCTAGCACAAGCAGGTGATAATAACACTACATCTCCTGGCACTGCCAATGAATATGATTTTGCTACAGCTTCCTTCATATTATTTACTCTATAGCAGTCAAAAAATCCTTCTTTATTGGCTGTTTTTTCTATTTTCTCTGCTGTTTCCCCAAGTAACACCAAAGCTTTAACTCCACCATTAAAAGATTTCACCATATCTGTAAAGTCACTGTATTTATCCATACCGCCTGCTATTAATATTATCGGTCTATCGTAAGATTCAATTGCCTTTATTGTTGAATCTGGATTAGTTCCTTTAGAGTCGTTTACAAACATTATATTATTAATTTCTTTTACAAATTCTAATCTATGTTCAACTCCGCCAAATGTTTTTAGAACTTTTTTTATAACTTCTAATTCTACACCTAAAACAAAACTCATACCTATGGCAGAGAGTGCATTTTCTAAGTTATGATTTCCAGGTATACTTATTTCACTTTTATTCATTAATTTAATACTTTCATCATTTAATTTTATTATTATATCTCCATTTTCATCAACAAAAATGCCTTCTTCTAATTGTACTTTTCTAGAGAAATATATAACGTTAGAATTACATCTATCTTTTAAATTTCTAACTATTTCGTCGTCGTAATTTAATATAGTATAATCTGTTTTTTCTTGATTTTTAAATATATTAGCTTTTGCATCTATATAGTTTTCCATAGTATGATGTCTATTTAAATGATCTTCAGTAATATTTAATATAGCAGATACCTTTGGTCTAAAACTATTTACACTTTCCAATTGAAAACTACTAAGTTCTGTAATCAAAAATGAATTTTCATTAGCGATATCTACAACGTCTATAACAGGAGTTCCTATGTTTCCTACAACATAAGTATCTCTATCTGAAGATTTGTATATTTCTCCAACCAAACTTGTTGTTGTAGTTTTTCCATTAGTTCCAGTTATACCTATAAAAGTAGGGTTCTTTGATAATCTATAAGACAATTCAACTTCACCTATAACTTCTATATTTTCATTGTATAATTTTTTTATAAAAGGTAAGTCTAATGGAACACCAGGTGATACAACTGCTAAATCAATATTAGATACATCATCTAAGTGAGTTCCAAGTACATATTCTACATTTTTTAATTCTTTTAGATCATTTAATACATCAGATAATTGATCTTTAGTCTTTATATCATTTACAATTACTTTTGAACCTAAACTTACTAATTTTTTTATAGCTGATACGCCAGTTTTTGCCAATCCTACAAGTAATACTGATTTGTTGTTAAATTCCATATTGTATTCACCCCTCTTAGAAATTCGCTATGCTCAATTAAAATAATGCTATTATACTTATCCAAGCAAGTAATATAGTTACCATATAAAATCTATTAACTACTTTAATTTCAGGCCATCCACATTGTTCAAAGTGATGGTGAAGTGGAGCCATTTTAAATATTCTTTTACCTGTTAATTTGAAATAGCTAACTTGCATTATAACTGATAATGTTTCTGCAAAATATATTCCACCTACAATAGGTATAATAAGTATAGAGTTAGTAAGTATAGCTGCTGCAACAACAGCTCCACCTAAAGCCATTGATCCTGTGTCCCCCATAAATATCCTAGCTGGATATGAGTTAAATCCTAAGAAACCTAGACATGCTCCAACTACTGCTGCACATAACACAGCTACATCTGTATTTCCATATCTAGATGCAAGGAACATAAAGAATGCCATAACTATCAAAGTAACTCCCGATGCCAATCCATCTAATCCATCTGTTAAGTTTGCAGCATTAACTACTGCTATTATTACAAATACCATAAAAGGAATATACCAGTTACCTATGTCTATAACATAATCAGTAAAAGGCACAACTAATTGTGATGCATTTGGTGAAGCAGTATATTGATAATAAGCTACAAATGTAGCTAAAGCTAACTGTAGTATTATCTTTTGATAAGCTCTAAGTCCTAAAGATCTTTTCATAACTATTTTTATATAGTCATCTAAAAACCCTACAAACCCAAACCCTCCTATACACACAAGTCCTACAATTATATCACTATTTACGTCGCTTCTTGTAAGACAAGTCAAAAGTATAGCAACTATCATTATCAATCCGCCCATAGTAGGTGTTCCGTTTTTTGATAAATGTGTTTGTGGACCATCTTCTCTTACTGTTTGACCGAACTTAAATCTAGTAAGCATTGGTATAAATATTGGTCCTAATATAAGCACTATTGCAAATGCCACTATTGCTGTATACATTAGTTCTGATATTCCTAGCATAATTATTCAATCTCCTCTCCCTTAGTTAGCTAATTCCTGTTGTTAAGATACTGAACTATCTCTTCCATTTTCATTCCTCTTGATCCTTTTACTAACACGACATCATTATCTTTTATAATATTGTCAATGTTATTTATTGCTTCATCGCGAGTTGAAAAATGATATACATTGTTTTCATTTAGACCTTTATCTATTGCTTCATGTCCTATGAATTTTGAATTTTCCCCAACAGTTATTAATATGTCAGTTTTGCCAATTGAGTGACTACCTACTAATCTATGACCATATTCTGCAATATCTCCCATTTCAAACATATCTCCAAGTATTGCTACTTTTCTTTCCTTATATCTTCCTAATATGTCAAGAGCAGCCTTCATAGAATCTGGGCTAGCATTGTAAGCATCGTTTATTATAGTTAGTTTTTCATTTTTTATAATATCTAATCTCATTTTTGTAGCCTTATAATTTCTTAGTCCTTCTTTTATTTCATCTATTGAAAGTCCTAAGTTAATTCCCACAAGTATTCCAGCCATAGCATTGTATATATTATGTTTTCCTATTGTCGGTACAAAAAATGTTTCTTCTACATTTTCTATAACGCATTTAAAAGTTATATCTGTATCGTTCATAATATAATCACTACAGTATATAGTATTGTCTTTTTCAAATCCAAAAGTCTTTAAATTGTAATTAACATTTTTTTCTTTTAAAGTTCCTAAAAATTTGTCGTCTCCATTTACAATTAATGTATTTTGTGGACCAAAATTTTCAGTTATCTCCATTTTTGATTTGAATATACCTTCTTGTGATCCTAAATTTTCGATATGAGAAAGTCCTATATTTGATATAACTCCTATTTGTGGATTAACTGTATTTGCTAAATATTTTATTTCTCCAAAATTCGACATTCCCATTTCTATTATAGCACATTCATGTTTATCATTTAAATTAAATAACGTCAAAGGAACTCCTATATGGTTGTTAAAGTTACCTTCGTTTTTTAATGTGTTCAATTTATTAGATAAAGTAGCAAATATCATATCCTTAGTAGTAGTTTTTCCTACACTTCCTGTAACACCTATAAATGGTATTTCAAATTTTGATTTATAATACTTTGCTATATGAGCAAGAGCAAAAGTTGTATCTTCTACCTCTATTAAATTTATGTCCTGAAATTGTAATTTTATGCTATTACTTTTGTTTTTTATAAATGTTTTACATCCATTTTCATAGGCGCTATTTATGAACTTATGTCCATCTAAATTTTCACCTATTATAGCTATAAAAACATCTCCTAATTTTGCTTTTCTACTGTCAATAACAACGTTGTTTATTATATCTGTATCATTTCCACATAAAAGACTTCCATTTGTAGCAATTACTAATTCTTTAATAGTTAACTTCATATTATACCTCCTTTAGACAATTTGTAGCTATTTCTTTGTCGTCAAAATGGTATTTGGTTTTTCCTATTATTTGATAATTTTCATGACCTTTACCTGCTATTATAACTACATCGCCTTTTTTAGCTTTTTTTATAGCTCTTTCTATAGCTTCTTTTCTATCTATAACAACTTCAAAGTTTTCTTTTTCTTTGTCAAGTCCAGTTAATATATCTTCTATTATAGCTTTTGGATCTTCAGTTCTTGGATTATCTGAAGTTACCATACAATAATTTGAATAGTTTTGAGCTATTGAACCCATAACAGGTCTCTTAGTTTTATCTCTATCTCCACCACAACCAAAAACTGTTATTATATCTCCTTTTGCAAATCCTTGTGCTGTTTTTAAGATATTTTCAAGTGCATCTGGTGTGTGAGCATAATCGACAATAACACTTATTTCTTTGTCATTTGGAACACTTTCAAATCTACCAGCAACTCCTTTAGTGCTTTGGAATCCTTGTACTATAATCTCCTTAGATATTCCTAGCAAATAAGCTGATGCTACAACTGCTAAAGAATTATATACTGTAAATTTTCCAGGAACTGGTACATACATTGTTGTTTCGTAAGTTGGAGTAACCAAAGTATATTTTACTCCTTTGTAGTCTATGTGTATATCTTTGGCATAAAAATCAGCCTCATTATCTATACCGTAAGTATAAACAGGAGTTTTTAAGCTTTTTACATTTTCATATATTTTTTTGCCGCCTTCATCATCTATATTTATAATGTTAGCCAAAGTAGTTTTATAAAATAACTTTTCTTTTGCTTTTCTATATTCATCTAAATTTTTGTGGAAATCTAAGTGATCTGGAGTTAAGTTAGTAAATATGCCTAGTTTAAATTCACTATCATCAACTCTATTTAATTCTAATGAATGAGATGAAACCTCCATAGCACAATATCTACATCCGCTATTTAGCATTTCTTTGAAGTATCCTTGAAGGTCTATACTTTCTGGAGTTGTTGAACTTGATTCTATTTCTTTTTCTCCTATTGCTATTTTAATAGTACCTATAAGGCCTATTTTTTCACCATTTAAGTTCAATATATCTTTTAAATAATTTGTTATACTAGTTTTACCGTTTGTCCCAGTAACACCAATTACATTTAACTCTTTAGTTGGATTATTGTAAAAGTTATCCGCAACAGATGCCATAGCACGTCTACTGTCATCTACTTTTATAAATGTATATCCTTCTACATAAATATCTTCTTCAACAATGTATGCTATAGCTCCTTTATCAAGGGCACTTTGTATAAAATCATGTCCGTCAACATTAAACCCTCTAACACATACAAATAATCCATTAGGACCTACTTTTCTTGAATCATATTGAACATTATCTATTTGTATATCTAAATTACCTTTTATGTCTACTATATCTAAATTTTTTATTATATCTTTAAGTAACATATTGATTTCCCTCCTAATTTATTTCCTTTTAAAAAGGCAATGTATATATATACATTGCCTTTATCAAAAACTCCATATTATAACTTATTAATTATATAACAAAATATAACTTTTTTAAAGATGTTTATGACTTTAATGTTTAGGATATAGTACTATGCCAGAGTCTACAGGTACCTTAACTCCTGGTTTTGGGAACATATCAATTATTTTTGCATTTTCATCAACTTCTATATCTTCATCTATTATATGTTTAAGTCTAGCTTCTTCTAACACCTTATTTGCATCTTGTATACTTAGATTTCTTACATCTGGAACAACAACTTGTTCTTTTACAAATTCAGCTTTTTCTTCTTCACTGTATTTAGGTTCAACTCCTAGATATTTTAATGATTCAGCCATTATCTCCTTAATTATAGGTCCCCCAGTTGTACTACCAAATGCTGCAACTCCTGACGGCTCATCAACTATAGCTAACACTACAAGTTGTGGGTCATCTGTTGGAGCAACACCTACAAATGAAGTTATATATTTCCCTTGAGCATAAACCCCATCTATAACTTTTTGTGCAGTACCAGTTTTACCTCCAACTCTGTATCCTGGCAAATAAGCTGCCTTACCAGAGCCCAAAGAAACAACCGAATTCATAACATCCATCATTTCTTTTGCTGTTTCCTTTGATACTACCTGTCTAACCATTTTAGGATCTATATTTTTTGTAATATTTCCTTGATTATCAACATATTGCTTTACAACTCTAGGTTGCATTAATTCACCTTCATTTGCTATTGCAGATATGGCAGTTATAAGTTGTATTGGTGTAACTGATATAGATTGGCCAAATGATATTGTTGCAAGTTCTACAGGGCCAACATTTTTTTCAGCATATAATATACCCTTTGCTTCTCCTGGTAAATCTACACCTGTAACCTTCATAAGTCCAAATGCTTCTATATAATCATATAACTTTGCAACTCCAAGTCTTTGACCAAGTTCAACGAATACTGGGTTGCATGAGTTTTGAACTGCTTCTGGGAATGTTTGTAGCCCATGTGGTCTGTAATGTCTCCAACATTTTATTCTTCTGCCTTCAACCATTACATATCCTGGGTCGTTGAATTTTTCTCCTTCTTTAATAACACCTTCTTCAACTGCTGCCGATGATGTTATAAGTTTAAAAGTAGATCCTGGTTCATATGTATCACTTATAGCTGGATTTCTCCACATTTTAAATAAACCTTTTATTTTATCTTTATCGCTATAGCTATCAAGTTCTTCTTCCCATGCAGGATATATTGGATCTCTTGGATTATTAGGGTCATAGTCAGGTTTTGATGCCATACCAACTATATCTCCAGTTTTAGGATTCATAGCTACAACTGTAACTCTTTTTGCACTATTAATTTCATATGCCTTTTGAACTGCGTTTTCTATATAATGTTGTATAACCTCATCTATAGTAAGTACTATCCCATTTCCTTCTACAGGTTCAAAGTATTTTTCACTTCCATAAGGTATCTCTCTACCTGAAGCATCAGTACTTACAACTAATTTTCCTCTTGTTCCTCTTAAATGTTTGTCGTATTCCATTTCTATACCAGATATACCAGTTGCATCAGATGCCGTATGACCTAATATATGTGCAGCAAAATTACCATATGGATAATATCTTTGATTATCTTCAGCTACCCATATTCCAGGTACTTTAGATGTTCTTATTTTTTCAGCTTGATCATCTTCTACCCATCTTTTTACCATAACTAATGCCATGTCTTTTCTACTTACAGACTTAAGTACTTTGTCATAATCTTCCCCTATTATTTCACTTATTTTCTTTGCTGCGTCTTCTTTGTTTTTTACCTCGACAGGCTTACACCATATTGTATATTTAGTAACACTTACAGCTAGCTCTTTCATATTTCTATCATATATAGCTCCTCTTTTGGGCTCTATAGGTATATCTCTAGTTTGTTGTGCTAGGGCTAATTGGTTTAACCAAGTTCCCTTAACAAGTTGTATATATCCAGTTCTAAATATAAGTGCCAAAAAAGCACAACAAGCAAGTGCTAGAATAAGTACCAAACGCTTTTTGCCTATTCCCTTTAACTTACTCAAATATCATCCCCCCAATTACTTACTCAACATCTATATACTTTATTTGATCTCCTTTTGGGCTATCCATGTTAAGTCTTGTTTTTGCTTCTTCTTCTATGTACCCACTTTTACTTAATACATCTAATTCAACTCTAATATTATCCTTTTTCTCAAGTTTTTTATCTAGTTCTTTGTTTAAGGTATTTAATTCGTATTTTAACTCACTAACTACTGAATAACCGCACAAAAGCCCTATAACAAGGCCAAGAACTGCTAAAATTGAAGATGCTTTTATAAATTTTATTAATACCTTTGTGCTAATCTTCTTTTTTGTTTTTTTCTTCTTATTATTCTTATTCACTTTTTTTGCTTTATATTCATCAATATGTTTTACATTAGAACGTTTCTTCATATGGTTCCCCCCTACAAAAAAGAAAAATAAATAAAAAAATACAATAGTTATAATTTCAACTTTTATATTGTACTTCCTTCAAAAAACACCAAGAAACGTTCTTCAAATTTTTACAAAATTTAAAATAAAAAATCCCTTCAGCCAAGTAGACTGATGGGATATATAATATTTATTAAATTATTATAATATCTATTTTAGTTTATTTCCGCAATTTGAACAGAAAACTTGATCTGCTCTTATCTTATACCCACAATTAGTACAGAATCTCATATTATTATAACCTGGTTTTGATTCTTTTTTATTAGTTCTATTTAATATGGCGTCGTATTCTCCAGAATCAATCCATTTAAAAAATTCGGCTGTTCTCATTACTGTCCATGGGTGATCAATCCACATTGTACTTACTATTTTAGCCACCTTATCCATAGAATCATAATCATAATCATCAAACTCTTTAGCTTGCCCTATAAAATCATCTACATCAATTAAATTAAAATATTTTTTAGGTACACCTGCTATTTTTATCATAGCTGTTGCTGCAACATTAGAATCTTGGCAAGTTAAAAGCCCAGCTCTGTCAGCTGTAAACTCTGACATCCTCGCCCAATTTAAAATAGCTATTTGCAATCCAGTAGATACTAAGTTTCCTACCCCTAGTGTAGCCGAGCCTATTATCTCTCCTAAAAATGGAAGTATTTGAGCCATTTGATAATACAATACATGTTGGCTCTTAATATGTCCAACTTCGTGACCTATAACAAATAGTAATTCTTCATATGTAAGTAAATCTATTGTTCCACTATTTAATACTATTATTGGATCTTCTACTCCAGCTGTGAAAGCATTGACGTCATAGCCCCATTTTATATATAACTTAGGAATGTTTTTAACGCACAAAATATTGCAAGCTTCTATCAATGCATTGTGTACCTCAGGAAAATTTTTTTCATTTACTTTTATATTACTTCCAGTATATTGTATTTTAAGAATCTTATCAGTCCAATACTTACTAAATTTCCTTATTATTATGTCTAATCCTGGTGTTTGTTCTAAAGCATTAAGTGCCTTTCTATCAAATGGATGTTCATATTCATTAGAGTTTAAATTTAAAATTTCTTTTCTAGTCATTTTATACTCCTTGCTTAGAACGGTATCTGTTTATTTTTTACAATTTTATTGTAATACATATAGTTTCCTCTGAATCCATATATGACACAATATACAAAACTTGCAATTCCGCTAGTAATAATATTTAATACTATGCAAACAACTGCAGATAACCATAATCCTTTTGTTAATGCCCATAGACCTCCGAATAAGAATGCTGCCCAATTCCACTTTCCTTTGTATGCCTCTTCATACTCTGTTATTTTATTAAATTCATCTTGGTAGTAATCAGATAAGTAGGAATAATCGACTTCACAATTATCATATCTATTTTCATTTATGTAGTTATCTTGCACAACTACTGATTCTGAAAAACTTGTACTCTCTTCTCTGTTTGAATTCGGTTTTCCACATTTCCCACAAAACTTATTAGTAGCATCCATTGGTTGCCCACAATTTCCACAAAACATCATTTTAAATCTCCCTTCACGGTCATCTATAAATTAGTAATATATTTCCATACTATTATATCGTAATATATTACTAATTTATTATTAATATTTGTAACAATTTATTCTTTTTCTAAATTCTGTATAAGTTTTAAGTTTTCTCTTTCCACAGTACTCAACTCTTCTTCACTACCTGTAAAGTAGTTATTTGGATAATACCAAGACTTACTCATGAAATAATTATTATAATCTTCTTTTTCAAATACATATCCATGTCTTGCAAATATTTCATTTCTTATAAACGCTAACTGACGTTTAGTATAACTACTTAAGTCATCTCTAGTTAGATATCTTGTATTACTATCTGCTATTATATATTCTGAGTGCAAATTATATGTACTTGTATCTTCATTAGCTTCTGAAGCTTCTTCTAATTTAACTAAATCTTTATAGTACTCAAACTTTTCTATATCATAGTTATATAGCGTGGCCTTTTCTAGATAATTCCAAGTTGTCTCATAGTTTTTATTATTAAAATTTTCCTTTGCTTTACTTACATAAGTATTAGCATATATTTTATTTAAGTCTTCTTCTTTAACTACCCAATCTAAATTTTCTAAAGTAGTTTCAAAGTTTTCATCTTCTTTTAATTTTTCACTGATTTTAACTACTAAATCTTGTTCATACTTTATTTTTAGTGCTTTTGTATAATAGCTTATTGATTGTGTAACTGAACTTTCTGTATTTCCCTTTAACATATAATAGTTATACATTATACTGTCTTTTCTTAACACAACTCCAAGAACTATTACCGCACATACTAAAAATATTATAGGTAAGTTATTTGATTTTTGTTTATTTACTATGATTTGTTTATTGACTTGTTTATTTTTTACTGATTCACTTATTTTAGTACCGCAATAATTACAAAATAAAATTCCATCCTTTATTTTTTTACCACAATTACTACAAGTATTCATATTACGCTCCCCCATTATTTTATTCAAAACAGTTATATATTCCATTCGCTATAGCTTTTGCTATTTTTTCGTGATTTTGAGTATTACTAATGAAATTGTCTTCTTCTTTATTAGATAAGAAACCCATCTCTAATATAACAACCGGTACTTTTGACCAATTGAAACCGGTCATATCATCTCTAGGTATAATTCCTCTGTTTTGTATATTCAACTCTTGTGTATAAGTGTTTATTATTTGCTTTCCATAAATTTTACTTATTTCATATATATTAGAGGTATATTGATTATCTTCAGGAATAAGTACTGATGCTCCTTTTACGCTATGATTTTCAGATGAATCTGCATGTATTCTCACAACTAAATCTGCACTATTTTCATTTGCTATAGTTGCTCTATCAATATTACTTAGAGATTTTGATACTTCTGTCTTTGTCATAACCACATTATATCCTTTTGACTCAAGTTCTTCTTTCAATAGTAGCCCAATGGCTACTGTAGTTTTATGTTCTGGTACTTTTGTGTAATATCCTGTAGCACCTATCACATCTTTAGGTTTCGTCTTAGATGAATTAGGTGATATAGGTTCTTTTGTAAAGTTTCCTACTGA
The DNA here is from genome assembly GCF_059569055.1 of Sporacetigenium mesophilum DSM 16796. Taxonomy (NCBI): domain Bacteria; kingdom Bacillati; phylum Bacillota; class Clostridia; order Peptostreptococcales; family Tepidibacteraceae; genus Sporacetigenium; species Sporacetigenium mesophilum. Next base: position 11,190 of record NZ_JCANUR010000001.1, on the reverse strand, counting down.
TGAATGACCTGGATCTATAACAATAGTTTTAACTTCTTCAATAATGTTTTCATTTTCTTCTTTTGGTTTATTTTCTTGATCTTTTTTATTATCTTCTTTTACAACTATATTTTTATCTTTTACAACAGTTGCAACTTCTTTTTTACTGCACCCACCTATAGCTAATAGCATACATATAGATATTATTGTATAAGTAATTTTCTTTCTCATTTTTTCTCCTTTATTATTTTTAATTTATTTTTACTCCGCAACAAGGGCAGAAATTTAAATTAGAATTAATATTCATATCACAGTTGTCACAAGTATCGCTTTCTATATTTTCAACTGGTATTTCAACTTTTTTTCCACACCCTCCACAAAACCTATCTTCAGAAGTTAAAGCTTTACCGCATGAACATGTAAATCCTTCATCTGCGCTTTTAATTTCTTCTATCTTTCTTTTATTATTGTAGATTAAGTAATCAAAACCTAATATACTATTACATTTTTCGATTATCTCTTCATCTTTTATAATACCTTCTCTTACTTTTTGGTAGATATTTATACCTAAATCTAATAAAGCTTCTGCTTTTTTAGCACTTATATCTTCTATGATTTTATTTAGCTTATAGATTTCTTTTATTGAATCTTCAACATTATTCACGTATTTTCTCCTCCTAAATGTTTTCTATTGTTGGGGAATTATATCTACTTATTAAAATTTTAATGTATTTTATATTAGATAAAACCGCTATAGCTATAGATATAAAAGGTAATAACTGCACTAGCATTGATTCGCTAAACATAAATTTTAACATACCTATGTCTATAAATACTGGAACTAACAGAAGCGGAGCCCATCCAGATAAAATACTCAATAAAATTAGAGATAAATACTTATTTTTACTAATAGATGTTATCCAAAATAAAATAAATACCGTTGAACATATTATAAGTGGAATAATATAAAGTATTTGAATTTCAAGTCGAGTATCTGGATGATACGCTTGATTCAATGAAACTGTATATATTGTAGAATAAGTAAATATCTCTATCAGCAATAGTATTGAAATTATTAATGAGATTATACTTAGACTTGAATTGTTCTCCATAATACCGTTTTTTTTATTTGTCATTTTTCTGGAAGTACCAAAATAACTATTATAATATTGTTCAGTTATATTTATGTTTTTTAGTTTGGATTTAATTTGATTTATTGTTGACCCTCCAAATTTATTTCCAACTTCGCCTATAGAGTCTAATCTTGACAAGTCATTTTTTGAGCAAATTTTTGCAATAATTTTTCCACATCCAATACAGTAATTTGCTTTTTCTTCTATATGACTTCCACATTCCATACAATACTTATCTACGTTGCTTTTTAGTGTTAATTTTTCATTAGGATAATTCAAGCTCTCGCCATCATTTATACAGTAATTATGATAACTCAAATTATCTTGATTACATCTAATACATTTCATATAATTCCCTCCATATAAGTAATTCCTTTATAATTATACATATTTCTTATGTAATAATTTGTCATAATTTGAATTTTTTAGCAACGTATTTATTCTACATTAAATTTAGCACAATTTTATTTTGCATTTGTGACTTCTCCGTATTGCTTTTCACAGTAAAAATATAGATAATATCTGCTATAAAAGTACTTGTTAAGTAGATACTTAGAGGCTATTATAACAACGTATCTATTTTAAATAATTAATATGATATAATTAAGTTAAGAATTTATTAATAGGTTATGTGCATTATAATTTTGACTAAGATATAAAACCCAGAAGTATAAACACAGGTATAAAGTTATAGGAGGAAACTGAATGTCAGTAATGTATGGAGCAATCGAGGCAGGGGGAACAAAATTTATTTGTGCAACTTGTGATAAACAATTTAATATTAAGGAAAAATTGACTATTCCTACGACAACTCCTGAAGAAACTATGAAAGAAGTTTTTAAGTTTTTTGACAAACATTCTGTTAGCTCTATTGGAGTTGGATCATTTGGACCTATAGATATAAACACAAAATCGCCTACCTATGGATATATAACTAATACGCCAAAATTAGCTTGGAAAAACTATAATTTTTTAGGAGAATTAAAAAAACATTATAATATTCCTATTGCTTGGACTACAGATGTAAACGCTGCAGCTTACGGAGAGTTAAAAATGGGAGCAGCTGCTGGAAAAGAAAGTTGTATATATATTACAGTAGGAACAGGTATAGGTGGCGGAATTATAGTTAATGGTTCTATACTGGAAGGATTTAGTCATCCTGAGATAGGACATATATTAGTAAGACGCCATAAAGATGATAAATATGAGGGTAATTGTCCTTTCCATGGAGATTGTCTAGAAGGTATGGCAGCAGGACCTGCAATAGAAGAAAGAACAGGAGTAAAAGGACAGTTAATTAGCAGAGATAGTAATGTTTGGGAAATTGAAGCATATTATTTAGCTCAAGCTGTAATGAACTATACATTGACTCTTTCACCTGAAAAAATAATATTTGGAGGCGGAGTTATGAAACAGGAGCATCTATTATCTATGATAAGAGAATCATTCAAAAACCAACTTAATAACTACGTCAACACACCTGATTTAAATGAATACATAGTACCTTGTGCTTTAGAAGATAATGCAGGTATAATAGGATGTTTTTTATTAGCTAAGGAATGTGTTTAAATACATAAAGTGTGTACCCTCCTTAGTTGGTAATGATATTTTAACCATCACCAATTTTGGAAGTTACACACTTTGTTTTTCCGTTGCTATCTAGTAGTAGTTATAGCTTTTAAGTATTTATTGCTTACATATCCTATCTTTGTTCCATACTTTATTTTATCCCAACCGTTTTTACTTTCTAATACATCCACCTTAGTTCCTTTTTTAAAAGTAGTTATAGTTTTGGCAGTTGTACTAGGCCCACTTCTCATATTAAGATTTGTAGTAGTTTGTTTTTGTGCTATAACTTTTACAGCAGGTGTTGTTGGTGTATTAGTAGCTGGTTTTGTAGGTATTATTTTTAAGTATTTACTACTTGCATAACCTATCTTCGATCCATATTTTATTTTATCCCAACCATTTTTACTTTCTAATACATCTACCTTAATTCCTTTTTTCAAAGTAGTTATAGTTTTAGCAGTTGTACTAGGTCCACTTCTCATATTAAGATTTGTAGTAGTTTCTTTTTGTACTATAGGCTGTGGTTTAGGCACTTCTGTTATTGGAGGTGGTGTTGGATTATTTCTAGTATTATATAAATTGTAACTTTCTTCTGCTAAATAAAGTGGTACATATTTATTTTCATTCCATATTTTATTAAAATTTGAAAGTGGCACATGTGTTTCTCCAACGTATGGACTAAGTTCAAGTGTAAATCCTGGCCTTTTCGTTGTTGTAACAAACCAATCTTTAAAGCCTTTACCATCTTCCATTCCATATCCACTATTTATTAATTTATATCCTGTGTATAAATTTATCTTTTGTGCATAATCATAATCTCTTTTTTCTGTAACACTATCTTGTCCAAATTTCCAAAATATAAGTTCACCTGAACTGTGATAAGATACAACCATTTCAGGATTATTACTTCTTACTAAGTTTAATAGACCAACTACCTCTTTCGCCTCTTCTGGTCTATTTCCTTTGAACCCAGCATAACTCGGCTTAGTTGGAGTAGAACTTGAAGACCAATTAGCATTATATTGTCTATTTAAGTCAATCCCTTTCCCATTAGCCTTCCATCTCTTAAAGTCTAAACTTCCACCATTCATACTTATAAGTTGGCTGTGGACACTTTCTGGGAACTTCTCTAACCCAGATTGTTGCAATGTAACTCCATCAGGATTCACCATAGGAACAAATGATATAGTTGTTTTGTCTAAAGTTTCTTTAACGTTATATTTATCCCAGTTTTCATTATTATTGTACCCTATAGCTAAGTCTTCTAGCATTTTCATCGTTAGTGTTGTACTAATCCATTCTCTAGCATGATGAGATGCGTTTATATGAAGTATTGGATTTCCTGTACCTAATTTTACTTCATATATATTACGCCCATATTCGGATTCCCCAATTACATTTAGTTTTATTATTTCTGGATACTTTTGCTCAAGTTCATATAAATCTTCTTGCATCTGTTCATAGGTATAAGTTTTAGAAGTATCAACTATTTTTGTCTGACCCCATGACACCTGTGTAAAACATAAAATAAAGGAAACTAATAATGTCAAAAATTTCTTCAATATCTTCACCCCTAAAAATATAATAATATCCCTATAATATTACTACATTTTCCTACATATTTTTTCGTTTTTCTACATTTTAGCCGTTTGTAAGTTTTTCCAAAGAATTATACAAAAAATAAAATAAGTCCTCATATGAGGACTAGTTTTAAAGTTTCATTTAATCTCTTTGTATAAATATTTATTATTAATAAGGATATGCGTATAATAGATATCGCTTAGGTGCATTGCCAATAAAGTTAAAAGGGTAGCACGTTTGTATAACTAATTCCTCTTTAGGATAAGTTGACTTAATAACTTGTGTATCCTCTGGATTGACAATTTTATTATGAGAAATTTTATACTTTACTTTACTGTATGGCATTTCAATATATATATAGTCTCCAGAATTTAAATTTTGTATTTCTTTAAATACTTTGTCTCTATGAACTGCCAAATATATCTGATCATTTTGCAATGGGTATTTAGATTCACTTATATGACCAATACCCTTGTTTAAATCAGTATCTCTAACTCCTTCTATTATAGCAATCCTTTTTTCAAACTTAGGTATATACAATACTCCAAAGGCCTTTCCATGACTTCCTCTAAAGTTTTCTATCTTTTCCCTATATATTGTTTTTTCATCATTTGTATTTATTATACTTTCTGCTTTTGCCAAAGCTATTTGCTCTTCTGTTCTTATACCGATCCATTCATATATAGGTTTAATAAGAGATATTATACCTACAAGTATAAGAAATATAGCTATAATCTTTTTCATACTTTTAGAAGTTGCCCCCATTCTAATTAATATAAAAGGGAGAAATATATTTCCCCCTTTTATGTAATATGGACTTATTTATTTCTTCTATTTCTAAATAAAGATCCTCCAGTTATCATACTAGCAGCACCAAATATCATTGTTGCAAGACTGCCTATCATATTTTCACCAGTTTTAGGCAATTCTGACTTTATTATATTTTCATTAGTACTATTGTTATTTTCTATAACCTTATTCTCTATAGGCTCTTTCCCGTTAGTATCCTTAACTTCTTCATTATTTACAGGATTATTATTTATAGGGTTATTGTTTTGATTATCATTTGTCTGATTATTATCTACAGGATTATTATTTTGGTTATCCTCTGGTTTTGTGTTGCCTTGGTCATTATTTTCTTTTATTATATTTAGAACCGGTTCCTGTACATCACCTTTTGCATCAACTATCAATTGTACCTCAGAAGAAGGTTGGAATTTTTCTACTTTACCATCTGCATGTTGTATAGTTCCTTGTTTAGTATCTATGGTATACACTAATTCCCATTGAGTAGTAGCTACCGTTGGTGTAATACTCATTATTCCAAATGAACGCATAGTTCTTGCTTGCACAGCTGGAGCCTTGGCCATATATTTACTTATCTTGCCATCACTTGTTATTTCATATTTTTCACTTACACCCTTCTCAATAGTTGTCTTTTCTTCAGATGCTTTTATAATAGTATTTTCAACTTTTATTTCTAGTATCCCATCATTAACTGATATAGATGTATTTTCATTTTCTAAGATCTCACTTGCTAATCCTACAACTACCTCTTTAGAAGATGTTATAACCACCTCTTGTTTATCTACTGGTTTTTCAATAGATACACTACTTTCTTTAACTAACTCTTCAACTAACACATCTACTTTACTTGGTTGTGTTGTGTCTTGTTTTTCTGTCCATTCAATAGTTTTTTCATCAGTAACATAAGTAGTATCTGATAAAACATACTCAAGTTTAAAACTATTTGTTGTTTCACTTAAATTTATGATTTGTAATTCAGTATCTACTTTTAAATTAATCTTTTTGCCATCATTAGTTTGTATATATGCTGATGTTAAGGTATTAATGTTTTCCTTTTTAATATTAAACTTAATATAAGCTTTGTCGCCTTTTATAGCACTCATAATATAAGGCTGAATAATAGAATTTTCTAATGATATACTTTCCTTTGTTAATGTAACATTTATTGTATCTTCAACTTTATTTCCATATTGGTCTCTAACTGCAACCTTTAGAATAGCACTATCTTTATCTATAATATTAGTACTTAAACTATATATATTAGCATTAGTTCCAAGGCCATCTACTATTGATGTTAAATCTAAAGTGTATAATTTACTATCGTCTATAGATATTTCATCTTTAATGTCTACCACCTTAACAGTTACAGTTTCTTTTGCAACCTGACCGTTGCTATCTATAGTTTCTACGGTTACTGTTTGCTCTCCTATTCTTGAAGAATCGAAACCAGTTATTTTTATATCTAAATCTCCATCTTCTTTATCAATAGCTTTAGCTCCTGTTGACTTTATAATATCTAAATCTTCAACATTTTCTTTATTTACTAATATATTTCTATTAGCTAAATTTATACTAGGAGTTTCATTCTTCACCTCTATTTTTGCTGCTATACTTGAATTATTAGCATTATCTGTCGCTATTGCTTCCACAATTTTTCCTACTGACTGTCTTGATATAGATATAATAAAGTTTCCATTTTCGTCTGCTATAGCTTCTCCTATTTTGTCTCCGTTGACCTTTGCTATTATTGTTGCTCCTGCTTCAGTTGTCCCTGTTATTTCTTCTGACTTATCACTTATTTCGTTTACCTTTGGAGCTTCTGGCGCTGTTGTATCTATAACTGTTATCCCAATAGATTTTACTTTATTTCCTTCACTATCCATTGCTAGTATTTCTATTTGTGTTCCTTGTTTCTGTGGTGATATTTCTATAGTGTAATTTCCACTCTCATTAACTACAACTTGTCCTATTTCTTCTCCATTGACACTTGCTATTATCTTTAATCCAGGCTCTGATTTACCTATTATTTCAACTGTTTTATCATTTATTTCTTTAGTTACCTCTAAGTTTATCTTTACATCAGAAACATAAAAATTATATTTACTTAAATCAAATAATTCACTATATCTAGCTCTTATGTCTAATCTATTATCTCTATCGTCTGTTATAAATATATTGTCCATTATCCATTGTCCTGGATAATTAAATGTATCGATATATCCTTCATACATTCCTGTTTCTTTATTATATATAAGATTTAAATAATACTCTTCATTAGATATAATATAGTTTAATGATACGTCTTTTATCCCCGATTCATCATCTCTAGCATCTATTGTTACTTTAATTTTGTCTCCTACTGTAACAAATTTTTTATCAATACTAATACTATTTAATTTTGGTTTTATATTATCTTCAATATAATTTCCAAAAGCCCAGAAATTCACTTCATTCTCTAGTTGTAATTCATTTTCATTACCAAACTTGTCAGTGGCAATTACTTCAAATATACTCCATAAGCCAAAATTATCAAATTTATCTATATTCATATCATATTCATATACTTTTGTCTCTTCATTGTAACTTAAATCTACATATTGAGTTATGTAATCACCTAAAAACGAAAAAGAACTTCCATATCTTGGCTTCCTTATGCCAACCTTTACGTTGTCTACTGAAGATTCATTATCCCCTGCTTCTACAATTATCTTTACTGTTTCCCCTACTGTTACCTCACTTTTGTTTACTTTTATTGAATTTATATATGGTTTATACGTATCAGCGTTAGTCCCTGTAACTGTAAAGTTTCCATCAAATAAACTTACGTTATCATAAAAGTCATATATAGTATAATTATTTCTATTACCATCTCGAAGATTTATACGATTTAATCGCCATTGTCCTGATTCAATACTATTATCAATATCAATATACCCTTCATATTTTCTTGTTTCCTCATTGTATTTCAAATAAATATCAGTATATACACCTGTTATAGGCTTTATATAACTTACAGAGACAACTTCAGATTTATCATCTTTAACTTCTAAACTTATTTTCAACCTATCTCCTACTGTTAAAATATCTTTTTCCACTTTTATAGATTTAACTTCTGGTATTACAGGTGCAACATTTTCTCCTTCTTCAACAAAAATATCTGCACCACTTAAGTCCTGAGACTCCAGTTCTCTACTTATATTTGAATTAAATAATCTTGTAACATTACCACTCTTATCGTAAATTTCTATATACTCTATTTCCCAAGGGCTTGCTTGGGTATCAATATTAATATCCCCTTCATATTTATTTGTTTCTTCGTTATAATATAAGTTTATGCGACGGGACATTTTTGTTCCTTGTGTCTTATAAACTACATGTGCTTGTGTTTCATAATGTCCCGCTCCATAAGGATCATACTTCGACTTTAAGCTAGATAATCCCGAATCTTTATCTTCTGCATCTATTACTATTTTTACTGTTTCTCCTACTTTTGCAGTTGTTTTATCTATACTTACAGATTTAATTATAGGAGCTGTAGTATCTAATATTGTTCCATCTACCTTAAAATTTCCTCCGCTTAAATCCATTATTTCCTGATAATAATCTTCTTCTATAGAGTTTGAATTATATGTCCTTGATTCATTACCATTTTTATCGAATATCCATATAGATTTTATCTTCCATTCACCTGGTTCACTCAGATATTTGTCAATATCTATATATCCTTCATATTTATTAGTAACACTATTGTATTTTAAATCTAAGTAATATTCATCCTTTGTTACTGGAGTTATATAAACTACTTGTGGAGAAAAATAACCTCCCCATGACGAGTCTTCTATTAACTTTAATTCTCCTAATCCCGATTCATTATCTTCCGCATCTATAGTTATTTTTAACCTTTCTCCTTCTGTTACCGTATCTTTATCTACTTGTACTGACTTAATAATAGGTGCTGTTTTATCTAATACAGTTCCATAAACTTCAAAATCTCCTCCGCTCAGATCTTGTGCCTCTATTTCATCAGATATATTTGAATTATATATAGTTGTTACGTTTCCATGTCCATCTTCAAGTGCTATATTGTATATTTCCCACTTCCCAGAAGCAGTATTGTACTTATCTATTTCCATAATGTATCCTATATATTTTTTTGACTCTTCATTATAAGTCAGTGTTACTCTGCTATCATCCCATGCCGATTTCGTATTTTTATAGGTTACAACAATAGATTTTATTCCAGGTTCAACATCTTCTGCATCTACACTTATTTTTACTATTTCATCTGCTGTAGCTCTTGTTTTATCTACATTTACAGAATTAAACTTTGGTGCAATACTATCTCTTTTTATTACTTCAAAGTTACCTTCACTTAAATCTCTATCTGATTTAGAAATAACTTGTTTATTTCCTGCATTATCATATATATTTATTTGATCTATCGTCCATTTACCTATAAAATATGAGTCCCAAATTTCGCCTTCTAGTCTATTTGTATTTCTATCATAACTCAAATCTATAGTTTCTATATCACCATCTGGTTTTATATATACGATTTCAGCTCTACGTGGTCCTGACTCACTATCATTTGCTTCTATACTTATATAAATACTTTCCCCTATTAAAACCTTTTCCTTATCTGTTTGTACTGATATAAATTCTGGAAGTAAATTATCTACTGTTGTGTTAATTACCTCAAAATTCCCTTCACTTAAGTCTCTATCTTCACTAGAAATAACTAGTTCATTTCGTGAATTATCATATATATGTATTTCTTCTAAAATCCACTTTTCTACTTGTCCATTGTATTTTTTATTTATGTCTATGAATCCTTCTAACTTATTAGTTATCTCATTATACTCTAAATCTATGTTTTTTGGTCCATCAGGTGTATTGTATATTACGGAACTTTTATATCTTCCTTTATATAACTCTGATTCATCTTGAGCATTTATACTTATTCTCAATGTTCCTTCTGATATTTGTTTTTTACTTACTTCTACACCATTAAATACTGGCTTTATTTTATCTTGATATTCAACTAAAATAGAAGGACTAGTATAATCTACTTCCTTTGTATACGATTTAGATTTATAATTATTTGTTGTATCTCTATAATATAACTTTATGTATTTAACGTCCCATGTGCCAAGTTCAACCTCTTCATATAGAGGATTTGTAGTAACAACCCACTTTCCTGATTCAGAATCATATTCAGCATAATGTCTATATGATGAGGTATCATTAGAATCTCCATAGTTTACTTCTACCCTACTAATTAGAGATGGATCATAATCTATATCTAAATATATTTCAAAACTTTCTCCAGGTTGGACACTTGTTTTATCCACTGTAACAGATTTTATTTTTGGTTCAGTTATTTCTTCCTCTACTGTTTGATTTTCTTCAGTGATTAAGTTTTCTGTGACTTGTTCTCCTTCTATAATTTGTTGTTCAACCACTTCTGTATTATCTCCCGAATTTTGAAATTCTTGAGCAAACACAGGTGTTACAGATGCACTTCCTATAGCTAGCGCTATTGTAACAATTGATGAAAGTTTTTTCTTATGCATTTTGTTTCTCCCCCTGCTTTATTTTTATAATTTTTTTGAAAAAATGGCATTATCTTACATATAATATCATATTTTATTATATTTTCTCAATATTAAAAATAATACTATTTTCTTTGTAATTATACATTTTCTTACATATTTTTTTCAAATAAAAAAGGAGTGAGTATTATTCTACTCACTCCTAAAAACCTTATAAATCACCACTCAAAAGTCATATATTTATTTGAAGTTTACATAAATCTATTTACAAATTCGTTCACGGATATTTTTATTTTCCCTCATTAATTATCCTTTTAAAGCTGATGCTAATCTGCTATCTGTATCTTCCATTTCCTTTGCTACACTTTTTAATTGTTCATTTATCCCTTCTGTTATCGTTACAAATTCTTGTAATGCTGGTTTTAATTCTTCGAATCTTTGGAAGAATGAAGACTGTGCTAATCCTTCCCATGCTGATGATAATCCATCTACTATTCCTGATAATTGTGTTATTAATTGATCTGTTTGTTGTGATCCATTTAAAAACTCCCCTGCTGCTCCTATTAACT